>JAJPJA010000096.1 GCA_021324455.1 Pseudomonadota bacterium | reverse complement strand
GCGGCTTCCGATTTTTCCACGCGTTCTTTCAGATCGAGCAGCTTGTGCTGCAGGAATTCCTGCGCGGCGCTGCTGGCCTGCGCGTGCAGGTCGATTCCGCGCCGTATGTAGGCCTTGACGTGGGCGTTGGCGATACGCGCGGACAGCGCTTTGTCGGGAGTTGAGTAGCCGACCGCCACCAGGTGGGTGCCGATTCGCGGCTCGATCGAGAGCCCGCGCAGATATTTATCGATGAGCGCCGGATCGACTCCGAGCCCTTCCTGTTGTTGTTCTTCGTCGCTGTTGCCCTTGTCAGATGACTGGACGAACAGGCTACGCAACCACCCGGCCGCACCGGCTACCAGGCCCTTGTCAGCATTCTCGTCATTAAAGTATGGCTCATCCTCGAGGTCGAGCTGGCGAATCACCTGCGCCACAAGACTGCGGCTTTTTAGTATGTCGTATTGAGTCTTGTAGAAATCGTATTCATTGGAAGCTAGCGGCTCGCTCATCAGCCCTTTTATGTCGAGCAATTGCGGCGCGTGGGGCTCGATCATCACCAGCGAGGTCGCCGTGTACATTGGGGTTTGAGTCAACACCCAAAATAGGCTCAGAAGCACAGAGCCCGCCAGGCATCCGGAGATCAGCCGCAGATGCTTGCGCAGGATGCGCCAGTACTGGCGCAGGTCGACTTCGGGCTGAGGCGGTTGCGGACCGCGGTTGATCTCCAGCCATCGATGAACGAATCCGTCCAGGGTCGACGGGCCGGGAACGTTGCCGTTCTGATGCGGAACTATGACTTCCTGCATGGGTTTGTCCGCCCGGATTAAAATGGGACCGGCAGGTAAGCCCCGGTGCCGAACTTGCTGAACAGCGAGTAGACCAAATAGGGCACCGCGCCGACCGCGGAGCGGTTGACGATCACTACGTCACCCGACTGCACCGGGACGTCGGCTTCAGTGCCCGCTTTGATACGGCCCAGGTTGATCGGTATCTGGACCTTGTCGCCGTCCTGGCCGGTGCGCAGCACCGTCGCCGAGGAGCTGAACTGCTCGCCGCCGGCGGCGGTCACCGCGCCCAGCGCGGTCATCCCGGGCGTGATCTTGAACGCCCCCGGATTGGCGACCCATCCCTGGACCATCACCTCGCCCGACGCTGGCACGATGATCACGTCGCCCGGACGCGCGGGCAGATCCACGAACTCCCTGGAGCCTCTGGCGCTGGAGAGATCGATTTGAATCGGATCGGATTGCCTGAGCGTAAACGGCAGTTGGGCGACCCCGGCCGCGGCCGCGTTGTGGCTTGCCGCGGCTTTCTCCGAGGGCTGATCCGCGCGCTGGACCGACGCCGGACGCACCGCACCCGCGGTTTCCGGCCCACCATCCGCCATCGCGCCGGACGCGCCATCGATCGACGCCATCGCCTGCCGGCGCAGCATCGGATTGCCGTTTTTGGGCGCGGGCACAAAGATGATGCGCGAGCTGGCGTTCTCCATCATGCCGCCCGCCTTGCTGATCATGTCCAGGATGGTGTCGGAGCGGCTGGTCAAGGTGTAAAGCCCCGGCTTCTGCACCATCCCGACCACCGCGACTTCACGGCTGTTGTACTGTTTGACGATCACGTCGACATCGGGTTCGCGCATGTATCTGGAGAGACTCTGCTCGAGCTTCGCCTTGACCTGGTCCTCGGTAAGCCCCGCGACCTCGACCACTCCGATTACCGGCAGTTCGATGGTTCCGCTGGCCGAGACTCGCGCGTCGCGCTCCTTGAGTTGGTCCATGTCGGGCACCGAAATCTCGAGCACGTCGCCGGGGCCGACCGCGAAGTCGGGCGAGAAGCTGTCCCTGCTGCGCTCCTCCCACAGACGCGCCAGGCGGCCCGATCCGCCAGGCGGCACCGCATCCTGCGACAGCTCGGCCGGGGCTGCCGCTGGCTGCGCGTCCTGCGCAGCGGGCGGCGGGTTGGAAGGCGCCGCGGCGCATCCCGCCGCCATCGTGAGCATCATCGCGGCGAGGACAAATGTCAGGCGCGCGGCGCAATGGGAATTCGGCCCGCGGCGGCGCACAACGGAGCGCGCTGGGTTGCCGGTTCGCTCACTCATTTCCGACCCCCTGTCCAGCAGATGTTTTCCATCGGCGAAACAACTCAGGCGGAGGTTCGTGCCGCGCGCCATCGACGCGCCGGCCACGCGTCCGCCCTCCCGTACCGGGCCAGGCGTGGAGCGATGGCAAAGACAAAAAAAACACCGAGATCGGCTCCGCACTGAAGTGTGCAGGCTCTCTATACAGTTTGTCAATATATTTCGACATAGAGTAATATCTGGATTCGAATCCGTTTTCCCGCATCGGCCGCCGATATCAAACCGAGATATCGCGCGCCGGACCCGGGCCGGGCGCCGGATTGGCCGTTTTTCCCGCGCTCGACAGGGTGGGATAATGCGCCAGGCGGGGAGAACAGGGCCGCGCGGGAGGCCAGCCATGAGATTGCAGGACAAGGTCGCGATAATCACCGGCGCCGGCAGCGGGCAGGGCCGTGCGGCCGCGCTTTTATTCGCCAGGGAAGGCGCGAAAGTCGTGCTCAGCGACTGGAATACCGAATCCGGCGAACAGACCGCCGCGCAGGTGCGGACGGCGGGCGGGGAGGCGATTCATATCGGCGCCGACGTTTCCGCCGCGGCGGCGGTGCAGCATCTGATCGAAGGCGCGCTGGATTCTTACGGCCGCATCGACGTTCTATACAACAACGCCGGGGTCGGCTACTCCTCCAGCCTGTCGATGCGCGACATTCTGCGCACTCCCGAAGAGGACTGGGACCGGGTGATGGCGATCAACCTGAAGAGCGTTTTTCTGACCTGCAAGTACGGGATTCCGGAAATGCTCAAGACCGGCGGCGGATCGATCATCAATACCTCCTCGATTGCGGCGCTGGTGGGCGGCCGCGACGCTCACGCCTATACCGCGGCCAAGGGCGGAATGATCTCGCTCAGCCGCGCGCTGGCGGTGGAATTCGGACCGCGGAACGTGCGCGTCAACTGCATCTGCCCGGGAGTCATCGACACGCCGATGGTTGCGCCGGTCGTCGGTCCGCTCAAGGATGCGTCCCGCCCGCTCAGCATCTCGCCCATTCAGCGGCTGGGCAAGCCGGAGGATATCGCATACTGCGCGTTGTATTTGGCCTCGGATGAGTCGAGTTTCGTGACCGGGGCGGTGTTCGTGGTGGACGGGGGGATCACCGCGCGCTAGGGCGGCGCGCCATCGATGGAGCGGGGGATTGCGCAAAGCGGGGCCGCAAGCGCGCCGCGTTCGGGAAAGCCATGCCCCTCCCATCGGCGCCTGGTTGCTGTCTGCGCTCAGGCGGCGTTTCGTGATATGTTCGATAGCTGGCGGGAATACTTGAAATGATCGCGATCGTCGATTACCGGGCCGGAAATCTGACCAGCGTGGCGAGCGCCCTGGAGCACCTGGGGCATCGATGCGAAATCACGGACCGGCCTGACCAAATCCGTATGGCCGAGCGGGTGATTCTGCCCGGCGTGGGTGCGGCGGGCGCGACCATGGACAACCTGCGGCGCCTGCAGTTGGATCGGGTGCTGCGCGAGGACGTAATCGCCGCGGGCAAACCGTTTTTGGGCATCTGTATCGGCATCCAGATTTTGATGGACCGCAGCGAAGAGGACGACGCGCGATGTTTGGGAGTCGTGGCCGGCGAGGTCAGGCGTTTTCCCCACGCCATCGATGGACGCCCGCTCAAGGTCCCGCAGATCGGATGGAACCGGGTACATCAGCTGCGCCCGCATCCGATATTCGAAGGCGTGTCCGACCACAGTCATTTCTATTTCGTCAATTCCTACTATCCGGTTCCGGCCGATCCCTCGGTGGTGATCGCGGCGGCGGAGCATGGCGTGACGTTCTGCGCCGCAATCGGGCGCGATCGGCTGGTGGCGACGCAATTCCATCTGGAAAAAAGCGGCGCGGCGGGGCTGCGCGTGCTGGATAACTTCTGCAGGTTGTAACGATGCTCTCCAAGCGCATCATCCCCTGCCTGGACGTTCGCGCCGGCAAAGTCACCAAGGGGGTCGAATTCAAGGGCAACGTGGACGTGGGCGATCCGGTCGCGATGGCCGCCGCGTATTACGAGCAGGGCGCCGACGAGCTGGTGTTTTACGACATAACGGCGTCCAACGAGCGGCGCGGAATCATGATCGACGTGGTACGGGCGGTGGCGCGCGAGATTTTCATCCCGTTCAGCGTGGGCGGCGGCTTGCGCACGCTGGAGGATATGCGCGCGGTGCTGCTGGCGGGGGCGGAAAAAGTATCGATCGATTCCGGCGCCGTCCGCAATCCGGAAATCATCACGCAGGGCGCGCGGGCGTTCGGCAGCCAATGTATCGTGCTCTCGATGCAGGTGAAGAAGACCGGGGCGCGCCCCGCAGTGCCGTCGGGCTATGAAGTGGTCATCGACGGCGGCCGCCTGTTCACCGGCAAGGACGCGATCGAGTGGGCGCGCGAGGGCGAACGGCTGGGCGCGGGCGAGCTGTGCATCAATTCGATCGATCGCGACGGCACCAACGCCGGCTTCGAGCTGGACCTGACCGGCGCCATCAGCCGCGCGGTCTCGATCCCGGTGATCGCCTCGGGCGGCGCGGGCGAGCCGGAGCATCTGCGGCGGGCGTTCATTGAGGCGGGCGCCGACGCCGCCATCGTCGCCTCGATGGTGCATTACGGCACCTGGCCGATCCCGGCGATCAAGCGCTATCTACACGAACGCGGCGTCGAAGTGCGCAGCGCTCCGGCAGCCGGTTAAGAGAGACAAGCCGATGGCGGGAAAGGAGCGGGACGTGAAACTGGGGTTGGTGGCGGCGGATTTCAACTTCGACGTGACTTCGCTGATGCTGGAGCGGGCGCGCCGCCATGCCGAATTTCTCGGCGTGGAAACCATGGTCGTCCACGTGCCGGGAGTGTTCGACATGCCGGCCATCGTCAAGCGGATGCTGGGGCGCAAAGATATCGACGCGGTGGTGCTGATCGGCGCCGTGATCAAGGGCGACACCCTCCACGATGAGGTGATCATGCATGCGACCGCGCAGGCTGCCGCGCAGCTGGCCGCGCAAACCGGCAAGCCGGTGGGCTTCGGCGTGACCGGGCCGGGGATGACGCGCGAGCAGGCGGTGGATCGGATCGACAACGCCCGCAACGCGGTGGAATCGGTCGTGCGGCTGCTGCAGACGATCAAGCAAATCGAATCCGCGTGACGGACGCGCTGGCCGCGGCCGCTTGTGCATACTGTGCAAAGTTGCGATGCGCGCGGCTTGAGCGCCAAACCATGGCGGATAATACTTCGCTGCAGGATGGATAAGCGGGGCGGAGCGGCGCAGCGGCAGAACTTCTCGACGCGGATGGCGGCGCGCATCCTTGCGATCTCGCCCGAGCGCATCCGCTACTGGGTCAAGCGCAAACTGGTCACGCCGGCGTCAGTGCGCGGACGGCATTACCAGTTCACTTTCGAAGACCTGCTCATGATGCGCATGGCCAAGGAATTGCTCCCCAACCGGCGCCGGCTCGAGACGGTCGCGCGATGCTTCCAGCGGGTGGGCCAGATGCTGGACACGCAGCGCCCGGTCACCGCGGTCAAGCTGTACGAAGAGGACGGCAGAATCCTGGTGCGCGACGGCGTCGTCGTGTTCGAGGCGGACACCGGCCAGATGCAGTTCGACTATGGCCCCGCGCCGGCCGGACAGACCGTCAAGCAGGCGGACGCGCCGGTTCGCCTGCGCCGCCTGATCGACGCCGCCGGCGGTTTGGAGGAAAGCAACCCCGCGCGCGCGGCACAGCTTTATCGCGAGTATTTGGAGTATCGGCCGCGCGACGCCCTGGCGCATCGCCGCCTGAGTTCGCTGCTGGAGCGCGCCGGCGATCCGGCCGGCGCCGCGCGTCATCTCGACGCCGCCGCGGTGCTGGAGCCCGGCAACGCGGAGCTGCATTTCGATCTGGGCGTGCTTTACCGCAAGCTGCAGAACCTCGAGCGCGCCGCGGACAGCTTCGCCCGCGCCCTGCAATGCGAACCCGATTTGATCGAAGCTCATCTGCATCTGGCGCAAATCTATGAGCAGCAGGGCCGCAAGCGCGAAGCGATGCGCCACCTCAGCGCGGCGCATCGGTTGATCAATCAGGATTAGCAATTCCGTCCGGTTCGGTTTGCGGATTCAGGTGCGGACCTGCGCGGGGCCGGTTCTAAATTCAGGGCCCACCGCGATGGCGCATCGGGCCCGCCGGCGCAAAGGGTTCGATTCCAGCGGACGCGGAGCACCTGATCCGATGGTTGAAACTGTGGCGGATTAAGTTATCCTCAGCCAACCCGGTGCCGGCTTTTTTGCGGCGCGGGCGGAATCAAACACACAGGTTCTACGAGGCGTTCCATGGCGGTCGACCTGAAGGAAATGGCAAACCCGAAGAGTACGGCGCTGATGCTGATGGAGATTCAGCAGGCGGTAATCGGCAAAGCAACGCCGCCGCTGTTCACCGCGCTGCGCGACGCGGCGCAGAAGGTGGGACTGCCGGCGAACGCCGGCCGGCTTTTGCAGGCGGCGCGCGCCGCTGGCGTCAAGGTATTCCATTGTCCCGCATTTCATCGGGCGGGCCAGGAGGGTTTCATCACCAACTGCCGTCTGGCCCAGGCGGTCAAGCGCGCCGACATGCCGATGCATCTGGGATCGGAGGGCGCCGACTTTCTGCCCGAGGTAAAGCCCCAGGGCGACGAATTCATCATGTGGCGCTTCCATTCGCCCACGCTGTTCCATGACAGCAGCCTCGACAGCGTATGCCGCAATCTCGGCATCACCACCGTGGTTCTGACCGGCCTGTCGCTGAATCTGGGTATCATCGGTTCGACGATCGAGGCGATGAATCGCAATTACCGCGTGATTATACCTACCGACTGCGTGGCGGGTTATCCGCCGGAGTACGGCGAGATGGTGCTGAAGAACACGCTGAACGGGCTTTCGTACCTGACCACGTCGCGCGAGTTGGCCGAGGCCTGGGGCGTGCGGCAGTAACCGGAGCGAGGAGCTGACAATGAGCCAGGCAGATGCGACCGGGCCGCTGCGCGGAATCAAGGTGATCGAAGTGGCGGCGTGGGCGGCGGGACCGATGGCGGGCGGGATTCTGGCCGACTGGGGCGCCGACGTAATCAAAATCGAGCCGCCCGACGGCGATCCTTATCGTGCGCTCAACATCCAGCCCGGGCGGCGGCCCGAAGGCATGATCAACCACAACTTCTTCGTCGCCAATCGCAACAAGCGCAGCGTGGTGGTCGATCTGAAGAACGAGCACGGACTGAAGCTCGCCTACGATATGATCGGCCGGGCCGACGTATTTGTGACCAACGTTCGGCGCCAGGCTTTGGAACGCCTGAAAATAGACTACGCGCGGTTGCATGCGATGTTCCCGCGCCTGGTGTATTGTCATCTGACCGGCTACGGACTTCAGGGTCCTGACGTCGATCGGCCCGCCTATGACATCGGCGCATTCTTCGCGCGCGCCGGCGTCGGTGCGACATTGCTGACCGAGGAAGTGGAACCGCTGATGCGCACGGGCGCGTTCGGCGATTACTACACCGCGTTCGCGACCGCCAGCGGCGCCTGCGCGGCCCTGGTCGCGCGTCAGATAACCGGTGAAGGACAGCTGGTTTCAACCTCGCTGCTGCGCACCGGCGCGTTCTGCGTGAGCCACAGCTTTAACCAGATGATGTTCGGCTATCCGCCCTCGGGGCAGCGCAGCCGCACGCAAAGCTTCAATCCGATGATCAGCTGCTATCGCGACGCCAACGCCAAATGGTTCTACCTGCTGGGTTTGCAGGGCGACCGTATCTGGCCCGCGGTATGCCGGTCTATCGGGCGTCCGGAACTGGAGAAGGACCCGCGCTATGAATCGCTCGGCGCGCGCACCAAAAACGCCGGCGAGCTGATGGCGCTGCTCGACGCCGAGTTCGCCCGCCGCCCGCTCGCCCAATGGGCGGAAATTTTCGACCGCGAGGGGGTATGGTGGTGCCCGGTGCAGAACGTACAGGAAGCGATGAAGGACCCGCAGATGCGCGCGGCGGGCGCGTTTGCCAGAATCGAAACCCCCGAAGGTGAAAAGGAGATTGTCCCGGCGCCGGTGGATTTCGAGCGCACGCCGTGGAACATCCGATCGTGCTCGCCCGAACTGGGCCAGCATACCGAAGAGGTGCTGCTGGAAATGGGCTGCTCGTGGGAAGATATCGCGCGGTTGAAGGATCGGGGCGCGATCGGCTGAGCACTGCGCGATGAATCAGGTTCCGGGCTTCAACGCGGCGCAGTTTGGTTTCGACGGCAAAACGCGCGACGTGTTTGTGCGCGGCGCCGGACCCGCGGTAATCGTGATTCACGAAGTGCCGGGCATCACACCGCAGGTGGCGGCGTTCGCGGCGCGCGTCGCCGACGCCGGGTTTACCGTCCACATCCCTCACCTGTTCGGGGTACCGATGAAACCGGTCTCGATGGGCTACGTCGCGAGCACCTTCGCACGCTGCTGTATCAGCCGCGAATTCCGCGTGCTGTCGGCCAACGCTTCCAGTCCGGTGGTGGACTGGCTGCGGGCGCTGGCCCGGCAGGCGCATTGCCGCTGCGGCGGTCCCGGAGTGGGTGCGGTCGGGATGTGCCTGACGGGCAACTTTGCCCTGGCCATGATGCTGGACGCGCCGATGCTGGCTCCCGTCCTGTCGCAACCGTCGCTGCCGCTGCCAATCACGTCGAGCAGAAAGCAGGCGCTGCACGTCTCGGCGGCCGAACTGGCGGCGGCGCATCGCAAAATCGACGGGCAGCGAGCGCGGATTCTTGGACTGCGATTTCACAAGGATCCCGCCTGCCCGGCGCAACGCTTTGAAACCCTGCGGCGCGAGTTCGGCGCCGCGTTCGAAGCCATCGAAATCGATCCGAAGCATGCCAATCCGGCCGCGCCCAGGCCGGCTCACAGCGTGCTCACCAATCATCTGATCGATGAAGCCGGCCAGCCTACGCGGGCGGCGCTCGAGCGGACGATCGCGTTCTTGCGCGAACAATTGATTACCGCTGCCTGAAAAATACGCCGCAGGCTTACCCGGCCGTTTTTCTTTCAGACTCCTGCATGGATGGTTGCGGCCAACCATCATCGCTTTTGCCCTCCTGACGGCCGCACCAGATGCCGCGGCGCCAAATTCCGCTGATGCAGAAGATCGCCGAAGCGGCCGCGATGCTGCGGAGTTGACCACGGCCGGGCCCGGTTTATTCGCAGCGGCCGGGCGCCGGCGAGCGGCGCATGGCGGTTTTCGCGGTTTTTCTAGCTACAGGTTGGTCTTGTAATCGAATTCGCATTGCGCGTCGATCTGTTCGGCCATTTCCTCGCCGCCTCCCATTGTGGCTGCGAGCAGTTTGCCGAACGATACTTTGACCGGCGGCGGCCAGTGCTGATGATTCCACAACTGTGCGCGCCGAAAAGCCTTGGCACAGTGAAAGAAACATTCGCGCACGGCCACCCGAATCGCGACTTGGGGGGTTTTGCCGCGCGCCGCCAGCCGCCGCAGGATCGCGGGGTCGGTGGTCAATTCCGCGCTGCCGTTGACCCGCAGCGTTTCATCCGTACCCGGCACCATGAAAATCAGTCCCACACGCGGGTTGGCCACGATATTCAACAGGCTGAAGATGAGTTTGTTGCCGGCGCGATCGGGTATCAGCAGCGTCTTGGCGTCTTCCACCGCGACAAATCCGGGACCGTCGCCCTTGGGCGATACGTCCAGGTTGCCGTCCGCGTCCGCCGTACCCAGCACCAGAAAAGGCGCGTGCCGGATGAAATCGATCGCCATCTCGTCAAGCGCGGTGAGCAGCTTATGCCTGACGATTGGGATCGGTTCGCCGGTAAGTGCGCGTAGTTGCTCGGCGCTCGTGATTCGATAATCGTTCAATTGAGTCATGGTTTCGCTCCCGGATTCGGCCGCCGCCATCCGCACTCCCTGGTGATTCAGCGCAAAGTGCGGAAGAAGGTGCGGATATCCTCGATCAGCGCCTGGGGTTCTTCCATCGGCGCGAAATGACCGCCGCTCTGAAATACCGTCCAGCGCTGCAAATTATACATCCGCTCGACCCATCGCCGCGGCATCAGGATGACCTCCCTGGGAAACACCGCGACCGCCATCGGAGCCGTGATCAGCTTCTCCCCGTCATGCGACGGCTGCCATGGGTTATGCACCGCCTCGTAGTAGTAGCGCGCCGAAGTGCCGAAACTCTGCGTCACCCAGTACAAGGTCACGGTGGTGAGCAAATCGTCCCTGGTAAAACGGCGCTCGACGCGGCCGTCGCAATCGCTCCAGGTCCGCCGTTTTTCCACGATCCAGGAGCAAAGCCCCACCGGCGAATCGTTCAGAGCATAGGCGAGAGTCTGCGGCTTTGTGGTCTGAAGATGAAAGTACCCGCTCTCGGCCTCAAAGAAATGCGCGGTGCGCTCGAACCATCCGGCTTCTTCCGGCCCGTATTCTTCCGGCTTGGGCCTCATCCCGGTCAACGACAGCGGCCCCACCATGGTGACGTGGATCCCAATCATGTGCTGGGGGTACTTGTGGCCGAGCTGCGCGCTGACCATCGCGCCCCAGTCGCCGCCCTGCGCGGCAAAGCGGTCGTAGCCCAGCACCTCGCGCATCAGCGTGACCCACAGGTCGGCGGTGCGCCAGTAGTTGATGCCGGTGGCGGTCAGCGGAGTGGAAAAGCCGTAGCCGGGCAGCGACGGCACCACGACGTCGAAGGCGTCGTCGGGCGACGCTCCGAATGCGGCCGGATCGCTCAGCGGGCCGATCAACTTGTGCAGATCCCAGAACGTCCAGGGCCATCCGTGACTGAGCACGATCGGGATCGGACGCGGACCCTTGCCGGGCTGATGGATGAAGTGAATCGGGATGCCGTCGATAGTCGCCCGGTAATGGGGATAACGATTCATCTCCCGTTCCTGCCGGCGCCAGTCGAAGCCGTTCAGCCAGTAATCGACCAGTCCTTTGAGCGCGGTGGAATTGGTGCCGTAGGCCCACTGCTCGTTGCCGAAATCCTCGGCCCATCGGGTCTTCCTGAGCCGCGCGCGCAAGTCGGTGAGGACTCTGGCGGGAACGGCCACTTTGAAGGGTTCCTTTTCCGGCATGGACCGGCCTCCGGTTTCGATTGCGCGGGCGCCGCGGTAAAAACCACCTTTAAGCCGCCGCCGTCCGGTTCGCAACCTTTCGGGTTCAGACGCAAAACGACCCCTCGGCGCGCTGCGGATGGGTCCGGGCAAAAAATCAATCGCGGGCGCAAATACCCCCTTGCCAGCGGCAGCGGATCTGTAGATAAATCGGACACGAACCCTGACAGCGCGGCAATCGACAGGGACCTTTGCGCCCCTGTCCGGATGATTTGCCGATGCCGGAGAAATAAGATGAAAGTAGTCGTGAATTACGATTTGTGTGAAAGCAACGCGCGCTGCATGGAAGTTGCGCCTGAGGTGTTCGAGGTCCGCGCCGACGACCGCTTGTACGTGCTCAACGAAAATCCGCCGGAGTCGCTGAGGGCCAAGGTCGAAAAGGCGGTCCGCGTCTGCCCCAAGCAGGCCATCTCGATCGTCGAGGATTGAAACGCTGCGGGCGCGCGCCCGCGCGTCCGCGTAATCAGATCGTCGTTGCGCCGCGCGGCGCAAAGAGGCCAGACTTGCCGGCAACCACGGGTTCCATCTTCCAGCGGATTCTCTGTCCCGTCGATTTGGAGCATTCGCTCAACGCACTCGATTTCGCCATCCGGCTCGCGCGCCAAAACCGGGCCAGGCTTTTTGTTCTGTACGTGGCCGCCATTCCGATCGGCGCCGTCGAGCTGTCATCCAGCGCCGATGAGGAGCCGTTCTGGGAAGTTACGGCCAAAAAGCGACTGGAGATGATGTCGGAAGAGAAGCTCGTCGGCATTATCGACGATTACCAATTGCTGACCCGCAGCGGCGAGCCGGCCGCCGCGATCCTCAATGCCGCGGCCGACATCGGCGCCGATCTCGTGGTGATGGCGACGCACGGCCGCAGCGGCATCACCCATTTCTTCCTCGGCAGCGTGGCCGAGCGCGTGGTGCGCGAATCGTCCTGCCCGGTGCTGACGATTCATCCGCGATGAGTATCGCGCGCCGCCGGTTCAGCCCATCAAACCCGGATTCGCGCCCCCGTCGATCGTGATATTGGCGCCGTGGATGAAAGCGGCGCGCGGCGAGGCGACAAACGCCACCAAATCTCCCACTTCCTGCGGCTGTCCGGCGCGTCCCAGCGGCGTGGAGCGGCGCATCGCCTGGTCCCGCTTTTCGCCCGGCGGCAGGAACCGCAGCAGCCGCTCAGTCATGATCGGTCCCGGATTGACGCCGACCACGCGCACCCCGTGTTTGGCTCCTTCGTCCGCCAGCGCCTTGGTGAAATGATTCAACGCGGCGTTGACGGCGCCGCCGATCATGAAGCCGGCCGCGGGCCGCAATGCGCCGGTGCCAATCACGTTGACGATCACGCCGCCGCCGCGCTGCTGCATAATGGGAATCACCTCGCGCGCCATCCGCACGTAGCCGAAAAACTTGAGCGACCAGTCCTCCATCCAGGCCTCGTCAGTGAGCTTGAGAAACTCGCCCGGACGCGTGCTGCCGGCATTGTTGACCAGGATATCGACGCCGCCGAAATGACTGCGGCATCGCTCGACCACCGCCTCGATGGCGTCGGGCTGGGTAAGATCGGCGGCGGCGGCGATAATGCGGTCGGAGGGACCGGCTGACTTTATCGTCTCATCCAGCGCCTGCTGCCCGCGCGCGCAGATCAGTACGCGCGCGCCCTCAGTCAGGAGCGAGAAGGCGACGGCGCGTCCGATTCCCTTGCTGCCGCCGGTTACGATCGCGATTTTTCCGCCCAAACCAAGATCCATCAGCTGCTTCCTTTCCGTCAAAGGGGTGTGAGCCGCAAAGCTACGGGCGGGCTTTGCCCGCCCCCGCCAGCGCCGTCTCGGCCTGCTCTGAAAGTTCCAGCGGCTTTTCGCAATCGATATTGACGGCGGTCAGTTCCAGGCGGGCGTCCTTGCGCCAGTTCGCGCGCGCGGTCTCCAGTTCCTTGCGGCTGGGGCCGTGATGGAGTCCCTGCGGATTGAGAAACATCATCCCCGGCGTGGGTCCGCCCGGCTCCCCGGTGAAGGAGAAGTTGCCGGCGTGGATGAAAAAGACTTCGTCGTAGTCGATGTTGCGATGGTACCAGGGCACGCGCTCGGCCTTGGGGTCGCCTTCGAGCGGACGCGGCAGGAAGGTGCATACGGCAAATCCCGGCGCCTGGAAGTTGCAATGCGCACTGGGCGGCAGATGCACTCCCTCGCTCATCAGCGGACGGATATCGCGCACGTTGAGCTTGAGCGCGGTCAGATTGCCCTTCCATCCGACAACGTCGAAGGGACAGAAGGCGTAAAAAACCGAGCTTAACTGGCCGCGCCGCTTGATGCGCAGTTCCCATTCGCGCCCGTCATCGGATACGGGTTGCGGTTCGGGTGTTTCAATCACGCCGTAATCGAACGGCGCGTAGTGGCCGATATTGCCGCGATCGGGGAATCCGATCTCGCCCCGCGCCTGCACGATCAGGCTCAGATTGTCGCCGCCCTCCGGAATCATCTGGTATGTGGTCCCTTTCGGCAGCAGCAGGTAATCGCCCGCCTCATAGCGCATCGGGCCATAATCGGTGCGGACCAGCCCGCTGCCGCGATGGATGAAATGCAGTTCATCCCCATCGCCGTTGCGAAAACAAAACGGCATCGGCTGGGCGCGCCGGGATACCGATATGACGACGTCCTCGTTGCGGAACAACGGCATCGGCAGACCGCGCGCGTCGCGCAGATCGGCGGGCTCCAGCAGATGAGTGCGTATGGTGCGCGGTTTAATCGGACCTTCGATGCGAATCCATTCGGTCGGCGGATGCAGATGGTAGAGTTGGCTGACGTTGCCGAAAAAACCGCGGCGTCCGTGCTCTTCCTCGAACAGTCCTTCGGGAATCGCCACGTGCGCCTGCTTTGCCACGCGGCCTTTCTTGTAATGAACCATTGCCGGTTTGCTCCCTGCGACGCGCTTTGCGGGCGTCAGAATGCGCATACGATTTGGTTTTAGCGCTTTTCATCCGCTCTTGCATCACCGCGCCGAGGCCCGCCTCTTAAGGCGGCCGCGAGGGGATCGGCCGCAGGCAAACGCCGTAAAGATCGACGGCCGCCGCGGTTGACTCAACGTCGCATTAATCATCAGCAGCTGGCGAACGAGGAGCGGACAAAACGTCATCGCCCCTCGCCTCCCGAACCGAAAGGCGACTTTGTTGGCACAGGCATGTCCGCGAAAATTATTTTCGAATGTCGATACGGTAATACCCCGTTCGACTATGGACGAGCACGGCGCAATGGCGGGAATCAACCGTTGGAAGGAGCAAAACCAATGAAGTACCTGCTGGCAATTAAAGGCGGCGAAACTCTGTCCGACACGGATCGGAAGAGATTCGTCGAAGAACACTCCCGCTTAAGAGACGACCTCATCAGGCTGGGAAAACTGGTGGACTCCAATCCATTGGGTCCGAGCACCGAAATGGTCAGGGTTCAGGCCGCCAAAGGCGGCGGCCGCGATGTCATCGACGGTCCGTTCACGGAGACCAAGGAACTCCTCGGCGGCTACTACGTGATCGAAGCCGCATCCCGCAATGAGGCCGTGGAATGGGCGAAAAGGATTCCCCTGACTTCGGGCCGCGTAGAGGTTTATCCAATAGCGAGGATGTAATCGCCCGGAAGCCTGCAGCTAACGGGGCGATGGCGATCTCTGCAAAAAGCGGGAGTTTGCGGTCCGGCGTTCCGGCTCCAGGCGTGTTGGGCGCTTGCGCCGCCAGTTCAGGCCGTGGCAGTTTCTGGTCTGAAATCCGGCCGGCCAAGGAGAAAGATCATGCAGGCGCCCGAAGGTGAGTTCCGCTTCACCCAGATGGAAAAGGTTCTGTACGGGCCCGGCAAGCTGGCGGCCATTGGGCGTGAGATGGATCGCCGGGGACTCAAACGCGCGCTGGTCATCACGGGCAGGTCGCTCGGCGCCTCGCCGCTGATGGATCGCGTGAAAAGCGCGCTCGGAGATCGTCTGGCCGGCGTTTTTGCCGGAATCGAACAGCATGTGCCTTCCAGAACTCTGGCAGGGGCGGTTGAAGAGGCCGGGCGGGCGCAGCCCGATTGTCTGATCGGTTTCGGCGGCGGCTCTCCGATCGACGCGGCCAAGCTGGTGGCGATTGCGATCATGACCGGCGACTGGGCTCCGCAGGCGATCGACTTCCGCCGCGCCGAAACCACGGCAACCGGTCCCGAGCTGCCCAATTTTGCGCTCCCGACCACGCTTTCGGCGGCGGAGTTCACTGGCGGCGCCGGCATGACCGACGAAACCACGCGCCACAAAGGCGGACGTTTCGACGAGCGGCTGGTGCCGCTGGCGGTGATTCTCGATCCCGCATTGACGCTGCAAACTCCCGACTGGCTGTGGGCGTCCACCGGAATCAAGGCGCTGGATCACGCGGTGGAGTGTGCCTATTCGTCGCGCCGCCAGTTGATTTGCGACACCCTCGCCGCCCGCGCGATCAGGCTGCTGCGCGCGCATCTGCTGCCGTCATTCAAGGGGCCGGGTTACGACCAGGTGGCGCATCGCGGGATGTGCCAGCTCGCGGCGTGGCTCTCCATTTTCGGGATGGTGAACACCCGGCTGGGAATCTCGCATGCGCTGGGACATCAGATTGGAGCGCGCTGGAACGTGCCCCACGGCGTCACGTCATGCATCACGGTTCCGCATGTGATGCGCTTTATGGCGCACACCGCGCCGCAGCGGTTCGAAGCGATTGCCGAAGGCTTCGAGGTCCCGTTTGACGCCTCGGATCCGCGTCCGGGTGCGATGCGATGCGCCGAGCGCGCCGCGCAGTTCATCCGCGAGCTGAACGTCCCCACGCGTCTGAGCGAAGCCGGCGTGCCGCGCGAAGAACTCGACCAGATAATCGAGCCGGTGCTGGCCGAAATCAACGGCGCCCGCACTTTGGAGACTCCGGTTACAGCCAGGGACATGACGACGCTGCTGGAAGCCGCCTACTGACTTGGAGGAGAGACTCTGCCCGTCGCTCATTCATCGAGACGGTCGATTTTCCAAAAAGGCCGCCGGTCCTGGGGTGGCGTCTGTGTTCGCCATGTTCCAACCTTGACCTGCGTTGACGGCGGACAGAGACGCCCGTTTCGCGAAGCGGAAGCTGTCTCGGCCCGAAAATCGACCGTCTCGATCGATGGCGGAGAGCTCAGAGGATCGTCCAGCCGCCGTCGACTATGAACGGCGCGCCGGTGGCGAACGATCCCTCGTCGCTGGCCAGGAACAGCGCCATCCGCGCGATTTCCTCCGGGCGGCCCATCCGCTCCAGCACCGAAATCCGATTGATGGCCTGCTGGCGCGGCTCGACGCCTTTTCGGATCCGCACCGCCATGGGGGTTTCGATCGCGCCCGGGCAGATGCAGTTGACGCGGATGTTGTAGCGGCCGTTCTCCACCGCGGCCACGCGCGTCATGGCAATCACGCCGGCCTTGGCGGCGGCATAACCGGCGCCGCCCCGAACTCCAATCAGGCCGGCGATCGAAGCCTGATTGATAATCGAGCCGCCGCCCGCCTTGATCATGTGCGGAATGGTATATTTCATCCCCAGAAAGACGCCGCGCAGATTGATCGCGATGACCTGGTCGAAGGCCTCTTCAGGCATTTTGGCGAGGTAGGCGGATTCGCCCTCGATACCGGCATTGTTGTACAGCACGGTGGGCGGGCCGAGCTGCTCCACGGTCGCCGCGACCATCCGCTGCACGTCTTCGGATTTGGAAACGTCGGCGCGCAGGCCAATCGCCTGGCCGCCTTTGTCTTTGATTTCCGCCACGGTCTCCCTGATGCCCTGGTCGGAAAGGTCGGCGACCGCGACCTTTGCCCCTTCGCTGGCGAAGAGCACGGCGGTGGACCGGCCCATACCCGATCCGGCGCCGGTGATAAGCGCGATTTTGTTGGCAAGTCTCATTGAATTTCTGTCCTCCTGGATCGATGCGCGGGCGCTCAACATATCGCCGCGCGGCGCCGTTGGGCAAACGCGCGGGCGCCTGGGAAGGTTGCCTTTCGCCGCGCTTTTTCTAGATTGGGGAGAAGCACCGGCCGCCATCACGGCAAGGAGACAGGCATCATGGCACTGCCAGGACAGGTCGAAGATCCTCAGCGAATCGTTACCGAGCAGATTACCTTCGCCAGCGACGCAGCCAATATCGAAGCGTTCACCGCGAAGCCGCGCCACCCCGGACGCTACCCCGGCGTGATCGTGATCCATGAAGCATTCGGCGTGGACGATCACATTCGAGACCTGGTGGGCCGCTTTGCCAACGCCGGCTTCATCGCGATGGCGCCCAATCTCTATCAACGGGTCGGAGCGCCGGCGCCCGGCGATATGAGCACCGTGATGCAGAAGATGTTCGGCCTGCAGGACGACCAGATCGTGCGCGACCTGGAAGCCGCCGCCGCCCGCATCCGCGGCATGAGCGAGAACAACGGCAAGGTCGGATGCGTCGGGTTCTGCATGGGCGGACGCACCACGCTGTTGTTCGCGTGCAGCAGCACCAAGGTCGACGCCGCGATCGACTGTTGGGGCGGATTCATCCTGTCGGCCACGCCCGATTCTCCTGCCACGCCTTCGCGTCCAACGCCCGTGATAGATCTGGCCGGGGGGCTGAGCTGTCCGCTGTACGTGGTAATCGGTGCGGAGGACGCCAATCCCTCACCCGCCCATGGCGCGGAGCTGCGGGCGCGGCTGGACAAAGAGGGCAAGAGCGGACTGACCAGGATGGAGGTATTCGAGAATGCGGGCCACGCGTTCCTCAACGATCGGCGCCCCAATTATCGCGAGAAGGCGGCGTTTGAGCTGTGGCCGAAGATGATTGCATTTTTCAAACAGCATCTTGGCTAAGGCGCCGGCGATCGGATTGAAAGGACGCGAGCAGGAGCTTGCGCCCGTCTCCGAGCGTCATTTCCGACCGCCCGAACGCGGAGAGCGCCGGATTCAGATCTGGAAATCGCCTTTGCGGGGCCGCCTGGAGGGACGGCGCGCGTCGCGCGCGGCCTCGCGCTCAAGCGACTCCACTTCCTGGCGCACCTGGTCCAGCCGCTGCTTGAATTCTGCAGCTTCGATCCTGACACGCGCGCGGCACTTCTCGCAGACGAAATGGGTCTGGGCATTTTCCTCGAACTCCCGGACCAGGATCGAGTTCTTGTGACCGCATTTCGGGCAGGCGACATCGATGGTTTCGTCTTCGAACATTCCGGGCGTCTCCAGCCTTGCTGCCTGAGAGGTTAGGCGATCCTCGCTGCGAAGTCACGATCACCGCTGACAAAGACCGGAGGGCTAGCGCCCCTGCGATCTGCGGATCATCTTGAGCATCAGGAGAAAATCATCCGAAGCCTGCGCGTTTCCCATCATCGCAACCTGGGAAAGCAGCGCTAATTCGGCCGGAGTTATCTTGTACCGCTGCTGGATTCGCCGGTCGGCGACGAATCTTTCCCACGCGGTCAGACTGATGGAGGGCCGCCGACCCGTAGGCGGTTGGATGGATGAAGAAGCCTGCCGCGGGCAATCGATCCCGTCATCGCGATTTGCGCGATCCGCCGCCCGATCCGGGCCGCCGCCACGCCGCGCGGAAGGCGTATCGCCGTCCGCCGCGGAGCCGGAGCGCCGTGGAAACACCAATACGTATTTCCTGCCTTCGCGCACCAGTTGTCCGTTTTCGATGAACTCGGCGATCAGCCGCGTCACCAGAGGCCGCGAACAGGCGATCATCTCGGCCAGTTCATCCTGAGACACTTCCGGCGTCAGGAGTATTCCGCGCGGGTGCGAGACGCCAAAACGAGCCGCCATCTGCTCCAGAACCGATTGAAGACGTTCACGAAAACCAAGACCCAGAAACCTGGAGCATTCGGCGAAGAGCTCGGACCAGGCCGTATTGAGCCGTTCGATTAGAGCCACGAGCTCCGCCGCGTTCGAGCTTTTCAGCAGGGCCAGAACGCGGCCGCGGGTGAAGATCGCCGCCGACACTGCGGTCATCGCCTGCGCCTGGAACACCTGCACCCGCCGTCCGCCGTCCTGCAGGCTGTCGGCGGTGCCGATAAAGTCACCCGGGCCGGCAATTCTCACGATCACCCGCCTGGCGCCGTCGAGCGGACATAAGACCTTCACCAGACCGGAGAGAATCAGATAGCCAACGTCACCGGTGGCGTTGCGCTGATAGAGACAGTCGCCTCTGGCGAAAAGACCCGACGCGCTGTGTTCGATGAGTTGCTCGAAAAAAGCCGCTGAGAGATTCCATTGCGAGAGCAGCGCCTGGATACGGCGCAGGGCCTGGCTGGGAATTTGTCCGGAGCTTTTTGTGGGTGTCATTGAACCACCATCGCTTCACCGCCGCGCAACACCCGTTCAGCGTGTGCCCGACCAGTCAGAACTCGACGAGAATAATAAAGCTGAGCCGCCGGCGCGGCGATACGCGCGTTCCTGATGCCGGTAACATCAAGTGCTGGTTAACGGGGCCGAAACTACTCGATACTGCCTGCGGCAGTTTCAGAATAACGGGCTGGTGCCGTTTGTCAACAGGCTTTATTTCGCTCTTAGTATTTGCAGGATAAACGAACAGCTCACAGTTGTTTTACATTTCATCGGTCTTACGCTTGTTTGCCTTTATTATAATGCAGGTTCGCTCAGGTTGTGGTAAATCAGGAAAACTGCGGCCCATGGCAGGCGATCCACAAGCTGCGGCTTTCGGTCCGTACTTTTGGTTGCGCCGGTTCGCTGAAATATGGCGGTAAGATAACTGAATTTTCTCAAACGTCAGCAATTCGATTATTCATGGACAAATAGCTATTTATGAAGCCGGATAGCATCGCGCACAGGAGAGTTTCGGCCGCTCAGAAAAAATGTTGCAAACGCCCCTGTTATGCTTTATGGTAATCCCACGTTACTCGGGTGGCTTATGGGAGGAATATACAGACAGGCCGGCTTTTGTCGTCGCTCTTCACCTGACCCGCTCTCCTCCTCCAAATCGGCGGGCTCGCCGGTAACCGCTGAGTAGCGGAACTTCAACTGCTTTGCCCGGGCGAGGCGGTGCGCATCATCAGCCGGATGCGGACGTCATTCCTGCCCATAGTATTCGTTGCCATTGCACGTCCGTGAAGGCCATGACGCACGAATCCAACGGTCTGTGACTCATACACCCGGTTGATCCACGCCGGAAGGAGGTGCGATTAGCAGCCAGTGACCAGCCGCTGCTGACTATGCGCCATTTTTAGCCTGTTTCAGAACCTCGATATGAGATGATCGTTCATTTCAGGCCTGTGGGGAATGCGAGGGTGAGATGAGTTATGCTCGATCAACGCCGCACCACGAGGTTTTACCTGCAATACCCTATCCTCTATTTACGGGGGCGTCGTACTGTCTGGGTGTCCAGGCGCTATGGCAGGCCGTCAACGATCTGAAGGGTCTGTCCCTGCTGACCGGCGACCGAGGAGTGGGCAAGACGACGCTGGTCAAATCCTTTCTGAAGAACCGGAACAAGTCCTTTCGAATCGCCCATATAAGCGACTGTACGATTGACCGCAGCCGGATGTTCGGTCTGCTCGTAAAGCAATTGAATATTCATCCGCTCCGCGACGACGCGGATGGCCACCGCCAGGCGTTGAAGTCGTTCGCCGCGGATTTGGCCTCCGGACATCGCATGATCCTGATCTTCGATAATGCGCAAGACTTGAGCGATGATTCACTCGAAGCGATTGGAGCGCTCGTGGCGACCAGGAAACCAGGGCTCGGTCTTCAGGTAATTCTTATCGGGGAGCCGCGACTATGCGAATTGTTGAATGCCCCGAAATTCGCATGGCTCGACCAGATGATCGGGGTTCGGGGCCGGCTGGGACGCTACACCAGGCCTGAAGCTCATGACTATCTGCGCCACCTGATGCAGACGCAGCCGGGCAATCATGCAAGATGGTCCCGAAGCGCGCTCAACCTCGTGGTCTGGTTCAGCAGGGGAGTCGCCTGCGATATCAGGCGATTATTCCAGTTTGCGGCGGCACGTGCGGAGGCGGACGGAAGCCCGCTGGTGATGCCGCGCCATGTTGAACTCGCCGCAGCGCACTGTGAGATGCCGGCGCCCCATGGGGATAAACCCCGCGGGACCCTGCATCTTACCGAGTTGATGCGGGTCGCGGCGCATTGGGGGTGGAGCAGGCGTGATTCGGCGGCGGCGGGATTCGTCGGCACCGCGGCATTGTTCGGCGCGATAGCTTTGGCATTGTCCGGTTTGAGAACACAAGCAAGTTGGATAGAGCATCGCCTGTTTCAGGGCCGCAATCGCCAGTCGCCGATAATCTCTTCGGACCGCCCCGACTCGTCCGTAAATGACACCGGCGGCGAGCGCCGTCGCCGCGATGATCGGGCGGCCATCGCACGGGCCTCCGTCATCCAGGCCGGTTCGGCTGCCGACGAAAATCAGGGGCCCGAACACCTTGCTTCGTTTCCATCCAACGTCTGGGGCGGAGCTGCTCAGGCGTCCGATGGTTCACTTAACCGCAAACGCGGCGCCGCGCGGCAGCCCGCGACAAGCGCACCCAAACGTCGCATAAGACACCGGTTGCGGAGGGCAAGCGGTGCCGCCCGCCGCGATCGATCGCAAACGAATATCGCGGCATCGGCCGCCGATCTCGACCTGATGAGACAACGCGTGGCGCTGGGCGACGCGGCGATGGCCGACGGGCAATACGATTTTGCGCTGAGCCAGTACCGAAAGGCGCTGACGCTCAATCCGGAGAGTTTGATGATTCTGGGTCGAATCAAACGTGCTTACCGGGCGAAATCCGCCGAACCGGAGGTGATTCAATGAAAACATCGCAGGCGCATTCACACGGGCGGCCCAATTGCCGGACGGCAATTCCGCTGTCCGGCTGAATCGCGACAGGCGCGGCGGCGCGAGTATCGAAATGTTACCGGCGCGGTTATCCGTCAGCCAGAAACGCCGCCGAAAAGGCGCCAAAGTGGTCATCCGACTGTCGATATCCGCGGGAAAGCCGGGGGGCGAGGAATCTCAAGCAACCGCAAAATAAAGGAACATCTAATGGCAACGCGTAAATTCGAGCACGTGATTCGGGATCGCCGCCGCCAACTCGGCCTGACCCAGGAGCATCTCGCCCGGAAAATCAACTCGTCGGCCTCATATATTTCGAATCTTGAGGCGGGCAAACGCACCCCGTCCCGCCAGTTGACGGCGAAGCTTGCCGACGCCCTGGATTTGGATTCTCATGATTTGCTGTTGCTGACTATCCCAAAGATTACATCGTTCCTTTCCGACACGAAGAATTCACAGGACGGCTCCGCCTGGGACAGTTTTCTGAAAGACGATGCCTTGCGCACCAGCTACGAGATCACCGAAGACGAACTGAGCATGCTGTCCAAAGTGGCAATGATGGGAGAAGTGCGTTCCTCGCACGACTTCATTTTCGTTCTGAAATCGATCCGCCAGGCCTCGCGCAGATGGCTGCGCTGACGCGGCCGGGAAGGGCTGCTCCGGCGGGCGAAACGATGTTTGCGCGGCGGCGGACCGTACCGATTATTTCCGGGAGAGAAAATGTCAGTGCGGCGCCAGCTTTTCGATGGCGGATAATATATTTGCGCGGCGTTCTTCGGGAGTGCGGGCCAATGACACGAACCACAGCGCAACCGTGGTGACGCCGGCGGCGGCGAATGCCTTGAGGCGCTCGCGGCAATGCTCACCGCTGCCCAGGAGATAGATTTCGTTGAGCATCCGATCGCTGACTACCTCGGTGGCTTTTTTGCGATCCCCGGCGTTCCATGCCCGCAAAGCCTGGTCGGCCTCCTGCTCGAATCCAATTTCGGCGAAAAATCTGTTGTAGCCGGGCGTGATCAGATACGGAGTGATGTGGCGGCGCATCGCGGCGGCCACGCGCTCCGGATCCTCGTCGACAATGGTCAGGATACGGCATACAACTTCGCGCGGCGCGGGGCGATTCGCGGTGCGCGCGCCTTCGGCGACATGAAGCAGCATCCCGGGCAGGGCCTGCGGGGTGATAAAGTTGGTAATCAGCCCGTCGGCCAGTTCGCCCGCCAGCCGGCACATGCGCGCGCCCTGGATAGCCAGAAAGATCGGCGGCGGCGTGCCGCGTTCCATGTCGAGGCGGAATCCGTTAACCGACAGGGTCTTGCCCTTGTAGGTGACCTTTTCGCCGCTCAGCGCGGCGCGCACCGCGGCGACGGTATCCCGCACCCTTGCAATCGGACGCTCGAACGCTACGCCCATCCATTGCCCGATTATCTGCGGCGAGGAGATGCCCAGGCCCAGCACAAAGCGTCCGCCCGAGAGCTGCTGCACGGTCATCGCCGACATCGCGATCAGCGCCGGCGGACGCGTGAACACAGGCACGATAGCGGTTCCCAGCCGCATCTTGTCGCTGATCATGGCAACCGCGGCCAGCGGGCTGAATGCCTCCGTGGTATACGACTCCAGCGACCAGACCTCTTCGTAGCCCAGCGCTTCGAGGCGGCGCACGAGGTCGATCATGCCGCGATTTTGAAAGGGTTCGACCGGCAGTGTAATTCCAATTCGCATCAGGCTCAGCCGGTTCCTTTCTAAGCCGCGGGCATTGCATAGCGGGCGAGTTCGGCCCGCACTTCGGCGGTGGTGGCGGGCTCGCTGCCGGCCTTCTGAATCGCCTTGACCGCCGCCTCGACCATCTGGACGTTTGACATCGGCGTGTCAAACAGAGCGTCCTCCAGGCCGACCCGCACGCCACCGCCCAACGCAACGACAACAGGAATCAGGGGCAACACGTCAACCGCCAGTCCGGCAACCATCCACGGCGACCCGGGCGCGCATCGATCGAGCAATTTGGCATACGCTTCGACCGCCCACGGTTCCGGGGGAAAGCTGAAGGTCATCCCGGTGGAAAACATAATCCGATAGATCGGCACCGGCATGGTCGGATGATGGCGATGGAGCAGTGCGCCCTGACGCACGAATCCCGGTTCGTAGCAGGCATAGGCGGGATGGAACTTGTATTCGGCCGCGAGCCCCGCCGCCATCTCAAGGCTGTTGTTGGGATTTGCGTAAAGGCCGCTGCCGCCCATTCCGCCCAGGCCGGAGGGCCCGGCGTCGATACGGCAGAAGTTGACCGAACCCGGATCGAGCACGCCCCATTCCAAAATACCGCGGCGGGCCAGTTCAACCGTGGGACGCCACAGCCAGGCCGGATCGGCGGGGTCGGGCTTGCCGACGATGGTGGGATAAACGATGGCGTCGACCTGGGAGCGGATGCCGTCAATAAAAGCGGCGCAATTATCCACGTCGCCATTCTGTCTGGAGTCGGGGTCAAGGGTGTGCGCGTGAATGACGGCGGCTCCCGCTTTGATACAATCCACGCCGTCCTTGACGATCTCCTTCGCGGTGACCGGAATTTTGGGCTGGTATTTGCGGGTCCAGGCGCCGTTGAGGGCAACTTCGATCAGGGTTTTTCTGGCCATCGTTTGCCTCGCGATTCGTTGACTGGGTTAAACCATGGACGCGGCAACGGGGCAAGCGACAGATTGAAACATCAGCCGCGCCATTCTTCAAAGGAGGGGACTTCCACCAGCTTTACACGCGCCTGGTTCTTTTCATCCGGAACGATGTGAACGGCAAGCCGGTCGCACACGTACAGCTTGCTGTCGTTAAGCATCTCGAGCGTCAGCCCGCCCTGGCGTTTGATCTTAAGTCTGATTTCGGGCGAATTGAGATCGAGGCGCGGTATCCAGGTCCCGGTGTTGAACAACCTGCCTTTTACATCACCGGCGCCGCCATTAACCACTTCGTGGGTATGGCCAAACACCACATGAGTTACACCGGGTCTCGCCAGACGATCCCTGGCGGCGCGGCTCTCGCGGTCGGGGCGAAACAGACCCAGCGTGGCGGCCTGCGTTTCGCGGGTGAGAGAGGCGGCGTCAGCATCGGCCACGCGAATCGGTTCGGAGCGGCCGAGGATTTCCTTTTCGTCCGCGGGGAGCGCCTGCGCCGCGGCCTGAAACTGGTGTTCGAATTCGGGATCGGCGGCGCGTTCGGCAATTAGAGCCTGCCATTCCGGATCGTCGAGATCGGCCATCACGGCGGCGGTCGAAACCGGCGCGGCGCTGTCGTCAAGCATGGCGGACAAGGCGGCCCGCCACAGAATCCCGCGCGCTTTCAGAAACAGCGCCAGGCGGCATAATTCCGCCGCGCCAACCCATCCTTTCTTGAGTCCATAATACAGCGCCCTGATGGTGGGTTTGACGCTGTCGGCGTAAGGATGGCTGCGTTCCAGGCCATTGTAAAATCGCAGCACGAAATCGGTGCCCCAGACCCGCTCAAGGTAGCGGTCGCCGTTCCAGTCATGGAAAAAGGCGACCGGATCGACGGGACAGTTCTCGGGAGTAAACTCGTGGCCGTGCTCGATCCATACGCCCTCATAGAAATCATGTCCGATAATGAATTCGGCCTGCTCCGGCGCGGCGCCGATCAGCGAACGGAACCGCTTTTGTACTTCTTCCCAGGCCAGGTCCAGATCGTGATTGCCGATCATGATGCGCAGCCGGCCGTTGGCGGCAATGAAGCGTTTGAGCGCCTGGAAGCATCCACTGTGCGCGGCAACGGCGGATTGCAGCTTTTGCATCGAAGCCTGCACGGTCCACAGCAGGTAGTCCGGTTGAGGAATTGTGTAGGGTGGAATCTGGATAAAGTCGATGAAATCGCCGTTGACGATCAGGGTAATGCCGTCGCGCGCGATCGCGTCGACGAATTTTACAAAGGCCTGATCCTGTTCAAAGTCCTCCAGCTGGGGATCGGCGGGTCCGCCTCCGATATGCAGATCGCTGATAACAAACGCCTGCTTATCCATTGAGTGTTTCCTCCGGGCCCCCGGTGCGCGGCAGGACGCATTCCGGCGACGCATAAATGCCGTAAATGAGGCCGAACGGATTATTCATTTTCAAGGCCGCGGAGATAACCTGATGGAATGAACTGAGTATCGGCGTCCGATACCGCACGATCGCGTCCAGCACCCGCCGACCGAAAAGATCCGCAAACACCGTGGGGATCTTCCAGTCGGTGCCGACGAAACCCGACGCACCCCAGGTGCTCTTGAAATGCTCGATGAACGGACTGGGATAGGCCACATCGCCTTCCGCCGAGGAGCATGTATTCATAAAGACCAGCGGGCGGTTGCGCAGCATAAAGCTCGTCTTCATCAGACCGGCCACACCGCCGCCATTGACCATCGCCTGCAGCGCCGCCTCCGCCATCCATCGGATGGAAATCTTCTTGTCGGAGTAGCGGTCGTCGAGCCGGATGGCGGCGGCTTCATCGAAAATGCTGGAAGTGGCGAGCATGTTCGGCATCAGACTGTGGGCGGCTTCGGCGTGACAGAAGAAGTAAAGCAACTGGCAGCGGGCGGCATCGTCGCTGCAGATAAAATCATGGAACTGATCGCGGCTCTCGACAAAAGCGGGAGCCGCCGAGATCGCACGCAGGAAATTCTTCTGGTTCTTCACCACGCTGACGCCGTCGCGCGCTTCCAGGCGGGATTCTTCCTGGATTTCCTTGTCCAGATGCGGGTTGACACAGGCGACCAGCGATCCCGCACCGGGGGCCGGATTGAGAGCTTCGGCGCATCGTTTCTGGCGGATTGTACGATACAGCGCCCATCGTGCGCCCCAGAAGCATTCCGGGTCCACGTCGGCGGCGGTTTGCGGCTCGCGCAGGAATCGTTTGGGGTCGGGGTTTCCATGCACGAAGGCATACGCGCGCGAATCGTATATCAGCGCCCACGGAATCGGAACGTTGCTGCCGAATACCTGGACGAAGGGTGCGGGACCGGCAGCGCCGCGTCCCAGCCCGGCCAGCTCAATCGCTATTTTCCAGCGGTTGTCCTCGCATGGGTCGCCGAATACCAGTTGATGCAGCCGGAAGCCGAGCTGCGCAAACTGGAGCATCGCATCCTGCGGCGCGGCGATCGCAAACGCCGCGTCGCCGCTGTCCGGACCAATCGCGGTTTGCGGACGGTATTGGCGCGAGAGTCCGACCAAAGTTTCGCGCATCTTGATGATGAAGTTGTTGATCGACGGGATGTCGCAGGCGGAATTGACCTGCGGCGACCAGTCGGCGCAGGCGAGCTGAATCGAAAACCAGTCGCGGCCCTCGGCGCTGGCGCGCTCCACCATCAGCGTGGCCTGCGTGCGCTCCTGCGCGGGCAGCGAGACCGCCCCCAGCGGCTC
Organism: Pseudomonadota bacterium; assembly: GCA_021324455.1. Taxonomy (GTDB): domain Bacteria; phylum Desulfobacterota; class Binatia; order Binatales; family Binataceae; genus JAJPJA01. The sequence continues at coordinate 29,614 of JAJPJA010000096.1, read as the reverse complement.
GCCGCTGGTTGGCTTCAGCAGCGCGGGCGAGGGATCAGGTGCGGGCTGGGCCGGCTCCGCTTCGCCGGGCAATCCGATCACGCGCAGAGTCAGACTATGAGTGAATCGCACCGCGTTTTTGATGATCGCGGCCAGCTCCAAATCGATCGATCCCGAATGCGGCGCCCGCACCATGAAGGGAAATCGCGGCGTGCCGATACCCGCAACACAGGGCATCGGCGGACTGACGATCGAGCGCGCCGGCGCCTGATCGGGTTTATTGGCCGGCCGCAGCAAGTCGCCGTCAGCCGAGATTCTAAAGCTGACCTCCAGCGGAATGTTTTCAGCGCTCAGCCGGTCGTGCTCAAGTCTGATGCTGGCGAGGCCGCCGGGGTCGGCAAGCGTCTCGAAACCGGTTTCGAGCAGGTAATCGATCGAGGAGAAGATAGCCCTGCTGGCGTTCGCCGCCGCGTCGCGCGGAAACCGGGTGTTCCAATGCAGTTCGGCCTGATTTATCTCGGAAAGGCCGGCGCCGGTGACGATCGTATCCTGCGCGCTGAGCAGCGGGGTTGCAGGAGCGTCCGCCGCCAGCGTGTTGACCACTCGCAGATGGCCGCGCGCATCATCGTATTGTTTGGTTTTGCGCAGGATTTGCGGGCGGATACCTTCGTAGCGCACGGGCAGTGCCTGGACCGCCTGGCCGTCCAGCGCCCGGGCAACGGCCGACTGTGCGATCCCGTACTTCTGTCTTTGCGCCACCACGCGGGTAGCCTGATTGAGGTAGGCGTCGAGCTTTTCGGATTTGGTCGGGATGCGGCCGCGTTTGATCTGCTTGAGGACCAGGTCGAGGACTTCGCGTTCGGCGTGCAGGCGCAGCACGCACAGGCGGAGGTTGCGCAGCGCCGCAGGCGTCGCATCACCGGCGCGCAGCACGCAGACGGTCACCGGACCCCAGGTGGTCCTGATTCTGAAAATCGCGGCTTCAACGCCCCCCACCAGCGACTTGTCCAGGACGCAGCCGGGCAGCGGCTCCAGGGATTCGCCCGGTTCGAGTTCCGCGATGACGATGGGATTGCCGTAATCGACTATGCCCTCGATGCGCGGGGGTTGGTTGGCCCCGTTATGTTCGGTGGTGGCGCGAAAGTAGGCCTGGGCCACGGCCGCACCCTGCAGCGCCAGCGGACGAATCGAATCCTTGCCCGCGCGGCTGGGGAGGTACAGGAAGTCTTCGACGATCAGCAACAGGGCGCGTTGATCGACGCCCCGCAGCGGCGCGGCCCATCGCGAATGCCGCACGCCAACATGGATCTGGGCCACCGCCTGGCCGTCGTAAAGCAAGCGGTAGAAGGCTCCGGTGGGAATGAATTGGGCGGGCCGATCGCCCAGCCGCATCTGCTCCAGCGAGGGCAGGCTTACGGCCCTGTTCGCGTGGCAGAAGAATTCCTCGTCGACCCAGGCGCGATCCTCCGCGCTCCGCGGCCGGTCCACGCGCCCGATGCCGCGGAGAAACTCCAGGCGCTGGCCGCTGCGCGCGCCGACCCATCGGGCCAGCGGCGCGGCATTGTCGGGAAGCGCAAGAAACGGGCGGCAGTCGCACAGCGGGAACTGAATTGCGGCTAGCACCGGGAGTGGTCTCCATCCCCTCCTTTGGCCGAACCGCCGGAGGTTTGTCATCCCTTATCGAGCCGGGTGCACCCGGCTCAATTTACGGACGACCGCCACGTCTTCAAAATCCGCATTCAAAGATGCGAACTCCTCCAACGTGGAACGGAACGCTCTGGGTCTAACAGATCGTCGGTCCGGTGGCAATCGGAAGACCGGCGGGAACCAAACGGCTGCGCCCGCAGGTAAACATTTTCAGCCGCCGGGCTGATTGCTGCGCACGGGCTGTACCGGCTCGCCTTCGCGCGCCGCCTGACCGACGTTGAGCGCCACCAGGTCGCCATAATTCACTCCTTTGGTAACCTGGACCGCGACGCCGTTGTCATAGCCGAGGGTGGCCTCGGCCAGATGCAGACGGTTGTTGCGCACGATCGGCACATAGACCTTGTCGTCGCGGAAGATCAACGCGTCGTCGGGCACGACCGGGGCGCCTTCCCCAACGTTAACGACAAACGTCGCCATGCCGTACATTCCGGGCAGGAGCGCGTTGTCGTCGTTGGGAAGATCGACTTCGACCAGCATCGTGCGCGAATTGGGCGAGAGGGCCTCGGGATGCCGCGTGACCGTGCCCTTGAACTCGCGCTGCGGATATTCGTTGACCTTGACCGCGGCCTGATCGCCGTTCCTGATGAACGGGGTGACGCTCTGCGGCACGTAGGCAAACACGCGCAGCGGCTTGAGCCGCGCGATAGCGAGGATCGCGTCGGCGGTGCTGGTGCCGCCGGTAGGGGCGGGCACCAGGTGTCCGGGATCGACGTTGCGCGCGGACACGATACCGTCGAACGGCGCGCGGATAACTTCGTATCCCTGGAGCATGCGGTACTGCTCGAGGGTGGCCCTGGCCTGACGCATCGCGGCGTCCTGATTGTCATAGTCCTGGCGCGCGATCACGCCCTTTTGCAGCAGCACGCGATCGCGCTCCAGAGTGATGCGGGCCAGTTCGTAATTGGCGCGGTAGTTGGCTACCTGCTGATCGGTTTCGGGCGAGTCGATCCTGGCCAGGATCTGGCCGGCGCGGACGCGGTCGCCCTTGTCCACATAAATATCTTTGAGATAGCCGGGGACCTTGGCGTAGATCTCGGTCTCGTCGAAGCCGCGCACGCTTACGGGCAGGCGCAGCGTACGAGTGGTGGGATTGCGCGCGACCTGCGCCACCAGCACGTGGGGGCCGGCGGCCGCGCTTTGCGCCAGTCCGGTGGTCTGATGATTGAGCCAGCGCTCGCGCGCCAGCACCAGTCCGGCGGTCGCCGCCATCAGGACAACGATTGCGATGATCCAGCCGGCATAGAAGAAGCGGCCGGGTTCGGGGGCCTTGAACTCTTTGGGGTCGTCTTCCATGAAAAGATGGTCAGGCGCCGGGAACTTCGAGAGCCTGAATCTCCTGGTCGCGCTCCTGCTTGGTCACCAGGTTGCGGCTGAAGATGGAATAGATCGCGGGAACCACGAACAGCGTCATCAAAGTGGCCGCGGCCAGACCGCCGATAACCGCCCGACCCAGCGGCGCGTTCTGCTCGGCGCCCGCGCCCAAACCAAGCGCCATCGGCAGCATCCCCAGGATCATCGCCAGGGCGGTCATGATGATGGGGCGCAGGCGGATACGTCCGGCCTCGATTGCGGCGGCGACGGGACTGTAACCTTCCTCGCGCAATTCGTTGGCAAAGGTGATCAGCAGGTTGCCGTTGGCCACGCCCACGCCAACGGCCATAATCGCGCCCATCAGCGATTCGACGTTGATGGTGGTGCCGGTCGCGACCAGCATCCAGAGCACGCCGGCCAGCGCGCCCGGCACCGCCATCGTGATGATGAACGGCTCCAGCCACGACTGGAAATTCGCCACCATCAGCAGATACACCAGGACAATGGCGAGGATCAGTCCTTCTCCGAGAGTGAGGAACGACTGATTCATCGCGGCGCTCTGGCCGCGGATGATCACCCTGGTACCGGCGGGCAGATGCCCCAGTGCGTCGATCTCGCGCTGCACGTCCGACGCGACGCCGCCGAGGTCGCGTCCGGAGACGGCGCAGTTGACGTCAATGACGCGCTGAACGGTGTAATGGTCGATGACGGCGGGGTCCCAGGCGCGCTTGAAGGTCGCGATATTGCCCAACAACTGCGGCTGTGAGGACGGCGTTCCGAGGTAGCCGTCCATGGTGTTGGCGGCGCCGGTTCCAGTGATTGGAACATTGGCCAGCGCGCCGATCGAGTCGATCAAATGCTGCGGCATCTGGGCGATGACGCTGTAATTTACTCCGGATTTGGGATCGAGCCAGAAGTTGGGCACCAGCAGGCTGGCGCCCGACAGCGACGACAGCAGGCTGGAAGCCACCACCTGCTGGGTAATCCCGAACTGCAGGGCCTTGGTGCGGTCGACATTGACCTTGTAGGCGGGATAGTCCAGAGCCTGCGCGATACGCAGGTCGCTGACGCCGGGAATCAGCGCCATCCGGTTTTTCAGCCGCAGCGCGATGTCGTAATCCGATTGCAGGTTGTTGCCGGAAATCTGCGCGTCGATGGCGGCGGGCAGACCGAAATTCAACACCTGGGTGGTGATATCGGCGGCCTGAAAATAACTGGTGACGTTGGGGAACCTGGCCTCCAGCACCCGGCGGATCTGGTCCTGGTAAAAGCGCGTCGGGCGATGCCTGGCTTTCAATTGAATCAGGATGTCGGCGTCCTGCGGACCGGTGCTGTCGGTCTGATAAAAGGCCAGATCGTAAGACACCGGCAGCCCGATGTTGTCGCTGATCTGCTCGAGTTCATCCGCTGGAATCAGGGTCCGAATCGTGCGCTCGATATCGTCAACCAGCAGTTCAGAATGCTCGATGCGGGTGCCGGTCGGTGCGCGCACGTGCAGGCGCATCATGCCGGCATCGACCGCGGGGAAGAAATCCTGGCCGACAATCAGCATCAGCGCCATCGACGCGATTATCACCAGCCCGACGCAGGCCAGAGAAAAGCCGCGCCGGACGATGAATTTGGCCAGCGCGAATCGATATATCTCCCGGACCCGGCCGAATCCGGATTCAAACCGCCGCAGCGCCCGTCCCCAAAGTCCCCTGCCTCCGGGATGCTCATCGTGCTCTTCCGGGAGCAGGTAGCGCGCCATCGTCGGTACCAGGGTGCGCGAGAGCAGGTAGGAGGTGAGCATCGCGTACACCACCGCCAGAGCCAGCGGGGTGAACAGAAAGCGCGCGACGCCGGTCAGCAGCACGACCGGGAAGAACACGATACATATGGCCAGAGTGCCGACCGCGGTGGGAGTCGCGATCTGGCGCGCGCCGTCCAGAATCGCCACCAGCAGCGGCTTGCCCATCGCCTGATTGCGGTGAATGTTCTCGATTTCCACCGTGGCGTCGTCCACCAGCATTCCCACCGCCAGCGCGATACCGCCCAGGGTCATGGTATTGATGGTCTGGCCGGACAGCTTCAGCCCCACGATCGCGGTCAGGATCGACAACGGGATCGAGGTGATAACGATCAACATGCTGCGCGGCGAGCCGAGAAACACCAGCACCATCAGGGCCACCAGAGCCGCGGCCGTGACCGCCTCCTGGACCACGTCCCACAGCGCGGCGCGCACGAATACCGACTGGTCGAAGGTGAGCGAGACCTGGAGTCCCTTGGGCGCCGTCGCCCGGATCTCCGGCATCTTGGCCTTGACCGCGTCGACCACCTTGAGCGTGGAAGCGTCGGCATGCTTGATCACCATCAGATAGGTGGCGGGACGGCCGTCAACGCGCACCACGTTGGTTTGCGGCTGATGCGAATCGGTAACGTTGGCCACGTCGCCCAGAAGGACCGGCGCGCCGCTGGAATACCTGACCGGGAGCTGGTTGAAGTCCGTTACCCGGGGCACGCTCATATTGATATCGACGTTATTCTCGTAATTGCCCATCTTGGCCGTGCCCGAGGGGATCACCACGTTGGCGGCGGAGAGGGCGTTGCCGATGTCGGTGGCCGACAGGTCGTTGCCATAGAGCAGCGTCGGGTCGAGATTGACCATGATCGAGCGCGACACGCCGCCCAGGGGCGCGGGAGAGGAAAAGCCCGGGATGGTGAAGAGCTGGATACGAATGAAATTCAGCCCGTAATCGAACAGATGCATCGTCGAAAGCGTATCGCTGAAGACGTTGAGCTGCGCCACCGGCACGTTGGCGGCGTTGTAGGAGATAATCTGCGGCGGCTCGGTGCCGCGCGGCAGGATGGTCAGAATGGTTTCGGAAACCGAGCTGATCTGCGAGATCGCCGAACCCAAATCGACGCCGGGTTGGAAGTAGACCTTGAGAATGCCCAGTCCGTTGATCGAGCGGGACTCGATATGCTCGATGCCGTTTACGGTGGTGGAAAAGGCGCGCTCGCTGATGAACACCATCCGGCGCTCCACGTCGAACGCGGAAAGCCCCGGATAATTCCACACCACCAGCACCACCGGCAGGTTGATCGCGGGGAAAATATCGACGTTCATCAGTTCAAAGGACAGCCCTCCGAGCACCAGCATCAACAGCGCCATAACCGCAACTGACAGCGGGCGGCGCAGGGCCAGACGGACAATCCACATCATAGGCGGCAACCCTCCGAGCTCCTGGGCGGAGAGGGGGAACTACGCGTATCGGATGGCCAGGCGCATCGGCCCTATATTGACCAAATCGCTTACGCGCCGTTGTTCAAAATCACATTTCGGACTCATCAGTCCATTTGAGGCTAGACCCGCCCCAGCGCTGAATCAAGCGACGATCGTGCGCGGCCCGCAAACACCAGTTCCACGCAAGGTTGGCTCGCCACCGCCCCTGCCGCCGGCTCCAGCCCGGCGCAGCCAAACGCGATCGTAAAGCTTGCCGAGATGGCTCGACGAGACATTGGCGATCGGATAGCCGCGGTGCTCTGCGCGGCCGGATTGGGGACTCTGTAAAAGTCGAGTTTTGGCTGCTTTGGTGCAGCTTTGTGCGTTTTGCAATTCTGCTGGCTTGGAACTATTATCGCGCCGTTCTCGTCGTGCGAAGCTTTCGGGGAGGCATGCGGTGGAGCAATCCGCAAGGCATGTCGTCAACACGCGGCGACGACTCGGATCGACCTGTCACCGTCGCGGCCTGATGACGGTAAACTCTGGGAAAGCCTGGCTGGTATCCGGTCATACCCGGCCTTACCAGGTCCGTTCGTCACCGCCGGATTCAACGCCACTGGCGGGCAAACTGCCGCAAGGGTGCAGGATCGTCGCGCGCTGGGTGCCGGCGACCGTCCCCAGCACGCATCCCGGAATCCTGGCAGTCGAAACCGATGGTATCTCGCACATCGCCCGGATCAGCAACTACTACGGCGGCTTACTCACCTTTGACTGGCGACCCTATATACCCACGCCCGTCTGAGCACGGTCTGGCGGACCCAAACCTGACGGCGGTCGCTCCGCCGCCTGCACGGAGCGACCGCCAAGTTGAGAAGGGAGCCTGTTGACGATGGAAAGGCAAAGCCTTTGAGAGCTTCGAGTTGAATTTCAATCGGCACTACAAACGGGAGGTCTAGTCGTGAAACACACATCGGTCTTGAGCGGAGCAGCTCGGATGCTCGCGGTAATGGCACTGGTTCTTTCCTCGGGTCTGCCGGCACGCGCGGCGGGCTCGGACGAGGCGCAAATCAGAAAACTATACGAGCCGTGGGCCGCTGCGTTCGACGCCAAAGACACCGAGGCGATCATGAAGTTCTACGCGCCAGGCGAGGCGCTGCTGGTCTTCGACGTCATTCCGCCACTGCAGTACGTCGGCGCCGACGCGTATCGCAAGGACTGGCGGGATTTCTTTGGCGGCTACAAGACGGTCAAGGTCGAAGTCGAGCAACTGGGCGTCGTGAGCGACGGCCGCCTGGCGTTTACCCACAGCATCCAGCGTGTGACCGGCACCGACCTTCATGGAAAACCTATCGATGTGACATTGCGGGTCACCGACTGCTTGAAGAAGATCAAGGGCAAGTGGTTGATCGTTCACGAGCACGTCTCGGCGCCAATCAACCTGGAGACGGGCAAAGCCGAACTCGCGCTCCAGCCTTAGCCATGACGTGAGTTGACCAGCGCGGCCTGCTGATGAGCCTCAACATGCCGAACGAGACACCCGGCGGTTTGGACTTCACCGGCGCGGACTGCCGCGGATGGATGCATGAAGCGGGCTTTCGTGACACGCGTATCGAGCATCTGATCGGCGCGCAATGGATGGTGATCGGGGTCAAATAAGCTGCGGGACGGCTGTTTGCTACACCTTGCGATCGAAAATAAACAACGGGACCTGGTTGGCGGATTTCGGCTCGACCTCCAACACGCGCCGTTCTCCCGCGATGCGAACCGGCTTGAAGGCGTAGCCGGACTTGCTCAGCGCGGCGCACACCGCGTCGACGTCATCCGCTTGCAGCCACAGGCCCGACATACCCTCGCCCTCGGCCGGTGAGCTGGCCGGAATCAGGTTGATTTGCGCATCGCCGATGCCGACGGTTGCCGACTTGCCGTCGGGCGCCGGTGTGACGGGCAGCTCGAAGTTGCGCCGGTAGACCGAGATCGCGTCATTGAGATCGGCGGTGCCCACGTCGACCCGGTCCAAACGTCTGATTGTCGCCATCGCTGATCCCCTCGATAGATGTCTCAAAATGCGGAAGCGCCCTGGACGATAATGCGCCCAGGACGCTCCCCTGACACTCGCGCCGATGGAGTTTGGCGCGGCTGGGTCAGGCCTTGGGCTTCATCGTGACGTCAAGCGTAGTCGGCGCTCCCGCCTTGACCGAGACTTTCTGCTTCTGCTCGCCCAGCTTTTCCTGCCAGATGGTGACTTCGTAATCGCCCGGAGGGACATCCTTGATGATGAAGTTACCCTTGTCGTCAGTGACCGCATAGTAAGGATTGGCCGCGGAGAACCACCATCCATGCATCCAACCGTGCGCGTCGCAGGTCACCCGGATGAGTTCGGGCTGCTCGACTTTGACATCGACCACCTTCTTGAATTTGGGCTGAGCGATGTTAATCGAGGGATTCTTGGTGGAGTAGGTGTGGATGTTGTGCAGAATGCCGTCGTCGTTCTTGATCTTGACGGTGCTGCCGGCCGGGAACGCCAGGACATGGGGCAGGTAGTCGCAGCCCTTCTGATCAAAATCGACGGTCTCGGGCTTGGGTTCAGCCTTGGCGTCGGCGATGTAAACCACGGCGTTGGCAATGCCGCCGTCGGCGCCGACGATCAGATCCTCCTCGAAATGCGGCTTGAGCCCGCAGACTTCCTTGTCCTTGGTAACCTCGACCGATTTGGGCTTGGGCGCCGTGCCGCCGTATTTGATCGTTCCGGTAATCGATCCGTCCTCGGCGCGGGCGCTAAGCGCGCACAGGCTCAGCGCGGCGGCGCCAACAATGGTCGTGAGGATAAAGGCTCGCTTGTTCATCTGCTCCCTCTCTGTAGAAGTTTAAGTTAAATCGGCTACTTGCTGCTCACCTTGACCGGAGGTTTCTCGGGCTGAGAAGCGGCTGGGCTCATTCCGGGATGGTCGCCGAACCAGAAGATGTAGTCGCGGATGGCCCGGATCTGCTCCTGCTCGTTGCCGTGGAATATGTCGTCGGGACCGCCGGGGTAAAACGACGGCATTTTGGTCCCCGGCTGCAGCGCCTGCGGATTGTGCAGCCAGGTCGCGATCCATTGCGGATTGAGGCGATGGCGCGCAAGCGCGAGGTCGGGCGCCCATCCGTCGGGCGGTCCTTCGGGTTTCTTGTCGCCCTGCTGATGGCAACTGAAGCAGTTGAAGTAATCCTTGGACATCAACTTCTGCCCCGCAAGCAGCATGTCCTGCGGGATCGTGTTGGTATTGACGAATACGTAGGGCACCGCCAGGTTGCCGGTGGCGCCGAAGTAGCTGACCAGGGTGTCGTCTTCCGCGGGAGTGAAATGAAAGGTCGGCATCCGCAGCTTCAGCCACGGCCGAATCTGCGTTGGCGCCTGCAGGAATCCGTACAGCCAATCGGGCTGTACTTTGGCCCCCTCGCCGTTGAGAATGGGCGGAGCGAAATTCGGATTCTGCTCATAGAAGCGCCGGATATAGCCGCCCCGCTGCTCGATCACGTGGCATCCGACGCAGTTGTAGAAGTTGACCATGCGGCGGCCGTTCACGATCTCGTTCTGCGCCTGCATGTTGGCCCGGTCGCGATAGCGCTCGGGCACCGTTTCACCGGTCAGGCTGGCCAAAAACACGCGCAAATTATAGATGTCGGCGTCCTGCAGCTCGAAGTTCGGCATCAACTGCTCGACGTCGGCGGTGGCGTAGATGCGCGGGTCGTGCAGCTTGTTGAACGTCCACGCATCCCATGTATCGGGGATATCGGTGCGGTCGCCGAAGAACAGTTCGTCCAGATGCTTGACGCCGAAGGTGGTGAGCTCAACCCCGATGCGCGACTCCTTCTCCATCCCGTTGATCTCGTGGCATCCGAAGCATCCGTACTTGCGGATGAGCGACTTGCCCTGGGCGATTTCCTCGGGTTTGGACAGCCTTTGCGCGATGTTGGGATCGACCTTTTTGGTTCCCATCGTCATCAGGTAGGCGGCGAGCGATTCGGCTTCGTGATCGCTGAGCCGCAGCGACGGCATCGCGGTATGCGGCGAGAAGTCGCGCGGGTTCTTCAGCCACAGATAGATCCATCGGCCGTCGGTCTTCTCGGCGATCTGGCTCAGATTGGGCGCGAAGTCCTTGGTGGTGCGGGCCGCGTCGGGTTTGAAGTCAACCGGGGTGTACGATCCCACCGGAGTGCCGATCTGCCCCTTGTCCACCGAATGGCAGGCCTTGCATCCGACGGATTCGAACAGGTCCTTGCCCTCCTGGACCATCTTCGGATCTTTCAGGTCCTGGTCGAAATTGGCCGGCAGCGGATGGGCGGCCAGCCACTTGCTGGACTCTGCTTTGGAGCTGTCGAACAGATAGGCGGCGATCGCGGTGGCCTGATCGGGCGTGAACATGAAGTTGGGCATCCGCGTGTGCGGACGAAAGATGTGCGGATTGGTCACCCAGCGCACGGTCCACGACGGATCCAGCTTGGCGCTGGCCAGCTTCAGATAGGGGCCAATCTTGGGCATGTCTTCGTAGCCGGCCACCAGATGACATCCGTGGCATCCCATCTGCTCGAACAGCCGCTCGCCCTCGACCCAATGCGGCGCCAGCTGCTCGCCCTTGGCGTTGCGCAGGGAGCCGACGTCGGTATGGCACGAGATGCATCGCGCCTCCATCTTGGGTCCGGTGAGCAGCTTGGCTTCCCAGAACTCGACATCGCCGTGCGCCATCGCAACCGAGTTGAGCGCAGGTCCCTGTCCTTCATGGCACGGCGTACAGCCCAGCTTGTCGGGCGGATGCTTGAGGATAATCTCTTCGTAATTGGAATGGGTGCGGAAGGGTTCGGGCGCGTCTTCGAAACCGCGCTTGTCTTCCGCGGTATGGCAGCTCTGGCAGCGATCGACGCGGGCCACGGCTTCATCGAACGAATTGCGATCGAAGTCGTCGATCGAGGTCTGCTCGATTTTCGGAATCTTCGGATAGCGGAACAGAACCCGGCCGTTGAACGTCACCGGGATCATGTAAGTGTCGGCCTTGTCGATGAAGTCGTCGCGCTTTTTGGTATAGACCTTGAGCTTTTCGGTCAGAGTATCGACCTGGGCGCCGACCGCTTCGATCTCGGCCTTGATCGAGTCAACCCGGGCCTTGGCGGCGTCGGACGCGGCCTGCTCTCCGACCAGGCGCTGATTGAGCCGCTCGATATCATCCTTGTACGGTTTGGAATCCTCGTTGGCCTGAATGGCGTGGTTGTAGTCGTACCAGCGTTCGGTCAGCTCCGACTTGGTGAAGCGGACAACCTGGTCCTTGTCGTCGGCGACCACTTTGGCGGCCTTGAGCTGGGCGCGCAAAGCGTCGAGCCTGGCGGTGGTCGCGCCGGAGTCGAACGCGCTGCGGGCGGCGGCCAGTTGTTTGCTCAGCTTGACGTATTCGGGGTTTTTGGCCAGGCGCGCGTCCTCGTCGGCCGCCTTTTGCATGAAGCGGTTGTAGGCCAGCTCGTCGAACTCGACCTGGTACTGTTTCCAGGGACGGCGCGAGATGTTGTCGTCCCAAATCGCCCATACGGCAGCCGCCAGAAGCAGCGCCACCATCAGCACAAACAGCGCGCTGTACGATTTGCTTTCTTCAGCGGGATCGAGCCCGAGTCGCCCAGCCATCTAAGTGTTGTTACTCCGCATCTAAACCGCCGTCAGCCGGCCCCTGTTAGGAGGCCGACCAGCGCTCGGCCAGCACACCCAGTCCGAAGACCAGCATGCCGACCGCGGCAAGTTCAAGTTCCTTACCCATGCCGTGTTCCTGCGTCAGTCCGACGTAGAGCGCAAACCCGACGTCGGCGCAGCCCAGGGCCTCGAGGATTTTGCCAAAGAAGAACACCGCCGCAGTCAGGTCAGATGTTAATCCACGGCGTTACCATGATGTACTTGATGTTCAGCGCATGCCGCAGCGCCATCTTCACCAGTACGCCGATCATGGCCAGAAACAGGAACCCGGTAATACCGAAACGTACCGGTCCCCAATGCTCCAGCAGCTCCTTGCCGCCGCCCGGGAACGACGACCACGGATCGTTGGCCGGCCGCGCCCGCACCCACATATAAAAAAGCACGTAGCCGACCACGAAGTACGCGACGATACATGACAGGCCGAACAGCGCCGACGCGGTATAGTCGCGGAACCCGAACAGATAGGGCAGGTCAACGTTGGTCAGCGATTCCACCAGATGCGGATCCCACACCTGACCGGGCCAGAACCAGTTCCATCCCGGACCGCGGAAGAAGGTGCCGATAATGATGAAGGAGACCCACAGCACCTGGAATCCGAGCAGGAAGGTCAGGATCTCGTATTTGCGTTCGCGGAAGGTGTAGTAGCCGTTGCCCTTGGGATTGATGTCGAGGTACGGAATCAGCATCAGGCCGACGATTACGAAGCTGGGCAGCACCACGCCCGCATACCACGGATCGAAGAAAACCAGCATCTCCTGCAAGCCCAGGAAGTACCAGGGAGCCTTGGATGGATTGGGCGTGCGGGTGGTGTTGGCCGGTCCTTCCAGCGGCGCATTGATGGTCAGCGACCATACCGCCAGGATGACGATCACCGCCACCGACATCAAAAACTCGCTGCGCACCAGGAAAGGCCAGGTATGGAGCTTGTCCTCGATGCCGGAGCCGGCCTTTTTGATTGGAACTTCGATCCGCTTGCCGCCCGCGGCGGGCGCCGGTTTGGGCGCGCTGCGCGCGGCGGCGCCGCCGCCCGCGGCCTGCATCTTCATCGAGGGAACATTGCCGCCCGTTGGGTCTGCCATGGCTGGAGTCCTTATATCGCTGCCAGAGAGCAGCACCGTTGCATCTTTATAATACTCGCCATAATGCTCGCCGCGCTGATAACCGCCGCGACGCCAATCCAATCAGGGTCTGCCAACCTCACTGCTCATTGTCGCCCAGGTCCTCGGGCGGCGCCGCCAGCCGGAACAGCAGGTACATCAGGATGATCATCGCCACCGGCACCGAGAGCACACGGACGATACCGAGGCGGGCAATATAATCTATGAAACCGTTCATAACCGATCACAGCGGTCCGGAAATGCCGTCGCGGCGGATACGCCAGAAATGCACCGCCATGAACAGGCTGGCCAGCAGCGGGAAGAAGATGCAATGCAGGATGTAGAACCGCAGCAGCGTGTGCGGACCGATTTCACTGCCTCCGAACAAAAACGCGCGCGCGTCATAAATCGGATTGACGCCCAGTACCTCGTGGAACGGACCTTCATGCCCCAGAAGCGGCGTGGCGCGCGCCATGTTGGAGCCGACCGTCACTGCCCAGATCGACAGCTGGTCCCATGGCAGCAGATACCCGGTGAAAGACAGCAGCAGCGTCAGCACCAGCAGGATCACGCCGACCACCCAGTTGAACTCCCTGGGCGGCTTGTAGGAGCCGGTCATAAAAACGCGGAACATGTGCAGCCACACCGCGATTACCATCCCGTGCGCCGCCCATCGATGCATATTGCGCATCAACATGCCGAAGGGCATGTCGAATTCCAGGTACTTCATGTCGGCGTAGGCGTACTCGGCGGTGGGGCGGTAGTAGAACATCAGGTAGATGCCGGTGATAACGGTCACCAGGAAGAGCAAAAAGGTGATGCCGCCCATGCACCAGGTAAAGCGCAGGCGGGTGGCATGACGCTGTACCTTTGAGGGATGCAGATGGAGCCAGATGTTGCCCGAAACCATCAGGATACGGTTGCGGGGAGTATCTTCGTAGCCGTGGCGGAAAATAGACTGCCACGCCTGGGATTCGACGATTTGCCGTTTAACTTCCTGCAGATCGAACTTTGCCATCGAGTTTCCGCCGCGGCGCCGGACTCATACCGAAGGCCGCCTTAAAACCAAACCAGTTCCTTTTCTTTTACGCTGAACCTGCTGTTTACGCTGAACCCGCGATGTGAAAAGAGCCTCAGCCGCCGTTGAGCTTTGCTAATTTTCCGATCCTTGTCAAACAACGTGGCCTTCTACATCGCGGCCTTGTCCCCGGGCTTGTTGCGCGGCCGGGTGAAGATCGCCGCCGCCATCCCATACACCACCATCAGCACCGCCACGCCCAGGATGATCAAGCCCGGCCCGGCCAGAATGCCGGTCGCGCACAGCACCAGACCGATCACCGCCAGCGGCAGCCCGAAGGCGACAGTGTTGAGCGAGCCGATCTGGGCCGCGCGGTCCACGCTCTGACGCGCCTGCTCCTCCTGATGGGCCTCCTCGGCGCTGTCGCGCAGCATGCTGACGGCGTAATCGGTCAGCTCCTGGCGGCTCTTCATGCCGCGTAGCCGGCGCGCCAGCTCACGCGCGAGCTCCTCGACCTGCCGCTCGTCGGCGTCGGATTTTATCGGCGTATCAGCCACGTTTCGCACCGCTTACCAAGCGGCTAACGAGTAGCGAACCGCCGTGAAGGTGTCAACGCGGGGATACGAGTGGACAGCGTACCGCGCAACATCGAAGCCGTAGCGCATTTCAGCGCGCTCAGGCTTCCTTGCGCAGCACGATTATGGTGTGGAACGAGTAGCGCGAGGTCTTGTCCCGGCGCTCGACCTTCAGCGGTACACCGTCGGCCACGTCGCGATAGCGCAGCCGCGTGGTCCATCCCAGATGCTTGGTGATCGGGTTGGCGATACCGGTGATAAAACCGAGAATCGGGTTTTCGCTGCGGAAGTGGTTGATGATGACAATGCGGCCGCCCGGTTTGCACACGCGATACATCTCCTGCATCATGCGCACCGGGTCCGGAACGACGGTGATGACGTGGAAGGCGCAGACCACGTCAAAACTGTTGTCGGCGGCGGTCAGGTTAAGCGCGTCGCCTACACTTACTTCAATGTTCTTTAGTTGATTTTCGCGGATTTTGTTCCGCGCGTGCTCGAGCATCTCCGGCGACGGATCGATCCCGACCACGTGCACGTAGGGCGGATAGGCGTCGAGCGAGATGCCGGTGCCGACGCCCACCTCAAGCACGGTTTGCCCCGGGCGGAGGTTAAGCGACTCGATTACCGCATGTTCGCGGTCGACGAACACGCGCCCCCAGAGCCGATCATAGAAATGCGCAAAATCCGAATAGACCCGACTTTCGTGCGGTTCGGGCATTATTTTGAAGTAGTCGGTATTAACCTGTTGAGGGGTCCCGGGGCGGCCTAGGCGGCCACATTGAGACCTTTGAGTTGCCGTTTAAAAAGGGTTATGTCGCGTTTGCGAAAGCGCCATTGGCGGCCCTTTTTGAACGCGGGGAGCACGTTGCGGCGCGCCAACTCGTTGACCGTATCGGGGCTCAAATCCAGCAAAAACGCCACCTCGCGGGAGTTGAGCAGCAGGTCGTCTTTGTCAGCCATGAGGCTAAAGCTCATCGGTAATGAATTATGCTTGAATGAGGCCACGGCTAAAACCCGGTTCTTTTAGTACGACGACTGTTTTGGAGTCAAGCGACACCCCGCCACGAGCCCTGGCCGGGGCGTTGGCCACAGCGTTCCGCATCCTCATCATAGGGTATCTCCACGGCCGATCAAGCGCATCGCGTCCTAGACGCTGATTCGGACCAGTTTCCGGGCGGAAATCAGGTAATCGTACCAGATGCGGGTGACCACCACGCAGGAAAACAGGCCGGTCAGCACCCCGACACACAGAGTCACGGCGAAGCCTTTGACCGGTCCGGTACCGAATTGAAACAGGATCAGGCCGGCTACGAAGGTTGAGATATTGGAGTCATGAATAGCCGACCAGGCGCGCTCATAGCCAATCCTGACCGCCTCACGCGGCGCCTTGCCGTTGCGCAACTCCTCGCGCATCCGCTCGTTGATCAGCACGTTGGCGTCAACCGACATGCCCAGGGTCAGGACGATACCGGCGATTCCGGGCAGCGTAAGCGTGGCCTGCATCGCGGCCATCACGCAAATCAGCAGCAGAATGTTAAGGGTCAGGCCAAAGTCCGCCACGATGCCGGCGCCGCTGTAATATACCGCCATGAAGACCAGCACCGCCACCGCACCGACGATAAAGGACAGCTCACCCTGACGAATCGAGTCGCGTCCCAGCGAAGGTCCGACGGTGCGTTCCTCGGCGATTTCGACCGGCGCCGGCAGGGCGCCGGAGCGCAGCACGATCGCCAGGTCGTGAGCCTCATCGATCGAGAAGCGGCCGGTAATCTGGACCTTGCCGCCGGGAATCCGCTCCTTGATAACCGGCGCCGAGTAGACCGTATTGTCCAGCACGATGGCCAGGCGGCGGCCCACATTCTCAGCCGTCAGGGCGTCGAAGATGCGCGCGCCGCGCGAATCGAGGTCGACCGATACGTACGGCCCCTCCAGACGGCTGCCGGGACGCACGCGGGCGTCGGTCACGACGTCGCCGGTCATGAGCGTCTGAGCTTCGACCAGGTAGGGCTCGCGGCCGCCGCGCTCGGGCGGTCCATACAGGATCTGGTCTCCGGGCGGGACTCCCTCCTTGAGGGCTTCTTCGACATTATGGCTGTCATCGACGATTTTGAACTGCAGGACGGCGGTTTTGCCGATCAGTTCCTTGGCGCGCTCCGGGTCCTGGATTCCGGGCAACTGGACCAGGATTCCGGTGTCGCCCTCCTTGGCCACGGTGGTTTCGCGCACGCCCAACTGGTCGATACGGTTACGGATGGTTTCCAGCGCCTGGTCCATCGCATTGGCCCGCAACTGCATCAAATCGTGAGGCTTGAAGACCAGGCTGAATGTCCCGCCGCCGCTGTCGAAACTGGAGCTGCTGAGCGCCATATCGGTGAAATCCCTGGCGACGATGTCTTCGAACGCGCTCCGGTCATGGCGGTCCGCCAGTTTCACCTGCACAGCGTCGCCCGCCACCGAGACGTCGCTGAAGGCGATTTTGCCGTCCTTGAGCTCGCGTTTGAGGTCGTCGGCGCGGCGGCCCAGGGCGTTTTTCACCGCGTCATCCAGTTTGACGTCGAGCAGCAGATGGGTACCGCCCTGCAGATCGAGTCCGAGCTGGATTTTGGGCGCGGGCAGGTAGCTCTTCCACCACGCGGGCAGATCGGAGGAGAAGCTGGGCACCAGCAGGAAGATGGCGGCGGCGACCAGCACCGCGGTCAGATACATCCGGGTCAGCGCCCGCCCGTTGGTCAGATGGAGGTACAAAATTCCGGTGCCGAGTGCGAGCAGGATCAGAACCGGGGCAAAATTTCCGTTATCCAAACTTGTGTTTCTCCCTTAAGCGGCGTCTGGCCGCGGCAAAATCAATCCTTGCTGGCGGCTTTGACCGACTTGGAGTAGGGCGACAAGGCTGCGATCTGCGCGCGTTCGACCCTGACCCGGACATTGGGCGCGATTTCCAAGGTTATGACTTTATCGCTCAATTCGACGATTTTGCCAATCAATCCGCCGCTGGTGACGACTTCGTCGTTGCGTTTGAGCGCGGCCAGCATCTTCTGCAGTTCCGAGGCTTTGCGCGATTGCGGCCGGATCAACAAAAAGTAGAAGATGCCGAACAGGAAGACCAGCGGAATGACGGTGGTGAACATGACCTGCTCGCCGGCCCCGGCGTTTTTGGCCGCGCTCTGCGCGTATGCGATACCTTCAAACCACATCAGTTCGATTCCATTTCGTCGTTTTCGACAGCTCCGGCCAACGATCGGCACAGCCGGCTGTATGTGCCCGAGGCGATAGCAGCCCGCGCCGCGCGCATCAAGCCGGCGTAAAAAAACAGATTGTGTTCCGTCAGCGCGCGCGCCGCAAGAATCTCTCCCGCGCGGTACAGATGGCGCAGGTAGGCGCGGCTGTAGGTCGAACAGGTGCGGCATCCGCAACGCTCGTCCAGCGGGCGCGAGTCTCTGGCATATTGCGAATGCTTGATCGACACGCGGCCGGCACTGGTAAACGCGCATCCATTGCGCGCGTTGCGCGTCGGCAGCACGCAGTCGAACATATCGTAGCCCATCCCAACCGCGGCCAGCAGGTCGGCGGGCGCGCCGACCCCCATCAGGTAGCGCGGCTTGTCCCCGGGCATGAATGAGACGCTGAGCTGCGCCATCTCCAGCATCAGTTCCTTCGGCTCGCCGACGGAAAGGCCGCCGGCGGCATAGCCGTCGAACTCCAGCGTTGTGATCTGGCGGGCGCTTTGCGCGCGCAGTTCCGGATAGACGCTGCCCTGCACGATTCCGAACAGCGCCTGGGACTGCGCGGTGCGCGCCCGCAGCGACCGCTGCGCCCAGCGCGTGGTCAGTTCCAGCGAACGCCGCGCACGGTCGGGTTCGGCCGGATACGGGGTGCATTCGTCCAGCGCCATCATGATGTCGCATCCGAGGCTCTGTTGGATGTCCAGCGCGGACTCGGGCGTCAGCAGCATCGGGCTGCCGTCCAGATGGGATCGGAAGCGGATACCTTCCTCGCTGATGCGGTTGATCGACGCCAGGCTCATCGCCTGAAACCCGCCGGAGTCGGTCAGGACCGCGCCGCGCCAGCCCATGAAGGATTGAATCCCGCCCAATTCGCGAATCAGATCGGCGCCCGGACGCACCGCCAGATGGTAGGCGTTGGCCAGAATCATGCGGTAGCCGATGTCCCACAGCTCGCCCGGCGCCATCGCCTTGACCGCTGCCTGCGTTCCCACCGGCATAAAGGCCGGAGTTTCGATTGCGCCGTGGGCGGTAGTCAGGCGGCCCAGGCGCGCGGCGCCGTCGGTTGCGGTCAACTCGAGCTTGATCGGCCCGTTCATCACACGATCAGCATCGAATCGCCGTAGCTGAGGAAGCGATAGCGATGACGGATGGCGTCGCGATAGGCGGTCAGGATCAGGTCGCGGCCGCCAAACGCCATCACCATCGCCAGCACCGTCGTGCGCGGCATGTGGAAGTTGGTGATCATTGCCTCGACCAGTTTGAAGCGAAACCCGGGATAGATAAACAGCCCCGTCAATCCTTCCAAATCGCCGGTGACCGCGTAGGACTCCAGCGCGCGCACGCTGCTGGTGCCCACCGCGATTACCCGCGCGCCGATCCGGCGCGCATGCGCGATGGTTTGCGCCGCCGCCGGCGCGATCGTGTACCATTCGCCCTCCATGCTGTGCGCCTCGACCTCATGACTGCGCAGCGGCGCGAAGGTGCCGGGGCCGATATGCAGGGTCACGAACACCGTCCTCACCCCCTCCTGCTCCAGTTGACGCAGCAACTCCGGGGTGAAGTGAAGCCCCGCGGTAGGCGCGGCGATGGCGCCGGTGCGCGCCGCATAGACGGTCTGATAATGTTCGGCGTCGGCGGCAGTGACCTCGCGCTTGATGTAATGCGGCAGGGCCAGCGAGCCGGACGCCGCCAGCAGTTCGGGCATCGGGCGGCCGCCCTCCTGCGCCACCAGCGCACGGCCCGGGCGCTGATAACCAATCAGCCGCAGCGCGTCGCCGTCGTCCAGCAGCAGGCGCGCGCCGGGGGCAATCGGGCGATGCGTCCGCAGCATCGCTACCCAGGCGCCGGCGGGGGTATCGGCGGGGCGCACGAACAGCAGCTCGACCCTGGCCCCGCTTTCCTTGCGCGCCATCAGGCGGGCCGGGAACACGCGGGTATCATTGAGCACCAGCACGTCGCCGGAGCGCAGATAGCGGCCGAGCTTGTAGAAGCGCGAATGCTCGATTTTGCCGGTCGTGCGCTCCACGACCTCCATACGCGCCTCGTCGCGGCGCTCAAGCGGCTGTTGCGCAATCAATTCGGGGGGCAAATCGTAATCCAAATCGGACAGCCTCATCTCTCATCCACCGCAGATAAACATATCACCTCGCCGCCCCCCAACCATCGGGTTTGGGCCCTGCCGCTCAGGCTCAGCCGGCATTGCACAGATGGCGCGAGCGAAAAGCCGACCGCGCGCCCGTGACAGTCGGGGACGCCGGTCCTACTATTCGCAAATGGAGGGCGGCGCCGATGGCTGAAATCCAGGTTGGAGTGGTCAGCGAGCTGTGGCGGTATCCGGTTAAATCCCTGCGCGGGGAGCGGATGCGCGAGTTGACCGTTACTGACCAGGGCGCGCTGGGCGACCGCACCTTTGCGCTGCGCGAACTCAAGTACGGCGCCATCATGAGCGCCAAAATGTGGCCGTGGATGCTGCAGTTGCGCGGCGCATGGAGCGTCGCTCCGGACGGCGACGGAAACGGCGGCACGGTGCGGGTCGAGCTGCCCGACGGGTCCGTCATCGAGGGAGACTCAAACGCGGGCGCCGAGCGTCTCTCCGCCCTGTTCAAGCATCCGGTACGTTTGGAGCGCACGCGTCAGGCGCACATCACACCCGAGGACCTCGCCGCGATTCAGAGGGGCGATGCGTTCCTGCCGCAGTGGAAATTCTATGACGAAGGTCCGCTTCATCTGCTCGCTACCGGCACGCTGCGGCATCTGAGCGGTCTGGAGGGCGGGGAGGCCGACTTCGACCCGCGGCGCTTTCGCCCCAACATCCTGATCGATACCGGAGATGAGGCCGGCGAATTCATCGAAGATCGATGGCTGGGCGGCGTTCTGGAGATCGGCGACGCCAGGATCGGCGACATGTGGCCGGCAATCCGATGCGTAATGACGACCCATCCGCAGGATGAACTGCCGCATGCTCCGGCCATTCTGCGCACCGCCGCGCAGCATCATCAGGCATACGTCGGTGTATTCGCAGGCGCGCGGACACCGGGAACCATCCGGGTCGGCGATCCGGTGATCCTTTGCGCGTAATCATTAACGCAGGGCCACCCAAACAATACCACTCCCGATCTGCCTCAATAATAATGAAATAAGGAGCGTGCGGCGGTGGTAAACGCGCCACCCGCAGCTTTCGTCGATCAGGACGGAGGGGTTCGAATCTCGCGCCGGGTGATCGCGCGCAAGGGAGCCTGATGATGAAACCTGTTTCCGTTCTTGTTTCAGCCTATCAGCGGTGCCGGACCCGCCTTCAGCAGGACGATCTGGGAGTAACGCTGTGGGGATATTTGTGCGTGACGCTGTTTCTGATCGCCGCGGCGATTTCGCTGCTGGAGCATTGACCGCGCGCAGTCAGTCGACGCGCAGGACGATTTTGCCGAAATGCGCGCTCGACTGCATCCGCCGATGAGCTTCGGCCACCTGGGCCATCGGCATCACGCAATCGATAATGGGCCGGATAGCGCCGGTCTCCAGGGCTCTGCCGAAGCGCCCGATGAACGCATTGACGATGGCGGCCTTTTCGCCGGCGCTGCGCGTGCGCAGCGTCGAGCCTGTCAGCTGCAAATGGCGGCGCAGCACGGCCGCTAAATCGATTTCGGCGCGCGCGCCCTTCATCAGACCAATCAGCAGCAGACGTCCGCCCTGCGCCAGAACTTCAAGGTTCTGGGCCAGGTAGGCGCCGCCGATCGCATCGAGGACCAGGTTGACGCCGCGCCCGTTGGTGGCGGTCTTGACTTTGGGCGCGAACGGCCCGTCGTTGTAATTGATGGCAACGTCGGCGCCGATGCGCAGGCATCGCTCGCATTTCTCGGCGCTGCCGGCGGTGACGATGCTGCGGGCGCCCGTTTCTCTGAGCAACGCAATCGCCGCGGTGCCGACGCCGCTGCCGCCGCCGTGAATCAGCGCCGTCTGTCCCTCGCCGATACCGCCGAGCATGAACAGGTTCAGGAAGGCGGTCAGAAAGACTTCGGGCAGCGCGCCCGCCTCATCGTCGCTGAGCGCCTCCGGCACATGCATCGCGCTGCCGTGATGGACGACGGCTTTCTGCGCGTAGCCGCCGCCCGGCAGCAAGGCCATGACCCGGTCGCCGGCGCGCCATCCGCTGACCTCGCTTCCGGCCTCGATTACCTCGCCGGCGCATTCCAGGCCCAGGATGTCCGGCGCGCCCGGCGGCGGCGGATACATCCCCTGGCGCTGGAGCAAATCGGCGCGGTTGAGAGCGGCGGCGCGCACCCGGATCAGAAGGTCACGCGGTCCCGGGACCGGATCCGGCACCTGGGCCAGTTTGAGCTGAGTTTCGTCGCCCGGCGTGGGAACGGTAACCGCAATCATCGTGATATTTCGATTCGCGAATTAAGCAGGTCCACGATTTCGCTGAAATTGTTTGAGTACAGCACCAGCGGCACGCCGCAGCGTTGCGCCTCGGCCCGCAGATAGGTGTCGATCAGACGGACGTTGGCGAAGTCCGATTCGCTCAGCCGCCGCCGGGCATGGCTCTGGCCGTGCAGGCGCGCCTGATGCTCACGAGCGTCGGGCGCCGCCAGCACGATATAGAGATCGACCGGCGCGCCGTGGAACAACTCCGGTATGAGATGATTGCCTTCGATCACCAGCGAGGTGCCCTCGTTGCGTGCGCGCGCGATACATCCGTCGATCGCGGGTTTGAGGATTCGCGCCTGCGCCGTCAGATGTTCGATCGGCCGCTCCGCCCTGAAGGTAAAGCTGTAAAGATCCGGAGAGCTTTCCGGCGAATGGTAGTTTTTGGCCACCTCGCGTATGAAGCCGGTCCCCAGCCGGTGGTCGAACCGCATTTCCCACGCCAATTCCCGGGCCAAAGTGCTCTTACCGGTGCCGGCGGTGCCTCCGATTAGAACGATAGGTTTGATCATGAAGGTGCCCCAATCGCGGCCATGTCCCTCGTGGCTGAAAGCTATCAGGTTATCATCCGCTCCGGTAGTACATGAACGGTCTGGATTGCGGGGAAAACCCGCGCCCACCGCCTCGCACATGGCGTCAGGCCTCAGCGGAAGGCAGACTCTCTCGCATGCGCGAGGATCGGGCTGATTGCGCAAAGGGCGGTTGGCGGCTGGCCGCATGGATCCTGCCGCAAAGCGCCAGCGCCGACGCCGCATGGCTGGTGCTGACGCGGGCGCTGCGGGCGTTGGGCGACGGCGCCGTCAGCATCCTGCTGGTCAGCTACCTGCAGGGAATCGGGTTCAGCGCGTTCGAAGTCGGCGCGATCGTGACCGGGACCCTGCTGGGCTCGGCGGCATTGACCCTGGCGGTCGGACTTGTGCCGCATGGATGGCATCCGCTGCGGCTGCTCAAGGCCGCGGCGCTGCTGATGGTGGCGACCGGGGCGGGATTCGCCGCGGCGCGTTCCTTCTGGCTGGTATTCGCGGTTGCGGTGGTGGGCACGCTC
Source organism: Pseudomonadota bacterium (assembly GCA_021324455.1). Classification (GTDB taxonomy): domain Bacteria; phylum Desulfobacterota; class Binatia; order Binatales; family Binataceae; genus JAJPJA01. Next base: position 6,321 of record JAJPJA010000096.1, on the reverse strand, counting down.
AATCCGTCGGCGGGCGACGTCAGCCTGTTTCTGCCGCTGGAGCAGACGCTTTTGGCCGAGACTGTCAAAGGCGCGGATCGCACCCGGATCTTCGCCTGGTACAACGTCTGCGCCACCCTGACCGGTGCAATCGGCGCGCTGCTCAGCGCAATGCCCGCGATGCTGGCGCGGGACTACGGATGGAACCGCGCTGGCGCGCAGCGGCTGGGCTTCGCCGGTTACGCGCTGCTCGGCGTGGCGGTATTGATGGGTTATCTGCGGATGTCACCGCAAGCCGAGAATACGCTGGCGGGGGGCGCGCGTACCCCGCTGGCGCATTCGCGCTCGATCGTGATTCGGCTGGCGCTGCTGTTCAGCCTGGACTCCTTTGGCGGCGGCTTTGTGGTGCAATCGCTGCTGGTGTTATGGCTGTTCCGCCGCTTCAACCTCAGTCCGCAGGCCGCGGCGGCGGTGTTCTTCGGAGCCGGGCTGCTGGCCGGTTTCTCCCAATTCGTCTCCGCCTGGATTGCCGAGCGCATCGGGCTGATAAACACGATGGTATTCACGCATCTGCCGGCCAACCTGTTCCTGGTGCTGGCCGGCATCATGCCGACCGCGCCGCTGGCGATTATGTTTCTGCTGCTGCGGATGTTCTTATCGCAGATGGATGTACCGGCGCGGCAGTCCTATGTGATGGCGGTGGTGCCGGCGGTGGAACGCGCGGCGGCGGCCAGCGTAACCAACGTGCCGCGCAGCCTCGCCACCGCATTGAGCCCGCTGCTTGCGGGAGCGATGCTGAATCGGTCGAGTTTCGGATGGCCGCTGGTCTGCGGCGGTGTGCTCAAGGCCGCCTACGACCTGATGCTGTTGAGCCAGTTCAGCGCGGTGCGGCCGCGCGCGGAAAACTGATTGCGCAACCGCGGCGGCCAATCCGGCATCGCGGTGCGAGAGCCTGACCATGTTGCTGCGATGCTTCGGACATCAGGTCGCCTGTCAGCCGGATTCGACCATCATTTGACCAAGCCGGTCGATATCGATCGGCTGCGGAGGATGCTGGCCGGCGCCGGCCACTGAGCGCTGAACCTGGCCTCGGCTCACAGTCCAATCAGGGCAGTTCAGCCAGCGCGTATGCGGGCGGCAGGTTGGACGCCACTTCGGCGATTTCTTGCTCGCGCGGACGCCAGCGCAGAACCTTGCCGTCAGTGGTGACGGCAAAGACGCTGCCGGGCGCAAGCTCGCTGCGCAGCAGCGCTATCACCATGCCGCGCCACATTCCTTCGGCGCCTGGCACCGGCGCGAAGCTATGCCCGCAGTCGAGACTGACAAACAGCATCGAGTCGGCGCCGCGCGCCATCCAGGTGGGCGGAGCGCCCGCCGCCCCCGCCATGCAGATCATCCCGCCGTCAACCAGCAGCGGCACCACGTAAGGACGATCGACTCCGCGCCCGACGAATTTCCACACGCGGCGGGATTCCTCGAAGCGATAAAATCCGCGCCCGGTAGTGGCGTACAGGCGATGCGAATCGCCGGGATCGATCGCGACCGCATGGACATCGCGATAGATTCCGCGATTGAAGCTTTCGAAGCTGGCGCCGCGGTCCGGCGAACCGAAAACACCGCCCTCCTCCACTCCCACGAACATGACCGACGGATCGGAGGGATCGAACGTGATGCAGCGCACGTGCGGAATATGGGGCGGCGGCGGAAAGGTCCATCGATCGCGTCCCGGAACCTTGAGAAACGCGGTGCATTCGCTGAAGCTGCGCCCATGGTCGTCGCTGCGAAACAGCCGGGCGTGAGTGGTGCCGATAAACAATTGTCCCGGAGATTGCGGCGGCGCCGCGACCGCCCAGATACTCTCGTCCTGCGCGCCCGCCGGTGTGATGTCCGTCCAGGTTTTGCCGCCGTCCATCGAACGCGACAACGTGCCTGACGCCGGACCGTCGCCCATGTGGGTATGCTCTACCGAACCGACGTATATGATGTGCGGTTCGCCAGGGCTTTGGGCCATGCACCACACCGAGGAAGGATTAGCCAGGGCCAGGACCGGCGCTCGTCCGCGGTCCGGATCGACCATCACAATGCCCTTGGAAGTTCCGATGCACAGCCGCATTCAGCTAAGCCCTGCGCGCGAAGGCTGCTTCGTAAGCTCCGGCGATTGCGCTGAAGGATAGAGAAGACGAAAACAATCGCCAACTGCGCACGAAGAGTAATGCAACGGCGAAATCAGGGCAATCCGGTCCAACGATGCCTGGCACCGGCCGCTCAGCTGTCCGCGAGCATCCCGACGCGCAGCTCACCGGCCTGGGCCAAATCCGCAGGCGCCATCTTTTTGGCGCTCGGCTCCACGCGGACGCGTCTGACCAGCAGCGTCGCACCCTCCAACCCGATCCGCATCCCGTCGCCGCCAATCGAGACAATCTCGCCCACCGCACCCGACGACAGCCCCGGCTCCAGGACCGCGTCATAAAGGCGCACCCGTTTGCCTTCGTAAACCGCGAAAGCGCCGGGCTGCGGATCGCATCCGCGGATCAGGTTATGCACCTGGCGCGCATGCTGGTTGAAATCGATCGCCGCATGCTCGTCGCGGCAGGGCGGTTCATAGGTGGCGAGGCTTTCGTCCTGCGCGATGGCCGGCGCCTTTGCGCTTCTGATCAGATCCAAGGCTTCGAACAGCGACTCCACGCCCAGCGGGAAGAGGCGATTGAAGTAGAGCGAACCGACGGTATCGTTCTCGCCAATCGGGACGCGCTTCTGGATCAGGATGGGACCGGTGTCGATACCCTGGTCGGGCCAGAACCAGGTAATGCCGGTTTCGCTGTCACCCTGAATTATCGCCCAGTTGATCGCGCTGGCACCGCGATGCCGCGGCAGCAGCGAGGGATGGAAACAGATCGATTTGAGCCGCGGCGTATACAGTACGCGCTCGGGCACAATCAGGGTGACGAAGGCGAGAATCGCGAGGTCGGCGTGGAGCGCCTGGAACTGGCGGTAAATTTCCTCGCCTTTGAAAGAAGCCGGCTCGCTCAGCGGCAAGCCCAATTCCAAAGCTTTGGTTTTAAGCGGGTCCGGACGTCCGCCGCTGTCGGGCGGAGCATAGACGTGAACCACCTCTTCGCCGCGGGCGTGAAGTTCATGCAAAACCTTTTCCGCAAAAGCCGCCTGACCGATTAGTGCGATACGCATTACGTCTGAAAACCCGTTCGCGCCAAACTACCAGATAGCGCAGCGCAGGCGCAAAGCGGGTGCCGAAAGACCTTCAACAGGCGCCGCACAGCGCGGAGCCGGCCGGCGCGGGGCCGCTCCCGGGGGGATGGCAGCAGAGGCGATTGCAAGAAGGCAAACGCGGACTAGCGCCGGAATTTGTCGGCGTATTTCGCCATCATCGGATTCTTCAACCCGTGGCGGTTCTCCAGCATCTCCTTGAACAGCGCCTCCTCCAGCAGCGCCTGGCTCAGTCCGACGTCCATGCCGCGCAATACCGCCTGCTTGGTTACCTGGACCGAATACTTGTCGCATTTGGTGACCAGATGCTCGGCGATCTCCAGCGCCCGCGGCATCAGCTTGTCCTGCGGCACGATTTCGTTGATCAGCCCAACGCGCAGCATCTCGTCGGCCCTGATGGTTTCGCCGGTGAGCAGGATTTTCATCGCGTGCACGAACGGGATCTGACGCGGCAACCGGGGCAGCGCGCCGCCGTCAGCCAGATCGGCAAACAGCACTTCGTTCAGTGCAAAGGTGGCGTTGGGCGCCGCCAGCCGGATATCCGTGCCCAGCAGCATGCACGCGCCCAACGCTATCGCGTGGCCGTTGACCGCCGCGATGATCGGTTTCCAGATGTCGATTCCCTTCATGTAGGGAACCATGTTGAGCAACAGGCCTTCGGGCACGTCCTTGTAGTGATCGGGATGCAGGTCGCCCACCAGCGACAGGTCCATGCCGGTGGTAAAGGAGCGGTTCCCGGCGCCGGTGACGATCGCAACCTGGATCGACGGGTTGGTGCGCAGTTCGTAAAACACCTCGGTCAACCGCTTGAGGTCGTCCTTGCTGAGCGCGTTGAGCTTCTCCGGACGGTTCATCGTCACAATCGCGATACCGTTGCTGCGCTGTTCGAAATCGATCGCCATCGTCATGTCCTCCTTGGCCGTTATCGCCATCTATGCAACAGCGCAGGACGGATCACAACCGGGCCGCAGCGGCCCGGGCATGGCTTCAGGTTTGTGTAAACGCGTTCAAATGTAGTAAATCGTTGCCAAATGGCCTATGACGTCTTTCTTCGGTCCCGATGCCCGCTTAAGTCGCGCGTTTTGTTGCTGCTTGCTGTTTCCGGCCTGGTTTTCGGTTTGGGGACGGCGCAAGCGCAATCCGACCAATCCGTTTACACCGACGCCCTGGTCAACGGATGGCAGAACTGGAGCTGGGCGTCGGTCAATCTGAGCAACAGCGCGCCGGTGCAGTCCGGCACCGCGTCAATTGCGGTCAGCGCCGGCCCGTGGCAGGCGCTGTATCTGCATCATGACGCTTTCGATTCGACCCTTTACACCAACCTGGTTTTCTGGATAAACGGCGGAGGAACGGGCGGCCAGTTGCTCCAAATCCAGGCCGAGTTGAACGGAGCACCGCAAACGGTTGTGAATCTGGCGCCGCTGGCCGCCAATTCGTGGCAACAGGTGGTGATTCCGCTATCCGCGCTCGGGGTCCAGGGGCAGCCTGACGTGGACGGATTCTGGATTCAGGATCGCAGCGGCACCACGCAGCCGCAGTTCTACGTCGATAATGTTTCATTGACCGCCGCGCCGGCCCCCTCGGTCGTCAATCTGACGGTCGACGCGGCCCAGCCGGTGCGCACGGTGGATCCCCGTCAATTCGGGATTAACAGCGCCGTATGGGACGACGTGTTCGACACCGCGGCGACCAAAGATCTGCTGGCGCAGATGGGCAATCAGGCGCTGCGCTTTCCCGGCGGCTCCCTGTCTGACGATTACCATTGGGCGACCAATACCACCGACAACAATACATGGCAGTGGGCAACGCCGTTCACCGCCTTCGCCGACGTTGCCGCCACCGTGGGTGCGCAGGTTTTTATCACCGTCAATTACGGATCGGGCACGCCGGCGGAGGCCGCCTCATGGGTTGATTCTTCCAACGTGGCCAACCATTACGGCTTTAAGTACTGGGAAGTCGGCAACGAGGTTTACGGTTCCTGGGAGACCGACAACAATACGCGCCCGCACGACCCTTATACCTACGCGCAGCGCTTCGCCCAGTACTACAGCCAGATGAAGGCGGTGGACCCGACCATCAAAGTCGGCGCGGTCGCGGTTACCGGGGAGGACAGCTACGCCAACTACACCGATCATCCGGTAGTCAATCCGGTCACCGGCGCGACTCACAACGGCTGGACGCCGGTGATGCTGGCGACGATGAAAAGCCTCGGCGTAACCCCCGATTTCATCATCTATCATCGCTATGTGCAGGCGCCCGGAAGCGAATCCGACCAGGGTCTGCTGCTGTCGTCGGGAACCTGGGCGACCGACGCCGCCGACCTGCGTCAGCAACTCAACGATTACCTGGGCGCCGCGGGGGCGGGCGTCGAACTGGCCTGCACGGAAAACAACTCCGTTTATTCCAATCCGGGCAAGCAGACCACCAGCCTGGTCAACGGCGTGTTTCTGGCCGACAGCCTGTGCGCCGCGATGCAGACCGAGTTCAACGCCGTGATGTGGTGGGATTTGCGCAACGGCCAGGAAACCGGCAACAACAACTCCAGCAGCCTCTACGGATGGCGCAATTACGGCGACTACGGCATCGTGGACAGTGCCGACCCGCCCGGTCCCGCCGACGCCTATCCCACTTATTACGTGGGCAAGCTGCTGAAATACTTCGCGCGCGGCGGCGACCAGATCATAGCGGCGTCCAGCGACTATCCGCTGCTGAGCGTGTGCGCGGCCAAACACAGCGACGGCACGATGGCGCTGCTGGTGATCAACAAGAGCGCCAGCAGCACGCTGAACGCCGCCATCGCGCTCACTCATGCCAGTCCGGCCGCCAGCGGCAATTTATACTCCTACGGGATACCGCAGGATGACGCGGCACAAACCGGGTCGGGCTCCGCCGACGTGGCCAGCGGCACGGTCAGCGGTATCGGGTCGAGTTTCTCCGCCAACTTTCCGCCATATTCGGTCTCGGTGCTGACCTTTGCCGACGGCGCCCAGGCCTCACCCACGCCCACTGCCACGCCGGCCCCGACTCACACCCCGACGGGCACTCCTGTCAGGACCCCAAGCCCGACCCCGACGGGCACTCCGAGCGGCACTCCAACCCACACGCCCAGCGGCACTC
>JAJPJA010000067.1 GCA_021324455.1 Pseudomonadota bacterium | reverse complement strand
GGCCGGACTACTCCGGCGCGCGGACACTGAGGTGATTCAGGCGCTATTACGGTTTTGCCGCCGAGGCGCCGGCGAGTGAAACGATCACAGATCCCAGTTTATTTCAGCACCGGAGTCCGGGACATAACAGCAGGAGGCGCCGGTTCGAATGGTGCGCAGCAGATAGGAAGCCAGAGCCGGTTCGTGCTCGGCGATTTTCGCGATCGCGAATTTGATCGAATTGGTTATTCGCACACGGGCGCGTTCGGAATCGGACCCGGTCCTGCGGTCGCGTCCGAACAGGCCCACGGCGCGTGCGATTTCCCTGGTTAAAAAACACAGTTCCTCTTCGACTTCCAAAGCCGCGGTTTCATTGCCTGCGGCACGCGCCTGCTCCAGCTGTTCGTTAAGCTCCTGGACGCGGGTGCGATAAGCGCGTTTGGCATCCTCGTCCAATACCGGGCCCAGGTCCGAGGCCGGATTGGGTCCCGCGGTAACTTCGCCGTTTTTCCCAAGGCAGGCAAGTTCCAGCGTGCTGACGCTCTGACCGGGGCGGGACAGCAGATACGCGATTATAGTCAGACCGCGGAGTCCCTTGAGGCGAAAAGAACGGCCATCGTAGCTTAATTCCCAACCTGTATTCATCTGATGGAGCCGGGCACAAGCCAGAGCGGGAAGCATAGTTGCACCGTTGCTGTTCTTATGAAGAGGAATTCGACTGATAACCTCGCTGTTTGTTGAATTCGGTCGGGGATCGGCCGCCGCGACCGCGGCGGGAGCCGACCCGACTGCGAGTTTGCTGATTCGTTCGCCGAGCAGATGCATGCCAAGATCTGTGCCATCGGCGGCCGCCAGTTTCAGGATCTCCCCGGCTCTTTCCCGGTCGCCCGGGGCACCACGGAGCAGGAGCGAGTTGGCCATTTCGAGCATTGAGTAAGCGGTCCATACTCTTTCACCGGTTTTGCGGTCCGAATTCACGGCGTCTTCAAAATGGGCAACTGCCTGTCCATAGTTCGAAAGCGCAACAGCGAGCTTGCCGAGGTAGCGCGACATCGACCCGAAGGGAGCGCCGGCGGTTTCAACAATCGCGTAGCGGTCCCGAAAGGGCAGCAGAAAATCGTAAAGCGCTGCGGCGTAGGGAACTATCTTCAACTCCGCCGATATTTCAGCCAGCAGCGCCGCGGTAGCCATTGAACATGAAGAATTCTTGATATCCGCGAATTCCTCCGCCGCCAGATGTTCGAGATGCGCCGCCGCCTGAGCAACATTACCGGCCTGGTAGTGCAGCCAGCACAGCGCCGCGCGCGCGCTGTATGAGTACGACTGCGCTTCACAGTTACGGTCGGCGATCGGCAGGAGGTCGGCGATTCTGCCCTGCTCTCTGGCCGCAACGGCAAGACAGGTCCAGTACTGGTCGGCGAGGTTTTCCAGGCCGTTGGCCTCGGCGATATCGCGGGCTTCACGGCAAAGATCCGCGGCAAGATTGAGTCTGCCTTGACGGAGGGCACGGGTACTTCTGAGAAACAGCATCACGACCCGATAGGCGGGCCGATCGGCAAGGGTTGCCGCATGCTGCATGAGAGCGAACTGGTCTTGTGCGCAGGCGGTATCGCCCAATTCCGAGAGGGCGCACATTTTGGCAAAGGCGGACGCGAAAAGAGCGTTGTTGTCGCCGATACGGCGCGCGATTTCGATGGCGTCATCGGCATTCGCCAGCCGCTCCTCAATCCGCTCGGGGCGGCGCAACATGCGGTCCCGCAACCGGGCCAGGGCGAGGATGGTGCCGTCGTTCCGATCGGGCAGGCGGCGCTCCATCTCGACGGCGCGAGCGAACATAGCCTCGCTGCGGGAGCGCTGTTCCTTCTGAGCGGCGGATTCCGCGGCGACGCGGGCGGTCAACAATACCTTTTCCGCGCTGTCGGCCGCGCCCAGCGACGCCAGCGACTTCTCCGCCATGATCAGAGCGACGCCGTTGGAAGTTTCGGCGAGCGGCCAGCCGAGATCGGGCATTCCCAGAGCGACGCGCACCAGTTTGTCCGTGTCTTGGAGGTCCTGCGCCAGCCTTGCGGCGCGGCAAAAAGTCTGCTGGGCAGCGTCAATGTGGCCCAGCTCGCGCTGGACCTCGGCGAAAGCTGTCAGCAACTCGCACAGTTGCGCGGCGTCAAAGGTAACTCCGGACTCAGTCGCGGCGATCGCGATGGAATACATTTCGGCCGCCTTGACATAATTGCGTATTTTGGAGAAATGCGCGGCCGCCAACTGAGCATAGCGAATCGCGCGATCGAGCATCTGAGGATCGCCGCTGCGCATCAGATGCTCGGCAATCTGGCGCGCATTGCCGTTGAGATGCGGCGCTTCCTGAACCTCCAGAGCGCTCGCGATCCGGCGATGGAGGTACGATCTCCTGGGAACCGGCATTTCGCGGTAAAGCAGTTCCCTGGTAAATTCGTGCGCGTAGTCGTAAGTATGGTCGCTCACCGGACGCACGAGGCCGGCGCTCTGCAGTTCCGCGATCGCCGCGTGCGCCTCGGCCTCGTCGAAATCCGCCGCTTCGGATATCAACTGGGCGTCAAAAGCGTTTGGAAACAGGGCGCCGATTTCAAGCACCTTGCGCGCTTCAGCGGTAAGCCTGCCCAGCCGCTGTTTGATTGCCACCCGGATGGCGCTGGGAATCCGAATCACGGAGGGACTGTTGACCTCGGGGATGCGCTGGAGCTCGGCGGCCACGGCGCCGCATTCAAGAATAAACCGCGGATTCCCGCCCGTCAGGCGCCGTATGAACCGGACTACCCATTGATCCGGCACCGAACCGGTGACGTCGCACAGCAGCTGTGCCGCCGCCTCATGGTCGAGCGCGGTAATCTCCAGCCAGGCGCCGCGGGCCGCGATCATTTCCACCATCCAGCCCTCTTCCGGGCGGCCGGCAAAACCCGACGGGGTGTAGCCCAGCGCAAAAAGCACCGGCATGCGCTCCAGCGAGTGCGACAGCAGGCGCAGCAGTTCGAGCGTTACTCCGTCGGCATGGTGTATATCGTCGACGGCGACCAGCAGAGGCCGGTCCGATGACAACCGCTCCAGCAGCTCGATCATCGAAGGCAGCAGCGCCGCCGCCGATACTCCCTCGCGCAGCGGCATAGGGCCGGCCGCCGCGCCGCCGCCGTCCGCAATCCGCAGCGGGGTTTGCGCCGAAAAAGCAGTGCTTTCGGTGGGTCCGGTCAAACCGCGTCCGATAAGCCGCCAAAGAGGCTGCTTCGCCGGCAGCTGTTGAGACAAGGAACTGATAAAGTGAACCCGGAATCCCTGAGCTTCGGCGCGCGCCGCCAACTCCTTGAGCAGGGTGGTTTTGCCGATACCGGGTTCCCCGGAAAGAACCAGGACGCCGCCCTCCTTTGCGGCGGCGCCGGCCAGCGCGCGTTCAAGCGCCCGCAGTTCTTCTCCTCTGGATAGCAGGGGCATGCGCTCAACTTTACTCAAGCAGATCAAACATCAATTCCTTCATAGCTTTTTAACCAGGGCGGATTAATAAGCGGCGCGCATTGCCTGAACCGGCCCCCCGAACGCCGCGAGCGCATAGTTCGGGCCGAAATGGCCCCGCCGGTCAGCGAACGCGCAAGCGTACGGCAATCATCCCGCCCTTACCGCCAAATCAGGTTTCCAGTTCCAGCGGGGGCTGCCAGTTGAGGGGGCGTCCAATTTGGTCGCAATTCACGCGAATTTACCGGCCCACGTGAAGCGGCGCGCCAGAAATCGATTAACACCTTCCCTGAGGGAGATTTAATCCTGAATCGTTCAGCTGTTGACGATGAGACATTTTTAACGGCTGCGAGTTGAATTACAAGGTCAAGTCGTAACCTGTGGCGCGGTGAGTAAGGCTAATTGTAACCCCGCAGCGGATCAGCCGCGGTTGCGACGCATATGAGGATTTTTTGCCTTTTGGTTAGAAACGTAGACAATCGTTTCGAATTACAAGCGGGGACGGCGCCGCTGCATAGTTCCGGCAGGCACTCGCATCATATCCAGCAGAAGCGATAATACAATATTTCAGACTTCACTAAACGTTAGAAAGAGAATGACGGCGAATGCGGAGTGTTACAATGGTCGGCGGCCGGGGTAAACCTCTCAATAAAGGTCCCGAGAACGGCAAGCTGCGTCCGCTTCACTATATTCGCGCCGACGGCGCTGAAAGTCCGCCTGATTCATCGAACGCCTTGTCCAACCGCGTGTTTGCCATTAAGAGCTGAGCTCACCAGGATATAATGCCGGCCCTGACGCGCGAGCATTCCCTTCTCGACAAATTCGGCGATCAGCCTGGTTACCATCGGGCGGGAGCTTGCGATCATTTCCGCCAGATCGTCGTGGGAAAGTTCGATGGTCAGCAGAATGCCGCGCGCGTCGCGCGCGCCGAAACGCAACGCCAGGTTCTGTAAAGTGGATAACAGGCGTCTGCGAAAAGACAGCCCCAGAAACGCAATCCATGAAGACGCCACGGCGGACCACGCAGAGTTGACGTTTTCCATCAACGCCACCAACCTCTCCGGACTCAGCGTCTTGAGCAGCGTACGAACGCGGTCGCGGGTAAAGATGGCAATCGAAGTGCGGGTCATGGTCTGGGCTTCCAGCGACTGGACGCGGCGCCCGGAAGCGTCCACCACATCGATAAAGCCGATGAAATCGCCGGGACCCGCGACGCGGGCGAGTAGCGCGCTTCCATCGGGCGCCGGGCAGTAGACCTTAACCAGACCCGATACGACCCAGTAGAGAACGTCCGCGGTTGAACCGGGCAGGAAGATCGACTCGCCCTTCTGAAAGGCGACGGAAGTCCCGTCGCGAATCAGTTCGGACATGAAATCCAGGGGAAGATTTAACTCCCTCAGCCTCTCCTCCGCCCGCCGCTGCGCTTCGTCCTGGACCGGCGCCGCCATATGCGCGTCCATTTCGATACCGCTCCCTTTCTTCAGGGTTTGCCTCGACTGGCCGGTGAACCCCGGGGACACCATACCGCCATTAGAGCAAAACAAATCGGATATGAGTGCGAACGCAATGCAGAAGCCGACCGCCGAGGCCGTATGCCCCCGATGGTTTTATCTTTGGCCCGCACTTCACCTGCAAGACTAGCTCTAGCAGCAGTAAGGTACTTCAAGCTAACCGTATTATGCAAGAAATTATCCAAGCTCTCGCGGAAACAAGTCATTGGCAGGAATTAGTCAAACTGGCGAGTACTCAGTGTATAGTCATACTGACTATATGTAGATATCGGGGCTGCCCGCACCTGTTTCCTTACTGATCGTGCTATATTTGCGGACTTATTAAAAGGAAATAGCAGCTATTGAAGCTCTTCAAACGCAAGCCCTGTGAAGGCTGAATATGACGGGAAAACCTCGTAAGGAACCCGTTTGATGTGTCTTTTTGCCACGCATGTGGCGTTTTGCAACAGTAATCGCGCGAGGCCTGACAGATTCTCCGACCGCTTCCGAAGCGGCGCAGACCGTTGTCACGCGAAGAGGTACGGTTTCAGGCCCGTTATCGGCCGCATCCATGCAGCAGAACAAAGGGCCGGGATGCTTCTCACCGCCCTTATCACAGCGTCAAGCCAGGCCGGACAAGGATACGGGCGGCAGGGGGCGAGGCGCGTGGATACTAGGGTTGGGGGACTGTGCGCGGAGGGGAATATACACGCGGATCGGGTACAGCCGCGCCGGATACATACATCAGGATTATATTTCTGACACTGAGTAATGAATGGAAAGTCGCACGCAGACGGGGCAATCGTCCCGCTCGGCGGCCCGCTCTTTGTTGCCTCCGTGGAGGAAAAGAAGTAGGCAATACGGGTTTTTGTGCGCGCAGCGAGGATATGCCGATCGGAAAAACCGCGCATCCGTTGCGCCGCGCCGTGCTGGCGTCGTTTGCAGCGGCGGCTTCGATATTCCGCGCGCAGCCGGTATCAACCAGGCCGCCGGGGGATGCCGCTTTCAGGGGCCGGGCGGACGCGTCCGCGGAACGGTAAGAGTGTTGGGCGGGGTCCCGACGCCGCTTAGCGTGGCGTCAACCTGCTGCTGCAGACGGTCGGCTTCGGCGTTCTTGCCGTTGCGCCGCAGTTGTCGAATCACTCCCTGGGCGTCGTGCCGCATCGAATCGAGCTGAGCATAAGTAGCGGGGGAGCTGGCCGCGGCGGCCGCCATGGTACGCTGCGAAAGCTGCATCAGCAGGCTCTGCATCTGGACTTCGGCGGGCGAGGGCGGCGCGGCGGGGCTGTTAAGCGGCTTCATCAGATCGGCGAGCATCTGACCATAGCTGCCGGGACCGCGCGCGGCGATAAAGAGCTGCAATTCAGTTTGGTTGGAAGCACCGTCAAGCGGGAACCCCGAAGGCGCGGCGGGGCTTGACGCTTCGGGGGTGAACGCCTCCAGCGAGGGCGCGGCGCCGGACGCCGACAGCACCATTATGGTGTCCTGGCGGATTTCGCCTGCGTGAGAAGGGTCAACTTCGAAACCTATCTCCGAGTCTCCGCCGGCCAGCGGCGCAACCGCGGTAACTCGGCCGATATCGGAGCCAGCGTGGACGACCGGATCGCCGGGACCGATTCCGCCGGTGGTATCGAGCTCAGTGGTGAAGCGGGAGGGCTGCGCCGCGGCGCATCCGCCGCCCAGGATCGAAACCACAAAAGCGATGGTCAACAGTCTGCTTCCAAACATCGCAGGACTCCGCAAGGCCGCGGCCGCCGGCGAAGCCGCTGCCGCTTTCAGCAATATCGTTTCGGGCGCCGCGCCATCGGCCGGCTTACGTACACCGCCGCGCGGCGGCATCCCGTTAGAGTATCATGCGGAGGGGCTCGGCGAGGGCGCGGGCGAGGGCTCCGCGCTTTTGCCCGCAGCCGGCGACTGGGCCGCGGACGGCGAGGGGGAGGGTTCCGGAGTAGGGGCAGCGCTCTCGGCCGCGGTCGCCATCGAAGTCGGGACATAGACGGTCGGGATCGGGCTGGGCGCCGACGGCGCGGATTGCGCCGCTTCAGGTGTTTCGACCGCTATCGCCTTGAGCGCACCCGCCGCCATTTGTCCGGTCCCGACGCCGTAGGTGTAAACCAGTTCTCCGCCCAGACTGCCCTGATAGAGCAGCGCCGCCACCGCGATCACGGCCAGGGCGAGGTAGATCTGGCGCGTGGCCTGCATGAAACCGAGCAGCTCGATCAGGATGCGCCACAGGGCCAGCACGGCGAACACGATCATCAGGTAATAGCCCAGCTGGGCGTGCAGCTTCAGGACGTCTCTGGCCTTGCCATTGACCAGGTTCCAGACGCGGTCGCCCTCGATGTCGCCGGTACCATAGGAGGCGGCGGCCGCGATCGCGCCGATGATTATCAGAGTGAGCGCCGTATGCCGCAGCGACAGGCGCTGGGAAAAAATCAACGCCACGATATCGATCAGCACGGCGACCACTAAAAGCGCGATCGAGAAATGGTCGATAACCGGATGAAGCTGCCAGTTGGTGATTAGTTTTACGATGTTGTCCATGTTTTGGCCCGGTCAAGATCCAGCGTGGTTACGGTCGGGACGCATAGCGGCGCGCGGCCGCGTTGCGCGGGGCCGCCTGGTTGACGAGATTTCAGCCGCGAATCCGGCCGTCCGTAGCTTCAACCCGCAACGCCCCGCCACGACCCGCGCTGCAGCATCACGAGGTCGCCGCCGGTTGCCATCAGCGGCTGACTGTAGGGGGTTTGCTCCTGCGGCTGGCTACGCTGCGGGCCGGCTGAAGAGATGGTGGAACTGGCGTCGGCGCTGGCGGCCGGGCGTGAAGGCGCGCAGGCGGTCAGGGTCGCCGCCGTCAGTGCGATCGCGGTTAGAAAAGCTTGCTTGGTCATGGTCATACAATAGGCTTAACGATCGATTCGGTAAAAGAACGGGATTCCACCAGAACCGCGAAATTGGTCAGGGTTCGAGCCGCTCCAGCATCCGCGGGAACGGAATTGCCTCGCGAACATGATGCACGCCGCACAGCCAGCACACCACCCGTTCGATTCCCATCCCGAAGCCCGCATGCGGGACCGAGCCGTAGCGCCGCAGGTCCAGATACCATTGAAAAGCTTCCAGCGGCAACTGATGGCTTTCGATCTTGCGCTTGAGGGTAGCGTAATCGTCCTCGCGCTGCCCGCCGCCGATAATTTCGCCGTAGCCTTCGGGGGCGAGCATATCCACGCATAGAGCGACTTCGGGACGGTCGGGGTCCTGCTTCATGTAGAAGGCTTTGCATTGGGTCGGATAACGATGAATCAGGACGGGGCGATCAAAATCCTCCGAGATCGCCGTTTCTTCGTCGCCACCGAGGTCGTCGCCCCACTGGATTGAAAAGCCTTTGGCCCTCAGCCGCGCAATCGCGTCATCGTAGCTGATGCGCGGGAAGGGTTTGACCACGGCTTGCAGCTTGCTGAGATCGCGCTCCAGTAGCTGCAGTTCGGCGCGTCGGCGTTCCAGCACGCGGGCCACGATATAGGCCACGAAATCCTCGGCCAAATCCATATCGTCGGCGAGCTCGAAGAAGGCCGCTTCCGGCTCTACCATCCAGAATTCGGTCAGATGGCGGCGGGTTTTGGATTTCTCAGCCCTGAAGGTCGGACCGAAGCATTAGACCTTGCCGAAGGCCAGCGCTCCGGCTTCGACGTAAAGCTGCCCGCTCTGGGTCAGGTAGGCCTTGCGCTCGCCGAAATAATCGATTTCGAAAAGATTGGTGGTGCCCTCGCACGCCGACGGCGTCAGAATGGGGGAGTCGAACAGGACGAATCCGCGATGGTCCAAAAAATCGCGGCACGCGGCTTCAATTTCGGCCCGGATGCGCAGGATGGCGTGCTGGCGCGAGGATCGCACCCACAGATGGCGATGGTCGAGCAGGAAGGCGACGCCATGCTCCTTGGGCGTAATCGGATAATCGGCGGCGGCGGAAATCACGCGCAAGGATCGCACCGACAGCTCATAGCCGCCGGGCGCGCGCTTATCCTCCCGCACGGTCCCGGTAATTTCGAGGGCGCTTTCCTGGCCCAGATGGTCGGCAAGCTCGAAGCTTTCGGCGCCGAGGTCGGCGCGCGAGGCCACGCACTGACAGATTCCGCTGCCGTCGCGCAGCAGCAGGAAGTGGATCTTTCCGCTGGAACGGCGATTATAGAGCCATCCGTTCAGGGTCACTTCCGCGCCAACATGGCGGCTGAGTTGGTCGATCGTGGTCCGCGCCATGTGAAGCATTTAAGCATAACCGGCGGTGCTTGTCCGAATGGCGAAGTTTAAGCGGCGGGCCGCGCTCAGCCCCCAAGCTGTCGATCCGGGCAACCGCGATGGTGTAGTCTGCCACGCGCTATGAACGGTCTGGACGTCGCGATTGTGGTGGTGGGCGGACTTGGAGTGCTGTCCGGTCTGGGACGCGGTTTGCTGCGCATGATCAGTTCGATCGTGGCGCTGGCCGCCGCCATCTACTTTGCCTCAGTCTATTATCCGGCGGCCCGCGAACTCACCCTGAAGTATCTCCCCGTGACCCCGACCGTGGCCGCGGTTATCGGCTATGCCATCGTATTTCTGATCGTGCTGCTGATCGTGCAGACCGCGGGCGCCCTCCTGATGCGTTTGGTGCAGACGGTCAATCTTGGATGGATCGATCGGCTTTTGGGCGGAGCCGCCGGCGGCGCGATTGCGGTTGCGGTAATGGGTCTGATCCTGATGCTGCTGACGGCCGCGCTGCCGACCGATACCGCGCTGCTTAAGCAGTCGCAGTTGGCGCCGCCGGTGCTGGAATACACCAGCGCGCTGATCGCCTTCATCCCGCCCGAGGTCAGGACCATATACGAGCGCAAGCGCACCGAACTGATGCGCTACTGGCTGCGGCACGAACTGCAGGCAGAGCCCAGCCCGAGCGCAAGCCCATGAAGACGCCGCCATTCAATCGGCGGCGTAGCGCGCGGGATCCTGATCGAACTTCCGCTTGCACACGGTGGAGCAGAAGAAATATCGATGACCCTCGTAATCGCTCTGACCGGCCGCCTGTTCCTCGTCCACTTCCATTTTGCAAACCGGATCTTTCGCCCTGGCCATGACTTGCTCCCCGCTGAATGAGCTGAAAGAGAAAGGCCGCGAACGCGCCGCCTATGCGGCATGCTTGCGGCCCTCTCAAGCCTCAATCCGCGCCGTGACTTAGGCCGGCAAACTTACGCCAGCGCCTGATCCACGGCGCGCACCAGATGCCCTTTGGGCACCGCGCCCACGATTTGATCCTTGACCTGCCCGCCTTTGATAATCAGGAGGTTGGGAATACCGCGCACGCCGTAGCGCGCCGGCGTATCGGGATTCTCGTCCACATTCACCTTGACTACCTTGAGTTTGCCGGCGTAATCGTCGGCCAGTTCGTCAAGCACCGGGGCAATCGCCTTGCAGGGTCCGCACCAGGGCGCCCAGAAATCGACCAGGACAGGAGTGGGTGACTTCAGCACCTCGCCCTCGAAGTTGGAATCAGTAACATGCTTAATATTGGCGCTGGCCATGAAACTTTTCCTCTGTCTCCTAGGTTACTAGGGGAAGGTAAGTACGCGCAACTGCCGCGTCAAGCCGCAGGCCGATGCCGGCCTTTGACTTTTGCCGCGCGGGCGCTCAAGGTCGATGCGATCGGAACACAGACCGGGGATTTCCGCGATGCAACCGGGCAGGCCAGCAGAAGGCTCATGGTTTTCCGGTTTGCCGCCAAGCCGCATTGCGGCCGCGTTGTGCGCCGTACTTCTCTTGATCCGGATCGTCGCGGCCGATGCGCAAATCAATGAGGAACATATCGCGGCGTCCGACTTCAGCGCCGATGCATGGTTGAACTCTAAACCGCTGTCGCTGGCCAGCCTGCACGGCAAGGTGGCGCTGATCGAATTCTGGAATTACACCTCGATCGCTTCGATCCGCACCCTGCCCTATCTGCGGCTGTGGGACAGGCTGTACCGGCCGCTGGGACTGGTGGTAATCGGGGTGCACACGCCGGATTTCAGTTTCGCCGCCGACCGCACCCGCGTTGCCGCGGCGGTCCAACGCTTCGACCTCACCTTTCCGATTGCGATCGACAGCGAGCGCCGGTTCTGGACCGCATTCCATAACGAAGGATGGCCGTGTGCGTACCTGATCGATCAGCATGGACAACTTGATTACTCGCATTGCGGCGAGGGCGACTACGCCGAATTCGAACGGCTGATCCAGCAGATGCTGAAGCAGCTGACGCCGAAGCTTGACTTCACGCCGGCGCGCTTCAATCCGCGCCCCGACAGCCCGCCCGAGCAACCCTGCGGCGAACCGACTCCGGACACCTATCTGGGTTACTCGCGCGGGGATCGACTGGCTAATCGCGGCGGCTACCAGCAACTCACGTCGGCCTGGTACCGGCCGGAGAGCGGGCTCGCCGCGGATCAATTCGACCTCTCGGGGCATTGGCTGGCGGCGCCCGAGAATCTTCAGGCCGAATCCCCCGCCGTCGACAATCCCGATCGGATGCGGATCCGCTATCGGGCCAGATCGGTTTACCTTGTGGCGGGATCGGAGAGCGGCCGAACGTTCGCGGTGACGGTCTCGCAGGACGGTCACCCTATCGATCCCGCCTCACGCGGCAGCGACCTTAAAACCAGCCCCGACGGACAGACCTATCTGCCGATTACCGAAACACGGCTGTACTACCCGATAGAAAGCCGCGGCTTTGGAGAGCATGTGCTGACGCTGCAAATCGATCGCCCCGGGGGATTGCTCTACTTTCTGAGTTTCGGGGGCGGCTGCGAACCGGCGTCCGACCGCAACTAGCGGCGCCGGCTCAGGACTGGATCGGGCGAAGGCCTTGATCCGGCCGGCCGCGCAGACCGCGCGCAGCCGCGTCGGTTACCTCGCGGGCAAACGCGCCCGCCGAACCCAGTCCCAGCGGCGCCTGGAAGGCGATCGTCATGAAGCTGATCGACAGCGCCATCGCCAGCAGCCGG
Organism: Pseudomonadota bacterium; assembly: GCA_021324455.1. Classification (GTDB taxonomy): domain Bacteria; phylum Desulfobacterota; class Binatia; order Binatales; family Binataceae; genus JAJPJA01. The sequence goes on along the minus strand of JAJPJA010000067.1, from coordinate 12,214 downwards.
GCCGGCGGCGCATAAGCCCCAAAACCCGCCATCAGAATCGCCTGCACCGGACCCAGTCCGACCGGCGTAAACGGCAGTCCGTCGAAGAACAGTACAGCGGGCAGGAAGGCGAACACCTGCGATGGATTCACCCGGACTTTGAAGCCCCTCATCTGGAAATAGAGCATCGCGCCGTAGGCCATGAAAATGGCGACGCGAATAGCGGCCAGACGGAGGTAGTGCACCGGCTGGGCGAGGCGGAAACTCTGCATCGAAGGGCGGTCGTAAAACCATTGTCCCAGACGCGATTGAGGCCGCCCGCGCATCCAGAACCAGGTGTTGAGCGTCAGCCCCATCAGTATCGCCGCCGGGTAATACCAGTAACGACGCAGGATCGAGGCAGGTTCCAGCGCCGCCGCCGCCAGCGCCATTGCCGCCATGATCTGGAAGTCCAGCACCGCTTGAAAAACAAGCGTGCAGCCGCCGGCCAAAAACGGTATGCCCTTGCGCCGGTTCATGAACAAAACCAGCGCGCTGCCGGCCACCGCGGTGTTGACCAGTTGCAGAAAGTACTGCGCCGCGTTGGCCGGCAGCATCTCGCGAAAACTGGTGCGGGTGTGGAAATAGCTGAACAGGGTCGCAAACAGCAGCGTCTCGCCGGCGAACCAGACCGTGAACGCGCCCAGGCTGGCGGGTACGAAAACCCACAGATTGGCCATCGAAAGGTTGTGCAGCAACTGCGCCGGCGCAATCCCGCGCGCGATGTATCCGATGATCGCGAAGGCCACCGCGTAAGCGCCCAGCGTATGTATCAGTCCCCGGCGCATCGAACACAGCCCCCCACGGCTCCTTACAGATTACCAATCTTGCACGGGAGGGAGCGTTTTTGAATAGCAGGGGCGCGGCGCGCGGGAATTGCCGTTTGCCGCTCAGGAGAAAGGACGCAGGAAAACCAGCAATAGAATGCCCAGCAGCAGGGCGCTCAGGACTCCGTGTATAATCGCGAATTCGCGCCGGTTTGCGGCTGACGGCTCCGCTTCGAGCGCGCCGATTCGACGATAAATCCGCGCATGGACAATTATTACGATCACGACTAGCAGCAGTTTGATGTGCAGCCAGCCCTGGCGCAGCACCCCGGGGTCGAGGAAAATCAGCCAGATTCCGAAGCCGATGGCGGCCATCGCCCCGCCATTGGCGCTGAAATCGAACAGGCGCCGCGCGGCGACCAGAAAGCGCTCCTTGGAAACGCCGACCTCATCCGCCACCAACCCCAGCAATGAGGACAGCACCAATAAGCTGCCCAACCACAGAATTACGCCGAAGACATGAAAAGCAAGTATCCAGGCCACGTGGAACCTCTCCGCCCGTGGCAGCCAACAAATCGCAGCGCCTGATGCCAGTCAAGCCGGGCCCCAGCCGCGCCCAGTCCAGCCGGGGCGCCGGTTTTTAGCGGCATTGGGAGCGGCGTCACGGCAAACGGCGCCACCCTTCGGTCGAGCTCGATCAGGGTGGGTTGGCGGGCGGCGTGCCGCTGTCGTTGACGAAACGATAAATAAGCTCGTTGGAGCGGGCGTAGCCCAACTCTTTGCGGATAATGCGTTGGATGTAGATGTCATCCGATTGCAGACGCGTGATGGTGGTCTGCAGTTCGCGATTTTCCGCTTGTTCGCGCTCGCGCTCGGATTGCAGACGCTGGTGGTAGTGGCGCAGGACGAGCAGATCGCGCAAGCCATGCGGAGCGCGGGCGAGATTGAGGCTGACCGCCATCAGGGCAGCCGCGAGCATTAGCGTCAACCACTCGCGCCGTAGCCATTGGCTTAAGCGGTACATCGGTAACAATGTAAAATCGGAGTGAGGTAAGATTCAAGTCTACTTATGCCTGAACGGCATTCTAATTCAGTAAAACCCAAGTGTGGACAAAGGGTCTTCCGGTTTTAAAATTTTTTTATAAATCCGAGGGCCGATACTGTTGATCTTTTAATAACGGGTTTCTATAATCGTCGTGTCGAGTGGTCCTGAAGCTTGCCACTCATAAGTTTTTGTTGCCTATCAGGCGAGGGGTCACGTGTCAGGAGGAGGTGTCTATGCCAGCTAAAAAGAAACCCACAACCAAGTCTGTCAAATCCAAAAGCAAGCTAAAAGCAGACATGAAGAAAAAGGCCGGCAAAAAGAAGAAGAAGTAAGTTCTTCGCTCCCCCGAGCAGTTTCGGGGGCTGGCTTAGGATGCCGTGACCTGACGCTCAGATAGGCCGGGGCGCAATGCCTCGTCAGACGGGAAGGCCCTCTTGTAAAAGGGGGCTTTCCTTTTCCGCCTGCCGCATCTGCTCTACTCGGTCTCCCCGCCGCTATAACATCCTTCATTGTGGAAACCAGGCTCGGACGAATCCCATGCCGCTGCGAGAGGCCAGAGCCGCAAAAATTCGCCTGGCCCATCATTCTCATCCCGGAACTCTTCACCACCGCGGTGCACCAGGCCGTAATGCTCGGCTATCTGGCGACTATCGGCTGGGAAGTTTACGCTCTCGACTTGCGCGCCGTGGCCGGGCAGGGCGCCACACCCCCTTTGGGTGCGATGACCTTCGCCGACCTGCTCGCCGTCGCCGCCGAGGCGCTGGACGCGATGACCCAGCCGGCCGTAGTTCTGGGACATGGTCTGGGCGGATTGATTGCGCTCAAGCTGGCCGAGATCAGACCGCTCAAAGCGGCCGTCGCGCTGGGACCTTTGGTGCCCGGATGCGCCAATCCGCTGACCTCCGGATGGTCGAAGCTGCCGGCGTTGTGGCTTGGGCGCCCGCTGGCGCCCCCGCGCGGACGGACGCTGTTTGAGTTTCTGTTCGATGTGGAGCCGTTTCAACGTCCCGCGATGGTTAACGCGCTGGTACCTGACGCAGCGCGGGCGGCGCGCGAGGTCAGCTCCGGAAGGATCGATTTCGCAACGCGTCCGGACATGCCGCCGCGCCTGGTAATCGCGGGCGAGGTCGATACCTTCGCCCCGGCACAAAAGGTAGCGGCGTTCGCGCAATCCATCGGCGCGGCAGCGGCGATCGCCAGGGGACGCGGACATTGGCTGATCGGAGGGCGCGCGATGGAACGCACCGTCGGCGAGGCGCATCGATTTCTGGTGCGCTCCCTCGGACAGGATTTGCTGCTGCTGTTCCCGGACGAGTGGAAAGTCAAACCTGGAGGAGATCCGCAATAAAGCGCAACGGGAAGAATTGCGCTCCGATCTCGCATATTCAGGCAACCAGGGCTCATCCATGACCAGCGCCGCGGCGCCGATCAGTGAAACAGATTTTCCAGCGGCGCAACCGGATTCGAGCCGCCCGAAGGCTTGCCCGAGGGGGCGCCCCCGCCGCCCAAAAACCGGCCCAAACCCTTGTTGCCCAAATAACGATTCAGCAGCCGATTGCCCTGCTGCTGCATCGCGCGGGCGGCCGCCCGCTGGGCCAAAAACTGCACGTCAGGCTGGATCGACGGATGCGGCAGTTTGCCCCGAATCAGTAACGGGATCTCGATCTGTCCGCCCGGATCCTCAAGGTACGCGACGTTCTTCTTCTCCGCCTGCAATTCACTGGAGAACTGCCGCGACATCAGCACGTGCAGGTTCAGGTCAACGTTCTTGTCCATGTCGAACCATCCCTGACCCAGCACGTTGTAATCCTCCGCCTGGACCATGATGTCCTGCGAGGCGACCCGCGGACCCGTCATCACATACGACATCCGAACCAGCTTGAGATCGGTATCCGGGCTGGAGAACAGCGCCGGATGGCGTGCGATGATGGCCGGCGTAAACAGGGTGCCGATGGCCGGGATGCCGTCGATCTTCTTGAGCGCCGACCCCACTATGTTGACGCCGATCAGCTTGCCGTGGGTCATCTGAATACGGCCATTGCCGGCCAGCGTCGGTTTGATCTCCTCGAAGCTGGAGCCTTTGCCCGACGCGTTTATCTGTCCGCTCAGCATCCCCCTGACGACGTCCGCCGCCCTGGAGTTTTGCGCACTGAGGGCCTGCTGTAGGTCCACCTGGTTGACGTTCGCAGTGACCTGAAACGGACGCGGCGCAATCAGTCCGGCCTGCGCGCGGGATCCAATCGAACCACCGTAGGCGTCCACCGTCAGCGACGCGACCTTGACCTCATGCCCGTCGTACGCCGCGCGCAGGGCGAGGTTGCGGTAGGGCACGTTGGAAACCATCCCCTGGGTGGAAGTCAGCACGGTCGTCGCCGTCAAACTGTCGTTAGCCGCGGCCACGGTGCCGTTCGCCCTCATCTGCAATACTTCTTCATCGGGCGGGCGTTCGGGCATCAGCTCAGCCAGTTTGAACCGGTCGGCATTGAAGGAATAGCTCGCACGCAGGGGCTGCAGCGAGGAGGCCTGGCCCTGCAATCCGGCCCGTGCCGATCCCAGATTGAAAGTGGCCGGCTCGAGCACGGCGGAATTGCCGTCGACGCGCACGGTACCGGTCAGCGCGCTGATTCCGGGCAGCTTGCCGCCTTCCACCTTGAGTCCGACCCCGGTCATCGCGATGATACCGTAGGCGCGCGGCATCGGCGCGGCGGACGCCAGCGTCAGATGCGCTTCGCTGCTGCCGGACAGTTCGTATCTGGCCAGCCCCGCCGCCATCTTCGCGATCGGCGCGAGCTCGAACCGATTGGTATCGATTTTGGCGCTCCAGGAACCGCGCGCGAATTTCACCTCGCTGATCTTCGCCTGCAGACCGGCCAGCTTGACCGCCGCATTGGACACGCCGACGCCGGCGCCGCGGCGAAATCCCACAGCGGAGATTTGAAACGGGGTCCCGGCCGGTTTGTTGAACAGACCCAGATAAAGCAGGCGCGCGGCGCTGAGATCGCTTTTCAGATCGAAGGTGGCCGCGTCCAGCGTTCCCTTGATTTTCATCTTCAGCGTGATCGGATCGGGCATCGAAAGCTTGCCGGGGATTCTGCTCCTGAGCTCAGGAATCCCGCGCAGGCGATCCAAAAGAATCGGCCCGGCGATCAGATCGAACGAAAACGGCGCCTCCAGCGGCTGCAACATCCCCTGCTGCATCAACGGACCGACCTTGCCGGAGAGCGAGAAATTTCTGCTCCCGCCCAGTGCGGCCAGTTGCAGCTTCACCAGAAAGGGCCGCGTCGGGTTGACGTCGCTCACGTTGAGACTCAGGTGATCGGCCTCAATCGGCCGCGCGGCCGCGGCGTCGTTATAGCTCACGGTGCCTTCGTGAATGGTCAGCGTCTGGACCAGGAAATGGATCGGAATCGCGTTTGGAGCATGGACGCGGGAGGCTCTCGCCGGTCCGGCGCCGGCGGCGTTTTTCGCTCCCAGGGTGGCCACGTTAAGACGCCCGGCGCGGTCGCGCACAATCCTGACCCGGGGGTCGATGAGGTCAAGCCGGGTGACCAGGATTTGACCCGAGAGCAGGGGCAGCAGTTCGATTTGGCCCGACATCTGTTTGGCCTCAATGAACGGCCGCTGCGAGAACGCCGGATCGTCGGCGATCTGCAAGCCGGAGACTTCCAGCGAGACACCCCAACCCAGCGCGACCTGCACGTCCTGCGCGGCAACGTTGCGGCCCAGGCTGTCGCCGACGCGATCGAGCACGTATTGGCGATTGTTGCGGACCAGGGAATTGAGATTGAGCGCGCCGTAAGTTATCAGCGCGGCGGCAATCAGGAGCAGGACTCCGAGGGTGACGGCGGCAATCAGCAGGACTCTACGCATGTGAGCATCTTATCGAAGCGCGACTTGTAAGGATTTTGCTCGCCGCCGTACCAGCAAGGCAAACGCCGGTCAGCCGATGCGGTTTTGCCCATGCCAGACGCATCCTTCGGCGGCAACGGTGAATAAACGGTGAAATGTTAATATCTCCGCAACAAAAACCTGTATCGAACGAATCCTGAAAGCTTTACTATATTGATCGAAGACAGCAGGGGGCGGCACAACCTTGACCTTTCGCAATCCGAACCGGCGTGCGGCTGGCCGCATTCTCCGCATATCAAGCGAGACGAAAAGACTGATATGGCGTTACCCATATTGCGCCCGGCTCCGCTTCGAAAGCGGACGCGACCAGTAATCGGCAGTCTGCGGCTGGTGCCGCGGCCGGCGCGCATATCGGCGTCCGGCAACGGCGCGCGCGCGATTGCCAACGCCATGAAAATCGCCGCCATCGATATCGGCTCCAATTCCATCCACATGGTGACCGCGCGGGTGCGTTCGGGCGACTTCGAGATTCTCGATCGGGCCAAGGAAATGGTGGGTCTGGCGCGCGGCACCCTGACCAGCGGGCATCTGTCGCCCGAGACCATGGAGTTTGGGCTCAAAACGCTGGGTACCTTTAAACGTCTGGCCGAGCGCCAGGGCGCCGATCCGATCCTGGCGGTTGCGACCAGCGCCGTGCGCGAGGCCGCCAACGGCGGCGAATTTGTGTTGCAGGCGTGGGAGAGGCTGGGTCTGCACATCGACGTTATCACCGGCGCACAGGAGGCGCGGCTGATTTTTGCCGCCGCCCGCCACGCGATTGATTTCCGCGGCCACCGCCCGGTGGTGGTCGATATCGGCGGCGGCAGTATCGAAATTGTTTTGGGCGAAGGCAACAAGATCCGCTGGCAGAAGAGTCTGAAGCTCGGCGTGGTACGGCTGACGGAACGATTCTTCAAATCCGATCCGCCCAAAGCCGGCGAGATTGCCGCGTTCAAAGCTTACGTACGCGAAAAGCTGGACCCGGTTTTCGATCACATCCGGCAGGCGCGGCCCACCTTGATGGTGGGAACGTCGGGCACCCTGCTGACCCTGACTGCGATGGCGGCCGCGATGCGCACCGGAGCGCCGCCGCACAAAATTCACAACTATATACTGGAGCGTAAGGCGCTGGCCGAAATCACTCCCAACATCATGGAGAGCCGGGCCCGCGAGCGCGCCCGCATCCCGGGGCTGGAGCGCAGGCGCGTCGATTTGATCCCGGCGGGCGCGCTGCTGGCCACCATCCTGCTCGACGGACTGCGCTGCGAGGAGATGCGCGCCTGCGAATTCGCCCTGCGCGAGGGTATCCTGCTCGACTTTATCGACCATCACCATCGCGACGTCCGCGCAGCCGAGCATGTCCCGAGCATCCGGCGCCGCAGCGTGCTCGGTATGGCGAGCCGCTTCCAGGCCGAACCCGGCCACGGGCAGCAGGTCGCGCGGCTGGCGCTCTCATTGTTCGACTCCACCAGAGCTATCCACAGGCTGGGCGCGGATGCGCGCGAGCTGCTGGAATACGCCGCCCTGCTCCATGATGTGGGGCTGTACGTCAGCCATTCCGGCCATCATCGGCATTCGCACTACCTCATAACGCAGGGGGAGCTGCGCGGCTTCGACCCGCAGGAGCTGCAGGTGATGGCGGTGGTGGCGCGTTTTCACAAGGGCGCTCCTCCCAAGATGTCGAGCTTGGAGCTGCAGGGGCTGGACCCGCGGCATCGAAAACTGGCCGTGGCGTTGTCGGCGTTTTTGCGCGTGGCCGATGGGCTGGACCGCACCCATCATGGCGTGGTGCGGGGGCTGCGGCTGGGGCGCAGCAACGGCAAGCTGGAACTGGTGGTCGATTCGGCGGGGCGCGACGCCGAGCTGGAATTGTGGGCGGCGCAGCGCAAATCCGAGCTGTGGGAAAAATGTTTCGGGCTGGAGCTTTACTTTCGGGCCAAGGCCAGCAATTAAAGTATGAATGAGTGGCCTTTACCAGCCTCATCCCTATCCCGGTAAGCTCATCGTTGTCGAAGGAATCGACGGCTCGGGCAAATCCACCCAGCTTCATCTGATGCATCGGTGGCTGGAGGCGGAGGGTTACCGGGTCTTCTTCACCGAGTGGAATTCCTCGGACCTGGTGCGGCGCGCGATTCGGCGCGGCAAGAAAAAAGACCTGCTTACGCCGACCACCTTCAGCCTGCTGCATGCGGCGGATTTCGCCGACCGGTTGATCTACCAGATCATGCCGCCGCTCAAGGGCGGCATGATTGTTCTGGCCGACCGCTATGTTTATACCGCTTTCACCCGCGATGTGGCGCGCGGCGTGGACCCGCGCTGGGTACGGGAGGTGTATAGTATCGCGCCCCGCCCCGACCTTGCGCTATATTTCCGGATACCGATAGAGGTGTCGTTGGAACGGATTCTGGGCGGGCGGCAGAAGCTCAGCTATTACGAGGCGGGGATGGACTTGCACCTCGCGTCGGAACCCATCCAAAGCTTCCGCGTATTTCAAAGCCGCGTGCTCGACATTTACGACGCCTTGACCCGGGAGTTCGATCTCAAGGTGATCGACGCGGTCAGAGAAATCGACGACCAGCAGCGCCTGGTGCGGCAACTGGTGATGGCGGTCATCCAGGGCATCGAACCAAAGAAATCTTATGGAAGACAGTCGCTTTTACGGGCACGGGCTGCCCTACAGAAAGCCGGCCAACCTTAAAGGCAGTCTGATTGTAATCGAGGGCACCGACCACGTCGGCCGCTCCACCCAGGTCGAACAGCTCAAGCCGTGGCTCGAAGTCGAAGGCTACGGCGTGGTCAGCACGCGCTGGACCCGCTCGGCGCTGTTGTATGAGACCATCTCGGAAGCCAAGGCCGGCAATCGCCTCAACGCCACCACCTTTTCCCTGCTTTATGCGGCGGATTTCGCCGACCGCCTGGAGAACGAGATCATTCCCGCGCTGCAGGCGGGGCTGGTGGTGCTGGCCGACCGCTACATGTATACGGCGTGGGCGCGGGCCAAGCTGATGGGCGCCAATCCGGCGTGGTCGCGGTCGCTGTTCGGCTTCGCGCTGGTTCCCGACCTGGTGCTTTATCTCAAGGTCGATGTCGCATCCCTGGTACCACGCGCGCTTGAGGGCAAGGGCATGGATTACTGGGAATCCGGGATGCATCTGGCGTACGGCGCCGACCTGTTCGAATCGTTTTGCAACTACCAGCGCCGGCTGATTCGCGAATTCAACGCTTTGGCCAGGGAATTCAACTTCACTACCATCGACGCGCGCAAGTCGCCTGAATACGTCCAGGACAGGCTGCGCCAGCATATCGGCGAGTTCCTGCGCCGGCGCAAAGCGGCCTCCGCACCGGCTGCCGCCAACGGTATCGTCCACACCGCGGACAACCGGAAAGACGCCCTGAACGAAGCGGCGTCCGTGGATGAGCCGCCCAAGGTGCAGGCGGCCAAGTAACAAGCCGGTATCATGTTCAGTGGGGGCTGGAGCAATGGCGAAGCGCAAACGACCGTCGGAACGCCATTACGATCAGCCGCCGGCTCCGGCGCCCAAAGCGGTCTTTGACTCGCCCTTCAAGCAGCTCAAGAAGCTCTACAAGGCGCGGCCCGAGCATAAGCCGGTGGCGCCCAAATCGGCGCCGCCACGTCCCGCTGTGCCGCCCCCGCCTGCCGACGACTCCCAACTGCTGTCCGAGGCTCTGCGCGACGTGCGGCCGCTGAACGGTCCGCGCCATGCGCCGCCGCCCACCGAGCCCGCGCCGCCGCGCGCCATTGTCAGCGAAGACGCCGAAGTACTGGCCGAGTTGTCGGACCTGGTCACCGGGCAGGGCGAATTCGATATCACCGAAACCGAGGAGTATGTCGAAGGCGCGCGGACCGGACTCGATCCGCGGCTGATTGTAAGATTGCGGCGCGGCGAGTTCCCGCTTGAAGCTCATCTGGATCTGCATGGAATGACCCAGCCCGATTCGCGGCTGGTGCTGAGCGAATTCATCCAGGAGTCGGTGCGCAAGGGCCGCCGCATGGTGCTGGTCGTGCCGGGACGCGGACTGGGTTCGCCCGGCGGACGTCCGGTGCTCAAGCATGCGGTTGTGCAATGGCTGTCGCACGGGATGCTGTCGGGCTACGTGCTGGGATTTGTCACCGCGCGGCCGACCGACGGCGGCGCGGGCGCCCTCTATGTGCTGTTGCGCCGCGACCGCAGACGCGCGGCGGCGTTCGACGTTCTCAACGGCGCCAAGCGCCACGACTGATTCACCTCGGGTATTACACTGGATGCCCCAATGCCTACCATGCCGGTTGAGGACGGCCCGCATCCCGACGCCGCTTCTTCACTGCCAGCCGGATTGACCGGGCTCAGCAGCCGCGCAGCGCAACAGCGGCTGGAACAGTTCGGTCCCAATCGGATTGGCCATACCTCCGGCTTCGCCCGCTTCAGGCAATGGCTGTGGACGCTGGCCGATCCGATGGCGTGCATGCTGGCGGTGGGCGGATCCGTTTACATGGCGCTGGGCGAGCGCCGCGAAGGCACGGTGCTGCTGCTCGCCGTCATTCCGGTGCTCGGGATTGACCTGGTGATAGAAACCCGTTCGCGCCGGGCGCTCAAAAGCCTCGCGCTGGCGGCGGCGCCCAAAGCCCGTGTCATTCGCGACGGTGCCCAACGTGACATCCGCGCCGAGGAGCTGGTGCCGGGCGATCTGATGCTGCTGGGCGAGGGTGACATGGTGCACGCCGACGCGGTTATACGCTGGTCGGCGAACCTGAGCGTCGACGAATCGCATCTGAGCGGCGAGGCGGAGCCGCAGGCCAAAAGCCCCGAACATAAGGAGGCCGTCAATCTGTTCGCCGGCTCCCGCGTCATCACTGGCCACGGTTTTGCCGAAGTGACAGCCACGGGCGACCGCACGCGCTATGGACAGCTCGCGCGCCTTGCGCGGCAAGCCGGCTCGGGGACCACGCCGCTGCAGCAGAAGGTCGCGCGCATGACGTCGCGTCTGCTGGGCGCCGCGCTGCTCGCCGCGGCCGCCGTATTCGTGCTCAGGCTGGTCCAGGGTGAACGGCTGGATCGCAGCTTTCTTTATGCCGTCAGCCTTGCGATGTCAGCCGTGCCGGAGGAATTCCTGCTGGTCTTCACACTGTTCCTCAGCGTCGGCGCATGGCGGCTGGCGCGGCGCCAGGTTCTGGTGCGGCGGCTCGCCAGCGTGGAGACCCTCGGATCGACCACCGAAATCTGTCTGGACAAGACCGGCACGCTGACGCGCGGTACATTCTCTCTGCAGGTTCATCGGGTGCTGGACCCATCCATCGACGAGCAGGAGTTGCTTGAGGCCGCGGTGCTCGCCTGCGAACCGCATCCCGTCGATCCGATGGAACAGGAGATCCTGCGGCATTGCCATGAACACGGCATCGACGTGCCCCGGCTGCATCAGAAATGGACCCTCGCCTTTGACTATCCGTTCGATCCGATCGGCAAGCACATGTCGCATGTATGGCAATCGAGGCGTGACGGGACGGAGCAGAAGCCACGGTCGCGCATCGTGGCCAAAGGCGCTTTGGAAGGCGTACTGGCGCATTGCCGGACTACTCAGGCCGAGCGCAGCCAGGCTCACGGCGCCAATGCCGAAATGGCGGCGGCGGGAATTCGCGTGCTCGCGGTGGCCAGCCGCTGGGGTGCGGTCGACCTTGAAGATCCGCTCGACGGTTTTACCGGGATGCGCGAGCGCGACGAACGCGACCTGAGGCTGCATGGGCTGATTGGGTTCGAGGACCCGCTGCGGCCCGAAGCTGCGGCAGCGGTGCATCAATGCCAGGCCGCCGGCATCAAGCTCAAACTGGTCACCGGCGACCATCTGCTGACCGCGCACGCGGTGGCCGAGGCAGCCGGGATCGCGCATAGCGACGACCGCATCCAAACCGCGGACGCGATCGACGGCCTGAGCGGGCAACCGCTGCGCGACCTGATCGCGCATACGGCGATTTTCGCCCGCGCGCAGCCCGAGCAGAAGTTCGCGATCGTGGACGCGCTTAGAGCGGCGGGAGAAATCGTCGCGATGACCGGCGACGGCATCAACGACGCACCGGCGCTGCGGCGGGCGCATATCGGCGTCAGCATGGGGCGGCGCGGCACCGCGGTGGCGCGCGAAGCTTCGGATTTGGTCCTGCTCGACGACAACTTCAGCTCGCTGGTGGCGGCGATTCGGGAAGGGCGGCGGATTTTTGCCGATATCCAGCACGCGTTCCTGTATCTGGCGGGATTCAAGACCATGCTGGTGCTGCTGGCGCTGGCGGCGCCGACGCTGGAGCTGCCGATTTTATTGCTGCCGGTAGACCTGGTGTGGCTGGAGTTGATCGTGCATCCGGTCTCCGCCCTGGTGTTCGACAGCGGCGCGGGCAGCGCGGTCCTGATGCGGCGGCCGCCGCGCGATCCGGGCGCGCCGATCATTCCGCTGCGCGGCGGGCTCGAGTCTGTATTATCCGGCGCGGCCATCGCGGCCGGCGCGCTGTGGC
>JAJPJA010000065.1 GCA_021324455.1 Pseudomonadota bacterium | reverse complement strand
TGGACCGCGCCGTGGCGCGCGCGATGGTCAAGGCGGGGCGGGGCGGCAGCATCATCAACATCTCCTCGATCATGGCGCTGCGGCCGGCCGTCAACAGCAGCGATTACTGCGTCAGCAAGGCCGCAGTCTGGATGCTGACCAAGGTGCTGGCGCTGGAACTGGCGCCGCACCGGATCACGGTCAACGCCATCGCTCCCGGCGGCGTCCGCACGCCGATGCTGCAGGCGGCGCTGGATCGCGACCCGAACATGGAAACGGCGATCGTCGATTCGGTCCCGCTGCATCGCATCGCCGAACCCGAGGAACTCGCCGCCACCGCGTTGTTTCTCGCCAGCGAGGAGGCGTCGTATTACACCGGCGCGCTGCTGCACGTAAACGGCGGCACGCTGATGGTATAGGATGGGCGCGGTGCGTTCCCATCCGGCGAAGTTCACTTCATGACTTGCGAGAGCGAGCCCGGGAAGGCCATGTCTTCGCCCTGAAGCGCCTGCGGCACCCTGTTGCCGATTGTCAAGTTGTATTGGAAAGCGATGGTCTGATGGCTGTTCTGAAAATCCACCGGCCCGTTGCTCACGCTTCCTGCCGCGCTGATCAGGGTCTTCTGGCCCAGATAATCAATCACGCGCTGGCGGTATGGTGAAGCTCTCCAGTATTTGTCGCTGTGGTCGAATTCCTCGACGATCGCCTGGATGAAGCCGTCCTTGTCGATGTACATGACCTTGTGATTGAAGCAGTAGCGGCCCAGAATCGGGAGCGGCTCCAAATCAAGGATGTAGAAGTCGCGCAACTGCCAGCGCGAAATCTCCGGCTTGGGCCATCCAAGAATCCCCGACGCTTTCATCACATAGGATTCCGGCCTGGTCGAGGCTTCCGTATCCAGCAGCGGCCACAGCAGTTTCTTCTCGCCCAGCAGGGTTATTTTGAAATAGGGAATCTGGAATATCGGATCGTCGTTGATGAAGTCCGTGCCCAGAATGGGCGCGCACTTGGCTGAAGCCGACAGCCTCAGCGCGCGGCGCAACGAAGGCAGGAACACGTAACTCTCCGGGTCCTTCACCGGGTCGGCCGGGGTGAGTTCAATCTCGGTGGTATACTTCGACTGCTCGGGAGTGATCACCAGATATCGTCCGCTGCTGAGATAGCCGGCGGAATACGGCAGGTTGTGCGGATAGCCGGGCTCGCTCAGATGCGAAAGCCGGTAGGATACGTCGTCGGTGATCGTCGTGGTGATATTGTGATAGCGGTCCGATAACCAGTTGAACGCGAAGTAGTCGAGTATTCGCGGCTGATAACTCATCCAGAAGTTGTATATGACTTTGTAGGCCAGCAGCGGTTGGGCGGGATTCGGGCCGAACGGCAAGCCCCCGGAATCCTGCACCGCCGGCGCCACCGTGTAGCTCCCGTTGGGCACCGCAACCAGCCTGCTCTGACCGAAAAACTTTTCCGTGTCTTTGGCGAACTGGTCGTTGTACGGGTAGGTTTCCGTTGGACGCACCGTAATGTTGTATTCGGGTTCGCGGCCGAATTTGATCGGATATTGCCCGGAGAACAGCACCTGCAGAAACAGCGGCATGAACTGCCTGTATTGCTTCCAGTTGTCGAGCGTGATTCTGGTGCCGGGCGGGATGCTGGCGTTCGATGAGGCATCCACCATGGCCTTATAAATACCGGCGTCATATGTGACCTGCGCCGGCGCCGGCCGCACGGAAGCCGCAAGCATCAGAGCCAACCCGATTGTTCCTGCCAGGAATGCCGAGCCTCGTAGCCTAAGCATAGCGGTTCCTTTCCGGTTCCCCGGGCGCCGCGGGCAAGTCGTCCTCCGCGAGTGCGGCGCCCTCCCCTTGACAACTCCGATAATGCGCTACGCTTAGGATCGATTCCGCCGATTTATCAAGCGGCGGATTGGCCCGGCGAGCTTTTGTGTCAAATTTTTTACACTAAGTAGGCCTGAGCGCGCGCCAATGCCGTCCCTGCGCGCCGCTGCGCTCCGGCGAGGGAGCCCCGAGTACGCCGCCATTGTATTTATCTCATTGCGGGCCCTGAACCTCTTGCGTTCCGGGATGACCCGGATGCAAACAATGGCATTATGCAAGGGACTAATCTGGCCGAGTCCGGGCCGCCGTTCAGGAGGGATATCGGGCTTTCGGACCGCCAGTTATGGCTGCGCAGGCGGCTCGGCTGGCTGTCCGAGGACAAGCTGCTGGGACTGGCCAAAGTGGGCAAAATCGAACGCATCAGGGCGCGCACTACAATCAACGTGGGGCGCGATATCGTCCGCTTCGTGATGCGCGGCGCGGTGCGGCTGCAGTATGCCGCCGATGAGCGCAATACCACCGTGATCTCGATTGCCGGGCCCGGCGACCTGATCACCAAGCTGTTTTTCAAGGATGCGCCCAAAGTCAGCGTGCAGGCGATGGGCAACTGCACGCTGCTCAGTCTGCCGCGCAAGCCCTTTCTCGAAGCCGTGATCGGAATCTCGGGCGCCGAGCTGGATCGCGCGGTCTACCTGCTCTTCGGCGGAGCGCTTGACCTGCTGGCCCGATACTGGAGCACGCAGGGCGGCCCGCTGATGGTGCGGCTGGCGGCCGTGCTGCTGGAGTTGGGACGCAAGTTCGGTTTCGCCGACGCGCGCGGCACCCTGGTGGATCTCAGGCTCACGCAAAAGGATTTGGCGCGGATGATTGGATGCTCGCGCCAGCAGCTCCACGCCCTGCTGGAAAACCTGGAACAGCGCAGCATGGTGCAGCGTCAGGGGCGCCAGTTGATTCTCGACCTGCAGGAACTCAGACGTCTGGCGCGCAAGGCATAGCGCCGCCGCCGCTTGCCAGATCGACGCCGTCCAATTAGCGTGGCGCTGCCGGTTGGCGACGGCGGATTGATTGCCGCTGAGCGCGATTCGCACAACCTGGCGGGGGCGGTTTCAGATGGCAACCCTTGATCGGCAGCGCCGGATCATACTCGGCGCGCTGTTTGTGGCGCTGTTCTTCATCGTCGCCGGAACCCATAATACGATTCCAATCTTCATCACGCCGTTGATCCGCCAGTACGGATGGTCCCATTCGCGCGCGGTCATCGTACCCAGCGTCTTTACGCTGGTATGGGGTTTGTCCTCGCCCGTGGTGGGATGGATGGTGGACCGCTTCGCGGTGCATCGCGTGATGACGCTGGGCGCGATTGTCACCGTAATAGGGATGCTGCTGGCGGCGGCGGCCCGCGAATTCCTGCCCATGATGTCAGCCTACGTGGTAATTGCGCTGGGTTCCGCGATGGCCAGTACAATTCCGCTGACCGTGATCGCCGCGCGCTGGTTCGGCGAGCGCCGCGGCTTCGCGATGGGGGTGGCGGTGGCCGGAATGTCCGCCGGCGGCGTGATTCTGCCGCCCATCACCGACTACATCATCCATTCCAGGGGTATCGGCGCGGCCTACTTCGCCCTGAGCCTGCCGATTGCCCTGGTCGCGCTGCCGCTGGTGGCGCTGGTGATTCGCCGCCAGCCGCCGGATGTGGAAACCGCCCACACGGGCGCGGCGCCGGCGGCCGACCTGCCCGGTCTGGATACGTCCGAGGCGATGCGCAGCGCTCCCTTCTGGATCCTGATTGGCGCGATTTTCTTCGGCAGCATCAGCCTGGCCAGCCTGTTTTACTTCATCACGCCGTCTTTGATTCACGCCGGATTCACTTCGCGCAACGCCGCGCTGGTGCAAAGCGCGCAGAACCTGGTCGCGGTGCCCGGACTGATTCTCGCCGGCATCCTCGCCGACCGCTTTACCGGGCGCAAGGTGGCCGCCGCAATGCTGGCGGGATTGGCCGCGGCGTCGATCCTGCTGATGGAGGCGGGCGGCGGTTCGGCCGCCTGGCCGCTGTACGTCGCAGCGTTCATCGTGGTCTTTGGTCTAAGTGCCGGAGTCACGGCCACCGTATTCCCGATCGCACTGGCCGAACTGGTGGGACTGAAGCGCTTCGGCACGCTGGCCGGTTGGATGTCGCTGGCGTCGACTTTCGGGATGGCGACCGGTCCGCTGCTGGTGGGCCGGCTGTTTGAAACCAGCGGCGACTACGCCCTGGGATTCGAGGTGGGCGCCGCGCTGTGCCTGGTGTCGTCGGGCATGACCTTGATGCTGCTGATGGCGAGCGGGCTGGCGGAAGTATCCCCGTCGCAAATCCGCGCCGCCGCCCGCCACTAACCATTCCGGTTCCGCTTCCCTCTTCCACAATTGCTTCGCGGATGAGGGCAAAAAGAGGCGCGCATAACCACCGCCGGGTAAGGGGTATTTCAGGCATCCCGGCCGGTAATTCGGTTTTGGTAAACATTCTTACCTCTCGCGCGTCAAACCGCCCCGCCGCCTGCTTGTACCCGCGGGCAGCTCGGAAGTAGCTTTGATTGCGGGCATCGCAGCTTTCCATATCGGGGGAAAATCTCCATGCGCACATACCAGGTGATTTCGGCTGACGGCCATCTCGAAGTGCCGCTGGACTGGTCCAAACGGGTGCCGGGCAGGTACAAGGAAATGGCGCCCAAACTGGTGCGCAACGCCGACGGCACCGAAGTCTGGGTGATGGAGGAATGGACCCGCGACAACGTCGGCAATCTCTACTGCGGCTTGTCCTACGACCACTACACCCAGAAGGCGGCGGCGACTTATCACTTTCCCGACGGGTCGCCGCGTCCGGGCACCGGCGACTCCGCGCAGCGGTTGCGCGAGCAGGATGCCGACGGGCTCGACGCCGAGGTGCTCTTCCCGCCGGTGTATGGCCAGGGACTGATGCGCAAGATGATTCCGAAGGACCCCGCCTGCTATCTCGCCATCGTGCGGGCGTACAACACGTTCGTGGCCGAGTTCTGCGCGTGCGCACCCGACCGTCTGATCGGGGTCGCGATGGTTCCTGAAAGCGGCATCGAGGACGCCGTGGCGGAGTTGGAACGATGCCGCAGGCTGGGATTGCGCGCGGCGGCGCTGTCCATGTGGCCCAACGGCAAGCCCGATCCCAGACCTGAAGTCGACCAGCGGTTCTGGGCGGCGGCGCTGGATTTGGACATGAAGATGACGCCGCACGGCAGCTTCGGCGGTCCGATCAAGCCATACGAAGGCGTCAGCCGCGAGGGCGCGGTATGCGCCAGCGGCGCCCTGGGATGGCCCTGTACGGCGACCATCGGCCGCCTGATGCTCTACGTGTTCGACCAGTTTCCGCGGCTGCAATTCTATTTCGCCGAAACCCAGGGCGCATGGCTCGCTCACGCGCTCAACTGGATGGACGAGTTCTACCTGCGCTGGTACCGCTATCACGACATCCAGCTGAAGAAGATGCCGAGCCAGTATTACCGCGACCATTGCCGCTTCAGCTTTATCCACGACCGCGTCGTGATGCAGTTGCGGCAGTTCATCGATCCCGCCCTGCTGATGTGGGGCACCGACTTCCCCCACAGCATCGGTTCGTTTCCCGAGTCCCGGCGCGTGCTCGATGAGCTGTTCGACGGCGTGCCCGCGGAAGTTCGGCGCCAGGTGCTGGTCGAAAACGTGTGCGAGTTTTTCGATCTCGACCCCAATCGTGAACTGACGCCGACGCCGCAGTAACGCCGGCGCGTAGAGCTTCGGACAAAGCGATGGCCCAGCTGCATATCGAAGTCAGATCGCCCGTGATGCCGCTCAGTACGGAGTTTGTCCGCTTCTGCAAAACCGTCGAGCAGTTTTACTACGTTCTGGTCATTGCCGCGGACGCCGATCTTGAACGCGCGGCGCGAGCGTGGCGCGGATGGCTCAGCGTCGGGTTCAATCCCGCCGTCAGACTGGCTCCGCCGGTCGAAGCAGACAGCCGAATCAAAGTGGATTCGCGGCCCGGAGTGGGCGGTTTTGAAGTCACGGTTTCCGGACGAAACCGCGCCGCACTTGGCCGTCTGCGCAATCTGCTCCACGATATCGACGCCGCCCGATCTTCGTCGAACAGCGCCTCCGATGAAGCCCGATGCGGGTCGCTGGCCGAACTGCAGTCGGTCAGGCGCGACCTTGTGGAGCCCTTGAAGGAATCGCTTGCGCGCTGTCAAATTCCTTCCGGCGCCGCGCAGGCGTTGATGGAAATGATCCATCGCGGACTGCTGACCATCGCCGCGCCTGATTTGACCGCGTTGAACATGACATTGAATTGAGCCGCGCAGGGCTGGCGCACTTTTCCCGGCCTCGCCGATGGAAGAGCGGGAGAGCTGGAAGATTGGAGAACAAAATGGCGGGGATACTGGACGGAATCAGGATAATCGACGCGTCGCAAAACCTTGCCGGCGCCCTGGTTACGCTGCTGATGGCGGAGCAGGGCGCCGACGTGATCAAGGTCGAGCCGTCCGGCGGCGACGCGCTGCGCCGGCTCGAGCCCGGACATTTCGTCTGGTATCGCAGCAAACGCAGCGTCGCGCTCGATCTGGACACCGATAACGGCCGCGCGCAGATGCGCAAGCTGCTCGATCGCGCCGACGTGCTGCTGGAGTCCGCCGCACCGGCCGAATCTGCGCGCCTTGGTTTCGACCATGCGGAACTCAGCGGGCATCTGCCGCATCTGATTCACTGCAAAATCAGCGGCTACGGCATGGACCATCCGTGGCGCGACCGCCCCGCGATCGAGGCCCTGGTCGCCGCGCGCACCGGCCTCTATCACCATCAGGCGGGCGTGCGCCGCGACGGCCCGACCTTCATGTACTGCCCGTATGCGAACTACGGCGCCGCGTTTCTGGCGCTGCTCGGAATCTGCGGCGCGATGCGCGTGCGGCTGCATACCGGGCGCGGCCAGTTCGTCGACACGTCGCTGATGGACGGGGTCGTGTTCTTCACCAACATGCTCTGGCAGTGGTCGGAAATGCCGGTGCCGGAATTCAATTACTTCCTCGACTACACCACTCCTTACCCGGTGTGGCTGTATGAATGCGCCGACGGTCGATGGCTGCATCATATGCGCACCGAAAAGGGCGACACCTTCGCCCTGGCCAGAGTATTGGGTATTCCCAGGCCCTCGCATGCCAACATGCTGACCGACGCCGAGCGCTGGAGATTCAACGACCAGGTGATCGCTGCGTTCAAGACCCGGGCGCGCGACGAATGGATTGCGCGGCTGCGCGAAGCCGACATCCCGGTCGAAGCCGTGATGCCGGCCGAAACCGCATTCGATCGCGCGCAGACCCGGGCCAACGGCATGGTTGCGATAGTTGAGGACCCCGAACGCGGCAAGGTCACGCAGATCGGAATCCCGATTCGCTTCTCCAAATGCGCCAGCGCGATCAAGGGGCCGGCGCCGTCGCCCGGGCAGCATACGGCGGAAGTGGCGCGCCAGATTGCAGCCGAACCAGCGCGCCCGCTGCGGCGGAGCGTCAGAAAAATCGGCCGCAACCCGCGCCATCCGCTCGACGGCATCACCGTCCTGGACTGCGGCGAATACCTGGCCGGTCCGTTCGGTCCGATGGCGCTGGCGGATTTGGGCGCGCGGGTGATCAAAATCGAACGGCCGCAGGGCGATAAGATGCGCACGCCGGTCCCATTTCCGCCCTTTATGGCGTGTCAGCGCGGCAAACAGGACCTCGCCGTCGATTTGAAGCGTCCCGAAGGCCTCGAGATTTTCTACCGCCTGGTGCAGCGCGCCGACGTGATCCATCACAACCAGCGCCCGGGCGTCGCCGAGCGCCTCAAGATCGATTACGAAACCGTGCGCAACATCAAACCCGACATCGTCTATACGCACAGCGCCGCCTACGGCACCCGCGGGCCCGACGCGATGATGGGCGGCTACGACCAGCTTTTCGCGGCGATGTGCGGAATGGAATACATGGGCGGCGGCGAAGGCAATCCGCCGATCTGGAACCGGCTCGGCACGGTCGACGCCGGCGGCGCGACGCTCTCCGCCGTCGCCACCGTGATGGCGCTGTACTATCGCGATCTGACCGGCGAGGGGCAGTTCGTCGACGGGTCGCTGCTCAATGCGGGACTGTGGTACAACTCCGACGCGTTCGTGGCCGACAAACCCGGGGTGCGCCGGCGTCCGACCCTGGATCGCAATCAGACCGGGGTCGCCGCCTCCTACAGGATGTATGAAACTTCTTCCGGATGGATCTGCGTGGCGGCGCTGTTCGAGCCGCAATGGCAGCGCCTGTGCGAAGTGGTGGAGCGTCCGCAACTGGCGCGCGATCCGCGCTTCGGTTCGCATTTCGGACGCATCGACCATCGCGACGAATTGGCCGCCGTGCTGGAGCCGATTTTCAAAACCCGCACGGCCGAGGAATGGTTCGCGCGCCTGGACCGCGCCGGCGTGCCCTGCGAGGTTTCCAACCAGGGCTACTGGAGAAAGTTCCTGCAGGACGAATGGTGCCTGGCAACCGGGCGGGTCGCCGAATACTACCAGGGCGACCTGTTCGGCAAGCTGCGTCAGTTCGGCCAGACCATCCGCCTGTCCGAAACTCCGCAGGTAATCCAGGGACCGCCGCCGCGTATCGGCGAGGACACGCAAAAAATTCTGGCGGAGTTGGGCTACGACGCCGCGCAGCAGGCCGCGTTCAAGACCAGTCGCGTGGTTACGTGGCCTGAATAGCGTGCAGGGCGGAGTCGTCAGAAACCGGAGCAGAGCATGCGGGATGGAGACCGACCCGGATGAAATTTTTTACTTTAATCAGGGCCGCCGCCGGGCAGGACAAAAAATCGTTTCAGCAATGGTTTGTGCGCGAGCACGCGCCGATGGTGCTGGAGCATGCGCGCCGACTTGAGCGCTACATCGTCAACCTGGCCGATACCGATCCGCCGCCGGTGGAGAACATGGGATTCGTCGCGCCCCAGGCCGCGCCGTCCTACGACGTTATCACCGAGATGTGGTTCGGGTCGGCCGGCGATTTCAAGGACCGCGCCCGATTGTTCGGCTCCGCGGCACGCGCCGACGCGATCCAGAAGCATCTGGCGGCCAAAGCCGGCAGCGCATTTTCCTACCGCGTCACCGAAATAGTGGAAAAGGATCAGGCGGTCCTGAAGGCCGGGCAGCGCACCCCGGGGATCAAGATTGTCATTCCCCTGTTCTGGCTGGACGGCTTGTCCGACGATGATGGTCGCAACGGATGGCAGGTGCATGGCGCGATCGCCTCGCGCACGCATGTCGGGATGTCGAAGTACGTGCGCAACCTGGTCGAGGAGACGCTGACCGCGGGCGCGCCGGCTTATCCCGCTATCGGCGAACTGCATTTCGCCAGCCCCGACGATATGCGCTACGGCTTGATGCCGGTTGCGCATTCGCTGGAGGTTATCGCGTTCGACACCGCGCGATGGCTGGGGCCCGTCGAGCAGCATTATTGCAGCGAGTGGGTGATGAAACTTTAGCCCCGTGGCGATCGGCCAGGAGAATTTCATGGTCAAGTATTTCACTCTGATCACCGCCGCAGCGGGGCAGGACGCGGCGGCGTTTCGGCATTGGTTCTTGCGCGAGCATGCGCCGGCGATGCTGCGGCACTGTCCCGGCCTGCGCCGCTGCATCGTCAATCTGCGCGAACCGGCGCCGAAGATCGACAATATGCCGCGCTTCCAGGAGGGCTCCGGACCGCGCCGCCGCTACCAAATCGCCACCCAGATGTGGTTCGACGCGGCCGAAGATTTTATCAATCGCGCGCGCCTGTACGATTCTCCCGCCGCCGGAAGCGCGATCGAAGCGGCGCTGGCGGCGAAGGCCGGAGAGGCGTTTACCTATCGCGTGTCGGAAAACGTCGAGAAAGACGCGCATCCCACCCTGGTGGGCGAGCGCTCGCCCGGAATCAAAATGATCCCGCTGGCCGGCTGGAAGCAGGGGTTGACCGACCGCGAAGGACGCCTGGCGTGGGAGGTTCACGGCCCCCTGGCCCTGCGCACGCATACCGGTTTCTCCCGCTACATCCGGAATGTGGTGGAAGAATCTCTGACCCCTGGCGCACCAGCATATCGCGGAATCGGCGAGCTGCTGTTCCTGACCATCGACGACGCGGCGCATCGCTTCTTCCCCTCGCCCGCCGCGGCCCGAATCATCGAATTCGACACGGCCCGCTGGATGGTGGCTCACGACGGCGCGTTTTTCAGCGAGTATGTCCTGAAATGAGCAGACGGCGGTACCTGTTGCAGGTTCGGCCGGCGTCCGCTCCTCGGCGCCTTGCCCGCCGTCAGCAAGGCCGAGCGATTCTCCGCGCCGCGGATGCCCTGCCGCCCTCCGGCGGAGTGCTAAAATTTGTCGAGTGTGACGCGCGCCGAGAACGCGCCCGGACCCATGCGCGGGGCCATCTCAGCCAGGCCCAGAAGCACGAGCAGGAATATTACCAGCGCAATCAGCACGGTCCGGCGCCCCGCCCATCGGGCAAAACGTTCTCGAAATCCGGCGCGCGCGGGCAGCGGTGATGAGCGTTGACCTTCGCTGCAGGCAAACAGATCAGGGCTGCCGGAGGTCCCCGCCGCTGATCGGCCTCTGAATTCAACCCGCAACTCCGATACGCTCATTTTTGCAATCAACCATGCGGCGGAGCGGGAGACGGAAATTCCCGCGGCACCTCAATTACTCTCAAAGTTGACGATTACTACAATTTGTCTAAATGAGCAAGCGCCGCGATCGCGGACGCAAGACTCGGATCGCGCGTTTGCCCGATAGCCTGGCAGGGCTTTTAAACCCCGATTAGAAGCGCCCGCGGGACCCCAGGGGCTGTTGCGAGCATCGAGAACGCTCCGCAGCCCGCGGCTACGCCTGACGGGCGCCGGCCGAAGACGCCGCCGGCCTGAGATCTTCCGGTTCGCGATTGGAAGGAGTCAACCGTGTGCCGCAGTTGCGGCAGGCCACACTGTGGCGTTGCAGCAGGAGGGCGCAGCGCGGACATTTTTCACTCATCAGACGCACGAATCCATAGGCGCTCGCGGCTGAAAGCAGCATTACAACCAGGATCGGAACACCGGTGGGAAGCAAAGTGGCTTTGACGTCGGAAAAAGTTCCGTTGATTTGCCAAGCCTGCCTGAATTGCGCAGCACTATCGGCGGGCGCCGCCGCAGGGTCGCTGACGATTGACGTTGCGATTGGTTGGGCCGGCGGGATTTCCACCACCCTTAACGCATCGCTTTCGTGCCTGAGGGGGGCAGACGGAGCGGCTGCCGCCGCGTGTTTCGGTTGCGGTGGCGCCTTGTCCGCCATGCTGACCGGACGGTGCGCAAACATCCCTGCCTTTGGGTTGGGTACGGTGTGCATGCGCGGCGGCGGTTGCCGGGAGGGCGCTTTGTCCATGCCGGTTGGGTCCGCCGGATGCTGCGCCGGGCTGTCAGCGTCCGCCGCGGCCGAAGCTGTCGGCGCCGCAGCCGCCTGCCCCGACGGGTCCGCCACAGCCGCTGCGCCGGGCAATTGCGGAACAGCGGCTACAGCATTTTCGAGGGCGCGGTCGGCCGCGGAAGTCAGCGGCGTAACGCAAGCGTGTGCGTAATAGTGCAGCGCCTGCGCCATTCCGCGATCGGGTTGGACCGGACCCATTCCCATCTGGAGCGCGGCTCTTTCCTTGGCCAACAACTGCTGAGCGCGCAAAGCGCTCTTGACCGAAGGTGATCCATTGTGAGGACCGGCTGTTGCCGCTCCACCAGCTTGCGCGGTATCGACCGGCGCGGAGCCGACCACCGCCGCGACCGCGCTGGAACTAACCGACACTCCGCTGCCAGCGGTTGCTCCGCCTGCCGCGTTTCCGCTGCCGAGGGCCGCCCCGCCTCCAACGCCGGGGCTGACGTAGCCCGACGCTCCCGTACCGGCACTGACCCCGCCGCCCGAGACGGCGGCGGTACCAGCCAGGCTGAGGCCGCCGACGCTGAGGCCGCCGACGCTGA
>JAJPJA010000153.1 GCA_021324455.1 Pseudomonadota bacterium | reverse complement strand
CGGGCAGCGCGAGCAGCAGGCTCGGCGCGCCGATATAGAGCATCGCGACGCGCCATCCATGGACAATCACCAGATGCGCCGCCGCCGGCGGCATCAGCGTGGCGCCGACCGCGCTGCCGCATACCGCAACGCCGATCGCCAGTCCGCGACGCTCCTTGAACCAGTTGGCGGCCACAATCGTACCCGGCACCAGCGAGGAGCCGCCGACTCCGGCACCGATAAGTCCGAACGCACCGACCAGCGCGGCCAGCGACTCCGCGCGGCTGGCGATCAGATAGCCGGCCGCCACCGCGCTCACCCCAAGACCCATCGGCACCTGCGCCGGCACCCGGTCGAGCATCCAGCCCGCCAGCGGCGCCGTCAGTCCCATGCACAGGATGTAGCCGGTGGCCAGACGCGAGACCTGTTCGTGGGTCCAGCCGAATTGATGAATCAGCGGATTGAAGAAGATGCCGATGGTGCTGATGGTCGAACCGATGGTAAGAAACATCACCACCCATAAGGCGGCGATCACGACCCATCCACGGCGCTGTTCGCGGCTCATCGGCTGCGCGCAGCGGCGGACGCCGCCGGATCGATCGCTGCCGCTATTGGCGCGCGTGGGATCATCGTCGAATCCTTCCAGGCGTTGTGATGCCGGGCATAGTGGATCTGGCGGATGCAAACACAGGCGGCCGCGTCCTGTCAAACCGCAGGCGGCGGTGTCTTGCTCAAAACCTGTGGCTGAAAGTAAAAGCAGTCGGTATTATGCTCGCAAGATGTGTTTGGCCGCGTGTGGGCCGCGGGCTTGAAGAAGCATGGCCGGCGCGCGGCGCAAAGCTGGCGGGCAGTGCCGGCCGTTTCAATTTGCAGACCAAAAGGCTCACTCTGATCTCAGGGAGGTAAACATGGATAACAGGAAACCCTGGTTGATGGTTCTGACGGCGCTGGTCGGCGGCGTAATCGGCGGGGCGGGAGCGGCGATGCTCGGAGCAAGCAACGCCTTCGCCCTGCGCCATGCGCATCACCCCCGGACCATCGAAGCCGAAAGGTTCGTTCTGCTCGGGCGCAACGGCGATCAGCGCGGCGTGCTCCAGGTAAGCGACAAGGGCAGCGCCGCCATTTATCTCAACGACGAGAACGGCAAGGAACGGGCGGAACTCAAGGTTGGCTCCGACGGCCGCTCCTCGCTCGGTTTTTACGACGCCGAAGGCAATCGGCGGGTGGTGGTGGGCGTGGGAGCTCCGTCCCGGAGCCAGGCCGGAATCGGAATCTTTTCGGCCGACGGCAACCAGGTCGCCGGTCTGTCCTCCACCGCCGGCGGCGAGGTCAGCCTGACGCTTTATGACAGCAAGAGCGGTCTGGCGCGCGCCGGTCTTGGGCTGTCCAGCGACGGTGCTCCGGCGCTGGCGTTGTTCGACCAGAATGGCAAGGACCGGGCGGAACTGCACGTCACTAGTTCGGGCAAACCGGGGCTGGCGCTGGCCGACGAGAGCGGCAAGTCGATCGCGGGTCTTCCGATGCAGCCGGCGCCCGCGCAATAGTTTGTCAGGCAACCGCAAACAGGAATCGGCTGGATATCGTCCATCCAATAAAAAGGGGGTTCGCTCCTCGGGAGGTTTACATGTTCAGGTCTTGGAAGGGTTTCGCGGTTGGCCTGCTCTGTCTGGCGGTGCTGATCGGAGCAACGGGATGCAGCGGACAGCCGCTGAGCACGCGTGAGAAGGGAACGCTGCTCGGAGGCGGTCTGGGCGCGGCCACCGGCGCGATCATCGGCGCGGCCGTGGGCGCTCCGGGCGCGGGCGCGGCGATCGGCGGCGCGCTGGGCGGCGTCGGCGGTTTTGCGGTCGGCAATGCGATGCAGAACCAGGAGGCGCAACAGGCACAGACGCAATCGCAGATCGATCAACAGCAGCGCGAGATTGAACGCCAGCGGCGCGAGATACAGAGCTTGAAGACGCAGCAGGAGACCGAGTAAGGCGGCGCGGCGATGCCCGCGGGTGTCGCCGCGCTGATCCGACCATAGGGCGGGCGCCCCTAGCGCGCCATTGTTTGCTGCCGAAGTCGCGGGCCGGAGCCCGCCTGGCTATGCCTGCGTACCCCGACGCGGAGGCCAATGCGATGTCAACCAGCTACACCACCGCGCAAATCGCCGGCCTGATGGAGAAGGTCAGCAACTGGGGCCGCTGGGGCAAAGACGACCAGCGCGGCGCGCTCAACTTCATCAGCAACGAAAAACGCGCCGCCGCGGCGCGCCTGGTGCGAACCGGCGAGGCGGTTTCGATCAGCCGTCCGCTGGCTACGCGCGCCTCGCGCGACAACCCCCGCCCGGTAACCCATCTCATGATCAGATCCGGCGTCGCGGGGCATCCGCTCGGCTCCTCCGGCGCCGCTGATTACTTCGCCATCGAACCCCACGGCCTGGCCACCACCCATCTGGACGCCCTGTGCCATCACTTCTGGCGCGGGCGGATGTATAACGGCTTCGACATGAACGAGGTCGACTTCCAGGGCGCGCACAAATGCGCCATCGACGTCTGCCGCGAGGGTATCATCAGCCGCGGCGTGCTGCTCGACATTCCCAAAATCCGCGGTGTGGAATGGATCGAGCCCGGCGGCGCCATTTATCCCGCAGACCTGGAGTCAGCCGAACGCGACCACCAGGTGAAGGTGGAAGAAGGCGACGTGCTGCTGGTCCGCACCGGACGCTTCAAACTGCGCGGCGTCAAAGGTGCGCGGGCGAGCGCGGCGGGCGCGATGCCCGGGCTGCACGCCTCGTGTCTGGAATGGCTTCACGGGCGCAGGATTGCGGTGCTGGGCTCCGACGCGATCAGCGACGTGCTGCCCTCCGGCTACGAGGCGCCGTTGGGGATGCCGATCCATACCGGCACTTTGGTCATGATGGGGGTGCATCTGATCGACAATGCCGAACTGGAGCCGCTGGCCGCGCGCTGCGCGCAAACCCGCCGCTATGACTTCATGTTCAGCCTGCTGCCGCTGATCCTGGAGCGCGGCACCGGGTCACCCGCCAATCCCGTCGCGCTGTTCTGACACCCAATCATGCCGGCGAGAAATACGGAATCACGTATTTCCCGAACAGCTTGATCGAGTTCATGGTCTTCTGATGCGGGATCGGCCAGAACTGCATCATGCACAGCAGTTGATCCATATTCAGGATGCTCTGCATGCGCTCGATCTGGCGGATGCAGGTGTCGGGGCTGCCGACGATGCACATGTCGTTGTCGATGAGATAATCGATGCTGAGCTTGTCGGGCTCCGCCGCCTCAAACTGCGCGTGCGCGTAGCGCTTCTCGCCTGAAGCGCCGCTGGGAACCTTGATCGCGGTGGCCAGCGTCGTACGCGCGTAGGAAAGAAATGCCCGCTCGGCTTCCTCTTTGGCCTGCTGGTCGGTGGCCGCGCAATGCGTCATGAAAAACGCCGCCGCCCGCGGATTGACGAACTGCCCCTTGGGTTTGGCCTCCTTAAGGCCGTCGCGATACGCCTGGATCCGCCGCCCCAGATGCTCCGTGCTGACCAGCAAGGTAAACGAGAGCAGCCCCAGACCCATGCGGCCCGCCAGCCCATGGGTCTCTTCGCTGGTTGCGGCGACCCAAAGCGGCGGATGCGGCTTTTGATACTGGCGCGGAACGATGGTCCGCTCGGGAATATCGAAGTACTTGCCCTTGAAGGAAAAACGGCCGTCAGGCGCGCGCCATATGGTGGTAATGATGTCCAGCGCCTCTTCCCATCGCGCCCGCGTTTCGTTGTACGGAATTCCAAACCCGCCCAGTTCGATTTCCGTACCCGAGCGGCCGGTCCCCACCTCCAGCCGTCCCTTGCTCAGGATGTCCAGCGTGTTCAGGCGTTCCGCGACGCGTACCGGATGGTTGTACGGAAAGGGCAACAAAACCACGCCATGCCCAATACGCATCGTGCTGGTCCGCTGACTGACCGCACCGTAGATCACCTCAGGCGCCGAGGAATGGGCGAAGCCGGGCTGAAAATGATGTTCCACGGTCCAGAAGTATTTGAATCCCATCTCCTCGGCGAGTTCGACCTGGGCCAGAACTTCGTGAAAGACCTCGAACTCCCGCTGCGGGTTCTTAATCGGGTTGGCAACCTGAATTTCGTAAAAGACAGCGAAGTCCATCGAGGTCTCCTTTGGCCGCTTCAATATCGCCTGACCGCGTCGATCGGCCGGGGCGTCGGCATGTCTATACCATCATCATTGACAAACCCCATAGACCTCAATCAACTGCACCATCGCAAGATTCTCTCCGTTGGCAAAAGACGCACGCAAACCAGACGCCGCGGCGACGCATGCCGCGGCGGTTTCAGCCTTTTCTACTCGGTCTGCTGCATCTGACGCATCTGCTCCAGCTCGCGGCGCTGCTGCTCGATTTCCTGCTGCTGCTGCGAGATTTGCTGATCGGTCTGCTGCTGCTGTACCTGCTGATTCTGCATCGCATTGCCGACCGCATAGCCGCCCAGCGCGCCCAAACCGCCGCCAATTGCCGCCCCGGCCGCCGGATGCCCCACGGCGGCGCCGATAATCGCGCCAGTGCCCGCGCCCAATACGCCGCCGCCCAAGGTACCCTCTTCTCTGGGCGTAATCGCCTGCCCGCTGCATCCGACCGTGGCTAACATCAGCGCCCCCATCGCCGACGCCGCAATCGCCTTATAAGCTTTACGCATAAAGTCTCCTCCCAAACTCATCGCCATTGCCGATGAGCAAATTCCGCACCGTTGGACGCCCATCGCGATGGTTCCGTTTACCTGAGGAAAAATGACGACGACACAAGGCGCGCTAAAAACCGTGCGCACCAAAGCGTGCGGCGGTTCAAACCGGATGAGACATCGGCTCGCGCCTAACAACGGCCTCGCTCCTTATTCCGACCGGCGGCCAGCTTGCGCATCGCGCCCGCCTGGGCGTCACTCAGCAGCATACTGATCGGCTGGGCGGCGCCGCGCCCGGCCCCTCCCGAATTGCTTGCGATGCCGGCGATGAGTTTGATCACCTCGAGTCTCAATTTGTGGCTCTGGTTAATCGCGGCCAGCGTCGCCCCCCGCGTAGCGCGGCTGCCCTGGGCCGCTTCTCCAAGCAAATCCAGCAAGCTGGCGACAATAAGCCGGGAGTCGGGGACCAGATGGCCGGATTCGAAATGGCCGCAGACGTCGGCGGCAACGAGGCCGCAGCGTCCCAGGCCCGCGAGGGCCTGGGACGCTGCGGCCCCCTGAAACAGGCGCAGTTCGATACGTCGTCGATGGGGGCTGGCGCACACCGCGCAGGGGTGCTGAGGGGCGGCCGGCGCGTCCGCGCCGGCCGCCCCGCCCGCCTCCAAGCCGCGCCCCGGGCGGCGCCGTACGGCGCCGCCCGGGGCGCGGCCCTTTAGCGCCGATTTCCTGCGCGTCATCGTGTTCCAGCCGCAGGCGCCTTTGCAGCGCCGCAACGATCGATCCGGTGCTGGCGCGCCGGCAACACCGCAGCGCGGCGGTCAGCCGGCGCTGCGCGTACCCCGGCGGGCGGCGGGGCGCGGCGGCGAAAGCCGCCGCGTCCCGCCGCCCGCCTCCGCCCCCCCGCCGCCTGCGCGCGCCGCCTCCAGGGCGGCGCGCGCCGCATGGCACCAGCACTCGCAGCGCAGCGCGGCGCCCTCATGCACTCCCGTCGATCGGCACAACGCGCAGTACAGATCGCTGGCCAGACGCGAGCCATCACCCATGACGGGATTTACGGAATGAAGCGCGCGCCGCAAAAGGTCGGCAAATACAGTTTGCATGTAATCCAACTGTACATCGCGAATGTAGTTCGCGAATTTGTGTAGTTGATACATTTTAGCCGCACTATGTTTCGAGGCGCAAATTTTGGGCGCGATGGCGAGCGTTCAGAACGGCAACACGCGTCCGTGCCTGTCCTTGACGCACGGGATCTCTGCCCGCGGCGCCTTAGTGCCGGCGGCCAGGCGGCGCGGGCCAAAACAGCGCCGGCGCCTTCAGCTTGTGCGGCGGAAAAATCGGAAAGATCCCCCGCATTGGGAGACCGGCGCCGATACTTTCAGCGCTGATAGACGAGATCCTCGCGCGAGCGGATGCCGAAGGTGATCTTGCCGGCGGCGGGCTCGTGCACTTTATCCACGCGCTGCCAGTCGACCACCACGTTCCGCTCCGCGATACGCCACTCGCCGTTGCGGCGCTCCCAGCGGTCGACGTAGCGCCCGCCGGCGCTCATGTGGCGCGGCTCGCCCTTCCTTTCATAGCGATGGTAGGCGACGAAGTAGAATTCGCAGAATGCCCGGTCGCCGTCGATCTCAATCAACTCGTTGCCGACAAAGTGCTGGGTTGCGGTGTAGGCCTCGCGCAAATGCTCAATACACCAGGGCACGAAATCCGACGCCTTGCCGTTGAACAGGCCATGGTTGTCGATGGCGTCGGGATGGTACACGCTGCGCAGCAATTCCTCGTCCACGCGATCGACCGCGCGGCAGTAACGCATCATCACCTCGTGGATTTCCTGCTTGTCCGCCAGCATGCGCAGCGCCGCCTGGCTGGCATTATCGATACTCATGCGCGACCTCCGGCCGGCTACTGAGTCGCCGGGTTCTCATATTTGCCCTGGTATTCGGGAATACGGAAGGACGGACCTTCCATTTGCAGGTTGAGTTTCTTGTGCAGGTCCTCGATGGCCTGGTCCACGCCTTCGGCCGCGATCTCATGGGCGCGGACCCAGCGGCCGGAATTCTGAACGAAGGCGACCACGTCGAAGACATTCTCGCTCAGCGACTTCTGGGACTTGGCGAAATGCGCGCTCCAGATCACCTGGCCGTTCTTGATGTCGAGCAGATGCAGCGTGAACTCGACCGAGGCCGGGCTGGAGGCGGCGTAGTCGCTGCCCACGCGCTCCTTGTAGGTCTCGATTTCGCCGTACAAGACCGCGTCGGCCAGGGTCTTACGGCCCAGTTCAAGGGCGTTCTGTCTGAGGTCCGCGGCGTTGGTCGGCGGCATCTTCTGCATCGCGTCGGCGACGTCGCTTTCCGGCACGATCTGCCATCCCGCGTCCAGCGCCATCTTGGCCTGCAACTCGGCGGTGAGGGAATCGCTGGCGCCCTCCTCCACCGTGCTGCCCGGCGCGGGCGCGTCAATCGGCGGCATCACGGCGATTCTGCGCACCCGCACCTGCTTTATCGAGCGCACCGCCTGGACCTGAACGTCAGGATTCTTGCCGATGACCGGCACCCAGGCCGGAGCGCACGAAGCGCACAGCAAGAGCGCCCCGCAGAGCGCCATTTTCACCCGATAAGGTTGAATCATTTGATCACCTTTATGGACAAATCGCGGAGCTGGCGCGGATCGACGTCGGTGGGCGCC
This sequence comes from Pseudomonadota bacterium, assembly GCA_021324455.1. Classification (GTDB taxonomy): domain Bacteria; phylum Desulfobacterota; class Binatia; order Binatales; family Binataceae; genus JAJPJA01. The sequence goes on along the minus strand of JAJPJA010000153.1, from coordinate 28,551 downwards.
CCGGTCATCAGATCGACCGCGCGCTGCGTTTTGGGAAACGCAATGACGTCGCGCAGCGAATCGGTCCCGCACAGCATCATCGCCAGCCGATCGACGCCCAGGGCGATACCGCCGTGGGGCGGCGCGCCGTAGCTGAGCGCCTCCAGCAGGAAGCCAAACTTCTCCTGTGCTTCCTCGCGGCCGATTCCCAGCAGCTCGAACGCCCGCATCTGGAGGTCCGGATTATGGATGCGAATGGATCCGCCGCCGAGTTCTTCGCCGTTGAGCACAACGTCGTAAGCCAGCGCGCGCGCCTTGAGCGGATCGGATCGGAGCAGTTCCAGGTCGTCCGGATGCGGCGCGGTGAACGGATGATTGACCGACACCAGCCGCCGCTCCTGGTCGCTGTATTCGAACAGGGGAAATTCGACCACCCATAAAAAACGCAGTTGCTCGTTGCTGCGCAGGCCGAACTTGTCGCCCAACTGCAGCCGCAGCTCGCCCAGGGTCGGACGCACCTTGCCCGGGCGTCCGGCCACCATCAGCAGGGTATCGCCGTGGTGCAGTCCGGCGACGCGACCGCAATGGGCGCGTGCGGCGTCGTCGATAAATTTCGCCACCGGCCCCTGCCATCCGCCCTCCGCAATTTTCGCCCACGCCAGACCCAGCCCCTGGCGCGCCTTGAGTCCCTCGGCCATGTCGTCCAGCTCGCGGCGGCTCAGCTGTATCGTCGAAGGGACGCGAATTCCGTAGATACTCTCGCCGCGCGCCAGCGCTTCGGCGAACACCTTGAAAGCGGTTGCGGCAAAGGCCTGGTCCAGCCGTTTCAACTCCAGGTCAAACCGCATGTCGGGCTTGTCGCTGCCGAAGCGATCGATCGCCTCAGCGTATGTGAGGCGGGGGAACGGCGGCTTGACGTCGATAGCGGCCACCGCGCGATACACCGCCGCCAGCATCCCTTCGACCAGCGCGATGATGTCGTCGGGACGCGGACAGGTCATCTCCAGATCGATCTGGCTGAACTCGGGCTGACGGTTGGCGCGCAGATCCTCGTCCCGGAAGCAGCGCGCGATCTGGTAGTAGCGGTCGTAGCCGGCGATCATCAGGAGCTGTTTGAGGAGCTGCGGCGATTGCGGCAGGGCGTAGAATTTGCCCGGATTCACGCGGCTGGGCACCAAATAATCGCGCGCGCCCTCAGGCGTCGGACGCCACAGGATGGGCGTTTCGATATCGATGAAGCCGTTGCCGTCGAGGTAGTCGCGCACGGCGCGCACCGCGCGATGACGCCGGCGCAGATTGCGCTGCATCTCGGGGCGGCGCAGATCCAGATAGCGATAGCGCAGTCGCACTTCCTCGTTGCCGGTCTCGCCTTCGCCCAACGGAAACGGCGGCGCCAGCGAGGTGTTGAGGGTCTTCGCCTCCGCCACCGCCACCTCGATTTCACCGGTGGGAATCTGAGCGTTGACGGTGCTGTCGGAGCGGCGCACCACCTCGCCCCTGGCGGCGACGTAATACTCCATGCGCAGGGCGCGGGCGATTTCATGCGCGCCGGGATTGCGCTCAGGATTGAACACCAGTTGCACGATACCTTCGCGGTCGCGCAGGTCGATAAAGATAAGTCCGCCGTGATCGCGCCGCGCCGCGACCCATCCCCACAGCCCGACCTGCCGCCCCGCGTCAGCCGCGCGCAGCGCGCCGCAATAATCGGTGCGCGGCCAGGGCGGAAGCGGTGAAAAATCGAAATTCGTCGTCATAAAGCTTAACCGGGAACAATACCTGCGTGCCGACGCGGACGAAATAGCTATTGCGCGCGCGCCGCCGACAGCTCCGCCGCCAGCCGGTCGAGGCTGACTTCACGCTGCGAGCTGGCGCCCAGATCGCGCAACTGCGCCGCCGATCGCGCCAGTTCGTCCGGCCCCACGATCACGGCGTAGTTCGCCCCGATCCGGTCGGCGCGCTTGAGCTGCGCCTTGAGGCTGCGCTCGCTCGACAGCATCTCGACCTGCAGCGGCATCGCGCGCAGCTCGCGGGCGATTTGCGTCGCCTTGCGCACGGCGGCCTCTCCCAGGGCAATCAGGGCGATGCGCGGCAGGGCGGCGCGGGGCGTCCGCGCGGCCTCCAACGCCAGCGCCATCCGCTCCATCCCGATTGCGAAGCCGATACCGGGCACCGGCGCGCCGCCCAGTACTTCCACCAGTCCGTCGTAGCGTCCGCCGGCGACGACGGCATTCTGTGCGCCGAGGTTGGTCGAGGTGATCTCGAAGGTGGTGCGCATGTAGTAATCCAGTCCGCGCACGATGCGCGGGTTGACCACGAAGCGCACGCCGGCGGCGCCGATCAAATCGAGGACGGTATCGAAATGCGCGCGGCATTCCGCGCACAGGTAATCGAGGCTTCTGGGCGCCTGCTCGGCCAGCCTGACGTCGATTTTGCAATCGAGCAGGCGCAGGGGATTGCGTTCCAGCCGTTCATGACAATCGCGGCACAATTCGTCCCAGTGCCGGCGGCCGTATTCGAGCACGGCGGCGCGGAACGCCGGACGGCATCCGGCATGCCCCAGAGAATTGAGCTCGAATTGGAACTCCAGTCCGAGGTCGCGGCGCAAGTCGTCGATCATCACCAGCAGTTCCGCGTCGCAGGCGGGGTCGGCGCGGCCGAACACCTCAACCCCAAACTGATTGAACTGCCGGTAGCGTCCTTTCTGCGGCCGCTCGCGCCGGAACATCGGCCCGGCGTAAAAGAACCGCTGCTCCGGATCGGAACGATCCATCCCGGCTTCGATATAGGCGCGGACCACGCCGGGGGTGCCCTCCGGACGCAGGGCGAGCGTGGTGCCGGCTTCGTCGCGGTCGCTGAAGGTGTACATCTGCTTGGAGACGATTTCCGAGGTCTCGCCGGTGGAGCGCTGGTAAAGTTCGATGCGCTCCAGCATCGGGATCTTGATCTCGCTCACGCCATAGCGCTCCATCAGCAGGCGCGCCCGCGCTTCGACGTAAGCCAGGGTTTGCGCCTGCGTCCCAAGCAGATCCTGAAAGCCTTTAAGTCGTGTCAGTTCCAAGCTGTGTTCCGATTGATCAGATAGATATTCATTTTCGAGTCTTTCCCGGCTGTTCGCAACCGGGCTAAGCTGTGGCGGCAGATGGCGGCGGAGATCGAGCAAGATGCGGCGCGCGGCCCGATCGGGCGTATGCTGGCGGCGGACCACGCCCGTCTGGACGCGTTGTTAAATCGCGCGGCCGCCGATCCAGAGCGCATCGATCCAGTGCCCTACGGCGAATTCAGGCGCGCCCTGCTCAAGCATATCGCGATGGAGGAGAAGATCCTGCTGCCGGCGGCACAGCGGCTCAACGGCAATCAGGCGCTGGCGGCCGCGGCCCGGATTCGGCTGGATCACGGCGCCATTGCCGCGCTGCTGGTACCCACTCCGACGCCGCGCATCGTCGCCGCCCTCAGAGCTATCCTCAACGCGCACAATCAACTGGAAGAGTGCCGCGGGGGAGTTTATGAAGATTGCGACCGGCTTGCGGCTGCGGAATCGGATCGGATAGTCGCGCAACTGCGCAGCGCCCCCGAAGTGCCCGCCGCGCCGTTCAACGACGGTCCGAAGGTGCTCCCCGCGGCCCGCCGCGCACTTGCGCGCGCCGGCTACGACACGCTGTTGCCCGAGGAGAGCTGAACCCAGGCCGCAGTCATGGCCGATGAATCACGCCCGAAGTGTTCTTTTCCGTGGGCTGTTCGAGCTCAGATCGTCTTGAGAAAATTCAGCAGTTCCGGCCGCTCCTGCGGCGTCAGCGACTTGAACGCAGAGCCCCATCCCTGAGTGTCGGTCGGTCCGGGCGATTGACGAATTCAGGCCGCGCCCCGCGCAGCGGGGTTCAGGCGGCCGCGGGCGCCTGGCTTATCTCGAACGCGCCGGGTTCAAGACCGTCCTTGGACTTCAGCACGACTTTTACTTCGAAGCGCTGCTCCAACTCTTCGAGTCCCTTGAATCCGGGACCGTAGAGGTAGCGCGCCATGTCGGGGTTGAGCTTGACCAGCAGCATCCCGCCGTGATTGCGGCGCGACGCGTCGCGCTGGATTCCGCGCAGAACCTCGGCCGCCAGCGTCGGCATCGACTTGATTACCGCGCGTCCGTCGCATCGCGGACACTGCTCCGTGAGCATCGCCTGCAGGCTGTCGCGCGTGCGTTTGCGCGTCATCTGCACCAGTCCCAGCTCGGAAATCTTGAACATGGAAGTGCGGGCCTTGTCCCGCCGCAGCGCCTGCGACAGCGCCTCGCTGACCCGCTTGCGGTTGCCCTCTTTGGTCATGTCGATGAAGTCGACGATGATGATACCGCCGATATTGCGCAGGCGCAGTTGATTGGCAACTTCCTCGACCGCCTCCAGGTTGGTCTTGAGTACGGTTTCTTCCTGGTTCTTCTTGCCCACGAAGCGTCCGGTGTTGACGTCGATTGCGGTCAGCGCTTCGGCCTGATCGAAGACAAGATAGCCGCCCGACTTGAGCCATACCTTGCGCTCCAGTGCGCGTTCGATCTGCGGCTCGATGCCGAAGTGGTCGAAGATCGGCTCCTGGCCTTCGTACAGCGACACGCGCGAGCGCAGCCGCGGCAGGTATTGCTGCACGAACTGGGCGATACGTTCGTAGGTCGGCGGATGGTCGCACCATAGGCGGTCGACGTCGGTGGAAAAGAGGTCGCGAATCGCGCGCAGCGCCAGATCGAGGTCGGCGTAGAGCAGCGTTGCGGGCGGCTGGCTTTCGGCCTTCTTCACCACGTCGGCCCACAGCCGCGTAAGGAAATTCACGTCCTGCTGGATTTCGCGCTTGGACACTCCTTCACAGGCGGTGCGGATGATGAATCCGCCCTGTGGGGGACGAACTTCGCCGACGATGCTGCGCAGGCGGTTGCGCTCTTCGGCGCTTTCGATGCGCCGCGACATGCCCAGATGATTGGTGGTCGGCATGTAGACCAAATGGCGGCCGGCCAGCGATATAAATGACGTCAGACGCGAGCCCTTGGTACCGATCGGCTCCTTGGCTATCTGGACAATTATCTCCTGGTTGCGGCGCAGTTGCTGTTCGATCGGCAGACGGCTGCGCTTATGCTGGCGGCGCCGGGGCTTGCGATGAGATTTGGCGCCGTCTTCATCGTCTTCCAGATGCCCCTCGGCGCCGTCTTCCGGCGTGGGCATATCGGAGGGGGGTTCGGAATCGGTTCCGACCGGCTCGGTTTCGACCTCGCCCTCTTCCATTTCGCGTGCCAAGGCTCCAAACGCACCGACCTCGTCGAGAAAATCGGAGACGTGGAGGAAGCCGGCCTTTTCCAGGCCGATATCGACAAAGGCGGCCTGCATCCCGGGCAGCACGCGCATCACGCGGCCCTTGTAGATGTTACCGGCCAGGCCGCGTTGGGCATTGCGCTCGACCATGAATTCGGTAAGAACGCGGTCCTCCAGAAGTGCAACCCGCACTTCCAGCGCACAAGCATTAATAATCAGTTCGCGTCTCACACCAGGCTCGTTTCAAATCGGATGGTCGGGCGCCGGTCTGCCCGGACGGATAGCAGCGGGGGAAGCGGTGACGCGGGGCGAGGGTCACCCCCGAAGAAAGAAACGCCTCCTGATAACCTGCCCCGCATACTCCACCGCCACCAATCATAGGAAATGGCGCCAAGCGGACGCAAGGCAGAGGGCGGCAAGACGAGCGCTTGACTTGGATGGGGTTATCGATAAACCTGTTTTAAAATGGCGGCGGCAGCTAACACCATTCCCAGTGCAGCCGGACTCAGCCTGCTTAACAGCAAAGTTCTGGTCCTCAATCGCTCCTATCTGCCGGTGCACATCACTTCGGTCAAGCGTGCCTTTGCGCTCCTTTACCAGGGTGTCGCTCACGCGGTCGACGAGCATTACCGGACCTTCGATTTCGACAGTTGGCGCGACCTGGCCGTCGAACTGCATCATGAGCGGCTGGGAATCGTGGGCGGCTTTATCCGGGTCCCGCGGGTCTTGCTGCTGATCGCCTACGAGCGCGTGCCCAAGCGCCACGTCCGCTTTTCGCGCTTCAACATCTACGCTCGCGACAGCAACACCTGCCAGTACTGCGGGCATCGCTTCTCGCGCTCGGAGTTGAATTTGGATCATGTGGTGCCGCGTTCGCGCGGTGGTGGTTCGTCGTGGGAGAACGTTGTTTGTTCCTGCCACAACTGCAACCGCAAAAAGGGTGGCCGGACTCCCGAGGAAGCCGGGATGCGCCTGATCAAAAAGCCCCGGCGCCCCGAATGGACCGCCTTCAACCTGGAGAATTTCAGCCTGCGCCATCATAAGGAATGGATGCCGTTCCTGAGCACGCTGGACAGCGCCTATTGGAACAGCGAACTCATTCAGGATTAGCCGTCTTGGAGTTCTTTACCGATACTGATGCGTAATTGAGCACTTTTAACGGCGCGTCGGCAGAAGTTATCCACATTATCCACAATTGGTAAGCTCCCCCCTAATGGGGTTGTTCGAAACCGTCGGGCCCATCCTCTTGTAGTCCTCTGCGGATACTGTAATCTGATTGTGGATACAACGGGGGGAGATGTGGTGGAGGCGGGGCAGGTATGCATCTAAAGGCCCTTGAAGTCCTGGGGTTCAAATCCTTTCTGGAACATACCCAGATCAGTTTCGCACCGGGCAGCACGGCCGTGGTTGGGCCCAACGGATGCGGCAAGTCCAATATTGTCGACGCGATCCGCTGGGTGCTGGGCGAGCAGGCACCCACCCGATTGCGCGGCAAGTCCACCGAGGACCTGATTTATGCCGGCAACGACAAGAATCCTGCCGCCGGCATGGCCGAAGTATCGCTGATCCTGGAAGCCGACGAACATGGCGGCCTGCCGGACCCGTTTGCGGCGCTGAGTGAAGTCTGCGTCACCCGCCGCGTGTTCCGCTCCGGCGACTCCGAATACCTGCTCAACAAGATTCCCTGCCGGCTCAAGGACATCACCGAACTGTTTCTGGCCTCGCAGGTGCATAGCCGGGGCTACGCGATTATCGAGCAGGGCAAAATCGAAGAGATCATCCACGCCAAGCCCGAAGAGCTGCGATCGCTGGTGGAAGAAGCGGCCGGACTTTCCCTGTTCAAAGGACGGCGCGAACTGAGCGAGCGCAAGCTGGAACGGGTCAAGGAAAACCTCAGCCGTCTGAACGACGTGCTGGGCGAAATCGAACGCCAACTCGGCTACGCCCGGCGTCAGGCAAAGAAGGCCGAAACTTACAAAATTCTGCGCGCCGAGGCCGATACTCTGGAGCGTCTGTCCGCCGCCCGCCGTCTTCTGGCCGAGCGCGCCGAGCTGGAAACCCAATCCGCGCGCGAGACCGAATTGCGCGAACTAAGCGCCCTGGCCCGCGCCCGCCAGTCCGAATTGCAAGCCGCCTTCGAGCAGACCCGATCGGCTGAGCAAGCCGAACGGGAGCAGCTGGCGTCCGCCTTGAGCGAGCTGGAAAATATCCGTGCGGCGGCGGCGCAGCGCGCGCAGACGCGCGATTTTATCCAGCGACGTCTGCCCGCGCTGGAAAAGCTCGAGCCTGACCTTCAGCATCGGATCGACGAAACCAGGCAACGGGTCACCGCGGCGCGCGCCGCGCGCGCCGAGTTGGGCGCCCGCCTGGCGCGTGAGACCAACGCCGGCGCCGGTATCGAACGCGATTTGGTCCGCATCCGCCGCGAACATGAAGCCGCGATGGCACTGTTGCGGCGCGAGGAAAAACGCGGCGAAGAAATCAAGGATCACATCTCCGACCTCATGCGCGAGGCGGCCGTAATCCAGGGACGTCTGGCCGATTTGGCCGGCGAGCGCGAGGAAATCGGCCTCCGCCTGCAATCCGAATCCAGCGAAGAAGCCCAAGCCGAGCAGCGCATAGCCGCGGCGCGCGAGGCTTTGAATGCAGCCCAGCAAGCGCACGAAGCCTGCCGCGCCCGCATCGTTGAGCAGGAAGCCGCTCAGAGCGCCAGCGCCGAGACCGAACTGGAAGCGCGCGCCGCGGTCGAGCGGGTCAACGCCCTGCTCAAGAGCGCGCGCGACTCGCTGCAGGCCGCGATCAATCGGGTCGAGCGATTGCGCCGCAGTGCGGCCGGCGAACGGCTGCGCGTGGTGCTGGAATCGCTCAACGGCGACGGTCCCGATCGTCCGCCGCGCTTCCTGCAGGAAGTGATCACGGCGCCGCGCGAACTGGAACCCGCTTTGCGCGCCGTTCTGGGCGACCAGCTCAGCACCGTGATTGTCGATTCGTCAGCGTTCGCCGTCCGCGCAATCGAGATTCTCAAGCAGACCCGCAGCGGACGCCTCAGCTTTATTCCCCAATCCGCTACCGCCCATACTTTCGCATCGGCGCCGGAGCCCGGAATCTCCGGCCGCCTGATCGATTCGATCGGCGTGCGCGACGGCTTCCGTCCCGTGGTCGAAGCGATGCTCGGCCACGTGCTTGTGGCGGACAACCTGGGCGCGGCGATGGCGGCGGCGAACAACAACGGCCATGGAACCGTGTACGTCACCCGCGAGGGCGACGTGATCTGGCCCGGCAGCATGATCAGCGGCGGCAGCTACGCCGAGACCGCCTCGGAAATCGACGACCACCCATTGTCGGTCGAAGATGCTCAGGCTGCCCTTGAGGCGATCCAGTCCGAGCATGCGGCGGCCCAGGCGCATCTGGAGGAGGCCCGGCGCCGGCGCGATCAGGCCAACGCCGATCTGGCCGCGGCGCGCAAGGAAACCGCGCGCGCCGAGCAGATACTTGGCGAGCGGCGCGCCGAGCTGGCGCGCGTCGAGCGCAACAACGTGGTCGCCCAGGCGCGGCGTGAAGGCGCGCGCCGGCGTCTGGCCGAAATCGAAGCGCAGGTGCCCGCGGCCAACGAGCGACTGGGAGAGCTGGCGCTGGAAGAACGCAGCGCCAGGGAGCGGCTGGCGTCGTTCCGCGGCGAACTGGATCTCAGCCAGGCCGGCGCCCAGGCGCTGGGCGAGCGGATGCTGCGGCTGGCCTCCGAAGTCGAAAGCCGCAAGGCCAGCCTGCGCGGACTCGAGCAGGAACTGCGCCAGGTGAGCCTGCGCGCGGAGGAGCTGGAAGCGCAAATCGTTCGCGACGGCGAAGCGTTGGCGCAGGCGCGCAAGGAGCGCACCGAATTCGCCGCCGAATTGCTGCGGCTGGCGGAGCAGGACGAAACCGCGCGCAGCCGCGAGTTCGATCTCGAGGCTGCCGTGGGCGAGCGCAAGGCGCGATGCGAAGGGTTGGCGCAGGAACTTGCGGCGCAGCGCGAAGCTGCCGGCAAGGCGCGCCTTGAAGTGGACAACCTGGAACAGGCGCTGATCGATTGCGGATTGCGCCATGAACGCGCCGCCACGCTCTGCCAGGAGCTGTCACACAGCTTTGTTGAGCGCTTCCACGTCGAGTTCGAAGCGGTGCGGATGGAATTGAGCGCGGCGCTTGAGGGACGCGACGGCGCCGCCGACGAGGCGCGGCTGGCGGAACTGCGGACCCGATTGGAGCGCATCGGCGAGGTCAACCTGGCGGCGGAAAGCGAAGTCCAGGAACTGGAGCAGCGCGCCGGCGAGCTGAGCATCCAGCGCGAGGATTTGGAAAAGGCGATGCGCGACCTGAGCCAGACGGTTCAGAAACTCAACCGCGAGGCGCGCAAACGCTTTGCCGAGACTTTCGAGGCGGCGGCCAGAAACTTCTCCGAGGTGTTTCCCAAACTGCTGGCGGGCGGCAAAGGCCGCCTGGAACTGGTCAACTCCGAAGAACTGCTGGAATCCGGCGTCAACATCCTGATTCAGCCCGCCGGCAAGAAGGTCAAAGACATTTCGCTGCTCTCCGGCGGCGAGAAGGCGCTGTCGGCGCTGGCGCTGGTGTTCTCGCTGTTCCTGCTCAATCCGAGTCCGTTCTGCCTGCTGGACGAAGTGGACGCACCGCTGGACGAATTCAGCGTCGCGGCGTTTACCGGGCTGGTGCGCGATCTGAAAGCGCGCTCCCAGTTCATCATCATCACGCACAACCAGCGCACGATGCAGACCGCGGATCAGATCCACGGCGTAACGATGGATCAGCCGGGAGTATCGCGCATCATATCGCTGAAGCTGCCCGAAGCGGCGTAGCCGGGTTGCGCCGCGACGCGCGGTGTCCGTGGCCAGCCAACTACTGCGCCACGCACCCGCCGTCCACCGGCATCGTGATTCCCGTCACCAGCGACGCCGCCGGCGAGCACAACCATACCACCGCTTCGGCAATCTCCTCCGGGCGCCCCAGCCTGCCGATGGGCTGCAGATGTTTGGTGATATGGCGCTCGAATTCGCTGCCGATGCCGACGCTGCGCTCCACCATCGGGGTGTGAATGTATCCCGGACATACCGCGTTGACCCGGATGCCCTTCTGCGCGTACAGCAGCGCCGCCGATTTCGTCAGCCCCGCCACGCCGTGCTTGGCGGCGGTGTAAGCGAACGCTCCCACGGCTCCGACCAGTCCCATGATCGAGGACGTATTGACGATCGCGCCGCCGCCCCGCTTGAGCATCTGCTCGACTTCGTACTGCATGCTCAGGAAGACGCCGGTCAGATTAATCGCAATCACGCGGTTCCAATTGTCGTGGTCCCACGGATCGGTGCGCGCCGCGGTATTACCTTCAATCCCGGCGTTGTTGAAGGCACAATCCAACCGCCCGTAGGTTTCAACGGTCTGCTCCACGGCGCGCCTGATTTCGTCGGGTTTGGAGACGTCGGCCTTGAAGACGCGCCCCTCGCCGATCTCTCTGATCATGTTCAGGGTCTGGTTGGCGCCTTCCTGCACATAGTCAACGATCGCGACGTGCGCGCCCTCGCGGGCAAAGGCCAGAGCCGCGGCGCGGCCGATTCCTGAACCGCCGCCGGTGACCAGCGCCGTTTTTCCTTCAAGACTGCCTGACATGGATGTTCGCTCCGCCGGTTGGATTTGGTGCTCTTGTAGAATAATCGGGCCGCTTGCGCAAACCAGCGCCGGATCAGGCCCCCAGTGTCCGCGCCGCCGCCTTTCTCTTCATCGTTTTTTTCCATATGAAGGGGCTTCGCCATTATCGGCGCGCAAAGGATTGAGGTAGAATTGCGCCATGATCAAAAGGGGGAATTTCGCGGCCCGCATTGGGTATCGGGACACGCCCGATGGCGGCGGGATGAAACGATCCCGGATGGATGCGCGCGGAGCAACCGACCAGCGCGCGCCGCCGCGGCGCGGCTTACCCGCCTCACCTCTGACGATCGTCAACGGCAACGACCGCGGCGCAATACACGCGGTCAGCGAAATCCTGGGGGATCGCAATATGTCGAGCTATCGATCGGTTTGCATAATGGCCGCGCTCTTTGTGTTCATACCCGCACTGGCCGGCGCTCAGGGACTGGTCCTCAAAGATCACCTGGATCTGAACGCATTCGCGTCGCATCAGGTGATACACAGCGACGCGCAAGTCCCGGTGGGGACGAAGATCACGATGCAGAACTGGCAGCAGTACAGAAACTTCATGTCCTACGGCATGCAGACGCTGTTCATGCGCACCACGCACTGGGCGATGCCTGATGACGTGGAGATGGACGTCGGGCCCACCACCTCGATGCCTTTACCCAAGACTTTTCTGGACGACACGGAAAAGTACGGCAAGCAGGCGCGCCTGGTGCCCACCGCCGACGGCAGTTTCGAAATCGCGGGCTACGTGGCCGGGATGCCTTTTCCGCATCCGGGCGGGCCCGATGCGGCGATGGAGATCCTCTACGATCAGTATTATGCCTACATTCCTTATCTGGCTTATAACCTGGGCTACGACGATCCCGAGCGCGGGGGATGGAACATCGATCGGTTCGGCAACAAGACCCAGAGTTCGGCGGTCGAAATCTGGTTCAAGGTCAACCATCTGTCCGAAGCCGATAAACCCAAATCGCTGCCCGGCTATCAGCATTACCTGATGACCCAGAACGTCGTGGTATTGTCGCCCGAGGAATCGAAATATACCAACCTGCTGCAGGTCTTCTCTGACGACCCCGCGCTGCTGCCGGAAACCTACGTGTTCGTTCCCGCGCTGCGGCGCTCGCTGCGCCTGTCTTCGGCGGCGCGCTGCGCGCCGGCGGTGGGCACCGACTTCACCGCCGACGACTTCCGCGGAATGAACATCCAGCCGCCGATTTTCACCGCCCGGCTGCTTTCCGAGCAGTATATTCTCGCAATGACCAATCAGACCGCCGCTTACAAGACTCCGCGCAATTACTATCAGCCCGTGTTCTGGCCCAAGCCTCAGGTGGGCAAATGGGAGAACCGTCCGGTATGGGTGATCGACGTTCAGCGCGTGCCGCGCCTGCAGGGCGGCTACTGCTACTCGCATCGGGTCGCCTATATCGACCGCCAAACGCTCCAGGTGCTCGACGCCGACCTGTGGGACAGCAACGGGAAATTCTACAAATCCAACGAAGCCGAGTTCGTACCCATGAAGCATTCCGAAGGCGGCGTCGTGCTCGGCATCGGCGGTCCCGGCAACGGCAAGTTCAGCATGTACGATTTTCAAAACGGCCACGCCAGCCATACGATTCAGTTCGAAGGCAAGATCAACGACGAAGTTCCCCGGCAGTACTGGGATTTCAACCGCTATGCGACACCGGGTGGGATGCTGCAGGTGATGCAATAGAAAGGCAGTTGTTGGCTGCGGCATCGGGACCGGCGGATCGAGGCCGGTCCGATGCCGCAAGCTCGCCTGAGCGCGTGCACCTGTATTTCTCGATCCACAAACAAGCCGCCGTCCGCCGCAATCGCTGCGGCTCTCCTTATCCTCCGCCCGGCGCTCGCGCTTTGCTCTGCCCGGCGCTATCTTTTCCTGCCGGTCCGAGGAGATGACAGGTGAAATACGATCACATCGTGGTGGGAGCCGGTTCGGCCGGCGCAATCGTTGCCGCCCGGCTCAGCGAGGACCGGCAGCGCTCGGTTCTGGTGCTGGAAGCGGGGCCGGATTATGCCGACCTTGAATCGATGCCCGAAGTGGTCCGGGTGGGTTTTCCCGGCTACGCTCCCGCCTACGACAACTGGATGGACGAACGTCATATCCGGCGCTGGAACGCCAAAGCTACCGCCAGGACCGGGACGGTTGCGTTCGTAGGCAAAGTGGCCGGCGGCGGCAGTGCGGTCAACGGCGCGATGTTCATCCGCGGCGTGCCCGAGGATTACGACGCATGGGCGGCGCAGGGCAACGAACTGTGGAGTTTCAATCACTGTCTGCGATATTTCCGCAGGCTGGAAACCGATCTGGATTTCGGCGGCAGCGATTTTCACGGCGCCAGCGGTCCGATAAAGGCGCGGCGGCCCACCCGCGCGGAATGGCTGCCCGACCAAAAAGCCTTTTATGACGCCTGCCGCGCGGCGGGCTTCGCCGATTGCGCCGACCATAATCTGCCCGACGCCGCGGGCGTAGGCCCGATGGCCTTCAACAATCCCGGCGGCATCCGCAACAGCACGGCGATCGGATATCTCAACCCGGCGCGCCATCGCACCAATCTTACCATCCGCGCCAACTGCACCGTGCGCCGGATCCTGTTCGACGGCATCCGCGCCGCCGGCCTGGAGGTCGAAAGCGGCGGCCAACTGTTCACCGTCGAGGGCGAGGAGATAGTTCTCAGCGCCGGCGCCGCCCTGACGCCGCAACTGCTGATGCTCTCCGGCGTCGGCCCGCGCGAGCATCTGCGCAGCTTTGGAATTGCGCTGGTGCATGATTCGCCCGGTGTCGGCCAGAACCTGCGCGACCATCCCTACAGCTTCGTCAACCTGCGCACCAGACAGGATTATCCGCTGAACTCGCGCGGACCGTGGATCCAGATGGCGCTGCGCTACACCGCGAGCGGATCGGCTTATCGCAACGACATCCAGATGATGATGACCTCGGTGACGCATCAGTTCAGCACCGACGGCCAGGTGACGCCCATTGGTATCTCGATCGGTCCGGCGCTGTACCTGTCGATGAATTGCGGCGAACTGCGGCTGGCCTCAACCGACCCCGGCGTGCAGCCGCTCATTGACTATCGCTATTTCCAGGACGAGTTCGACCTGCGCCGGATGCGCGAGGCGGTGCGGCTGGCGGTCAGGCTCAGCCAGCATAAGGCCTTCGCCGGCATCGTCGAGGAGCGCATCGCTCCGACCGACGCCGACCTCGCTTCCGATGCGGCGCTGGACGACTTTATCATGCGCAGCGCCGGAACCTGCCAGCATATTTCCGGGACCTGCAAAATGGGGCCGCAGCGCGACCCGATGGCGGTAGTGGATCAGTGCGGGAGGGTTTATGGCGTGCGCAACCTGCGCGTGGCCGACGCCTCGATAATGCCGCATTGCCCGCGCGCCAACACCAACCTGACCACGATGATGATCGGCGAGCGCATCGCGGACCTGATCCGTCAGGGGCCCGATTAGCCGATCAATCTATTTGCGGATTTGCTGGGACAGGTAGTTCGCTTCGCCGACCTGACCCATCAGTTCGAGCTGGGTTTCCAGCCAGTGCAGATGCTCGTCTTCCGACACCAGCATCTCTTCAAGCATCTCGCGCGTGGTGTTGTCATGCAGTTGGACGGCCAGCGCGATGGTGCGGTTGAAGCGCGCGACCGCCGCGATTTCGCGTTCGAGGTCGAGTTTGAACTGCTCGGAAACCTTCTCGCCGACTTTGACCTTTTCCAGACGCTGCAGATTGGGCACGCCCTCCAGATGCAGGATGCGCTCGATCAGGTCTTCGGAATGCTTCATCTCCTCGATCGATTCGGCGCGCACCTTGTCGGCGATGCGTTCGTAGCCCCAATGCTCGCACATTTTGGCGTGGATGAAATACTGGTTGATGCCGGTAAGCTCGGCGGTGAGAATCTCGTTGAGCGCTTCAATCAGGCGGGAATCACCTTTCATACGCGACGCTCCGTGGTATCCGGGCGGTTAAGACGAATCAGCTCGTGCAAGCCGCGCTGCTGACGTCATCATAGCCCGCGGCGGCGCTGGCGCGACAGAGCATCGAATTGATTTCGTCGCGGCACGGAGCGCATCGGCGGCCGGCGCCGCAGCGCTTGACGATCGCGCGCAAGGAGCAGGCGCCCTGTTCGATGAGGTCTTGAATGGTCGCGTCGGTCACACCCTGGCATTGACAAAGGATCATCTGTGGCGGGCCCGTTGGCATTCTGAGATTGAAACTGATTCTCAATATAGGCGGCTCCCCTGCCGCCGTCAAGTCCTCCCGCCTTTTTTGTTGCCCTAACCATTATAGCGGAGAACAATTTAAAACGGCTTTTAGGTCTTTTGACCGTGCTTTAGACGATTGAAGGAGGTTTGAAGTGATCAGACGACTGGCCATGCTCTCGGCCTGGACCGCCCTGGTGTCGATTTTGCTCTCCGGATGCGCCATGTCTCCGGAGAAAAAACGGGGCGTGATGATCGGCGCTGCCACCGGCGCCCTGGCCGGCGGCGCCCTCGGCTGCGGTATCGCCGCTACCCAGGATGACGACGATACCACTCCCTACGCGATCGGATGTCCGGTCGGGGTAGTCGGCGGCGCGCTGATTGGCGGAACCGTCGGCTATTTCCTCGCGCATGAAGCTCCACCACCGCCGCCGCCCGCCGCCGCTCCGCCGCCTCCGCCGCCACCACCGCCGCCGCCCCCGGCACCCCAGGAGCGGATTATCCTGCGCGGCGTGCATTTCGACTTTAACAAGTCCAACATCCGGCCCGACGCGGTCCCGATTCTCGACGAAGCCGCTGACATCCTGAGCAAGCATCCCAACGTCACGGTTGACGTCAACGGCTATTGCGACGCGATCGGCGGCTACGCTTACAACCTGAAGCTGTCGCAGCGGCGCGCCGACGCCGTGGCGCGCTACCTGGAGGACAAGGGCATCCCGGCCAGCCGTCTGGTAACCCACGGATACGGCAAAACCCATTTCGTGGCGACCAACCGAACGTCCGAGGGACGCGCCCAGAACCGCCGGGTGGAACTGGTGCCCCAACCGCAATAGCGCAGCTTGCTGTCGCGATGCCGGGCCGCGGTCTGTCAGGGCCGCGGCCCTTTTTCTCACTGGCTGGGGCGTGGAAGCGAAATCGCGAGCGCGCCGCGGCCAACCATTGTTCGGCCGAAAGAAATCAGGCGGCGAAGCGGTGGACAGTCTGCGGCAAAAGCCGGACAGGGTCCACTCGGCGCGCAATGGTCAGCCGCGGCTTTTGCGCCGCGACGCGCGGGTTTTCGCCGCTTTCTGCGCCGCCTGGCTGCGCTGCCTGGCGGTGCGAGCTTTGGCCGCGCCGCGTGCCTGCCGCGCCAGCGCCGTGCGCGACGCGGCCGACTTGCCTTCGCGCTTGAGAGCGCCCTTGACCGCGCGCGATCGTTTCGCCGATTTGGTTTTCTTACCTCTCGCGGCGAGCTCCTGCGCGGCCTTGCGGCGGGTGCGCGATGAGGTTTTGGCGGCCCTGGGCGGCGCCAGCCTCACCCCCGCGCGGCGCGCCTTTGACAGTCCGATCGCGATCGCCTGCTGGGTTGAACGGGCGCCATGTTTGCCCTCGCGGATGTGTTCGATCTCCTCACGCACGAACTCGCCCGCTTGCGTGGACGGCGCCTTGCCTTGCTGTGCGTCTTCGCGTGCCTTCTGGACCGCGTCTTCAGGCATATCGACACCTCGCAATTGAGATCGGGGCTTATCCCTGCCATCAGTTTAGCCCGCGCCGGCGGTGAGTCGCACGAATTTTGGCGAACACTGGAAGCGGCTCAGGTCTCGTCGATCACCGGATTGGACAGTCTGCCAATCCCGCTTATCTCGACTTCGATGGTGTCGCCCGCTTTCATGTAGCGCGGCGGCTTGGCGAAGCGCGCCACTCCCGCGGGCGTGCCGGTGGAGATGACGTCGCCCGGATGCCACGGCAGCGCCTGCGATACATAGTTGATTATCCTGGGCACGTCGAAGACCATCTGATCCAGTGTCGTGCGCTGCACCTCTTTGCCGTTGAGCAGCGTGCGCAGCGTATGCTTGCGGTAATCGCCGAACTCGTCCGCGGTGACCATCCAGGGACCGAACGGTCCCGAGTTGCGGAAATTCTTGCCCATCCCGAATTGCCGCGTATGAAACTGCCAGTCGCGCACCGACGCGTCGTTGAAACATGAATAACCGGCGACACAGGACATCGCGCCGGCTTCGGAGATATGGCTGCCGGCTTTGCCCATGATTACCGCCAGTTCACTTTCGTAATCGAATTCTTCCGACACTTTGGGCCTGATCAGGGGTTCGCCGTGGCCGATCAGCACTTCGGGCAGACGCAGGAAGATAACCGGATAGGGCGTGGTCTTGACCCCGGCCTCCTCGCCGTGCGCGGCGTAGTTGACGCCGATACAGATGATCTTGTTGGGATCTGGAATGACCGGCATCAGGGAGCATTGGCCGAGCGCAAAATCGGGCCGCGCCTGCGCGCAGTAATCGCGCGCTTTATCCAGCGCCTGGGCTTCGAGCAGTTCCTTGAGTGTGGCAATGCGATCGATTTTCGCGGTCAGGTCGATCACCCCGTCGTCGACCACCGCGCCAAAACCCGCCCTGCCCTCGCGTTTGAAGGATGCCAGTTTCATGTTTTGCCTCGCTGGGTTTTTCAGTATTTGGACGCCGCGCCGCGGTCAACCGGACCAGCTGTCCGGCAAGCTCAGCGGCGGTCATTTTGGCGCCGGCTGAGTATGTTTCCGGCAAGGTCAGCCGTCTTTAGTCATACCTGAATTTTTACCGGATTCCGGGCGCAAAATTGAACAGCAAGGCTGCGCCGCATACAAGGCCGCGGCCAAACCCCACCACAATTGTGGCAAGCGCTTTGCTCCTGTTAGAGGGTTCGCGCACCTCATCCGATACATCCGGCGGGACGCTCAGCGCAACCCGTCCGAGCAAGCAGTTTAACGCTATGAACGCACTTCCGGACGCCGGAAATGGAGGTTTACATGCCACAACGCAGGCGCAACAGGAGCTCGCACAGCAGCCGCAGCGGGAAGAGCTCAGGCCGCAGCCACAGCACCAGGCGCAGCTCGCGCAACAATAACAGCCGCGGCTCGCGGACTCACAGCCGCGGCAAGAGCGCGCAG
Organism: Pseudomonadota bacterium; assembly: GCA_021324455.1. Taxonomy (GTDB): domain Bacteria; phylum Desulfobacterota; class Binatia; order Binatales; family Binataceae; genus JAJPJA01. The sequence goes on along the minus strand of JAJPJA010000153.1, from coordinate 10,473 downwards.
CGGGGCGGCAAGCGAAAAGCCGCGACCACGCGCGCGGGCAAGTACGTCAAGAAGGAGATGGAGCATGCTGAACGCGGCAAGCATACGGTCAAAAGCCGCAAGCAGGCGGTTGCGATTGGATTGTCCAAGGCGCGCCGCGCGGGCCTAAGAGTGCCGGCGCGCAAGCGCCGCAGTCGCGGCCAATCGAGTAAGCGGAAATAGCGGCCGCCCGGTCCGCCGCCTTCGGCCGACGGGCCGGGCAACGCCGCCGCCCCCTCAAGACTCTGGTCAAAACGATCGTTTTGATATAAGTTGCGAACAGTAAAGTTTTAAGAACTGCTCGTTCGTTCAAACGGCGTAGACCGCCCAGTCCTTACCAGCGAGGAGGGAACCAAAGTGGCCGAGTTCGACATTCAAATCAAAGGCGGCACGGTGGTGGACGGCACCCGGGTGCCGCGCTACCGCGCCGATGTCTGGATCAAAGACGGCAAAATCGCCCAGATCGGCGGCCGCGCGCCGGGCTTCGCCAAAAAGGTGATCGACGCCGACGGGCTGATCGTCGCCCCCGGCTTTGTCGATCTCCATACCCATTACGACGCCCAAATCCGCTGGGACCCGTATTGCACCATCTCGGGATGGCACGGGGTAACCTCTCTGGTGCTGGGCAACTGCGGCTTCGGCTTCGCTCCCTGCAAACCGGATTTCCGCGAACGCTCGATGCTCACCATGACCCGCACAGAGGCGATCCCTTACACTTCGATGAAGCAGGGCATGAACTGGGACTGGGAGACGATTCCGCAATACCTCGACTCCCTGGACCGCTCGCCCAAGGGCGTCAACTGCATCCAGTACATGCCGACGGCGTCGCTGATGACTTACGTCATGGGGCTCGACGCCGCCAAGACGCGTCCCGCCACCGAAGCCGAGCGCGCCGAGATGCGCCGTCTGCTGGCTGAGGGACTTGAGGCCGGTTTGTGCGGGTTTTCGATCCAGCGCCTGGGCAAGCATTCGGGACAGGCCGACTTCGACGGTTCTCCGATGGTGACGGATACGATGTGCGATGAGGACATCCTCAATCTCGCGCGCGTGCTGCGCGAGCGCGACGAGGGCTTCATCGAAATCACCCAGGACACCGGCCATCTGAAGGAGGACCGTGCGTTCGTGGCGCGGTTGGTTGAAGAAGCGCGCCGCCCGGTGCTGTTCCAGGCGGTTGCGGCCAGCCGTCATGACGGCGAGATTCATCGCCGCACCCTGCGCTGGATTGAAGAGCTGCGCGCCAAAGGGCTGCCGATCTTCGGCCAGGGCGGCACGCTGCGCGCCGGCTTCGGCTTTACCCTGGAGCATTGGAACCTGTACGACATCGTACCCGCGTGGCGCGAGATGACCACCGGAACCAGGGACGAAAAGCTGCGCAAGATGCGCGATCCGAACCTGCGCGCCGAGGCCAAGGCCGAGCGCTGGACACGCGCACTGGACAAGAACGCGGCCGGCATCGGCGGACGTATCGTCCGGCTGCTGGTCCAGTACCTCAACGATCAGCCCGAATTGGAGAAGTATCTGGGCAAGTCGGTAGGACAGATCGCCGAAGAGGAAGGCAAGCATCCGATCGATGTGATGCTCGATCTCGCGATCGCGACCGACCTCAAGGCCGAGTTCCTGACCCCGGTGCAGAAGTTCAATCCGGATTACATCGCCGAGATTATCAACAACTCGATTTACACCTTCCCCGGCGTGTCGGACGGCGGCGCTCACACCAAGTTCTTCACCGGCGGCGCGTTCACCACGGACTTCCTGTGCTGGATGGTGCGCGACGAGCAGAAGATCGGGCTGGAAGAGGCGCATTACCGCATGTCGGCGCTGCCCGCTCATGCGGCCGGCTTCCGCGACCGCGGCGTCCTGCGCGAAGGCGCATGGGCCGACGTTGTGGTCTATGACCTCAACGGCCTGGGCGTCGAGCCGCAATGGATCGGCGAGATCTCTCATGACCTGCCGGGCGGCGAATGGCGCCGGATAAAGCGGGCCAAGGGCTACCGGTCGATCATCGTCAACGGCGAGGAGACCTTCTCTGAAGGCAGATGCACCGGCGCCACACCGGGCCGTCTTTTGCGCCACGGCCGGGCCGAAGCGTAAGGGCCGCGCCGCCATATGAAGACCAGCGCCCGCTGACGCTCCAGACGTCAGCGGGCGCCTTGTTGTAAGCGGCGGTTTGAAATTCGCCGCGCACAAAATCAGGCCGGCGGCACCATCCGGGTATAGCCCACGATATGCACCGTCGGTACGAAACGGCCGTCGGTCCGATCCGGCAGCGGCGGCGAGGGCCGGTAAGTGAAGGTGCCCTGTCCATGGGGCGGGATGTCGGCGGGCGCGGTGATGTAAACCGTGCGCCCGGGGCTGTCCTCGCCCGGTCTGAAATCGTTGCGCCATAGCCAGGCGTAATTGACCATGAGCTTGACGTCGCGCACGGTCATCCCGGTCCGGTTTACGATGGTGCCGGACACCTCGCCGTTGGGCGCGGCGGCGACATCGCGCAGGTCGACGCTTTGAGCAAGCTGCGAGTTGCTGACAAGTTCCTGCGCGCCGGCCGGCGGCAGCAGAAATATCGGCATCAGCAGCGCTGCGGCTGCGATCGCAATCATCGTTGTTTTCATCGCTACCTCCCGTTATGAATTCCGCCCGATGCGGCAGCTCATCCTGCAGAATTATACGGACAGGTTCGACGCGCTGGGCAAGTTTTTAGTGTGCGCAGCCCGCCCCCAATCAAGCGATGGATGCGTTCCGGTTTCGGCAAAACCGCCGCACACCGCAGCTTGAGCCGCAGTTAGCGGAGCCGGACGGAGAAAAAAAGACGGAAAATGCCCGGCGGATGGCTTTGCGCGTACTACCATGTCGCCTTGGCGCCGGTGCGGGTGATAGCATTACAGCAGAGGACGGATCCGAACCTGGCAGGGTCACGGGAAGCCGACGGAGGATGCCATGAAAGCCCAACGTCTTGAGGTGCTCAAGAACATACTCAACCAGGAACGCACCAACGCTTTGGCGCGGCTGCGCGAACTGCGCCGCAATCAGGGCGACGACGTTGGCGGCTCGCCGGGTGATGAGATGGACGTGGCCAGGTCGCTGACCGACGTGGAAACCAACGCCAGCCTCATTGAGCGCGCCGAGGAACGCCTGAAATCGATCGAAGATGCGGTCGGAAGGCTGAGCCGCGGCCGCTACGGTATCTGCGAGCAATGCGAAAACGAAATCGCCGTCGAGCGTCTCAAGGTGCTCCCGTTCGCGGTTTATTGCGTCGATTGCCAGCAGGAACGCAGCCAGCAGCGCGCCACCCGCGCTTCCAGCAACGATGAACCGTGGCGCCGTTGGCGGATTCACGATGAAGTCGAGGAAAACGCGGAGGATTCAAACGGCGTGACCGATCCCGAGGAACTCCTCACCATTCATGACGCATCGCCGTTCGAGGCTGAGGAAGGCGAACTGGAACAGGCACCGTCAGCCGCCCCCACCCGCCGGCGCGGGCGCCCGAAAAAGCGATAAGCGATACGTACGGGCCGCGCGATTGCGGCAATCCTGTCAGCCATTCTCAAACCGGCCATCTCGCGCCAGGAGAATCAGCAGCGGCCTGTTCTTCTATTCCCGAATAAAGAGACCGTCAGTCTTTGCGCTGAAGCCATCTTCCGGTCAGTGGTGCGGGGCCGGAAGAATGGCGGGCGGGGACGCCTGCCCTGACTTGGGAAGCTTTTCCGGTTCAAAAAATAGACCGCCTCCGGGCTGGAAAAGGTGCGCGATCACGCATTGGCCGGAGGATCGGCCGCTGATCCGCACGCGCAGCCACGGCACGCCGCTGGCGATCGCGAGCTTTTTGCTTGCCCCATCTTAGCCAAATGTAGCCGCTGTATGACTTTTGGCCGCATTCAGGCAATATATTCGGTCTCGAACCGGCCTTGAAAGGGAACCTGAATGGCTCACCGATTTTCCGCCCCACTCTTCTTCCCACTCATCGCGGCGATCGTGTTGGGTGCGGCCCTTGGCGACGCCGGTGCTCAGTCGCCCTCCCAACTGGATACTCCGCTGGACGCGCCGGGCGGCCCACCGGGGCTGATCGCGGTACAGCCGATGTGGAATCCGGCGCCGCTGTTGGTGCAGGGCAAGGCTTATTTGGTTTACGAACTCCTGTTGACCAATTTCCAGACCGCGCCGATAACTCTGGATTCGCTGCGCGCCGACGGCGGACCGATGGGTGTATTCAAATTCGACGACGGCGACCTTAAATCGATGCTTGATGTTCCGGCGCGCTACGGACCGCCGGGGCAGGAGCTGAACGTCAATCCTCTGCAAACCCGAATGTTGCTGCTGTGGCTTCCGTTCGAGTCCACCCGTGTTCCCCATCGCATTCTCCACAAGATCAATTACAGCGTCGCTTCCGGCACCGGCGCGCAAGTGCAGCGCACCGCGATGAGCGTGGTGGCGGACCCGATGCCGGTGGATTACAGGGCCACGCCGGTGAGTATCGGGCCGCCGCTGCGCGGCGGCAACTGGTTGGCCGCCAACGGCCCCTCAAACACCTCCCCGCATCGGCGCGCCTTTATGGTCGCCAATGGCGAGATCTATTTCCCCGAACGCTTCGCGATCGATTTTGTCCAACTCGGCCCTGACGGCAAGACCTACAAGGGCGACCCCAGGGACAACGGCAGCTATCATGCCTATGGCGCCGACCTGCTCGCCGTTGCCGACGGCACGGTGGTGGACGCCAGGTCAGGGATCAAGGACAATGTTCCCGGCGCGACCGTCAATCCGCTCACAATGGCTACCATCGCGGGCAACTACATAATCGAAGACATCGGCGGCGGCGCCTATGCCTTCTACGCTCACATCAAGCCCGGAAGCATCAAGGTGTATGTGGGAGAGCACGTCAAACGCGGACAGCTGCTGGCCAGTCTCGGCAATACCGGCAACTCCAGCGAACCGCATCTGCATTTTCACGTGATCGACCGCCCCTCGCCGCTTGCCGGCAGGGGCATTCCGTATGCGTTCGATCGCTTCTCGCTGGTGCCCGGCCATATCAAATCCGGCGACCAGCTTGACTTCGCGTTCGAATCCGGTCATCCCGTGCCTGTGCAGAATTCGCTGGTGCTCGAGAATGCGGTGATCGACTTCCCGTGATGCGGGAAATGCGCCGCGCCGGGGGGAGCGCAAAATGCCCAACCCAAAACCCTGGACCGCCGCCGACGTGCCTGATTGTTCGGGCCGCACCGCTATCGTTACCGGCGCCAACAGCGGTATCGGGTATGAAGCCGCCAGGGTGCTCGCCGGCCGCCATGCCGACGTGATCCTCGCCTGCCGCAGCCTCGACAAGGCCCGCGCCGCGGCGGCACAGATCAGAAGCGACAGTCCCGATGCATCGGTGGAAGCGATGGAACTCGATCTCGCCAGCCTCGGTTCGGTGCGGAGCTTTGCCGAAGCATTCCATCAAAGGCGCCGCCGCCTGGACCTGTTATGCAACAACGCGGGCGTGATGGCGCTCCCGTATCGGCGCACCGCCGACGGTTTCGAGATGCAATTGGGCACCAATCATTTGGGGCATTTCGCGCTGACGGGTTTGCTCCTGGACCTGCTGCTGGCGGCGCCGGGCGCGCGCGTGGTCACGGTCAGCAGCGGGATGCATCACATCGGCAGCATCCGGTTCGACAACCTGCAGTGGGAGCGCGGTTATCAGAAATGGCTGGCATACGGGCGCAGCAAGCTGGCCAACCTGCTGTTCGCGTTCGAGTTGCAGCGCAAGGCCGACCAGGCCGGCGCCGGCATCATCAGCGCCGGCTGCAACCCCGGTTACGCCGCCACCAACCTGCAGGCCGCGGGCGCCAGGATGGAAAACTCCACGCTAATGGAGTCGTTGTGGGGATGGTCCAATCGATGGTTCGCGGAAAGCGCGGCGACCGGGGCGCTGCCGACGCTGTACGCCGCGACCGCGCCGGATGTGCGCGGCGGCGATTACATCGCGCCGATTTACTACGGCAGCGGACGCAACTCGCCGCATCGCGCCCGCTGCAGCAGCCGCGCGCGCGACCCGCAAACCGCGGCCCGCTTGTGGCAGGTCTGCGAAGAACTTACCGGTGTGCGCTTTGCGCTGCCCTGACCCATCGCCGCAGCCTTCAACTTTTCCCGCTGCGCCGCTACTCTTCAAATCCGAGGTCTGGCTGCGATGATTCTTAAAGTGGCGCGACTGGGACATCCGATTGTGCGCATGGCCGCCCGCCAGGTTACGATTGACGAGATCAGAAGCCGCGATTTCCAGAATCTGATCGACAACATGGTCGAGACCATGCACGAATACAGCGGCGTGGGGCTGGCCGCGACCCAGGTTCATCTGCCGATCCAGGTCGCGGTGCTCGAAGTGGAGGGAAACCCCCGCTATCCCGACGCTCCCAGTGTGCCGCTGACGGTGCTGATCAACCCGGTGGTCACGATCCTCGACCAGGAACAAATCGGCGGCTACGAAGGATGCCTCTCGATTCCCGACCTGCGCGGCATGGTGCCCCGATTCAAACGCCTGCGCTGCGAAGCTTTGGGACGCGACGGCGAAAAACTCACCATCATCGCCGAGGACTTTCACGCCCGCGTCATCCAGCATGAAACCGACCATCTGAAGGGCGAGGTTTATCTGGACCGGATGCCTGACATGCGCACGCTCACGCATCTGGCGGAATTCCAGCGCTACATTCTCGAGCCAAACCCGCCGCGCAAGTAGCAGCCTGTCTATTTGGGCGGATAAGCCGGAACCACCGGAACCTTGCCGGTTAGCTTCGCGGTCTCCAGCGCCTTCTTCAGCGCGTCATTATAAATCTTGAGATTGTTGTTCTCTTCCTGGATCTTGTCCAGTTGGTCGTGCAACCGGTTGTTGTCGGTCTTGAGCTGATTGACCTGCGCTCCCAGATCGTCAATCCGATGCGACTGCTGCGCAATCGTCGCCTGCTCCCTGGTGTGGTAATGCCAGGCGAAGAAACCTGCGATTCCGGCAAGAATCACAAACACAATCGCGGCGCGCAGCATAAGTCGGTTCCCGCATCCGGCGCAGGACTTTCATGCTACTTGAATCGGGCCATCGCGCGCCAGCGCGCATCCGCGGATCAAATCGGCACTTGATTACAGCGGCCCGCAGCGCAATGAATTGATGATTGCGGGCTGCGGAGATAAGCCATGCCAAAAATCAAGGCGGGTATGCTCACCATCAACTATGAGACCTTCGGCGAGGGCGAGCCGCTGCTCCTGATCATGGGTTTCGGGATGCCCGGCCGCGCCTGGCTCCCGCGCCTCCCGCGCTTTGGCGGCTTCAAGGTCATCATCTACGACAACCGCGGCACCGGAGATTCCGATAAGCCCGATCAGCCGGCTTACTCGATTGCCGAGATGGCGGACGACGCCAGCAACCTGCTGCGCGCGCTGGACATCCAGCGGATAAGGATTTGCGGTTTTTCGATGGGCGGGATGATCGCCCAGGAACTCACTTTGCGCCATCCCGAACAGGTCATAAAGGCCGTATTCGGCTGCACCACGGCCGGCGGCGAGAGCGCGCAGATGGAGAATCCGGGCGGCGGCGATCCGCTACGGATGGCCTCATTCAAGCTGCTCGCAACCGACCCCGACAAGGCGTACGAGGAGCTGCTGCCGATGCTGCATCCGGCGGAGCTGCTTGAGCTGCGTCCGGAGTTGCGCCGCGACATGCTCGACGCGATTAAAACCGCACCGCCCACGCCGGAGATCACCTATGTGCGGCATTGGGCCGCAATCATGGGGTTCAACGCCTACGACCGCCTGCCGCAAATCCGCTGCCCGGTGCTGATCGTGCACGGCGACCGGGATATCGGCACGCCCATCGACAACGCTTACATTCTCAAGCGCCGTATTCCGCACGCCGAAATGCTCATCGTTCCGGGCGCCGGGCACGGCCTGGAAAGCGCGCAGCCGAACTGGGTGAGCGATCAGGTTGCCGCCTGGCTGCGGGGCTGAAACGCCCCGCCGCCGCGAATCAGGCCGCCTGCTTCCCATTCCGGCGCATGGTAAACTGACGCGCTGAGGCCGCTTCGGCCCTGGTGCGAAGACATGCCAACCAGCGCGAACAAGATAAACCTCGAACAGGTCAGACACATCGCCCTGCTGGCGCGGCTGGAGCTTACGCCCGAAGAGGAGCAGCGCATGCTGGGCGACCTCGAAGAGATGCTCGAATATGTCGACAAGCTCAATCAGCTCGATACCAGCGCGGTCGAGCCGACGGCGCAGGTGGGAGATATCGGGGCGGCGGCGCGGGAGGACGCGGTGACCAACCCGAGCGACCCCGCGGCTATTTTGGCCAACGCACCCGCGGCGCGCGACCAGATGTTCCGGGTACCCAGGATCATAGAGTGAACGTGACTACCGACCCCTGCAGATTGACTATCGACGAGGCGCGGCTTGCGCTGCGCAAGCGCGAGCTTTCCGCGGTCGAATTGATTCGCGCCTGCCTCCAGCGCATCGCCGCCGTCGAGCCGCGGCTCAACTCATTTATTACCGTGTGCGAGAAGGAAGCCCTGGATCAGGCCCAGGCGGCGGACCGCCGCCTGGCCAGCGGGGATGGCGGCGCGCTGTGCGGAATTCCTTTGGCTATCAAGGACATCTACGCGACCAGGGGCGTGCGCACCACCTGCGCATCGAAGATCCTGGAGAACTTCGTTCCCACCTACGACGCGACCGTGATCGCGCGTCTGCGCGCAGAGGGCGCGGTTTTCGTGGGCAAAGCCAATCTCGACGAATTCGCGATGGGCTCGTCAACGGAAAATTCCGCCTTCGGGCCGACCCGCAATCCTTACGATTTGGAACGCGTCGCGGGCGGATCCTCGGGCGGATCGGCGGCCGCGGTGGCCGCCGGCGAATGCCTGGGCAGCCTTGGCACGGATACCGGCGGTTCGATTCGCGAGCCCGCCGCGTTTTGCGGCGTGGTCGGAATCAAGCCGACATACAGCAGAGTCAGCCGCTTTGGCGTGATCGCCTACGCTTCCTCGCTGGACCAGGTGGGGCCGTTCGCCAAAACCGTGCGCGACGCGGCGATCCTGATGCGGTCGCTGGCCGGCGGCGATCCTGCCGACTCCACCTGCTCCACGCGTCCGGTTCCCGATTACGAGCAGGCGCTGACCGGCGACGTCAAGGGCCTGCGGATCGGCGTGCCCAGCGAGTACTTCGTCGAAGGGATGCAGCCGGAAGTGGAGGACGCGGTGCGCGCCGCGCTCAGGCAATACGAATCGATGGGTGCGGCGATCGTCGAAGTATCGCTGCCCCATACCGGTTACGCAATCGCGGCCTATTACCTGATCGCCACCGCCGAGGCCAGCGCCAACCTCGAGCGCTACGACGGGATCCGCTACGGCTTGCGGGTGGAGGCGGAAAGTCTGCTCGACCTCTATCGTAAGACCCGCGCGCGCGGTTTCGGCGCCGAGGTCAAGCGGCGCATCATGCTGGGCACCTTCGCCCTGTCCACCGGCTACTACGACGCCTATTACCTGAAGGCGCAGAAGGTGCGCACTTTGATCAAGCGCGATTTCGAGCAGGCCTTCACACGATGCGACCTGATTGCCACTCCGACCGCGCCCACCACCGCCTTCAGGCTGGGCGAGAAAACGTCCGACCCGCTGCAGATGTATCTGTCCGACATCTTCACCATCTCGGTCAATTTGGCGGGGCTGCCCGGGATGGCGCTGCCGTGCGGCTACGACTCGCACGGGATGCCCATCGGATTGCAGCTTATCGGACCCGCCTTCGGCGAAGAGGCGATCTTCCGCGCGGGCGACGCCTACGAGCGCTCCGGCGCGGTTACCAGGCGGCCCGCCGCGGTGTAATCTGAAAGTCCGAGGATCACGTCAATGTCCGCGCATGAGGAAAAATATGAAGCGGTGATCGGGCTGGAGGTCCACGCCCAGCTGCTGACCCAATCGAAGATTTTCTGCGGATGCTCGACCGCGTTTGGCGCCGCGCCCAACAGCCATGTCTGCCCGGTATGCTCCGGGATGCCCGGGGTGCTGCCGGTGTTCAATCGGCGCGCGTTGGAACTCGCGATTCGCACCGGGCTGGCGGCGCATTGCCGGATCGCGCCGCGCTCGATCTTCGCGCGCAAGAACTACTTTTATCCCGATCTGCCCAAGGGCTACCAGATAAGCCAGTACGAAACGCCGCTGTGCGTCGGCGGCTATATCGAATTGCCCGAATCGGCCAACGGCGCTCCCGTACGCGTGCGGCTGGTGCGCATCCACCTGGAAGAAGACGCGGGCAAAAATATCCACGCGCCCGACGGCAGCCTGGTCGACTTCAACCGCTCAGGCGTGCCGCTGATGGAGATCGTCAGCGAACCGGATATCCGCTCGCCCGAGGAGGCGGTTGACTACCTGCGCGAGCTGCGCGCGATCCTCGTCGCCGTCGGCGCTTCCGACGGCAAGATGGAAGAGGGAAGCCTGCGATGCGACGTCAATGTCT
>JAJPJA010000059.1 GCA_021324455.1 Pseudomonadota bacterium | reverse complement strand
TCTTTGGGGTAAAAATAGATGACCAGGTTGCCTTTCGCGATAAGCTCACGCAGCTTGACCTGATGCCCTTCGGCGTCGGGCAGCTCGAAGTCCGGGGCGGGCTTTCCTTCCATCGGATGGCCATCGGCATGGGTTTTGGCGGCGGTTTTCGCGGGCGCGCTCTTTTTCATTGTCGGCTCACATCGGTGATTGTCGCTTGAGTTTAAAGCGTCATCGCGGGCCCGACGCAATAGCGGCGCGGGCCGGCGGCGCTTCATCCGCCAGCGGTGCGCGCTTCAAAGGCGGCGCCTTAAGAAATCCGGACAATATCGCACGATCCGCCCAGTTGCTGGTTGACCATCACATTACAAGATTTTAAACTACCCGCGGACCCGAACTGTCCGTCTATCGCAATGGCCGCATACACCGAGCTCAGCGCAGATTTACTTGAAGAGCTCGCCGACGATTACGGCTTCGGCCGTATCGCCAACGCCCTGGCCATTCCCCAGGGCTCGGTCAACACCAACTACCTGCTGGAAACGCCCAAGGGCAAGTACCTGCTGCGCATTGACGAAGCCAAGGGCGAGATGGAGGTCAAGCGCGAGATCGACCTGCTCTCCTTCCTGCACAAGCATTCCTTTCCCTGTCCGCATCCGCTGCAGGACCGCAAGGGGCGCTATTACCGCGAGTACCGCAGCCGCTGTCTTTCGGTGAGCAAGTACACGGAAGGCAGGATGGTGGCGCCGCACGAGATGCGCATGGCGCAGCTCGAAGGCGTGGGCCGGGTGCTCGCCGAACTGCATGTTATCGGCAAGGGCTATAAGAAAGGCATCGACAATCGTTTCAGTTTCGAGCGGGTGGCGGACCTGTATAACAATGTGCGCGGGCGCCTGCCGTCGTATTTCCGCCGCGTGACGCGCACGCTGGACGACGAAATCGACTATCTCAACCGGTACCTGGAAACCAAGCTGCCCAAGGGAATCATCCACGGCGACCTCTTTGCCGATAACATCCTGTTCCGCGGCGAGCGGCTGCTGGCGGTGCTGGACTTCGAAGCGGCATGCCGGGGCAAGTTCATTTTCGATATCGCCACGGCGGTCAACGCGCTGTGCTTCGTGGATGGGCAGTACTCGCTGGATCGCTTCCGCCATCTGCTGCGCGGCTACGAGGCGGTGCGCACGCTGTCGCTGGCGGAATGGGACGCATTTCCCAACGAACTGCGCTACTCCTCGCTGCGCTTCACCGTGACCCGGCTGCGCGATTTCTTTCTTCAACCCAACGACGGCGCCACCCGCGAGCATAAGGATTTCCGGGAGTTCTTCGAACGGCTGCGGATTTTGCGGCGCGAAAAACCGGGCGGGATGGAGGCGCTGCTGATGGCGATGGCAACCGGGTACGATTATCGCAAGTACCAGAAGATAAGAGCCAGTGAGAAGCCCTGAGCGCGATCGTTCCCGGCCTTTGCGCCGCCCCTCAGTCCCAACCTCTCTTCCAGGCCGCGCCGCCTGACGCCCGCGCGCATTCTTGGTGATGTCCAAGCTACTGGAGCATCTGGCAAGCGGTATTCCCTCATTGTGGATCGAGGTGGGACCGCCGCGCGGAATCAATATCGACTCGCTGCTGGCACGTCTGGCGCCGCTGCGCAACAAGGCCGACGCCATCAATCTTACCGACAATGCGATGGCCCGGGTGAAACTTTCCGGCCTGGTCTTCGCCATCATGATCAAGCAGCGGCTGGGGATACCGGTGGCGCTGAATTTTTCCTGCCGCGACCGCAACCTGCTCGCGCTCAAATCCGACCTTTTGGGCGCCGCCGCCGCCGGTATCGACGCGGTCGTCGCTTTGACCGGCGACAAGCTGCCGCCCGGCTCCCATGCCGAGGCGCGCAGCGTCCATGACGTGGACGCGTTTGGGCTGCTGCGCGTGATCGGCGAACTCAACCGCGGCGATACCGGCGAGGGCAAGCGCGCGCTCAAGACGCTGCCGGCGCTGGTGGCCGGCGCGGTGGCCAATCCAAATCGGCGGAATTTCGAACGCGAACTGGAACTGCTGGCGCGCAAGGCCAGCGGCGGCGCCCAATTCGTCATCACCCAGCCGGTGTTCGATATCGAGCGGGCCGAGCGCTTCCTCGATCAGGCCGGTGCCATGGGCATCCACGTGGTGCTCGGAATCCTGCCGGTCAAACGCGCCGAGATGGCGACCTATCTCAAGCGCCAGGTCCGGGACCTCAGCCAGGTCGGCGATCACTTCGACCGCTATGAGGGTTTGAGCGAAGCGCAGGCGCGCAGGCTTTCCATCGAGCACAGCCTGGAGCTGATGGGGGCGCTGCAATCGCGGGTGGCGGGGTTTAACATCATGAGCGGCGGCGGCCCTTCGCTGGCCATCGAGCTGGCGCTTGAATTTGACCGCCGCCGCCGCGGGTGAAGGACATTGCCGGGCCCAATCCACATCCGGAGACCTCAAAATGGCTGACAACGCGCAATCAGCGGAAAACGCCGTGCGCCGCCTGCTCCAGCATGTCGGCGAAGACCCCGAACGCGAAGGATTGCTCCGCACTCCCACCCGCGTGGTCAAGGCGTACGAATATCTGACCCGCGGTTACTCGCAGGATCCCACCGAAGTAATCAACGGCGCCTTGTTCGTCGAGGAAAACTACCAGGAGATGATCGTCTGCCGCGACGTGGACTTCTTCTCCCTGTGCGAGCATCATCTGCTGCCCTTCATGGGCCGGGCGCACGTGGCCTATCTCCCGCGCCATCATATCATCGGGCTGTCCAAGCTCGCGCGCCTGGTCGACATCTACGCCCGCCGCCTCCAGGTGCAGGAGCGGATGACCACTCAGATCGCGACCACCCTGATGGAACAGCTCAATCCGCTGGGCGTGGCCGTGGTGCTCGAGGCCGAGCATCTGTGCATGCGCATGCGCGGAGTGGAAAAGCAGAATTCCTGGGTTACGACCTCGGCGATGTTGGGGGTGTTTCGCACCAATCTGGAAACCCGCCAGGAATTCATGACCTTGATCAAAAATGGCCGTTAGATCGATCGCGGGCCGCACCTCGATGCGCTCGGCGGCGGCCGCCGACCCCGCCGCATTAAAACGGCTGGGCGAATACGCGCTGCGCTATGTGAAACCCGGCCATACCGTCGGCCTGGGCACCGGCCGCGCCGCCGCCGCTTTCATCCGCGCGCTGATCGACAGCGGAATCCCGGTGCGCGGCGTGCCCACCTCGCGCCATAGCGAGCGCATCGCACGCGAGGGCGGCATCGAAGTGGTCGGACTGGAAGACGCCGGCCGTATCGACGTGACGATCGACGGCGCCGATGAAGTCGATCCCAGACTCAACCTGATCAAGGGACGGGGCGGCGCTTTGGTGCGCGAGAAGATCGTCGCGGCCGCCTCGCGGCGCGAGATAATCCTGGTCGGATTCGAAAAGCTGGTGCGCCGCCTGGGCGAACACAGCATCCTCCCGGTTGAAGTGGTGCCCTTCGCCGCGCCCTTCTGTCTGCGCATGATGCGGCGGATGGGCCTCAAGCCGGCGCTGCGCCGCGGCCAGGACGGCGCGCAAACCGTATCCGACAACGGCAACCTGATTGTGGACTGCAGGATCGATCCCACGCTCAATGCCCGGCGCGTCAACTGCGAGCTGCTTGCGACGCCCGGCGTGGTCGATCACGGCCTGTTTCTGGGCATCGCGCACACCGTGCTGGTCGCGCAGCCGGACGGCACGATCAAAACCCTGACGCGCCCGCGCTGACGACGGATCCTCAAGCCGCGGGCCCAACGCATCTCAAAGCTGATAACTCGAAAACCGGCCAGCGGCGCAATATCCGCGCAGCCCTGGCGATTGGTCCATTTCCGATCCCGTGCGGACCTTATCGCCCACAACGAAGCTGGTTTGCTAAGCTTCAGGCGTGGCCATGAATGCGCAATCACAGGCGCGCGAGGATCTGGTCCGGATTTTTCGCGCGGCGCTTGACGCCGCCGCGCCCGACCGCTTGACCGCCGCCGCCCTGCGCGGAGAGTTGGAGGGGGCGCCGGAGGTCCCCGCCCTGCTCTCTTGCGCAGGACGGATTTTTGTACTCGCGGTGGGCAAGGCGGCGGGGCGGATGATGGCTGCCGCGCAGCATCATCTCGGGCCGCGCATCGCGCAAGCGCTGGCCGTTGTTCCGGCCCAGGCTCATTGCGCCCGCGCAATTCACGCCGCCCGCGTCTATCCCGGCGGTCATCCGCTGCCCGACGCCAACTCCGCCGCCGCGGCGCAGGCGGCGCTGGCGATGCTCGAAACACTGACCGCCGCCGACCTGCTGCTGGTGCTGCTCAGCGGCGGCGCCTCGGCGATGCTGGCGGCGCCGGCCGCTCCTCTTACGCTGCAGGACAAAATCGCGGTCACCTCGTCGCTGCTGCGCGTGCGCGCGTCTATCGCCGAGGTCAACACCGTCCGCAAGCATCTGTCGGCCATCAAGGGCGGCAGGATGCTGCGGCATTGCAACGGCGCTCGCGTGCTGAGCCTCATCCTGTCCGACGTGCGCGGCAACGATCTGGCCACCATCGGATCGGGTCTGACCGCCTCCGACCGCACCACTTTCGAAGAGGCGCGCGGGGTTCTGATTCGGCATTCGCTGTGGGGACGCACGCCCGAAGCGGTGCGCGACTATCTGGAAGCGGGCGCCGCCGGCGAGTTCGAGGAAACGCTCAAGCCGGGCGACCCGATACTGGCGCGCGTCAGCAATGTTATCATCGGAGATAATGGCACCGCACTGGCCGCGGCGGCGGCTGCGGCCGAGTCGATCGGATACCGCGTCGATCGATGGCGCGAGCTGTACGGCGAAGCCGCCGACCTCGGCCGCGCGCTGGCCGCCCATCTGACCGCGATTGAGGGCGAGCGCCGATGCGTGCTGGCGGGCGGCGAGCCGGTCGTGACCGTGCGCGGCAACGGCAAGGGCGGACGGGCGCAGGAACTGGCCTTGTCGCTGTCGATCGAGCTCGACCGCCTGGATCCGGCGGCCCGGGTCCTCTGCCTGTGCGCGGCCACCGACGGCGTTGACGGTCCCACCGACGCGGCGGGCGGCTTCGCCTCGGCCGCAAGCGTCGGGCGGGCGCGGGCGGCGGGGCTGAATCCAGCCGATTATTTGGCGCGCAACAACTCCTATGCCCTGCTCAAGGCTTGCGGCGATTTGTTCCAGACCGGGCCGACAGGTACAAATGTCACCGACGTCTTTATCGCGCTGGTAAACTACTGAAGCCGCCTGCATTCGGCGCGTAGCGTATGCGAAAAGGCTCCTCATCCAATGGCGCCCGCGCCGTCACCCTGATCCCGGGCGACGGTATCGGTCCCGAAGTGATTGCCGCCGCCGTGGCGGTCATCGAACACACCGGCGTCAAGCTGCGCTGGGACGAGCAAATCGCGGGGATGACCGCGTTCAAACGCGCCGGCAATCCGGTGCCCGAGGCGCTGCTCAAATCGCTGCGCGCCACCGGTGTCGCGCTCAAAGGGCCGCTGGAGACCCGGGTTGGCGAAGGCTACCGCTCGATCAACGTCTACCTGCGCAAGACCTTCAATCTGTACGCCAACCTGCGCCCCGTGCGCAGTTTCCAGGGCGTCCACACCCCGTTCCGCGACGTTGATTTGGTCGTCGTGCGCGAAAATACCGAAGACCTGTACGCCGGCCTGGAGCATCAGATAACTCCCGGCGTGGTCGAGAGTATCAAAGTGATTACGGCGCGCGCGTCGCGCCGCATCGCGCGCTTTGCGTTTGAATATGCGCGCCGCGAGGGCCGCCGCTGCGTGACCGCCATCCACAAGGCCAACATCATGAAGCTGTCCGACGGACTGTTCCTTAAATGCGCGCGCGAAGTGTCCTCGGCTTTTCCCGAACTGCGCTACGAGGAACAGATCGTGGACGCCGCCTGCATGCGCCTGGTCACCGACCCGCAGGCGTTCGACGTGCTGCTGCTGGAAAACCTTTACGGCGACATCGTGTCGGATCTGTGCGCGGGGCTGGTGGGCGGATTGGGCGTGGTGCCGGGCGCCAATTACGGCGACAAGGGCGCGATTTTCGAGGCGGTGCATGGCACCGCACCCGATATCGCCGGCAAGGGACTGGCCAACCCCATCGCCGCCATCCTCAGCGGCGCGATGCTGCTCGAATACCTCGGCCATCAGCAGGCCGCGCGCCGCATCCGAAACGCCACCGGCGAGGTGCTGCAGTCGGGCAACACGCTGACCCGCGACCTCGGCGGCAGCGCGACCACGCGCCAGATGACCGATGCGATTATCGCCGCGATGGGTCCGCGCACCTCTTCCGCAGCCGATCGCGCTTAGCTATTAAAGGCAAGCTATGAGCAAGATCCTGAAACCTGGTGACACTGCCAACCGAGTACCGCCGGGACAATATCTGACCACCAAGTTTCCGGTGCTGACCTATGGTCCGGTGCCGCGCTTCAATCCCCAGACCTGGGACTTCCGCGTGGTGGGCGAGGTGGAGGAGGCGCGCCGATGGAATTACCAGGAATTTCGCGCCCTGCCCCGCAGCTCGATGGTCGCCGACTTCCACTGCGTCACCACCTGGTCGCGCCTGGACAACGTGTGGGAAGGCCTGAAGGTCAGCGACCTGATGAAATTGGTCCGGCTCAAACCGGCCGCCCGCTTCGTTCTGGTCCATTGCGACGCCGGCTACACCACCAACCTGCCGCTTAAGTATTTTCTCGATGACGACGTGATGCTCGCGTATCGGCATGACGGGGAGGATCTGAGTCCCGATCACGGCTTTCCGCTGCGGCTGGTGGTGCCGAAGCTTTACGCCTGGAAGAGCGCCAAATGGGTGCGGGCGATCGAGTTTCTCGCCCGGGACGTACGCGGCTTCTGGGAAGTGCGCGGCTACCACAACCGCGCCGATCCATGGCTGGAAGAGCGCTACTCGTTCCAGGAAGAATCCGGGGAATAACCATCGATGCCGCCGCCGGCCGCGGGCGGGTGCCAGATGGCGGAGGATCATCTCTCGCGCGACCTGCAGTTGCAGCGCCTGCGCCGCGACACCTTCGATGTCGCCGTGATCGGCGGCGGCATCAACGGCGCCGCTGTCGCGCGCGACGCCGCGATGCGCGGTCTGCGCGTGGCGCTTATCGAACGCGGCGATTTCGCCGGCCAGACCTCCTCGCATTCCTCCAAGCTGATCCACGGCGGCTTGCGCTATTTACCCCAGGGTCAACTGCGGCTGGTTTATGAGGCCCTAGGCGAGCGCGAACGCTTAAGCCGTCTGACCGCGCCCCATCTGGTCAAGCCGATTCCCTTTCTGTTTCCGGTTTACCACGGACGCACCGTTTCGCGCCCCGTGCTATGGACCGGTCTTTTCATCTACGACCTGCTGGCGCGCACGCCCCGTGAGCGGCGGTTCAAGGCGCTCGGCCCAGCTCAGGTCTCGCAGTTGGAGCCCGACCTATCCACCGATCGGATGCGCGGCGGAGCGATATACTACGACGGCCACGGCGACGACGCGCGCCTGACCATCGAGAACGCGATCGACGCCGCGATTCACGGCGCCGCAGCCGCCAACTATGTCGCGCTGGAAGCGTTCGATAAACCGGCCGCGGCCGCGCGCGGCCTGCAGGTGCGCGATGTCAACGGCGGCGGCGTTTTCGAGATTCGCGCGCGCATCGTCGTCAACGCCGCCGGACCCTGGATCGATCATGTACGCCAGCTTGACCAATCCGGCGCGCCTCCGATGGTGCGGCTCACCAAGGGGGTCCATCTGGTGTTCGACCCGCGGCGTTTGCCGGTGCGCAATTCGATCGTGCTGTCCGACGGCCACGGCCGTATCATATTCATAATCCGCGACCGCGGTTCGGTTATGGTCGGCACCACCGATACCGATTACGCAGCCGATCCGGCTTCGGTGCGCGCCGCCGCCGCCGACGTCGATTACCTGCTCGACGTTGTAACTGAAGCGCTTCCCGGCCCCGGCCTGAAGCCACAGGATGTAATCGCGAGCTTCGCCGGACTGCGCGTGCTCGTCGGCAGCCCCGTCAAATCGCCTTCCAGGGTGCCGCGCGAGGAGACGATCGTGCGCAGCGCCAGCGGAATGTGGTCGATTGCGGGCGGCAAGCTGACCACCCATCGCAGGATAGCTGAGCGGGTGGTGGACATGATCTGCCGTGAACTGGGCCGGCCGTCGGGTCCTTCGCCGACTTTGACGACGCCGCTGCCAGGGGCGCGTCCGCTCGCGCACGATTCCGCGCGGGTGTCCGGCCTCGAAACCAAACCGCCCGTTCTATGGTCGCGCTACGGCTCGCGCGCGGCGCTGGTTGAGGACTTGATCCGCCGCGACCCGCAGCTCGCTGAGGCATTGTGTCCGGGATGTCCGCTGTTGGCGGCGGAGGCGGTTTATGCGGCGCGCTACGAGATGGCGCGTACGTTGGAGGATTTCATGGTGCGGCGCACCGCCATGACCCGGCAATGGCCCGCGCAGGCGCACGCCGCCGCTTGCGCCGCGGCCCGCCTGATGGGCGCTGAACTCGGATGGAGTCCCGAACGCCAAACCGCCGAAGCCGAACAGGTGCGCAGCGCAATCCGGGCCGCGCGGGAATTCTGAACATGGCGAAAAGCAAAAACGCCGGCCACCAACGCCAACGAGCCCAACGCATCGCGGCCGCGCTGCGCCGGCTTTATCCCGATGCGCGCATCAGTTTGGATTTCAACGACGCCTGGCAATGCCTGGTCGCCACCATCCTCTCCGCCCAATGCACCGACGAGCGGGTCAATCGCGTCACGCCGGTGCTGTTCAGGGAGATTCCCGATGTCTTTGCGATGGCGGCGGCGCCCGTGGAGAAGATCGAAAAGCTGATCGCCAGCACCGGATTTTTCCGCCAGAAGACCAAAGCGCTCAAAGGCTGCGCCCACGAGATCGTGTCGCGCTTCGGCGGCCAGGTCCCGCAGCGCATGGAAGACCTCCTCACCCTGCCGGGGGTGGGACGCAAGACCGCCAACGTCCTGCTCGGCCACGTGTTCGGACAACCCGGCCTGGTGGTCGATACGCATGTGCGCCGGGTCGCCTACCGGTTGGGACTGACCCGGGAGAAAGACCCGGATCGGATCGAAACCGATTTGCAGCAGGTGCTGCCGGCCGAGGAATGGACCAGCTTCTCGATGCGCCTGATTCTGCATGGCCGCCAGGTCTGCTACGCGCGCGCCCCCAGATGCTCGCAATGCGCGCTGCGGCCCGACTGCCCGCGCGTGGGAGTCAAGGAGCCGATGGCGGAGAGGGCGAAATCCAGACGCAAAACCTGATTTTGTTTTCCTCTCCCGCGCCGGATTTCTTCCCACCCGCGCAAGCATTCCGCATGCTGGCGGCTGGGCCTTATTTCAACCCTCGCCCGCTGTATTTGAACCCGGACCCCGACGTGCCATAATTTCCTGACCGGCTACCTTATCTCTGTCCGGTGTGGGCATTGCGGTGAAGCTGCGAATTGAAGACATTTCCGCGCGGGTCAGGACCATCGATTTCGTCGAGCCCGAGACGGAAGTCAACCGTCTGCTCGCGCAGGGCCCGATTCGCGAATATCGTGTGGAGCGCCCTTTCGCGGTCCACCTGTCGCATTATCGATCGGGGATGGAACTGTTTTTCTCGGGCTCCCTGACCGCCGACGTAACCGCCACCTGCGCGCGCTGCGCCGAGGATTTCAACGTCGCCAGCTATCGCGATTTCCGCTTTGTGATCGCGCCCAAATCGATGGGCGAAGTCAACGGCAGAGATCTCACCGCCGAGGATTTGGAATTCTCGGTCTACGAGGGCGAGGAGGTCGACCTCTCGCCCCTGATGCGCGAGCAACTGCTGCTGGCGCTGCCGACGCGGCCGCTATGCCGGGAGTCATGCCGCGGATTGTGCTCGCAATGCGGCGCCAATCTCAATCTGAATCCCTGTTCGTGTTCCATCCAGACGCTCGACCCCAGGCTCGAAGCGCTGCGATCGCTCAAGGTTTCGCGCCGCTGACCGGCGCGCTCTGCTAAACTGAAAACCATAAGGAAGATTTACCTCCATGCCCGTACCCAAGCGCCGCACCTCCCGCTCCAAACGCAACAAGCGCCGCGCGCACGACGCGCTCGCCCCGGTAAACCCAATCGCCTGCGCGCAATGCGGCGAACCTACCCTGCCGCATCGCGTATGCCGCCACTGCGGCACCTATCGCGGACGTTTGATGGCCGAGGCCGAGGAATAGCCGCGGGGTGAGCGGTGAGGATCGCACTGGATGCGATGGGCGGCGACTTCGCCCCGCAGGCCACCGTCGAAGGCGCAGTGCTGGCGGCGCGCGAGCTCAAGCTGCGCGTGGTGCTGGTCGGGGACCGCTCGATCCTGGAAAAAGAGATGGCCGAGCACGATTGCGCCGGCCTTGACCTCGCGATCGAGCACGCGCCCGAAGTCGTTGCCATGGACGACGCGCCGCTGGAGGCGGTGCTCTCCAAACCCCAATCCTCGCTCCATCTGTGCTACCAGTTGGTCAAACGCGGCGACGCCGACGCCGTAATCAGCGCGGGCAATTCCGGCGCCATGATGACTATCGGCATCACGCTGCTGGGCAATCTCCCCGGTATCGACCGTCCCGCGATCGCGTCGATTATTCCCACCATCGAGGGAATTGCGCTGCTGGTCGACGCCGGCGCCAATACCGAAGCCAAAGCCGTCAACCTGGCGCAATTCGCCGTCATGGGCAGCGCCTACATGCGCCGCCTGAGCAATCTCGACGCGCCTAAAGTGGCAATCCTGGCCAACGGCGAGGAAGCCTCCAAGGGCACCGATTTGACCCGCACCGCCGCCGCGATACTCGCCCAGTCCACCCCGCACATCAATTACATCGGCTATGTCGAGGGACGGGACATCAACCTCGGCAAGGCAGACGTGGTGGTGACCGACGGCTTTACCGGCAACGTCGCGCTCAAGACCATGGAAGGATGCGCGCGCTTTGTGCTCGGCAACCTGCGCGACGTGTACGGCGCCAGTATGCCGGGGCGGCTGTCTTATCTGCTGGTGCGCAAGCGTTTGCAGGCGGTTCGGGACAAGCTCGATCCTTCGGAATACGGGGGAGCGCCGCTGCTCGGTCTGGCCGGCCGCGCGATCATCGCGCACGGCTCCTCCGACGCCAAGGCGATCCGCAACGCCCTGCGCGCGGCGGCCAACGCATCGATCGGCGACCATCTGAATCGCGACATTCTTGAACTGCTGGGCAAGATGTCGGCCGCGGTGCATACGCCGTCGGGCGGCAAGGGCATCCGCGCGATCTTCGGCCGGATGCGCGAACGGCTGCATCTGCGCGGCAAGGAATCCGAACTTCCAAAAAAAACCGAAGCTTCGGCCGACCCGGCCAGAGGCGAAATCCAGCCGATCGCGACCGTGCGCGCGCCCACCGGCTCCCTGCTCAACGGCGCGGCCTCCGGTGCCAGGAACGACGCGCCGCGCGCGGCGCTGGAAACGCCCTCCGCGGCGCCGCCGCCCGCGCGTCAAGGCGACAAACCGCAGGACAAACCCGCCGCTCGCAAAGACGAGGAGCGGCCCTGACATATACACACACCTATGAAACTTGCCTTGCTATTTCCCGGACAGGGTTCGCAGAAGGTCGGGATGGGCTTGGAGCTGGCGCGTGAGTTTCCCGCCGCCAAAGCCGTCTACCAGGAGGCCGACAGCGCCCTGGGACAGAACCTCTCGCGCCTGTGCTTTGAAGGTCCCGAAGAGGAATTGCGCCTGACGGCCAACACCCAGCCCGCCATCCTCACCACCTCGATCGCCGCCTGGCGTGCGCTGCAATCGCAATTCGACGCGGCGCCGGAACTGGCCGCGGGGCATTCGCTGGGCGAGTACAGCGCCCTGGTCGCCGCCGGCGCGCTGGAGTTTGCCGACGCGGTGCGTGCGGTGCGCGAACGCGGCCGCCTGATGCAACAGGCGTGTCCACCGGGTCACGGAGCGATGGCGGCGCTGATCGGCCTTGAGATGGAAGCGGTCAAAGACGTTTGCGCGGCCGCCTGCGCCCAAGCGGAGATCGTGGTGCCGGCCAATCTCAACGCGCCCGGCCAGATCGTGGTGGCCGGCCACGCGGCGGCGGTGAAACGCGCGGTCGGAATCGCCAAAGAGCGCGGCGGCAAAATGTCGGTCGAACTCAACGTCAGCGCTCCCTTTCATTGCCCCCTGATGAAGCCGGCGCAGGATCGGATGGCGCCGGTGCTGTCCGCGATCACGATCAGGCCCTTGCGCTTCGGAGTCATTGCCAACGTCGACGCACAGGTGAACCGCGATTCGTCCCGCGTGGTGCCGCTGCTGCTGGAGCAGATCACGGCTCCGGTCAGATGGGAGGAGTCGATGCGCACGCTGGCGGCCGCCGGCGTCAATGCCGCGTTGGAACTGGGCGCCGGCCGGGTATTGGCCGGACTGATGCGCCGCATCGACCGCGGCGTCGGCGTACATCAGGTGGAGGACCCCTCAAGTCTGGCCGCCGCGGTCAAAGCCGTAAGCGGCGTGAAATTCTGAAAAGGCGGACGCCGCAATCCGCCTTGCGTGGCCCAAAGCAAGTCCATATGCTGGCGCCTTGCGCTTGCCCGCCCGCCTGTGTCAGAGCTTTACGTATTACGCGCGGGCCGGGGAGAGGGCTTGTTGCCGCATGGCGCCGGGCAGGCGCACAGGTCGAGTTGGCCGCATTCAAAAATGCCGCCCAGGAGGAAATAGTTATCGATGGCTGCAGACGTTGAAAGCAGGGTCCGCGAAATTATCAGCGAGCAGCTTGGCGTGGCCGCCAACGAAGTCACGCCGGAAGCCTCGTTCATCGAGGATTTGGGTGCGGATTCGCTGGATATCGTGGAGCTGGTGATGGCACTGGAGGAAGAGTACGGGATGGAGATCTCGGATGAAGAGGCCGAGAAAATCCGCACCGTGAAGGACGTCGTTGACTATATCCAGGCGCATAAAAGCTGACGCATCCGGACTCGGCCCCCGCCCTCGCGGCCTGAGTCGAATTAATTCAGTACCGCTGCAATTTCCGCCACCGAATCACCCCAGCCCATTGCGGCGCGATTATCGCGCCGGGCGCGCCGCGCCGGGGCGATTTTACGGCTTGCTCTGACGATGCGCTGTCCGTTTTGCCGCAGCAGCGGCAATCGCGTTATCGATTCGCGTCTGTCGGCCGACGCCACCGCTATCCGCCGCCGCCGCGTCTGCTCCTCGTGCAAACGCCGCTTCACCACCTACGAGCGGATCGAGGAGATCACGCCGATGGTGATCAAGAAGGACGGGCGGCGCGAACCCTACGACCGGCTCAAGATTATTGCCGGCCTGAAGAAGGCTTGCGAAAAACGCCCCATCTCGATGGAAGTTATCGAGCAGGCCGCCGATCGCGTCGAAGCCGCGGTGCTCGAGCGCGGCGGCAAAGAAGTCCCCAGCTCCTTTATCGGCGGCGCCGTGATGAAGGAGCTGCACGAGATCGATCAGGTCGCCTACGTGCGCTTTGCCTCGGTTTATCGATCCTTCAAGGATATCGAAGAGTTCATGCATGAACTCGAAGACCTGATCAGCAGCCGCCGCCGTCAGGAGCCGGCTCCCGCCGCCGCCCCGCGCAAGGACAAAAACGGCGGTTCCGCGGCCTGAGTGCGCGATGGCGCCCCGCGTCGAGCATCCCGGCGACGTCCGCTTCATGCGCCAGGCGCTGGCGCAGGCCGCTCCGATGCTGGGGCGGACGGCGCCCAACCCCGCGGTCGGATGCGTTATCGTAAAGCACGGCCGCATCGTCGCCCGCGCCGCCACCGCCTCCGGCGGCCGGCCGCATGCCGAGCCGCAGGCCATTCACATCGCCGGCAGACGGGCGCGGGGCGCGACCGCGTACGTCAGCTTCGAGCCCTGCTCGCATTTCGGCCAAACGCCCCCATGCGCCGACGCTCTGATCGCGGCGGGCGTCAGCCGTGTGGTTATCGGATGCCTCGATCCTTATCCGCCGGTAAGAGGGCGCGGAGTTGCCCGCCTGCGCAAGGCCGGAATCGAGGTTGAAGTGGGAGTGCTGGAGGCGCAATGCCGCCGGCTTAACGAGGGATTCATCACGCGCGTCACCAGGCGGCGGCCATTCATGCTGCTCAAGCTGGCGATGTCGCTGGACGGACGTATCGCGGCGCCGCGGCCCGGCGGATGGATAACTTCCGAGCAGTCGCGCGAATTGGTCCATCGATGGCGCAACGAATGCGACGCGGTGATGGTCGGGGCCGGCACCGTCATCGCCGACAATCCGCGGCTTAACTGCCGTCTCAACGGCGGACGCGACCCGGTGCGAATCGTGGTTGACGCGGCCCTGCGCACGCCGCCGCGCGCCGCGGTGTATCGGCTGCGCTCGCATGCCCCAACCATCCTGGTGACCGTGACGGAAAATGCCGATCGCGCACGCCAACTCTATGGCCCAGGCGGGACCGAAATTATCGCGGTGCGCGGCGCCGCCGACGGCGTTGATCTGCGGCTGCTGATGCGCGCGATGGCGGCGCGCGGATGGTCCAAGGTGCTGCTGGAGGGCGGCGCGCATCTGGCCGCCTCGGCGCTGCGCAGCAGGCTGGTGGATCGCGTCGCGGTGTTCGCCGCGCCGTTGATTTTCGGCGCCGGACTCCCGGCCATCGAGGGACTCCCCACCGCTCGCGCCAGCCAGGCCATCAAACTGACCAACCTGCGCGCCGAACAAATCGGCCCCGACTGGCTGTTGCAGGGCGAGCCGCTTTGAAGCCGTGCGCTCCGGCGCCGTCATGCGCACGCGCGCGCGGCGGCGGGCCGCCCGCGCCGCGCAGCCGCAAGCGATACGCTTACTCGATCTTCCACTGCGGCTTGCGTTTTTCGGCGAACGCCCTGGGACCCTCGACCACGTCGTGCGAATGCAGCAGCCGGTATAGACCGGGGAATTTTTCCTCCACCGCCCGTTCCAGCGGCATGTCCAATCCCTTCAGCGCCGCTTCCTTGGTCGCCTGCACCGAGATGGGCGAGCATTCCATGATTTCCGCGGCCCAGCGCTCCACCGTGGGCATCAACTGTTGGAGCGCAACGACTTCATTGACGATACCCAGGCCGTGAGCCTCCTGTGCCGTGATGTGCCTGCCGGTCAGCATCATACCCATCGCAATCTTCAGCGGGATTTGGCGCGGCAGCCGATGCACCCCGCCGCCCATGGCCATCAGCCCGACGCGCGGCTCAGGCAGGCCGAAGCGGGCGTGGTCGGCGGCGATGATGATGTCGCAGGCCAACGCGATCTCGAAGCCGCCGCCCAGGGCGAAGCCGTTGACGGCGGCGATCAGAGGCTTGGTGATATCGAAGCGCGCGATAAATCCGCCAAAGCCGCCGCGCGGCGGCTTGCTCCCCTTCATCGAATGGGTGGCCGTGTACTTCAAGTCGTTGCCGGCGGAAAAGGCCTTCTCCCCGGCCCCGGTCACGACGCCGATCCAGATATTCTTGTCGGCCGCGAAGTCATCGAGCACGCCGCCCATCTCTTCGGCGGTCGGCGGATGTATGGAGTTCATCACCTCGGGACGATTGATCGTGATGTAGGCCAGATGGCCCCGCTTTTCGTAGTTCAGCAACTTCAAGTCCATCGTCTTCCCCTGGCCGGGCTATTCCTGGCCCAGCAGTTCGAAAAAAGCGTCGACGCTGCGCATCAATTGGCTGCGGATCTGGGCGCGCGTGCCCTCGATTACATGCATGGTTATACGCGAAGCGTTGCCGTCGGCAAGCCGCGCGGTGGCGTCTTCGACCGCCCTGACCTCCTGGCCGCCATACAGTCTCATCCCGTATACCAACGTCGCCTTGCGTCCCGCGCCCTTGACCAGTTTGAGCCTGCGCACCATCGCTCGCTCCTTGCTCGAATAATTCGCGGACTATACCACAGCGGCGGCGGCCTTCGCCGGGTGCGTTGACAAGGCGGCCCGGCCACGCTGAGAATTCATCACGTGAGAACGAAGCTTTGCGTATCGATCGCTCTGCTGAGCTGTTTGGCCAGCGGATGCGGCGCGGCCTACCAGGCCTCCACCCAGATCCGGTCCCATCGCATGATGGAATCGCTCAAGCCGGGCCAGACCATGCCCGAGGTGCGGCAGGAATACGGGCAGCCCGATATCATCACCGATCAGGACCAGAATACGGAAACGTGGAGCTATGCCAGCCGGCCCAACAGCAACGACATCGCGGCGACGCTGCTGTACACGGCGGCCAAAGAGGGCGACGCCGGCCAGTTCATCGATCTGCGCTTTGTTGACGGCAAACTGGTATCGTGGAGCAAGCAGCAGCATACGATGCCGGTCAAGCATCAGAGCTTCGGCATCGGGTTCGGCGCTCCCAATCCGCATGACGCGACGCATTTTTAACCTGACCGGGGCGGACTGGCGGGTTTTCGGCGGTGTTAACTGCGCTGATTTGTTGGATTTTCGCCGAAACACTTGCAACCGGGGCTTGCCTTGCGATGTAGTATTGCAGACACTGGTAAACGGCGGGGTCAAACCGCCCTTCGGCCAAGCTTTGGCCGATTTTGACGTGTTGGGACGAACAGGGTCCGAAACGGTCCAAAGTGGCGACTGCACAGAAGAGCTTCGAAAGTATCCTGCTTGACCGCTCGTGGGTATCCGCGCAGGACCTGGAGAAAGCTCGGCAGCGAAAAAAGCCCGGTCAGGAATTGGCCGCGGCGCTGGTCGAGATGGGCGCGCTGGAGCCGCAGCGCTTGGCCCGCGCTCTGGCCCAGCAATATCGCCTGCCGTTTCAGGCCCATATCGACGAGCATACCCTCGACACCAACCTGATTCTTAAAGTCCCGATAAACTACGCCAAAAAGAACGCGCTGCTGCCCCTTGGCACCGACGGCCATAGCATCACAGTTGCGATTGCAGACCCCGCTAACTTCGAGCCGCTCGACGATCTGCGCCTTTTGTTCGGACAGCCGATTCAGGCCGTCGTCGCGCCCACCGAAGTCATCAACGAGGCCATCAATCGCGCCTACGATCAGGCCACCAGCACGCCCCATGACCTGATGATCGACCTGGGCGAAGAGCGGCTCGACGTGATGGCCAGCGAGCTGGCGCAGGAGCCCAAGGACCTGCTCGAATCCGACGACGCCGCGCCGATTATCAAGCTGGTCAACGGACTGCTGTCGCAGGCGGTGAAGGATCGCGCCAGCGACATTCATATCGAGCCGTTCGAGAGCGACCTGGTGGTCCGGTTCCGGGTTGACGGGATGCTCTACGACGTGATCAATCCGCCCAAATACGTCCAGTCGGCGATAACTTCCCGTATCAAGGTCATGTCCGGCCTGAACATCGCCGAGAAGCGGTTGCCGCAGGATGGGCGGATCCGGCTGCGGATCGCGGGCCGCGACATCGACGTTCGCGTATCCATAATTCCCACCGCCTTCGGCGAACGTATCGTGCTGCGGCTGCTCGATCAGGCGCAGAATCTGGTCGATTTGGAACTGGATCGGCTGGGATTCGGCGGCGAGAACCTGCGCCGGCTCAACCGCCTGATCCGCCAGAGCCACGGCATCATTTTGGTCACCGGGCCCACCGGATCGGGCAAGACGACCACGCTTTACGCCTGTCTGAAGCAGATCAATTCGCCCGAAAAGAACATCATCACGATCGAGGATCCGATCGAGTACCAGCTCCATGGCGTCGGCCAGATGCAGGTCAATCCGAAAATCGACCTGACTTTCGCCAACGGACTGCGATCGATTCTGCGCCAGGACCCCAACGTGATCATGGTCGGCGAAATCCGCGACGCCGAAACCGCCGAGATCGCGATCCACGCCGCGCTCACCGGGCATCTGGTGTTCTCAACCCTGCATACCAACGATTCCTTCGGCGCGGTCACCCGGCTGGTCGATATGGGAATCGAGCCGTTTTTGGTCTCCTCCTCGATTCTCGCGGTTATCGCGCAGCGGCTGGTGCGTTTGTTGTGCAAGAATTGCCGCGAGCCCTACACGGCGAGCGCGGAGGAACTCGCGCGCATCGGCTGCAAGATGTCGGATGTGCCGGGCCAGATTTACCGCGCCGCTCCCAACGGATGTAAGGCGTGCCGCGGCACCGGCTATCGCGGCCGCACCTCGATTCACGAGCTGATGATGATGGACGACGAAGTGCGCACGCTGGTGATGAAGAACGCCGACGCCGCCACCATCCGCCGCGCCTGCACCTCGCGCGACATGCGGCTTTTGCGTCAGGACGGCGCCGACCGCATCATCGCCGGGCTCACCACGATCGAAGAGCTGCTTACCGTCACGCAGGAAGAAATCGAGTAGCGGGGCGGCGTAAGGCATGTAGTTGATGCCAATCGGTCAAATCGCTCTCAATCCGGTCCGCGCAAATTCCTCGTCTCTGTGCCGCCGTAAACCGAATCCTGAAGTTGGTCTGAGTGGGTAGCGGTCATGCCGGTCTATGGATATCGCGGGCTGGCTGCGGACGGCCGTTCGGTCAGCGGAGTAATCGACGCCGACAGCGCGCGCGGCGCGCGCGGCAAGCTGCGCGGCCTGGGTATCTTCCCCACCGACGTCAACGAGGAGATCGCCGTAGCCCGGCGCCGTTCCCTCTCCGAGCGGATGCCCGGGTTGCGGCGCAAGATGCCGGCCGGCGACCTCGCCATGCTCACCCGTCAGCTCGGCTCGCTGCTGGGCGGCGGCGTCCCCCTGCTCGACGCGCTGACCGTCCTGTCCGATCAGGCCCTGAAGCCGCCGGTCAAAAAGATGCTCTCGCAGGTGCGCGAGCGCGTGCGCGAAGGTATTTCGCTGGCCGACGCGATGAAGGAGCATCCTGAATCTTTCTCCGACCTTTACGTCCACATGGTAAGGGCCGGGGAGCAGGCGGGCGCGCTGGAAGTGGTGCTGGAACGGCTGGCGGATTACGGCGAGGCGCAGGCCGAACTGGTGCGCAAGGTCCGCGGCGCGCTGACCTATCCGTTCATAATGATGCTGGTGGGCACTGCCATCATGGGCTTTCTGGTCACCTACGTGATTCCCCAGGTCGCCACCATCTTTTCCCAGACCAACCAGGCGCTGCCTATCACTACCCAGGTGCTGGTCGGGTTCTCGGATTTTCTCACCACTTACTGGTGGCTGATTGTGGGCGGGATCGCCGGCCTGATCGCGGCCTTTTCGTACTGGCTCAGTACCGCGCGCGGACGCTATCAGTGGGACACCTGGGTGCTGCGGCTGCCCTACATCGGCAATACCGTGACCAAAATCGTCGCGGCGCGCTTTGCCCGCACCCTGGCCACGCTGCTGTCCAGCGGCGTGCAGGTACTGCCCGCGCTCGACGCGGTCAAGCTGATCATCACCAACAAGCGCATGGCGGAGGCGGTGCAGGAAAGCCGCGACAGTATCCGCGAAGGCAGTGGCATCGGCCAGACCCTGGCGCGCTCGCGGCTGTTTCCCCCGATGCTGATCGAGATGATTCGCGTCGGCGAACGCTCGGGCGAACTGGAGCCGATGCTGGAGAAGGCGGCCGCCGCCTACGAACGCGAGGTCGCCGCTTCGCTGGCCCAGATGACGACTTTGCTCGAGCCCCTCATGACCATCATGATGGCGGGTATGATAGTGTTTATGATCCTGGCGGTGCTGATGCCGATATTCCAGCTCAATCAGCTTATGCAATAAGCGCGCGGCGGCGGCGCGGAAATATCCCGATGGGGGATTATGCGATGACACCCAGACTCAAGCGGCAGGACGGCTTCACCCTGATCGAGATCATGGTGGTAATCCTGATTCTCGGCCTGCTCGCCACCCTCGTCGTGCAAAGCCTGCGCGGCGCCACCGACAAGGCCAAGCGGACCAAGGCGATGGCCGACATCGCCGAACTCAAGACCGCGCTGGACCGCTATTACATCGACAACGGCTCCTATCCGACCACCGAACAGGGCCTGCAGGCGCTGGTGACGCCGCCCTCCCAGGGCTCCAACAGCGCGCAGGCGACCAACTATGAAGAAGGCGGGTACATCCGGCGGATACCGCTGGATCCGTGGAGTAATCCATACGTCTATCAAAGCGACGGCAATACCTACACGCTGAAGTCGCTGGGGGCCGACGGCGCCGAGGGCGGGAGCGGTAAGAACGCCGACATCGACGCCGCGCAGTTCTGAGGCGAATGAAAGCAACTCGCGCCGGCCGGCTCGGCATGGCCGGTTTCACCCTGATCGAAATCGCCGTCGTGCTGTTTCTGATGGCGCTGATGGCGCTGCTGATCGTTCCTTCGACCAGAACCTTTCATATGTCGCGGCTCAAACACGAGTCGCGCCGGCTGGCCGGACGCGCCGCCTTTCTCTACGATCAGGCCTCCGCCCAGAAGGTGGTTCTGCGCCTTACTTTCAATATCGACGCTCAGGCGTATTCGGTCTCCCGCCTCGATCCGCATTCCGCCGCTCCAGTCTTCGCCCCCGACCTTGAAGCCGGCGCGGGACCGGTCAAATTGCCGCCTGACGTCCGCCTGCGCGACGTAACCGTGGAGGGGCAAGGCACCGTGACGCGCGGCACCGTGGACTGCAATTTCTACCCCGAGGGATACGTGGACGCGACCGTGATTCATCTGGCCGATCCGGCCGGCAGCGTGTTCACGCTCAGTTTTCAGCCGCTGACCGGGCGCGTCAGTATCGCCCGCGGCGACATCGCGCCCAAAGCCGCGCAGGTCAACTCATGAGACCCCGCTCTCCCCGTGCTGCGCCGATGGATAGCGCGTCGCACAGCCGCCAACCACCTCGCGGTTTCACCCTTATCGAGGTGATGGTTTCGCTCGCCGTGGTGGCGATCGCACTGATTGCCCTGCTCGGACTGCAGCATCAGACGATGCAAAGCGTGGTCAGCGCCAGCGATATGACCAAGGCCGCCCTGCTGGCCCAGGAACTGATGACCCAGACCGAGACCGGACCGTTTCCCAACGTCGGGGTTACCAGCGGAAACTTCGAGAGCCTGCATCCGCGCCGCTATCCCCATTTCCGCTGGGAGCGCCGCGTCGAACCCTCGGCCGTGTTCTTCGATATCCGCAAGGTCCGCATCATCATCCATTACGGACCGCGGATGAGCCGGAGTTTCGAGCTGACCGAGATGCTGCGCAATCCGATGGCGGTAGCGCCGGGAACGGGCGCATGAAGGCCGCCTCAGCCCGCCAACCGCGCACTCGCGGCTTTACCTTGATGGAGCTGATGCTCTCGCTCACCCTGCTGGCGCTTATCATGATCATTCTTTACGGCTCGTTCCACGCCGTGGCCGCGAGCAAGCTTCAGGCCGATGCGCGGGTGCAATCCGATCAGGAGGCCCGCACCCTGATGTGGATGATGTGCCGCGAATTGCGCGGCGCGGTGTTCACCCCGCTCATCCCCAGCCACGTCCTGATGATAGGACAGGCCTCGCGCCAGGGCGGGATGCCGATGGACTCGATCACCTTCGCCACGCTCACCCCCGGGCATCGCCGCGCCCTGGAGGGCTTCAACGCCGAACAGGTGGTAAGCTACGCCGCGGCCCCCAACCCCAAACATCGCGGATGGTTCCTGTGGACGCGCAGCGAGCGCAGCGGCCTGCTGTTGACCGCCAGTCCGGCGCAATTGCCGCCCACGGTGCTGGCCACCAACGTGCTGAGCGTTCATTTCCGCTACTTCAACGGCTTTCAATGGCTGGAGAGTTGGGATTCGACCGCGACGCCGGCCGGGCAGGCGCTGCCGCAGGCGGTATCGATCGAACTGATGGTGGCGTCAGGGCGGCAGCCCACCTATCTGTCCACCATCATCCCGATTCCGATGTCCACGATTCAGAAGTAACCATGAAAGCATCGGCGGCAATAATTCCGCGCGCGCAGCGCGGGCGCGAACGCGGCGTCGCTCTGCTCGCCACGATGCTGGCGGTGGCCCTGCTGACGATCCTGGTAATGGATTTCACCACCTCGACCAGCAATGCGTACCGCGCCGCCGCCAATCAGGCCAACCAGGTACGCGCCTACTATCTGGCGCGTTCGGCGGTGAATGTCGGTATCGCGCTGCTGGCCGATGACGCCCGCAAAGCCGCCCTTTCCAATCAGCCGCGCGTCGACAGCCTGCAATCGATCTGGGCGCTGCCGCTGCCGCCGCTTCCACTGGGGGGCGGATGGGCGAGTCTGTCGGTAGTCGATGAAGCGCGCAAACTCAATATCAATCAGCTGGTCGCGCCCAACGGCCAGGTCAATCAACCCTTCGCCGAAACCCTCGCGCGGCTGCTCATGATTTTAGGCATCGACCCAACCCAGATCATACCGGCCCTGATCGACTGGATGGATCCTGACAGTATCGTAACCCCGCAAGGCGCCGAATCGGATTACTATTTGAAACTGTTTCCGCCCTACGAGGCGCGCAACGCGCCGATGCCGACCATCGGCGACCTGCGGCTGGTCAGAGGCATCAACGAAACCATCTTCCGGCGCCTGAGCAACTTTATCACCACCACGCCCTCGGTCCGGGTCAATATCAACACCGCGCCGCCCGAAGTCCTGATGGCGGTGGCGCCCGCGCTTCAGGAGTCGCCCTCCTCGCTCAAGTCGATACTTGAGCAGCGGGTGACAATGCCGTTCACCAATCTCACCGAAGTAAGCCAACTGCTGGGCGGCACCAACGGAGCCGCCACGCTGCCGGCCACGCTCAGCACCACCAGCGACTACTTCACCGTCACCGGGATGGGCAGCTTCGCCGGCACCCGCACTTTTATCTACGCGGTAATCCGCCGCACCGGGCCGGGACCCCAGTTGCTTTTGAGCTGGAACGAGGATTAGCTAACTCGGATGGCGCAACGGATTCTGGCGCTTGAATTGGCCGAAGATCGGATCGAGGCCGCGCTGGGCGAGCGGGCATGGAGTTCCTTCACCCTGCTGGGAACCTATCATTCCGAGCGGGCCGAGGACGAATCCGATCTGGGGCCCGCGCTCAGCCGCCTGCTCAGCCAGACCGGCGTGCCGGACCTCGTGATATCCGCACTGCCGGGCGAACTGGTAGCCAAACGGCTGCTTACCCTGCCCTTTACCGATCGCCGCAAACTCGATCAGGCGGTTCCCTTCGCCCTGGAGGAGCATCTGCCCTTCAGCGTGGAAGAGGCGGTGGTCGCCTACCTGCCGCTGCTGCGCGACGGCAAGAATTCGCTGGTCCTGGCCGCGCTGGTGCGGCGCGATGACCTGCGCGCCCATCTGGAGCTGCTGGCGCAGGCCGGGCTTGACCCTAAAACCGTGACCCTCAGTTCGCTGGCCCTGAGCGCTCTCATCAACCGTTCCCGCAACGGCAACGGCGCCGCCTCGCATCTGCTGGTCGAGTTCGAACACGGGCGCACCTCAGTGGTCCTGCTCGACGACGGCGGTGTGCCGCGCGCGCTGCGGACCTTGCCGGTGGGCCTGGACTCCGGGCGCGATCGCGAAACTTCCGCCGGCGCGATTATCGCCGCGGTGCGCCAGACCATGTTGTCCCATGGCAGCGACAGCGGTCCGGCGGCGGTAATCGTGAGCGGGTCCGCGGCGGCTTCGAGCGAGATTCGCGACCGCTTTTCGCGCGAACTTTCCCTGCCCATCCAAAGCGTCGAGGAACTCGACTGCTCCGCCCTGCTGGGCAGGAACGATCGCGGCTGGATGCGCCAGGCGAGCTGCGTGGCGATGCTGCTGGGCGAGGTGCCCAGCCAGTCCGTGCCGCTGCTCAATTTCCGCGTCGGCGAGTTCGCCTTTCACGGCCGTACCGGCGACTTCTCGCCGCTGTACACCTCGGGGCTGATCGCGGCTGCGATGGGGCTGCTGATTGTTTTGCATTTCATCCTCGCCATCGCCACCAATGTGCATCATCTGAGAATGCTTAATCGGGAAACCGTTCTGGCGGCGGCCCCGGTTGTGCCCGGAGTCTCCGCCCAGGACGCCAAGCATGCGGTGGCGCTGCGTTTGGCCGCGGCGCGCAAACGTCTGGGCCTGCTCGGCGGCAGCGGCGGTCCCGCCTCACCGCTGGACACCCTGATGTTCCTGTCGCGCGCGATGCCCACCGGACTGGGGATCGATATCGACGAGATGAGTATCGAAGACACCGCCCTCAGACTGAGCGGCAAGGCCGACTCTTACGACGCCATCGAGCGGCTCAGAAAATCCCTTGCCAACTCCCATCGTTTGAGCGACGTACAGGTCTCCGAAGAGGGTCCCGGCGAGGGTCACAAGGTGATTTTTCATATGTCGGCCGGCATCAAGGATGTGGGACTGGGGCAGGACTGAAATGGCGTGGAACGACACCCTGAGAGCCGCGTTTCGAGATTCGTCCGCGATGGCCTATCTCAACCGGGCCAACGTGTGGCTGTCGCCCTACTACCGTCAGGCGCGAGCCCGTTACTACAAGTTGGAGAAACGCGAGCGCATCCTGCTGCAGGCGGCCGCCCTCGCGGTGGCCGTATTTCTCGCCTACAACCTGATCTACTCGCCGATCGTCTTCTTTCAGTCCGGGATGGCCGACGAGATCGCCACCCGCGAACATGATTTGACCGAGGTCAGGCGGATGGCTGCCGCCTACGCGCAGGTCAGGCATGAATTGGTTGGACTGGAGAAAAATACCTCGCTGGCCGCGGCCGACTTCTCGCTTCCCGCGACGCTCAGCACCGCGCTGGGCGGCGTGGTGGAGACCGACAAGATCGCCGGCATCAATCCGCTGCCCAACAAACCGGTCTCCGAACAGTTCGTCCAGTACGGCGCCGACCTCAAGCTCAACGGCGTCAGCCTGGCGCAGCTGGTCGACGTGCTTTACAGGATCAAGTCGATCAAGGAACCGGTGGTGGTTTCCAACATGACCATCCGCAAACGCGCGGCCGACCCGCATACGTTCGAAGTCGACATGACCTGCTCGGTGCTGGGCAAAAATGCCTGACTTCGCCGAAATCATGAGCGCCGATTACTGGCGCGAGCACAGCATCGTTCTGGCCTACGCCGTCGGCGCGCTGATTCTGTTTGTCGTCTTTATTATCGGCACCTTTCCCTACGACCAGGCGCTCACCGGCGCGCTGATGCCGCTGGGGCTGGAGATTGCCTACGCCTCCGAACGTCCCGGTTTGCCGGTGGGGGCCGTGTTTGAAGGCGTGCGCCTGATCAGCGTCGATCATCCCGCCGCCGCGCCGCTGATGCAGAGCGAATCGCTCAAACTGGTGCCCGGTCTGGGCATCCTGGTCGGGCATCCGTCGGTCGGTCTCCGGGCCCGGATGTACGGCGGGCAGGTAAAGGCGCAACTGTGGCGCCGCGGCGACGTTACCGGCCTTTATCTGGACGCCGCGGGGATCGACCTGTCGCGTTATCCGATGCCGCCGGCGGTGCCGCCAGGGCTCAAGGGCACGGCCTCGGCGATCGCCGAGCTGCAAAGCTTCGGACCGGCGCTTACCTCGCAGAGCGGCACTATCAGCCTGGACGGACACAGCGTCGAGTTGCCGCTCATCAAGGGACTGCCGCCGCTGCGTTTTGCGCGCTTGCAGGGAAGCTGCACGATCGATCACGCCACGGTGCGGGTGAACATGCTGCAAGGTGACGGCCCGGACCTGGCCATCAGCGGCAGCGGAGTGATTCATCTGGGCCCCACGCCGGCCCAGACCATGATCGATCTGAGCATGCGCATCACCCCCACCATCGCTGGCCGCGCCCGCCTGGGCCTCCTGTTCGCCTTCCTGCCCCATCCTCCAGACAACCGGCCGTACATCTTTCACGGTCCCTTGCTGGCGCCGCAGGCGAGCTAGTTTGGAGCCTTGCCGATGGAGTATAGACTCGCGCGGCCCTTGGATTTCGACGCAATCGTGAGGCTGGCCGATGCCAACCATTTCGACAATCTGACGCCCGACCAGCGCCAGGACGGCTTTCTGACGGTGCGCCTGACGGGGGAGGATTTCGCCCGCATGGCGCGCGAAGTTGCGGTCGTGGTCGGCATAAACGATGGCCGCGTTGCCGGCTTCCTGGGCGCGGAATGGATCGACAAGGCCGGGATGCCGCCGGTAATTGCCGCGGCGGCGCGCACCTTTCTTGATTCGCACTATCGCGGCAAATTGGGCCGCCAATGGCGCGCCTTCCTGGAAGGTCCCCTGTGTATCGCTCCCCAATATCGTGGAAAGGGACTGCGCCGTGGACTGCACAAAACCCTGATGAACGAGGTGCGCGGCCGCTATGACGTCGCCGTCTCGTTCATCGCGTTCGACAACCCGCGTTCCTACCACGGCGCAACCGCCCACGGCGGCGAAGACGAAATTGGCGCCTTCGAAGTTTCCGGCAAGCGCTATCACCTGCTGGCGTTTGCGGTGGATTGACAGCTCCGCATTCCACCGGCCGCAATCATCCGCCGCTTTCGGGATTCGGGCTGCGATGCCTGTCGATGCGGCGGGCCACGCCTTCCACCATCGCCAGCACGCGGGACGCGCGCTCCCAGTCGATTCGCTCCTCGACTGCGGCGGCGCGCGCCGCCGCGCGCAGATCCTCAATGTGAGCGCGGCCCATCGCGTAGGGGTCGGAATCCGACTCCAGAAAGATGCGTCCGTCGGGCAGCACCGCAATCGCGACCGGTTGATAAACAATCTCCACCGCTTCACTGGGCCTGACCATCCTGAGCAGCTGGATGCCGGCCTTCGGGTCGAGCCGGACGCATCCGTGCGATCCGAACAGGAAGATGCTGCGGGGATGATTGGTGCCGTGAATTCCGATTCCGCCGTGATCCAGACCGACCCAGCTCTGGCCCAGCGGATTGTCGGGACCGGGCTTTACCTCATCGACCACTTTCATTCCCTCTTCTTCCATCTCGTCCTTTATCGCCGGCGGCACATGCCAGGTGGGGTTGGTGCGCCGCGACGCGACGTAAAAGCTGCCCAACGGGGTGGGCCAGTCGGGACGGCCGACGGTGACCGGCCACGCCGCCGCCAGCCGGCCGGCGCTGAACACGAACAGCATCCGCTGCGGCACGTTGATAACCACCCCATCGTCGATCACCGCCGCCGCCACGTGGCGGTTGTCGACCGTAATCGTCGCGCCCGCTTGCGGTTCGCCGCCGTCGAGCAGGATTATGGTGTCGGGCTCGCCGAAACGCGCCGCGATCGAGCGCGAGGTGTCGTCCTCATCCACCAGGTACCGGAAGCGATCGCCCGATATTTCGCGGCGCACCGGCACCGGCCGCGGCCCTGTCCAGGCGGCAAATACGGGCGTGAGAACGGCAATAATCAAGGCACAGGCAGGATATCGCGCAGCTTTCCGCATCTTTCTTTGATTTGATTATACAGATGTGCAGGATCGGGGCGAAACCTGAGTTTTGAGAGCGCGGCGCGCCGTTCGCTTGCGGGGGTTTTCAATCCGCCCGCGCTTGCGGCATTGTAAGCGCACATCCGGCACGCGAACTTTCGAAAGGAGACCGGCAATGGCGGAAGAACCGATGGAAAATCTGGCGCTGTTCGCGCTCACCGACGCCGAGACTCAACAGGTCATCAAGGAAGCCGGAGGCGGCACCGTGACCTGGGCGCGCCGCGACGGCCATCCCGTCGGCGCGTACGTTCAGATCGTCGTCGTTGACGGGCAGATTTACACCACTTCGACCGACGATCGCGGAAAGAACAAGGCCTGGCGCCGCGACCCCCGCACCGCATGGGTGTTCGACGTCCCCGGCAAAGGCGGCGTCACCGCGATCGGCCGCGTCGTGTTCGAAGAAGAGCCCGCCCTGAAGATGAAGGTCTTCAATGCGATGGCGGATGCGGTGCATTTGACGGGAACCAACCGGGAGAAGTTCATCGGCCACATCAATACCCGCGGCCGCGAGGTGATACGTCTGGTGGTGGAAAAATACGTCACCTTGCATACCGGCAAGGTCGGGGTCGCGATGGTGAGCTGAAATTTCCGCAAAAGCAGAGCGCCGCGTCCGCGCCTATTCTCCCGCACAGGCCGCGTTTTCCGAAGCTGCCTCGCATCGGATGTCTCTTCGAGCAATGGCAGCAGGGCCTGTACGCCGCGCGATTGGTTGAGCGGGTTAGAAGGCGGCGATCCGGCTAAAACCAGGGGCACAGCAGCGACGCGCCGCCGGTCGACAGCAGCCGGGCCAGCGCCGGCAGCCATTGCTCGGGGACGCCGCTGATCCGGCTCAGGCTCCAACTCCACCAAGTGTTTTCCGAGGCCAGCGCCAGCGCGGTGCGCAGACCGGCCAGCCCGCGCATCCCGGAAAACAGCACCATCTCATGTTCCTGGCCCGGGGCGAGGTTGGCTTTGGCGCGGGCCAATTCGATCGCGCGGTCCATCCCGCCCAGCGCGTCAATCAGGCCGTTGTTCGCCGCGGCGGCGCCGCTCCAGACGCGGCCGCGGGCGACGGCTTC
The DNA here is from genome assembly GCA_021324455.1 of Pseudomonadota bacterium. Lineage (GTDB taxonomy): Bacteria > Desulfobacterota > Binatia > Binatales > Binataceae > JAJPJA01. The sequence goes on along the minus strand of JAJPJA010000059.1, from coordinate 73,355 downwards.
GGTCCGCACCGGATCCAGCTTGCGGCCCTGCCCTACTTTTTCGCAGAAATTTCCGTACACCTCGCCCATCACGCGATTGAGCTGCTCGAGCTCGCTCTCGGTCAGCGCCCGGGTGAGCGAAAGCGCGTCGCCGAGCGCGCAAGTTTTGGCGTAATCGACGTTAATCCCGATCCGTTCCAGCAGTTCGCCCACATTGAACTTGGTGTAAACCACTCCGATCGAACCGGTCAGCGTCGAGGGTTGCGCCACGATCGCGTCGGCTGCCATCGCAACGTAATAACCGCCCGAGCCGGCAACGTCGCCCATCGATACCACCACCGGCTTGCGGCGGCGCACTTCACTTACCGCGCGCCATACCAGTTCCGAGCCGAGCGCGGAGCCGCCCGGCGAATTGACGCGGAAGACGACCGAACGCACACGCGGGTCGCGTCCGGCGCGCATCAGTTCGGCCGCGGTCTGCTGTCCGCTGATAAACTCGCCGGCGCGGGGCGGCTCTCCGGCAATTACCGGGCCGAGGCCGTAAACCAGTCCGATACGGGGGCGGCGGCCCTTGTCGTCAAGGTAAGCGGTCCGCCGCAAATAGCGATTCACTTCGACCACTCGATTGCGGCGCCGCAGCGCATCGTCGCGGTCGTGCCGGCGGCGCTTGATCAGGGCGCTCAGGCTGCGCGGTTTTTCTTCCTCTGGGCGCGGTTCGAACTCGGACAGCACGTCCTGCGCGTAGCCGACGCGATCGACCAGTCCCGCCTCCTGCGCCATCCGCGCGCTGAAAAAACCGCCGTTGATCAGATCCACGGCGCGCGCGGGATCAAGCCGCCGCGCGCGGGCGACGTAATCGGCCAGCATCTTCTGCCAGTCCGCGATGACCGCCTCCAGGCTTTCGCGGACTTCAGGCGACATGTGCTCGCGGCTGGTGATCTCCGCGGCGCCCTTGTACTCCTTCCATTGCAGGCTTTGCGCGCCGATATGGACGCTGGCCAGCGCGCGCTTGACGAAGAAGCTGCCCGCGCTGACGCCCAGCATCATCAGCGAGGTATCGGGATTGATCACAATTTCGCGCGCCCCGGCCGCGATCAGATATTCGCGCGGCTCGGCGGCTTCGGAATCGAGCACCGCCACAGTGCGCTTGCCCCCGCGCCCCACTGCCGCGATCAGGTCGTGCAGCTCCTGCGCCGACGCCAGCCCGCACGCGGCGCCTGCCACTTCAACCATCACCACCGAGAGCGCCGGATCGTTGGCGGCATGCGTCAGCACCTCGCGCAGATGATGCATGGTGACGAACTCGCGGCCCATCAGGCGGTCCATCAGGGAACCAGCCGAGTTTTCGGTCACCCGCCCCGAGATGCGCAGATGCAGCAGCGAGTCGGGCGCAATCCGCGCGGGACGGAAAACGAGCAGGAAACAGGCGGCGGCCGCCAGTATCGCGCACACCGCCAGCAGAGAACCGATGATGTACCAGGCAAGCGCGAACGCGGCCGCGCTGAGAGCGGCGATTAGGGCGACAATCAGAATCAGACGAGACTTGCGTGTCACTATGCTTTAACTCCGATATTATCAGGGCCGGTCGGATTCCCGATTGGGAAGTTTTCCGGCACTTTGGTTTGGATTAGCCTCTTTGCATGGCGAGGTCCGTTTTGGCCGCGGCCGCGATAGTCTGCCTGACGGCGCTGTCGGCGGCGGCGCAGATTACCAACAACTACTGGCTGAGCATTCCGCCCGCAACCGGCCAGACCCCGCCCAAGCCGCCGCCCGCCCCTGAAATACCCGATGTTCCTTTCGCGCCCGCGCGCAATGTCCGGCTCGCCGCCAGCATCGGCATCGATAAAGGCTTCAGACCGGCCGGCCTGTGGGCGCCCCTGTGGCTGGGACCCCAAATGGTCGCATTGCCGGGAACCCTCCATGGCGGCATCGCGCTGATGGCCTGGTACGCCGATCGTTTCAATCGCTCGCGCGTGATCGCCGACACCTCAACCGTGCGCGGCGCGGCGATTCTCGACATGGCGCTCAGCCGCGACGGAAAACGCCTGGCCATAGCCGCCGCGGCCGGCGACAAGCTTCAGATCTGGACTCGCGATACGCAGCGTGACACCCCCGCTTCTCTGATTGCCGCCATCGACGGCGCGTGCGACAAAGCGGGCGTCGCATGGCTGGGCGGCGATACCTTGGCCGTCGGAGCCCGGGTGATACCAGCCGCGCCGGCGCCGGCACAACTGCCGATAGTCATTCAGACACAACACACGCCCGCGGCCGCGCCGCAGCCAAAGCACATCGTGGATATCGTGCAGTCCGCAAGGGAGCAGCAACCTCAGAGCCTCGCCCTGGACTGCCTGGCAGACATCGATCCGTGGACGCTTATCTGGAGCCCGGACGCCAGGTACGCCGTGGCGCAGGGCGAGGAGCGGGGGAAGTGGACCTTGATCGACCGCGCCAGGAACGCGTGCACGGCGATCGATCTGCCCGCGATCGCTCCGGTCGCTTTCATCGACTGGCAGGCGGAGTCGCGCAGTTTTCTGTTCACCGCGACGCCGGCGCGATCGCCCGATCCGGCGCACATCGGCGTGATGGAATACACGCTCGCCTCGCACCAGGCGCGCCTGCTGGCCTCGCCGGCGGCAGCCGCGTCATATATCGGCCGCCAGATAGCGGTACTGGGAAGCCAGCGGATGAACGTGGCGGCGATTGCCGCGAATCCCGGCGCGTTGTGGCCGGCCGAAATCGCCTGGATCGATCCGGCGCGCTCACAGGTCAATATCGTGCCCACCGGGTTTACCAGCACCGCCGCCCAACTCCTGCATGCGCATCTGAGCTACTCGCCCATCAAGGGGATGCTGGCGGCGAGCTTTCAGACACCCAATCCGAAAGGCGCGTTCACGGTCCTGCTGTGGATCGCGGCGGTCGCGCGCAACGGCGGTGTTCTCGGCACCGGCAAGATGGGCGCCATGCTGGAGAGCTGGGCGCCCGACGGCAGCCGGCTGGCGGTGCTGGCCGGTCTGCCCGCGCATCCGACGCTCGCGATTGTGCCCGCACCGCAGTAGCATTCGCCAGCGGCAGCGGAACTTTCATCATGAACCGCATCGCTTCAGGCTCTCCTTGTCCTGCATTGGAGCCGTGAGCGAGGGGGACTAATGCGCCTGACGCATCGACCAGTACTCCGCGCCGAGGCTGAGGGTCTGGGCGGCGCGCTCAAAGCTTTCGAATACCAGCATTCCGCGCTCCACCGCCATCTTCCTCGCCTTCGCCACCATGTCCTCGATATGCGCGTGATGCATGATCAGAGAGAACGGTTTGCTGGTGCGCTGGTTGAACTCGGCCAGCTTGTCCAGCATCGAGATCAAATCGTTTTCGTGATTGGCCCAGCGCGCGGCCGCGGTGCCGGTGCCGATTTCCAGCACGATCAGATCCAGCATCGGGTCGCGGTCGAGGATATTGAGGATGCGCACGAGGTTGCCCTCCTGCGGTCCCATGATGGTGCCGGCGGCGTCGAGCGGATTGCGATAGCTGCCGCCGATTGTGTTGAAGAAGGTCTTGAACTCGTCGTAGGAGGCCTGCGACAGCGCCGGCACTTCCATCCCGGCGGCGGCGAAGGTGTCGGTGATGAACACCGACTGGCCGCCGGTCATCGCCACCAGTCCGACGCGCCGCCCCTTGATCGGCAGGCTGCGCGAGAACATCGCCATCGCGTCGAGCAGCGCATCCCATGAGCGGACTTCCACCGCGCCGCCCGCCTTGACGACCGCTTTCCACACCGCGGACGGAGTCGCCAGCGACGCGGTATGCGAGAAGGTCGCGCGCGCGCCGGCTTCCGTCACCCCGCCTTTCCAGATCACCACCGGAATCCTTGCCGTGGTGCGCTTGAGTACCTCCAGAAAGCGCCGCCCGTCGCGAATACCTTCGACGTACATTCCGACCACCCGCGTACCCGGGTCCTCCGCCATCATGTCGAGGTAATCGGCGGGATTGAGCACGATCGCGTTGCCGATCGACGCGCCCTTGTTGATCCTGATCCCGCGCATCGGCCCCTGGAAGGCCATGTTCACCATGTGGGTGCCGCTTTGCGAGATAAAACAGACGTCGCCCGCCTCGCCGGTGGGCTGCCCCGGGAAGTTGCATACGCCCACGGCGGGATTGTACAGCCCCATGCAGTTGGGACCGACCAGCGCGATTTCCGATTCCTCCGCCATCGCCTTGAGCTGCTTCTCCAGCTTGATTCCCAGCTCCTCGCCGGTTTCGGAAAAGCCGGAAGTGAAGAACTGCACGCCGCGCACTCCCGTATCGAGACAGTTCTTGAGAATGATGGGGGCGACCTGGCGCGGCACCGCGGTGATCGCCAGATCGATCGGGCCCGGCACTTCGGAGAGGTTGAGGTAATTGGTGATCCCCATGTTCTCGATATTGGGGATTTCGTTGGGATCGATCTGAACTGAATACAGTTTGCCCTTGAAATTGGATTGGGCGCGCAGCCAGATGTATCCGCCGGCTTTCTTGTCGCCGATCACGACAATGGTGCGCGGCGCGATCGCCTGCTCCAAATTGCGCCGGCGCGCCACCGCGCGATCCCCGTTCCGTGCCGGGGCGTTGGCCTCGGAGGGGCCATTGAGCGCCACGCGGGCGTCGGCCGCAATCAGACCCCGCGGATAGACGATGACCGGGTTCAGATCCATCTCGCGGATATCCGGATGCGCGGCCGCAAGCTGGCTCAGCTTGACCAGCAGATCGACGAACGCCTCAACGTCGGCCGGCGGCGCTCCGCGCACGCCGCGCAAAATAGCGGCGCCCTTGAGCTCATCGATCATTTCGCGGCCGGTTCGGGCGTCGATCGGCGCCGGCCGCATCACGACGTCCTTGAGCACCTCGACCAGCACGCCGCCGAGCCCCGCCACCAGCATCGCGCCGAAGGCCGGATCGTAGTTGATGCCGGCCAGCATCTCGACGCCCGGTTTGGCCATCGCCTGCACCGCCGCGCCTTCAAAGCGGGCGGAGGGAGCTTTGGCGGCGAGATTGGCTTTGATCCGCTTGAACGCGGCTTCCACCTGGGTTTGCGAGTTGAGCCCCAGCTCGACGCCGCCCACCTCGGTCTTGTGCGTGACATCGGGCGAGAGAACCTTGAGCGCGACCGGAAAGCCGATCTGTTTGGCGATGACGCCGGCCTGGGTGGCGGAGGCTGCCCGCCGCGGCATCGCGGTGGCGATTCCGCAGGCTTCGAGCAGTTGCTTGGATTCGATTTCCGAAAGGGCAGTGCGATTTTCCGCGCGCGCCGCCTCAATGATGCGGTCGGTAGCTGCTGTATCCATGCGAGCCGATATAGCAGATTCTGATTTGTGTGACACCCTCGGGGCGCGGCGCAAATGGCGCGGATCCGCAACGCTCCGATTCAGAAGACCGGAAGCTTCACCCCGGCCGTGACCAAAGCCGCGATCGCGATTCCGGTCAGCGCTTCGCCCGCAACCAGGCCGGCCGAGAACAGCAATCCGCTGCCGGCCTCGGAGCTTTGTTCTTCTCCCAATAGCGATCGCATCAATGCCCCGATCGCAATCGCAGCGCTCAGACCCAGCGGCAGATACAAACCGATCGCCAGCGGCATCGGCGGCGTACGCCATCGGCCGCCGCGTTCCAGGCGCGTGTCGATCAGGTGCAGGATCAGAGCCATCACGGCGCCGACGGCGACCATCGTCCACGGCAGTATTCCGACGAACACTCCGCGCACCACCTGCGCCATCAGGAAGGCCTGCGGTGCGGGGAGCGCGCCGGCCGGCGCATGCGGCATCCCGGCGATACCGTAACTGGCCACCAGCACCTTCAAAATCGGCGCCACTACCAGCGCCGAAACCAATGCGCCGATCAGGACCCCGTATTCGAGCGCGCGCGGGGTGGCCCCCAAATGATAGCCGGTGGCGAGATCATGCAGCGAATCCCCCGCCATCGCGGCGGCCACGCACACCACGGCGCCGGCCAGAATCGCCAGCCGCGGACCTACGGCGATGCCCACGCCGGCGAACTTCAGTATCAGAGCCAGAATGAGCAGTACGATCAGCGTCACACCGGAGACCGGATTGTTCGACGCCCCGACCAGACCGGTGAGATACCCGGCCACAGCGGTGGCGAAAAAGCCGATCACCGCGAGCGCCAGCGCCAGCGCCAGGGCCATCCTCCAGCTGCCGGAGATACGGGCGTAGAGCATGAACATCACGGCGACACAGGCGCCAACCGCAATCACGATTTGCGCGGCGGGAATATCGGTTTCTTCGCGCGAGGATGCGGAGCCGGCGGCGCCGGCGGCGCGCCAGGTTTCCGCCAGCGCCCTGACGATGGGACCGCGCATCCGCCACAGCGTGGTCAATCCGCCCACCAGCATCGCGCCCACGCCCATGAACCTGATCTGCGTATTCCAGATTTGCGCCGCGGCTTTGCCCGCCGGCAGATGATGCAGTTCGGGATGCGTCAGGCTGAGAATCGGTAACGCGATCAGCCAGGCAATCGCGCCGCCCGCCAGCACCATCGCGGCAATGCGGATGCCCACGATATAGCCGATTCCCAGCAGCGCCGCGGACAGGTCCAGCGAGCCCGCGATCGCCGCGCGTCCCATCCAGCGGGCGCCGCCGATCGCGTCGGGGAGAAGGCCGCCGACGCCCTGCCCCAGCTTGATCAGCGCCGCAACAACACCGCCCGCAGCCAGCGGCCGCGCCCCCGCGCCGCCCTCGCCGCTGCGGATGACCTGCGCGCAGGCCTTGCCTTCGGGATATGGAAGGCGCTCCTCCACGATGTAGGCGCGGCGCAACACGATGATCAGCAGGCTGCCGAGCGCGCCGCCGGCCGCGCACAGCAAAGTGACGTCGCGATAGGTGAGATCCGCGCCGCGCCCGAGTATCACCAGCGCCGGAAACGTAAAGATGGCGCCGGCGGCGACCGCCTCGCCCGCCGACGCGACGGTCTGGACGACGTTGTTCTCCAGCTCGGTGGCGCCGCCCAGAACCCGCAGCAGCGCCATCGAGATTACCGCGGCGGGAATGCTGGCCGACACCGTCATCCCGGCGTAGAGCCCCAGGTAGGCATTGGCCGCGCCCAGAATTATGGCGAGCAGCAGGCCGACCACCAGTGCGCGCGCGGTAAATTCGCGCGGCGCCGCGGCCGCAGTCAAAGTTTGGGACGGCCGCCCCGCCCAACCCTGCGCCCGCGGCCTATCGGGCGGCTCCAAGAGCTTGCGCCAGCGTGAAGCGGCCCTCGTACAGAGCGCGGCCGGCGATCGCCCCCACGACGCCGTCGTTGAACCGGACGCGCAGATTCCTGATGTCCTCCAGCGCCGCGATTCCGCCCGACGCGATGATCGGAACCCCGCTTTCCTGCGCCATCCGTGCGGCTTGATCGGAATCGACCCCCGCCGTGGTCCCGTCGCGCGCAATATCGGTGTAGATAATCGCAGCCACACCGGCGCGTCTGAACAATGCCGCCGCCTCGCCAATCTCAAGCGGGCTGGTCTCGACCCATCCCTTGATCGCGAGCTTGCCGCCGCGCACGTCAAGCGATCCGAACACCCGCCCCGGATACATCCGGCACAATTCGAACAGCAGCGGCTGGTCCATAAAAGCAACCGAGCCCAGGGCGATGCGATCGGCGCCGGCGCCGAATATTTCTCTGGCCGCGGCGGCGCTGCGGATGCCGCCGCTGACGTCGATGGCGCAGCGGGTGGCCTGGCGGATTGCCCGCACGGCGTCAAGGTTGCGCGGCGCGCCCGTGACGGCGCCGTCCAGGTCGACGACATGGATCATGCGCGCGCCGGCCTCTTCGAATCCGCGCGCAACCGCGGCCGGGTCGTCGCCATAGACGGTTGCCTGATTCATATCGCCGCGCAGCAGGCGCACCACCCTGCCCTGTTTCAGATCGATCGCGGGGATGAGCTGAAACCGATCGAAGGGAGATGCCGCTAATGCCATCGACGCGCCTGCTCGGTCCGGTCTTTAACCGCGGCGGCGGAAAAACACGGATGACTCGACGGCATCAGGAAAGCGTCCCCTTGGTCGACAGCACACCCTGAAGGCGGGGTTCCAGCGTCACCGCCTGATCCATCGCTTTGGCCAGCGATTTGAAAATGGTCTCGATCATGTGATGCGCGTTGCGGCCGCTGTGCATGATGACGTGGAGGTTCATCTTTGCCTCATCGCTCAGCGCCTTGAGGAAATCATGCACCAGCTCGGTCTGGAATTTGCCCACCCGTTCCTGCTTGATCCTGACGTTGTAGGCCAGATACGAGCGCCCGCTGAGGTCCACGACCGCGGTGCACAAGGCCTCGTCCAGCGGCACCATCGCGCTGCCGAAACGTTTGATACCGGCGCGATCGCCCAACGCCTGATTGAACGCACGCCCGATCACGATACCCACGTCCTCGACCGTATGATGGTCGTCGATTTCGATATCGCCGTTGGCCTGTACCTTGAGATCGAAGAATCCGTGGCGGGCGAAACTGTCGAGCATATGGTCGAGGAAGGGCACTCCGGTCGCAATCTGCGCGCGGCCGCCGCCGTCGAGCGCAAGCTCGACCTTGATGCGGGTCTCGCGGGTTTTGCGCTCGATCGCGGCGCGCCGGTTGACCAGTTGAACCGCGCCGTCATGGCCCGCGGCGACAATCTCCGCACCGTCCGTGGCATTTCCTTTAGCGCCCATCGCGCCGAATCCTCCGCTTTGACGCCGGTTTGTCCAGGCGGCGTTCGATTGCGCGCGCATGCCCCTCGAACCCTTCCATCCGCGCCAACCGCGCGACGATCGGGCCCAGGCTCGCAACCGCCCGCGGCGTCGCCTGAATTATACTGGTTCGCTTGACGAAATCGTACGCCCCCAGCGGCGAGGCAAAGCGGGCACTGCCGCCGGTGGGCAGGATATGATTGGGACCGGCGACGTAATCGCCCAGCGGCGCGGGACTGAGCCCGCCGATGAATACCGCCCCGGCGGCACTGATCGATTTCAGCAGCGCCTGCGGACGGCGCACTTCGATCTCCAGATGCTCGGGCGCGATCTGATTGGCGATCTCACAGGCCTCGGCCAGGCTTCGCACCAGCACCACGGCGCCGCGCCGATCCAGCACCGGCCTGACCGCGTCGGCGCGCGGCAGGTCGAGCAGCGCGTCTTCCAGCGCCTGGACCACCTTCATCGCGGTCGCGCGTGAGGTAGTCAGGACAATCGCCGATTCGCCGCCCGACCCGTGCTCGGCCTGCGCGATGAGATCGGCCGCGACCCATGCGGGATTGGCGCGGTCGTCGGCGATGATCAGAACTTCGCTGGGACCGGCGGTCTTATCGATGTCCACGGCGCCGTACACCATGCGCTTGGCGGTCTGCACGAAGGCGTTGCCGGGGCCGACGATTTTATCCACCCGCCTGATGCTTTCGGTGCCGTAGGCCAGCGCGGCAATCGCCTGCGCGCCGCCGATTCGATACACCTCGTCGATTTCGGCAATCGCCGCCGCCGCCAGCACGACTTTGGGATGACTGTCGCCGCCCGCCGGACAGACCATCACGATCTCCTTGACCCCGGCCACGCGCGCGGGAATCGCGTTCATCAGCACGGTGGACGGATACGCCGCGGCGCCTCCGGGCACGTAGACTCCCACCCGGGTCAGCGGCCGCACCGACTGCCCCAGCAGCATCCCGAACTGATCCCTGAAGCTGAACGGCTTCTCCAGCGTATAGCGATGGAACTGGCGGATGCGGCGGGCGGCGGTCTCCAGCGCGCGGCGCTCGTCGGAGGCAAGGGTTGCCAGCGCCTGCGCGATTTCGCGCGGACGCACTCGCAGCGTGGCTTTGGTCAGCCGCGCCCGGTCGTAGCGCTCGGTCAACTCGATCAGGCCCTGGTCGCCGCGTTCGCGCACCGCCTCGATGATCGACGCGACCGCGCCCTCCACGCCGTCGCCCAGAGCGCTGCGATGCGCCAGCAGCTCCTTCAACCAGTTCTTGAAGGCGGGGGTGCGGGAGGAAAAGATTGGCAGGCTCATGATGCTCCCCGGTCGGGCACACGTTCGATACGCGCGCCAAGCGCCCTGAGCTTACTGTCAAGCGCCTCGTAGCCGCGGTCAAGATGATAGACGCGCTGGACCTCGGTGGTATTTTCCGCCGCCAGACCGGCCAGCACCAGGCTGCTGCTGGCGCGCAGGTCGGTCGCCATAACCGGGGCGCCGCTGAGCCGCGGCACACCGCGCACCACGGCGGTGGGTCCTTTCATCGCGATATCGGCGCCCATCCGCAGCAGTTCCAGCGCATGCATGAAGCGGTTTTCGAAAATCGTCTCGGTAATCACCGAGGTGCCTTCGGCGTTGGCCAGCAGCGCCATCATCTGCGCCTGCAGGTCGGTGGGGAACCCCGGATACGGCAAGGTCCGCAGTTCGATCGGCCGGATGATGTTGTGGCGCCTCACCCGCAGCCCGCCGGCCGCGGAGGCGACCTCGACCCCGCTTTCGCGCAGCTTGGCGATGGTCGCTTCGAGTTCGCCGGCGCAGGCGCCGCGAATCACCACGTCGCCGCCGGTGATTGCCGCCGCCACCATCAGGGTGCCGGCTTCGATACGGTCGTTGATAACCGTGTGGTCGGCGCCATGCAGCCGCTCGACGCCCTCGATCTCGATCACGTGATTGCCCGCGCCGCTGATGCGGGCGCCCATCGCGTTGAGCATCCGCGCCAGGTCCTGCACTTCGGGCTCGCGCGCGGCGTTTTCCAGCGCGGTGCGTCCACGCGCCAGCGCGGCCGCCATGATTACGTTTTCGGTCGCCCCGACCGACGGATTGTCCATCCATATGCGGGTGCCAACCAGCCGTTCGGCATGCGCCTCGACGTAGCCGTGGCGCAGTTGAATCCGCGCGCCCAGCGAGCGGATACCGCGGATATGCAGATTGACCGGCCGCGCCCCGATGGCGCATCCGCCGGGAGTCGATACGCGGGCGCGTCCGGTGCGGGCGAGCAGCGGCCCCAGCACAAAGAACGACGCGCGCATGGTCTTGACCAGATCGTAGGGCGCCTCATGCGACTTGATGCGGGCGGCGCACAGCTCCAGCGCGTGGTCATCGATCCATCGATGCTCGACGCCGAGATGATTGAGCAGCGTGAGCGCGGTGGTGATATCGCGCAGGCGCGGCAGGTTGCGGATAATGACCGGCTCCGGCGTCAGCACCGACGCCATCATGATCGGCAGCGCCGCGTTCTTGCTGCCGCTGACGGCGACTTCGCCCGACAGCCGCGCTCCACCCTGAATTACGATTTTGTCCATGGCGGGACGCGCGCTAGAACTCGCGGCGGAGGTGAACCACGCGTTGATGTCCGCCGAGGTCGGGCAGCGTTTGTACCACACGCCATCGGGCGGCCGCGAAGATGCGCGCGACCTCCTCCGCCTGTCCCGCTCCGACTTCGAGCATCACGCCGCCGCCGGGCTTGAGATAAGGAGCGGCCTCCGCCGCTATGCGCCGATAGAAGTCCAATCCGTCCGTGCCTCCCCGCAACGCCGCTCGCGGCTCGTATTGCGCGACTTCAGGCTCCAGCCGCGCAATATCATGGTCGCGAACGTAAGGTGGATTGGAGAGTATCAAATCGAATTTGACGTGCGAACAGGAAAGCGGCGCAAAGCCGTCGCCGCAGACTGAATCGACCCGATTCCGGCATCCGTGACGACCGGCGTTGCGGCGCGCGAGCATGAGCGCCGCGGCCGAAATATCCGTGGCGATCACGCGCGCACCGGCGTTGACCGCCATCGCCACGGCAATCGCGCCCGAGCCGGTGCCGAGATCCAGCACCAGAGCCTTTGCCCCGCCGCTCACAAGGCTTAACGCCGCTTCAACCAGCACTTCAGTTTCCGGCCGCGGAATAAGCACTGCCGGGCTGACCTCAAAATCGAGGCCGTAAAATTCCCGGTGTCCGATAATGTAAGCCACAGGCTCGCGCGCGGCGCGCCTGGCGATGTAGCTTCCGAAGCGATCGACGATGTGATCGTTAAGACTGAATGACCCGGTCAGAAGCCGGCTTCGAGCCACGCCCGCGGCCTGCGCCAGCAGCAGCTCGGCGTCGAGTTCGGGGCTCTCGATATGCGCCTGGCGCAGACTTTCCAGACCCTGGGCCAGGAGTGCTTTGATCCGCTCGCGGGGGCGCGAAGGGCCGGCGTCCATGCGCGTCAGGCGCTCAGCGCCTGCGCCTGTTCCTGGGTGGCGAGCGCGTCGATCAGCGGGTCCAGCCCGCCGTCGAGCACGCGTTCGAGCTGATGCAGCGTCAGGTTGATGCGATGGTCGGTGACGCGCGACTGCGGGAAATTGTAAGTGCGGATGCGCTCGGAGCGGTCGCCGCTGCCGACCATCGAGCGGCGGCTTTCGGCGATTTTGGCCTCCTGCTCCTCGCGCGCCTTTTCCAGCAGGCGCGCGCGCAAAATCTTGAGCGCACGCGCCTTGTTCTTGTGCTGCGATTTTTCGTCGCGGCAGATGATCACCATCCCACTGGGCAGATGCGTGATGCGCACGGCGGAGTCGGTGGTGTTGACGCTCTGACCGCCGGGACCCGACGCCCGCATCACGTCGATGCGCAGGTCCTTTTCCTCGTTGATGTTGATTTCGACTTCGTCGGCTTCGGGCAGCACGGCGACGGTCACGGCCGAGGTATGGATGCGTCCGGAGGCTTCCGTGGCGGGGACGCGCTGCACGCGATGCACCCCGCCTTCGAACTTGAACCGGCTCCAGGCGCCGCGTCCGCTGACCGAGGCGATCACTTCCTTGATTCCGCCCAGTCCGGTGCTGCTCATGCTCAGCACCTCGATTTTCCAGCCGCGTTCCTCGGCATAGCGCGTGTACATGCGGAACAGGTCGGCGGCAAACAGCGACGCTTCCTCGCCGCCGGTGCCGGCGCGAATCTCAAGGATTACATCCTTTTCGTCGTTGGGGTCGCGCGGCGTCATCAGCAGCTTGAGACGGGTTTCGGCGTTGGCCAGGCGCTCGCGCAGCCGCGGCAATTCCTCCTTGGCCAGCTCCCGCAGGTCGGCATCGTTGGATTCCAGCGCCGCCCTGTAGTCGGCGACTTCGTCCGCCGCGCGCCGGTACTCACGGATACACTCCACCACTTCCTGGAGCTGAGAGCGTTCCTTGGCCAGGCGGGCGTACTCGCGGCTGTTCGCCATCGCGGCCGGATCGCTGAGCTGGCGCTCCAAATCGGCGTAGCGTTCCTCTATTCCCTTGACCTTGTCGAGCATCGCGGCGATTGGGGACACACTGCGTGCGTTAAAAGTGACGGCGGCGGCCACAATGGGCCGCCGCTCGTGGTTTCCTTCCAGGCGCGGTCCGCGCCTTGCGCCAACCGCTTGCTACTGCAGGCCGTACTTGCGCTTGAAGCGCTCCACCCGTCCAGCGGTATCAACCAGGCGCTGTTGCCCGGTATAAAAAGGATGGCACTTGGAGCAGACTTCAACATGCAGCGCGCCCAGCGTGGAGCGGGTCTCGAACGTATTGCCGCAGGCGCAGGTCACCACGCAACGCCGATACTGAGGATGGATTCCTGGTTTCATAGTCCTAAGTTAAGCCTTAATCGCAACTTTACAAGCTACCAGCCGCATCGACCCCAGACAATCGGTGGGCGGCGCGCCCTCCGGCTGGCGGCCATTCTGATCGTATGCGCGCTTACCGCATACGCCGGATGGGCGCAAAACGCACCGGGCGACGCCGTCGTCGGCTTCGCCCCGGCCAGCCAGAATCTGCTGATGCCGCTGCTGAGCCTGGCGCCCGCCGGACAGCATCGGATGGCGCTGGAGACGTTCGAGCAGATCCATGAACTGGATCGCAGGATCCTGATCCATCCCGCGCTTTCGGCCCAATTCCAGAGCCTGATCGACAGGCTGCCGCCGCCCGAGGTCGTCCCCATAGAAATGCCCTCGCTGTATGGCAGCACCGACATACCGTGGCAATCCGATTCGTCGGGCCGCTACGTTGAGGTGGAGGGCCGTCCCGACGGCGGCGTATATCTATTCGGGCTGGGCGATAGCGCCCAAATGCCGCAGGAACCGGGCCGTTTTGTTGGGATCCTGCACCTGAGCCCGATTCCGGGCGTTTCGGCGCCCTCCGCCGTCATCGCCGAACTTAAAGCTTCTCTTTACCTTTCATCCCGAATGACCCCGGCTGCGGCGCTGCGCACGGCGCTCGGCTTTCAACGAGAAATATACGGCACGCTGGCGCCGCCATGGGACGCCGCTGCGGGCCGCTTCAACGCGCATGACGCCGCCGCGCTGGCCCGCTTGAGCCGCGACCTGCCCGCCACCACGGCGCTGCTTGAGCATTACCTTGACCTTCATAACGTGCTGGACGAATTTCGCGGCGGCGCGGGACCCTGGGTACTGTTCAACATCGACGCCGCCGTGAAGCAGTCCGCGCTGGCGCCCTATCCGCATCTGCTGCGTTTCTGGCGTGAGATGGCCGGGCGGGTCGAGGCGCAAACCGTGGTTCGCGACGACGCCGGCCGCGCATGGCTTATCAACGGCCTGAACCGCGGCCGCATCACGGTCACCTTCGGCCTTTGTAACGGAATGCTTGCCCCGATGGACTCCGCGATGCGCCCGGCGGGTGCGCCGATACCGCTCGAACAGATCCGCAGCGGGAGCTTCCACACGCAAACGACGCTCACAATACGGCGCTTCGGGATGCGGTTGGGGATGAGCGGGATTCGCTTCGCGACGGCCTATACCAATGGCGGCGGACGGATTGGTTTGGACAGCCACATGACCGGCGCGCCCGAACTGATCGCGCCGCCCATAATCCATCCGCTGACGATGCTGATTGCCGGCGATTTTCTGGAGGCAATCGCAAAAGGCAACAACGGCCGCGGCCTGACGCTTTCATATTCCGCCGGCCCCGGCCCGCAGGGCGGCACGATGCTGTCCGGATCGATCGGCGCCGAGCTGCGCAACGCCGCCGCGCTGGCAATCATCGCGCGCACCGCGGCCGCCTTCGCTCCCGGCTACGGCGCGCAAGTCCGGGCCGAGCAACGCCGCCTCACCGCGGAATTCTTCGCCGCCTTCGACTCCGACTACCGCCGCTCACGCCCGTTTGTGCTGAGCATCCCGCCCCGCCATTAGATCCGAAAGCGGATCAACCTTCAGCGCCCGGTGAAGCGCGGGGGGCGGCGTTCGGCGAACGATATCACGCCTTCCTTGAAGTCCTCGCGCCGATGCATCTGGTCGGTCAGCTCGCCGCAGCGATCGATAGCGGTCTGCAGGTCGCAGCTCAGAGCTTCGTACGCCAGACGCTTGCCTTCGGCGACCGCGTAGGGGGCGCAGTTGCGGGCGATGTCGAGGGCAATCTCGCGCGCTTTGGCCAGCGCCTGTCCGTCGGGCACCAGGTGATTGACCAGACCTATCGCCATCGCCTGGCGCGCATCAATCAGGCGTCCCGTAATCTGCAGGTCGATCGCCATCCCGATTCCCACGATGCGCGGCAGGATCCAGTTGACGCCGTCTTCCGGCGTAAGGCCGCGGCGCACGAAGGCCAATCCGATCCGGGCGCTCTGGGCGGCGACGCGGATGTCGGCGTAGATGGCCAGGTTAAACGCCATCCCGGCGCAGGGGCCGTTGATTGCGGCGATCACCGGCTTGCGCAGCGCCATCATCTCGCTGAACGAATGTCCCTTGCGGCGGATATTGCCGATTACCTCGCCGTCCGCCTGAGCCCGGGTGCCTACCTGCGCCAGGATGGCGACGTCGGCGCCGGCGGAAAATGCGCGTCCCGCACCGGTGACGATAATCGCCCTGACGCGGTCGTCGCTCTCCGCGCGATGCAGCGCGTCGAAAATCTCCTCGGTGGTTTCCAGGGTAAAGGCGTTGAGGCGATGAGGCCGATTGAGCGTGATCAGCGCCGTGCCGTCGGACGCCTCGTAGAGGATGTCGCGGTACTCCATGCCTGGTCAGTATCCGATCGGGCCAATCGAGTCGATTGCGAGCCCGGGCGCTCAGGCGGCGGCTTCTATCGATTGCAGGAGTTGCGACACACCGCGCGGTTCGCGCAGCTTATGCGGCGAGTACAGCGGCGACAGCACCCTGATCAGCCGGGAGCGCACGAAGGCCGATTCGCGCTGGCGAATCTCGGCAAATCGGCGCCGCGACCGCGCGCGCTCCTCGTCATTCATCTGTTTGGCGTCCTCAGTGAGCAGGTACTTCACCGCGCTGCCGTTAAGCGCGCGCAGGTCGCGCAGGAAGGTAAGCAGACCGCGCACGCGCTCCACGTAGCCGCCGAACAGGGCGCGGTACACGTCGTAGGCGACCGTGCGATGCTCGAATTCCTCGGCCAGATGCCATTTCCACAGGCTGACCACGGACGGGTCGGCCTCCGCCATCACGTCGCCGGTCCGCTCGAACCACCATTCGGCATAGATCGGTCCGATGCTCTCGAAGCCCAATGAGTAGGCGCAGTTGAACTTCAGCGAGCGCTCATTGAGCAGGCGGTCGAAGTGATCGCGCAAGCGCTGCTCGAATTCGGGCAGGCGCGCGTAGCCGGCCTTGCGTATCGCCTCGTTGTAGGCGTCATGCTGCAGATAGTGGGCCGCCTCCTGCCTGCAGAACAGGCCGATGTCGTGATTGAGCGGATGGCGCGGGCCGAGCCTGGCCTGCGCGCGGCGCATCACGGAGTTCAAATACGGCTCCAGGTAAGGCAGGCTCAATGACGCGACATTCACCACCTGCGAGTACTCCGGATAGCGCCTGCACCATCGCGGGAGCGAAGCGGTGTAATCATAGGAGGGCTTTCTGACCTTCATCGAATCGCTCCTTTAAAGGCGGTCGGGGAGGCCCGCACCGTCAGCCGGTGTTCGATCCGCCGGCGGCATCGCGATCCTGTCCGGCGCTGCAATCGGAGCGGCGCGCGTGGACTCCCTGCACCACGATAATCGAATTCGCGCCCTTCATCAGTCCGCTGGCCGGCAGATCGAATTCATCCAACAGATTGGTTCCGACTATCAATACCGGACCGGGGGCCTGACGCGCCAGTTGCGCGGCGCTGCGTTCGGCCAGAACGTCGGTGTGCAGGCGCAGACCTTCGGCGCGTCCGATCGATCGGACCATCTCCAGCAGCGGCAGGTCGGGTTTGACGTCCGCGCGCGGCACCAGGATTACGTGCAGGCTGCGCCGGGTGCGCTTGACCAAGCGGATACCCAATTGCAGCGCCGCCCGGCCATGCGGGCTGTGATCGACCACCGCGAACACCCGCTCCATCGGGCGCGCCGGCCCCGGGGTGAGCACGGCGACGTTGACCGGCACCGCCTGGGCGCGATCGGCGATACTGCGCACGACGCCGCCCCTCAGATCCGAACCGAACACCGAATGATGCGCGCCCAGCAGCAGCCATTCGCTCTGCGCCTCGCGGGAGGCGCGCAGGATGTCGTAGGCCGGATCGTCGGTCCACACCGCCTGCGAGGTGACCGCCGTGCCCCGCGCATGGACGTGGTCGAGCGCGGCGGCCAAAGCCGGGGGCTGCGGTGCCACTCTCTGCTCCAGTTCGCGCAGGCCCGAACGGACCCCTTCAGCCGGGCGCCGCGCCAGCGCCACGACGTGCGGCGGCGGGTCGTCGGGCCGGTTAGCCGCCAGCGCCAGGTCGAGCAGGTTGGCGGCGCCTTCGGGATTGGAAATCGCGACCACAATCGCGGCCCGCCGCACGGGCCCCAGCGCGGGACTGATCGCGGCGGTTTGGCGCTCCCGCTCTTCGCTTTTGGCGGGCAGCAGCCAATCGACCATCGGACTGGCGGCGAACGTGGTCGCCACGGTCATCAGGACCAGCACGGTGAACAGACCGGGCGAGACGATGTCCAGGCGCAAGCCGATATCCAGGATGATCAGCTCGATCAAGCCGCGCGTGTTGAGCAGCACGCCGATCGCCGCCGCGTCGCGCCATCGCGATCCGCCCATCCGCGCGGCCGCGGCGCCGGCGCCGAACTTGGCCGCCGACGCCGCCGCGATAATCCCCAGGCACAAAAGCCATCCGGCGGCGCCCAGCAGCCCCACATCGGTGCGCAGGCCGACCATCGCAAAGAACGCCGGCAGCAGCAGGACCACGACCAAATCCTCGAGCCGGTCGGTCAGTTCGCGCGCCATCCCGCTGTCATGCGGCATCACGGCGCCCAACGCGAACGCACCCAGGAACGCGTGCAGCCCGATCATCTGCGCGCCCAATGCGCACCCGAGCAGGGCGACGAATACGGTGGCCATCACGCCCTGGGTCAGCCGGCCGCGATTGCCGTAAACCACGCACAGGCGAACCATCAGTGGACGGACCACGACCACCAGCGCCAGCACGAAACTCCCGAACATCGCGGCCGCCGCGATAGCGCCGGCTTCCCGCGCCCGAATCAGGGCGAGCAGCAGCGCGATCAGGCACCAGATTGTGAGGTCGCTCTGGGCCGCGGAGCTCAACGCCGCCGCGCCCACCGCAGTGTTATGCAGACGGCGGTCGGTCAGTATCCTGGCCACGACCGGAAACGCGGTCACCGCCAGCGCCAGTCCCAGGAAAATGCGGAAATGAAGCGGCGCGGCGTGCGCGGTGGAGAACGCCGGATAAAGCGGCGCGGCGATCAGAATACCAGCCGCGAACGGAACCAAAATTCCGAACTGGGCGATACTGGCGGTGGCGGCCTTTTGATTGCGCAACAGCGCGGGGTCGAGTTCCAGTCCGGCCAGAAACATATACAGGACGATTCCGACCCGCGCCACGATATTAAGGAATGACAGCGCCGGAGCCGGAAACAGAAAACCGAACAGCGACGGTGACAGCGCGCCCAGAATGGACGGCCCCAGAATGAAGCCGGCAATGATTTCGCCCACAACCAGCGGCTGACGCAGACGGCCGAAAACGAAGCCCAGCGCCTGCGTCACCACGATGACCACCGCCACCGCCAGCAGCTGATGCAGCACGGCGGACCCGTCGGGCGGCGTCATCCCGAGGTCGAAGGAAACCGCAACCGCGGGCGCGGCGGCGGCAGCGCACCACCAACGCAACGCCATTCCCAGCATTATCGCGACGATACTAACTTGTGGTCACCCCCGGCTATGCCCTGGCGCCTGTCGCAATCATGGCATTGGTCAAGCCACGATAGCACAAACTGCGGGGGCACCGTCGAGAAGCGCCGGTAATTTCCGGCGTCAGGATTTGCTCACGGCCTCGCGCAGGAGGTGTTTTTCGCGTTGCTCGGCCAGATACAGGCGGTAGCTGGTCAGCGCCGCGTAAGTGACGAAGGCCGTGATAAGGGGAAAAAGCACGCCCACAAACAGGCCGCCGGCTACCAGTAAAAACTGCGCGAACGCCAGATAGCCGCAAATCAACGCTACGACCAAAACCGCCGACGACGACGCCGGCAGCCAAACGGCCCCCATGATGACGATTGCCCCCATCGCCGCCGCGGCTGCACGCTCCAGACCGGCGGTAACGTCGGAGCGCTGAATAAAGTCGCCGGTCAGGATATTGTCGATCGCGTTGGCATGGAACTCGACGCCCGGAAAATCAGCTCCCATCGGCGTGGACCAACGGTCGCCAGCGCCCACCGCCGCTGCTCCCACCAGGACGATTTTGTTGGCCAGCGCCGCCGGCGAAACGCGCCGGCCTATCACGTCGCTGGCTGAGTAGTAGGGAAACGTATGCGGCGGGCCGCGGAAATTGACCAGCATCCGTCCCTGCTCGTCAACCGGTATCGCAACCGGACCGATCGACGCCCGCACGACGCCGAAGTCGGACAACCTGAGCGTGGTCGGCGCGCCGTTGGCATAAACGCTGGTGACGGCGAGAATGAAGGGCAGACAATAAAGCTTGCCGAACCGTATCACCATCATTTCGGAGCGGAGCACCGCGTCGGAATCGGTTGGCGTGTCAAGATAGCCCGAACCGCGCGCGGCGCGATCGATTACAGGCAGGTTTGGCAGATAGGCGACAGCGCGGGGCAGCGGCACCCGGACTTCACCTGCTTCACCGCCCTCTATCTTCACCCTGGTATATGTCATCGGGGCCGGGGCGGCGACCTCGGTCACAAAGCCGGGCGTAATCGCGCCAGCAGCGCCGGAATCCAATTCGAGCGGATAGCCAATCAGGGTGGATCCCTGGGCCTTTATGGCCCTGGCGAAGGCATCGTCGTTGCTGACACTGGCAGCCGGCGCCGGAGCATCGCCGCGCGCATCCGCGCCATTGAGATTCGGCGCGGCGCTCTCGAGGTCGCGCTCGCTGAACACCATGTCGAAGCCCACCACCGCGGCCTTGTAGGAGTTCAGCGCGTCCACCAGGTTGGCGAAAACGGTGCGCGGCCATGGCCAGCGGCCCAGTTCCCTGATGCTTTTGTCGTCGATCGCGACGATCGCCACGGCGCCGAAGGGCTTGCGCCTTTGCCGCGCGTGCATGCGCAAATCGAACATCTTGAGCTCGGCCAGCCGCAGCAGATTCGGATAGCGGCTGTTGAGCAAAAACATGGCGGCAACGATTCCCAATCCGATGCCGGCGATGCGAAGGGCCGATGGGTTTCCTTTCAGCGCCTGAACCATAGCCTGGAGCTGCAATTTTATCTTTTTTTGAGGATCTTCGCACGCAGCGGCCTTCAGGTGTGCTCTGCTCCCCTCTTGCGATTGAAGCAGCGGACAGGCGCACGCAAAAGAATCATGAATCCAGGCGCGTCAAAGCATCGGCGGGGGTGATGAGGCGTTGGCGATGTTTATTTGCTTGTCATAAAGTAAGTCCCGATTGCACCGGGCGGCGCATTCGCCGCCCGAAATCCATGCGGAGTTGCCGCCCAGTCATGCGCATTCGCCTCAAGCCGGCCGAACAGAGAATCACCGAAAACGACGACTTCATCGCACAGGCGCTCAGGAGCGCCAACGTCCCCACCCTGATGATGTCGATGGTGCACGTCACCGGCGACATGAGCCTGCTCGACGGACCGATCAAGCCCAGGCGCGTGGTCAACGGCGATTACGAAAGCTCGCTGACCCACGAAGAAAAGCTTAAGGTGCGCGCGCACGCCCTTGAAGTGCTCAAGGCTTACCGCGATCGCGGATGCACCCTGCCGCCGCCCCTTTCCGAACCGCAGGTGCATGCCCTGATGAGTTTTTTGGTCGGCGAGGAAGTGCCGCGGGAATACGTCCCCATGATGATGGAAGAGCTGGCGCTCGACGGCGTGGACCATCGCGCGTTCAAATGGGACCAACCGGTCAGCGCCGAAGACAAACGCAAGCATCAGGTCCTGATCATCGGCGCGGGGATGTCCGGGTTGCTGGCCGCCATTCGGCTGCAGGAGGCCGGCATTCCCTATCTGGTGGTCGAGAAGAACGAGGCGGTGGGCGGGACATGGTTTGAAAACAGCTATCCCGGATGCCGCGTGGACTCGCCCAATCATTTCTATTCGTTCTCCTTCGAGCCCAATCACGGATGGCCCGAGTACTTCTCGCGCCGCGACGAACTCTTCGCCTACTTCAACCGCTGCGCCGACAAGTACGGGATCCGCCCGCACCTCCGTTTTTCCACCGAGGTTATCGCGGCGCGCTACGCCGAGGACGAGCGGCGGTGGAATGTGACGATGCGCACCGCGGCCGGCACGGAGGAAAATCTAAAGTTCAATGCGATTATCAGCGCGGTCGGCCAGCTCAATCGACCCAAACTGCCCGACATCGCGGGGCGCGAGAGTTTTGCGGGCCCCTCGTGGCATTCGGCCCGATGGCAGCATCAGCATGACTTAAAGGGCAGGACGGTGGCGGTAATCGGCACCGGCGCCAGCGCGTTTCAGATCGTCCCCGAAGTGGCCAAGGTCGCCGCGCGGCTGCTGGTGTTTCAGCGCTCCGCGCCGTGGATGTTTCCCAACAGCCAGTATCACGCGCTGGTCGGCGAGGACAAGAAATGGCTGCTGAGGCATGTGCCGTACTACGCGCGCTGGTATCGGTTCCTGTTGTTTTACGCCAGTTCCGACGCGCTGCTGCCGGCCTGCACCATCGACCCCCAATGGCCGCATCAGGATCGATCCATCAGCAAGCTCAACGACCGCATCCGCGAAAACCTGGTGGCCAATATCAGGCGCCAGGTGGGCGACAGGCCCGAACTACTGCAAAAAGTCATTCCCAATTATCCGCCCTTTGTGAAACGCATCCTGGTCGACAACGGATCGTGGCTGGGCGCGCTCAAACGCGACAACGTCGAGCTGATCGATGAGGAAATCCGCGCGATCGTGCCCGACGGCATTGTTGACGCCAGGGGCACGCATCATCGCACGGACATAATCGTGTATGCCACCGGGTTTCACGCCAACCGGTTTCTCTGGCCGATGGAAATCCTCGGGCGCGGCGGCGTCAACCTGCGCCAGGCGTGGGCCGACGAGCCGCACGCCTATCTCGGCATCACGGTGCCGAAGTTCCCCAACCTGTTTCTGCTCTACGGCCCGTCAACCAACCTGGCACACGGCGGCAGCATCATCTTCCATTCCGAATGCCAGGTGCGCTACGTCATGGGATGCATCAAGGCGATGGTCGAGCGCGGCGCCGCCGCGATGGAATGCAAGCCGGGGCCGTTCCAGGATTATGTCGATCGCTACGCGAAAACCTGCGCCGGGATGGTATGGGCGCATCCGGGCACGCGCAACTGGTACAAGAATGACCGCGGCGTCGTGATCAATACCTCGCCCTGGCGGCTGGTCGATTACTGGAAATGGATGCGGGAGCCGGATTTGTCCGACTACGATCTGCGCTGAGTTTGGCTCTTGTGGCTCCTCTCCCGCATTTTCACGGTGGTAGAGGGTCAGGGTGAAGGTGCCCCGGCACGATTGCCGCCCCAAGCTTCATTCTTTTCACATTGCGCTATGGAGGTATGACATGAACATCGGAGTGATGATCACCGCCACCGCCGAGACCGGAGATATCGCCGAGATCGCGCATGAAGTCGAGCAGCTCGGGTTCGAGTCGTTCTACATCCCGGAGCATCCGGTAATTCCGATCGATTTCAAAACCGTTCCGCCGTACGGCGGCGGCAAGCTGCCGGAGCATTACGGGCGCTGGATGGACCCGTTTATCGCGCTGAGCGTGGCCGCCGCGGTGACCAAACGCGTCAAGCTCGGCACCGGCATCTGCCTGCTTCCCGAACGCGAACCGATCGTCACCGCCAAGCTCATCGCCACTCTGGACGTGATCTCGGGCGGACGCGTGGTGCTGGGAGTGGGCGCCGGATGGCTGCGCGAGGAGACCGAAGTCTTCGGCGTGAATTTCGCCACCCGATGGAAACTGCTGCGCGAGACCACCGAGGCGATGCGCGTGCTGTGGACCGAAAAGGAATGCAGCTACCAGGGCGAGCTGGTGAAATTTCCGCCGGTGCGCTTCGAGCCCAAACCGGTGCAGAAGCCTTATCCGCCGATTCTGCTCGGAGCATTGGGCCCCAAGGCGTTGGAGCGCGTGGCGCGCACTTATGACGGATGGTGTCCGGCGGCGGGCAGGCCGGAGGCGCTCAGGCAAAACGCCGAAACCATCCGCAAGCTGGCGGCGCAGCATGGCCGCGATCCTGGCAAGATTCGGATCGAGCCGTTCGTCGCGCCAGGCGACGAGGGCGTGCCGCTGGATGAACTCAAGCAATACAAAGACGCCGGCGTCGACCGTCTGATCCTGTTCTCGCAGCGGGACGCGGTACGGATGGCCCACGGCCGCGCGATGGAAGTAATCCATCGCCTCGCGCCGATAGTCGAACGCGCCCAGCACGCGTAAGTCGCTTTGGCCCGACGCGCCGCTGGATGCTCTTCTTTTTCAAACCGCTGTGGAGCGGAACATGCTGCCGCTCAGCCGCATGGATTTATTGCCGCCGCTGCGGCTATCTTCTGCCGTATCGAGCCTGGCAGCCTTTGTTCAGAGGCTATTTCACGATCAGCGGGACTTCCATCCAGCCCAGTTGGAAATCCGAAATGACGCGGCGCGCGTTGGGTTCGTCGACTTCATAGGCGGGGATGCGGCGCAGCAGTTCCTCGAGCATGATGCGTCCTTCCAGGCGCGCGACATGCACGCCGACGCAGAAATGCATCCCGTAGCCGAAGGCCAGATGCTCTTCCATCGGACGATTCCAGATGAACTGGTCGGCCTTCTCGAACACCCGTTCGTCGCGGTTGGCCGAGGCGTATATGATGATCAGCCGATCCCCGGGCATCAGCGTGTACTCGCGCAATTGGTAGGGACGGTCCACCACGGTGCGGGTGAACCACTGGGCGGGAGCGCCGTAACGCAGCATCTCCTCGAACGCGATGCGCGCGTTGGTCTTGAGGTCGGCCAGCACCTCGGCGCGCTGATCGGGATGGCGCCACAACTCGAGCAGACCCGCCCCGACCACCTTGGGCAGCGTCTCGGTGGCGCCGACAATGATCGACACCAGTTCGGCCGCGACTTCGTCGTCGGTCAGACGGCGTCCTTCAAATTCGAGATTAAGCAATCCGTCCACCATCCGATTGCTGCCGTCGGCGCCGGCCTTGCGCCGGCTGCGCGAGAGGTCGGCCAAAAGCCCGAACAGCTGCTTTGAAACCTCCTGGTAATCATCAGTGAAGCCGCCCTTTTCCGGATTGCGCGAAGTGGAGCGGTTGACCAGCTCGAGCAGGCGCGGCGCTTGGTCCAGCGGCAAACCGGCCAGCCGGCAGGTGGTGCCCGACGCCACGTAGCCGCCGAATTCGACGGTGGCGTTGAAACGGCCGCGCGCGATCAATTCCTCCAGCCGCTGGCGCACGCGCGCGCGGATGAAATCTTCCAGTCCGGCCACCGCATGGGGCCGCAGCGGAGCGATGGCGGATTGGCGAATCTGTTCGTAGTAGGGACTCGGCATGTTGGGAAATATGTCGAGCGGATTAAGCCGCGGCGGCGGTACGATGCCGCCGTTTTTGCGGCGCATCATCGACGGGCTCATCAGCGTGCCCTCGGTGGTGGTCAGATGCGCCCGCGGGTCGGTCAGGATTTTCAATATGTCCTGGTAGCGCGAGATCGCCCACGCGCCGTATTTTTCGATCCAATACAGCGGGTACTTCTCGCGCAGCACCTTGTAATACGGGTACGGATCCCGCATCACATCGACCGCGAACGGATCGTAAACGAAGTTCCGCTCCAGACTGCTGACGGCCGCCATCGCGTTATTTCAGCTCCGCCCGCTTCGCGAGGCGCGCGCGCAGCCGCTCCCATGCCGGAGGATTAATCATGTTCGAAGGACGCCTGCCCCTGAGCACATCCAGCGCCAGCCGCGAGGAGATGATCGAGCAGGGGCGGAACGTCTCGGGCGAGTTGCCGCCCAGATGCGGCGTGATGATCACGTTTTCGAACTCGAACAGCGGATGCCCGTCGGGCAGCGGCTCGGGATCGGTGACGTCAAGCGCGGCGCCGGCGATTACGCGGTCGCGCAGCGCCGATACCAGGCCATCGGTATCCACTACCGGTCCGCGCGCGGTATTGATCAGAAACGCGGTCTTTTTCATCCTGCCCAGCCGTTCCCGATCGATCAGTCCGCGGGTCTGCTCCATCAGCGGCGTGTTGACCGAAACGAAATCGCTGGCGCCCAGCAGCTCATCCAGATCCTCGACCATCGCGGTGCCGTGGCGCTCGGCCTCGATCGGATCATAGTACGGATCGAAGGCCATAACCTTCATCGAAAAGGCGCGCCGGCACATGTCGCCGATACTGCGGCCGACGAAACCGTAGCCGACGATTCCAAGGGTCTTGCCGTTGAGGTTCGACAGCGGCATTCCGCCCTGCATCACCGCCATCATGTCCATCCGCTTGTCGCGATGAATCGCGCGGTCGCGATCGGCGATGCGCCGGCACAGTCCCAGCATCAGGCCGACGGTATGTTCGGCGACCGAATTGGCGTTGCCGTTGGGGGCGTTGACCACCACGATTCCGCGCTCGGTGGCCGCGGCCGAATCGATGCGATCGGTGCCCGCGGCGGGAATGAAGATGACTTCGAGCAGCGGCGCGCGATCCATCATGTCGGCCGTGACCGGCAGATGCCCCATCAGGCCCATCGCGCACAGGGCATGGATACGCGGGAGCGCGGCGTCGGTCCGCTCCTGGGATTTGGCGTGGAGCTGGCGGCGCAGTTCGGGCGAGCGCCGCATCTGGCTGCGCTCGTCTTCGTTGAGCGCATATTCGATATCGATTCCGGGATGGCGCTGGAAGACGGCGGCGCCGTCGGGATGCAGGAAACTGGACGGAACAAATACGATTTTGCGCTCGGCCATAGGCGTTTTTCCCGAATCGATTTCCGGCACGGATAGGTTCGAGGCTTTTCACACCGACAGGCTAAAAGCAAGCGGCGCGTTTGAAAAACCCCCGGCGCTGCGCGATAAAACCCCTTGCAGGAGGAAAAATCGATCATGAGTCATAGCGCATTGTCCAAAGCCTGGAGCGCCAATCGCGCGGCCCTGGGGCCGTGGATCACTACCGATTCGGAATGGTCGATCGAAACCCTGGCCTTCTCCGGCTATGACTTCGTCGTGATCGACTGCCAGCACAGCCTGCTCGACGAGGTCACCGCGGGCCGGCTGTTGAAAGGACTGGCCAACGCTCCCGCCGCCGGCATCGTACGCGTCTCCCGCAACGAGCCGGCGCGCATCGGCCGCGTGCTTGACGCCGGCGCCGACGGCGTGATCGTCCCGCTGGTGAACAACGCCGATGAAGCGGCCGAGGCCGTCGCCGCATGCCATTACTCGCCCAAAGGCGTGCGCAGCTTCGGTCCGTTCCGGGCCGGGCTGGGCTTCGACGTCAAGGCGCTGACCGAGCGGGTCAGTTGCCTGGTCATGATCGAAACTTCCAAAGGAGTGGAGAACGCGGCCAAAATTTGCGCCGTCCCGGGTGTCGCCGGCGTGTTCATCGGACCCGCCGACCTTGCCGTCGATATGGGACTGGCGGCGGGGTCGGCGTTCAGCGAAAACCCGCCCGCCCAGCTTACCGCCGCGATGGATAAGGTGCTGAAGGCGACCGCGGCCGCCGGCATCGTGTGCGGACGTCCCGCGGCGTCGGTGGCCGACGCGTCGCGCGCGACCGCCGGCGGCTATCGCCTGCTCACCGTCGGCGCCGACCGCACCCTGCTGCGCGAGCGCGCGGTGCAGATCATCAAGGAGATGACCAAAGCCGCGGGCTGAGGCGGATAAAGGCGGGTTATTTTGCGCGCCGCGGCGGTTCGAAACTGTCCGCCCCGGCGCCGATACCGTTGAGCCGATACACCGCTTGCGCCGAGAGCTGATGCGTCACCACCGGCGGCGCCTCACCGACCTGATAGGATTGCACCATTTGCTGCACCGCGAGGTCGGAGCTGACGCCGCGATGATGCTGGCGGATGTGTTCCGCCCATGACTCGACGGCAAAGTATTCGACGAAGCGCTCGGGCCGGTCGGCATCGAAGAACAGGCCCCAGAAGACCGCGCCGTCGCGCAGCCGGATCGGCCGCATCAGACGCATCGCATCGGTGAATTCGCGCGCCCGCGCCGGATCGATCCGGTACTCGATCGTAACCAGCACCGGACCTGCCTCGGGATCGATGTGGTGCAGGCTTTTGGGCAGCGGACGGGCGAACTGGTTCAGATCGAGTTCCTCGTCGCCGGCCAGCTTGAACCGGACCATACTCAGCATTCCGGCAATTACCGCCGCCGCCGCGCAGCCAATCGCGACGCGGACGTTTTGCTGCTCCGCGACCCATCCCCAGAGCACGCTTGCCCCGGCCATCCCGCCCTGCAGCACGACCTGATAGACCGCCAGCGCCCGGCCCTGCACCCAGGCCGGCACCGACAACTGCGCGGCGACGTTGAACACGGTCATGGTAACGGTCCAGGCGGCGCCCGCCAACGCCATCAGCGCGAACACCGCCGGCTTGTTCCGGGTCAGCGCCAGTCCCACCAGGGTCAAAGCGAAACCGATTTGGGCCGCGCCGCCGATTGCGTCGCGCGACCATCGCCGGCTCAGAGCGGGCAGCAGCGCGCCGGAGACCATCGCGCCCGCGCCGAAGCTTGCGAGCAGGGCGCCGTATCCGGCCGCGTCCAGCTTCAGTTCCCATCGCGCCAGAATTGGCAACACCGCCCAGATCGCGCTGGCGCCCAGGATAAAGGCCGCGGTGCGGATCAGGACCGCGTCCAGTGCCGGCGCGTAGCGCGTGTAGCGCACGCCGGCCCGAATCGCTCCCATCACGCGCTCGGCCGGCAGCACATTGGCCGAATGCGGCCGCTTCCATTCGAACAGCACCGCCATCACGGCCAGGAACGAAGCCGCGTTGAGGATGAAGGCCGCCCCGGCGCCCTGCCATGCGACGACCAGTCCGCCGAGCGCCGGCCCCACCGCGCGCGCCAAATTGAAGCCGATACCGTTGATCGATACGGCCGCGGTAAGTTCCTCGCGCGGCACCAGTTCGGGCACGATTGCCTGCCAGGCCGGCGCGTTCATCGCTGAGCCGATTCCCAGCGCGAGGCTCAAGCCGAGCAGCGACCACGGGGTCGTCGCATGCATAATCGTAAGCGCGCCCAGCAGGCCCGCCGCGATGAGCATCCAGCCCTGGGAGAAAATCAGCAGACGCCGGCGGTCCACGATGTCGGCCAGCGCTCCGGCCGGCAGCGCCAGCAGCAGAATCGGCAGACTGGCCGAAGTCTGGATCAGCGCGACCATCAGGGGCGAGCTGGACAGCGAGGTCATCAGCCATGCCGCCCCGACGTTCTGCATCCAGGTGCCGATATTGGACACCAGCGCCGCCAGCGTCAGCCAGAAGAACACACGATGCTTGAGCGTGCTCCAGACCGATCCGGGGCCCGGCGCGGGCGGCGGCTGCCTGACCGGACGCGCGCCGCCGTAGGCGACGAAACCGCTCACCCGGCGGCTCCCCGCGCGGCGCACGGGCCGGCAGCGATGAACCGGGACGATGTGAAATTCGATTCCATGCCGAATATTGTGCCCAGCGCGCCCGGGCGCCGCCACCGCTTTTAATGTTGACAATTCCGGCAGCGGAGAATATCCGCCATTTACCGCCCGGCAGACGTGCCGGACATTTTCCGACGAGGCAGACCATGGCTTATCCCGAACACTGGGGCATTCGGCAGCTCTCCAACTGGGGCCGCTGGGGCAAGGACGACCAGATTGGCACCGCCAATTTCATCACCCGCGAAGTGATCGCCAACGCCGCCCGCGAGGCGCGCGAGGGCAAGGTGTTCAGCCTTGCGGTAGCGTTCGAGCGCGGCAGCCCGGTGCATCCGGCGCGCACCCCGTATCTGCATTTTTTCGCGATGGTGAATGCGGGCGGGGACGCGTGGGGGATGCCGATCAAGAGTTCGGTGGTGTGGAACGAGGACATCGTGACGATGCCGCTGCAGATCGCCACGCAATGGGACGGGCTGGCCCATGCCGGCTACGACGGGATGTTTTACAACGGCGTACCGATAAGCCAGGTCACCGCGCACGGCGGCGCCGCCCGCAACGCGATCTCGGCGCTGTCGCAGACGCTGATCACGCGCGGCGTACTAATTGATGTAGTTTCCTACAAAAAGGCTGACAACGGATATCTGCCGCCCGGCTACGCGGTCAGCCCGGCCGATATCGACGGATGCCTGGCGGCGCAAAAAGTCGCGCCCAAAAGCGGCGACGCCCTCCTGATCCGCACCGGATGGGTCCCGCATTGGTACCGGCATCCGGATCAGCGCGCCGATTACTGGAAGGCCTGTCCCGGCCTGTCTTACAGGACCGTGGAATGGATCTACGACCACGAGGTCTCGTGCGTGGCGGTGGATAACGTCACCGCGGAAGTGATGCCCTCGGAGTTGCGCGACGAAACCACGCCGTTTCATCGCATCGCCATCCGCGACCTCGGCCTGACCATCGGCGAGATTTTCAATTTCGAGGCGCTGGCGGAGGATTGCCGCCGCGACGGGCGCTACACCTGCTTCTTCGTCGCGCCGCCGCTGCCCTTCAGCGGCGGCGTGGGCAGTCCGATCAACCCGGTCGCGATGAAATGATCGAAATCCAGCCGCGCGAGGATTGCATTGGCCGGCGTACAGCGCTTTAGTGAAGCTGAGCGACCGTTCCATCATTTCCCAGGAGGTAGGACAATGCTGCCGTCGCGGATTATTTCAGCGGACTCGCATATGATCGAGCCGCCCGATTTGTGGACCTCGCGCCTGGACCGCAAGTTCAAGGACGTGGCGCCCCACGTCGAACAGAACCAGAAGGGCACCTACTTTGTCGCACCGGGACTGCGGCCGGCTCCCGTTTCGCTGGGCTTCGGCGCCGGGCGCAGCGGCCAGGAATTGAAAGATCACTTCAAAAAAGGCTACGAGACGGCGCCTGCGGGCGGCTGGGATCCGGTCGAGCGCATCAAGGATCAGGATACCGACGGGGTTGCCGCCGAGGTGCTTTACACCACCTACGGGATGCCGCTGTTCAGCCTGCCCGATGCCGAACTGCAGCGCGCCTGCTTCAAGGCCTACAACGACTGGCTGGCGGAGTTCTGCTCGCATAACCCGCGCCGCTTCTATGGAATCGGACTGGTCTCGCTGGAGGACATCGGCGAAGGCATCAAGGAGCTGCAGCGATGCGCCAAAATCGGGCTGCGCGGCGCCCAGATTTGGGGCGCGCCGCCGCCCGAGCGGCCGTACTGGATGCGGGTGTGGGATCCGCTGTGGAGCGCGGCCCAGGATCTGGGCATGCCGCTGTCGCTGCATGTGGGCACCAGCAAACGGTCGCGCAGCGGCGATAAGGCGCCGCTGGTCGATCCTGAAACCGGCAAGCGCGGCCCCTTCATGACCGGCAACTACTCCAACCTGATTCATGAAATCCAGCGCTCCTTTACCGACATCATTTTCGGCGGCGTGCTGGAGCGTTTTGCGCGGCTGACGCTGATTTCAGCCGAAAACGACACCGGCTGGATCCCGCATTACATGTACCGGATCGACCATGCGTTCGAGAAATTCAACGTGCTGTCCGACCAGCCGCTCAAGGAAAAGCCCAGCTTCTACATCCGGCGCCAGATGATGGCGACCTTCCAGGACGATCCGATCGGGCCGATGACGCACGATTTCTTCGGCGCGGATAACTACATGTGGGCCTCCGATTTCCCCCATACCGATTGCACCTGGCCGCACTCGCGCAAGGTGATCGAGCGCGACTTCGAGAAAATACCCGACGCGGTGACCAGCAGGATCGTGTTCGAAAACGCGCGGCGCGTCTATCACATGGAGGTTTGAAGCCCATGGCGGAACTGACCAGGTCGGCCAAAGCGCATGCGCGCCTGTCCCATCCGGTGATCGACTCCGACGGGCATTGGATCGAATACCTGCCGGCGCTGACCGAATACCTAAGGCAGGAAATCGGCGCCGCCGGAGCCGATCGCTACTGGGCCGCGGTGGCGTCGTACTTCGGCGACCCCAAACTCAATACCCGCCAGCGCCGCGAACAGCGGCTGCCCGTCGCCGGATGGTGGCCGGTGCCGACCCGGAACACGTTGGATCGGGCCACCGTGATGCTGCCCAGGCTGCTGCATGACCGCATGGGCGACCTCGGTTTGGATTTCGCCGTGCTCTATCCCACCGCTCCGACCCTGACCATCGGTCCCTATCTGGAGGACGAGGAAGTCAGGCGCGGCGGATGCCGCGCGCTCAACCGCTACGCCGCCGACATCTTTCGCGGCTACGAAGATCGCCTGACGCCGGCCGGCGTGATTCCCAATCACACGCCCAAAGAAGCGATCGAAGAACTGGAGTTCGCCAAATCTTTGGGTATCAAGGCCGTGGTGTTCGCCGGATTGATCAGCCGTCCCAGCCCCGGCGGCAACGGCGCACGCTACTGGGACGCGCTCGCGCTGGACAGCGACTACGACTACGACCCGGTATGGGCGAAGTGCGAGGAGTTGAAGATCGTTCCGACCTTCCATACCTCGACGCTGAATTTCGGCTATCGCACCCAGCGCAGCAACTTCGTCTACAATCACGTGGGCCATTTCGCCGCCGGATGCGAGGCGATGTGCAAGGCGATGTTTTTGGGCGGGGTGACGCTGCGTTTTCCCAAATTGAAGTTCGCCTTCATGGAAGGCGGCGCGGCGTGGGCGTGCAACCTCTACAACGACCTCGTGCGCCATTGGAATATTCGCAATCCCAAAGCGCTGGAGAACTTCGATCCCGCCAACCTCGATCGCGAGTATCTGGTGTCGCTGATTTCGCAGCATGGCGGCCGGATGATGAAAGACCTGATGAAGAACCAGGGATGGGACCGCAAGGCCGAGACCGCCGGCGTCGCCCCCGAACTGGAAGACATGGACGATTTCTGGCGCTGCAAAATCCAACGGGGCGAGGACCTGCGCGCGCTGTTCGTGGACAACCTCTATTTCGGATGCGAATCGGAAGACCCGCTCAACGCGATGGCG
Source organism: Pseudomonadota bacterium (assembly GCA_021324455.1). Lineage (GTDB taxonomy): Bacteria > Desulfobacterota > Binatia > Binatales > Binataceae > JAJPJA01. The sequence goes on along the minus strand of JAJPJA010000059.1, from coordinate 41,014 downwards.
TTCAACACCAACGCCAACGCCTTCGGCGCGCGGCTCAACATCCTGCTCGGATCGGATATCGGCCATTTCGACGTGCTGGAGATGACCGAAGTCATTGAAGAGGCATGGGAACTGGTCGAGCGCAAAGTGCTGACCGAAGAGCAGCTCAAGCAGTTCACCTTTTCCAACCCGGCCCGCTTCTGGAGCCATCTGGATCGCGATTTTTTCAAGGGCACCGCGGTGGAGAAGCAGGTGAACGAGGTGCTTTCGCAGCACTAGCCGGGAAGCGCACGAGCCGGTCCCCGGCGGTTGGGATCTTCATTTGCCCGCGGCGCGCTCTTTTCACGGTCCATTCCGAAGCGGAGTCCGCCGAGCGGAAAACCCAGGCCGGATGAGCGAGCTGGCCGGAGGTGAGGAATTCGGCGGCCGCGCTCGAGATACCGCCGCGTCCCTCGCCGACGCCGCCGGCTTGGCTGCCGGTCGCAATGACGCGCAGGGGTGGCGCCGGCGGAACGCCGGCGCGCTGGCGCTGCGCGATTATCGGGCGGCGCGTCAGGATCCTGTCCTCCCGAGTCGCGCCGCGACGAGCGACATCCCCCCGGGGCTGGACTTGTCCCGCTTTGAAGCGATACTCCCAATAGCGTGAATCAGCGCCGGAGTCAGGGGTTGACTTCGCGAAAAGGATGCGGCGATGAGCGAATACAACGTCAGGGACAAAACCGCGATCGTCGGAATCGGCGAAACCAAATACTACAAACGCGGCCAGGCGCCAGTGCCGGAATTTCTGCTCGCCTGCGAAGCGATCACCAAAGCGGCCGAAGACGCCGGTATCAGCGTCAAGGACATCGACGGCTTCTCTTCCTATTCCAACGACCGCAACGAGGCGACCCGCATCGCCGCGGCGCTCGACCTGCCCGAAGTGCGGCTCTCGATGATGGTATGGGGGGGCGGCGGAGGCGGGGTCGCGGCGGCGGTGGGCAACGCGGCGGCGGCAATCGCGGCCGGCTATGCCAACTACGTCGTGGTGTTCCGCGCGCTGGCCCAGGGACAGTACGGACGTTTCGGCCAGGGCGCGCCGATTGCGACGATTGCCGGCGCCGCGCCCGGATACTCCAACCTGTCGGCCTATTCCGCCCCGTACGGATTGCTGGCCCCCGCGCATTGGATTGCGCTGCGCACGCGCCGCTTTATGTACGAGCACAAGGTCAGGCAGGACGCGCTGGCGGCCATCGCGATGGCGTCGTACCACCATGCGCAATCCAACCCGCGCGCCATCATGTATGGACGTCCGCTGACGCGCCAGGCCTATGACAACTCGCGATGGATCGCGGAGCCGTTCCATCTGTTCGACTGCTGCATGGAGAATGACGGCGCCGCTGCGGTGATTCTGACCAGCGCCGAACGCGCCCGCGACCTGAAGCATAAGCCGGCCTATATCATGGCGGCGGCGCAGGGCTCCGGCTACCGCACCGACGTTGCGGCCGAGAACTCGGTCGATTATCCATCGGCCAACTACAAGACTGTCGCGCCGCGGCTGTATCAGATGGCGGGAATCGCGCCCAGCGACGTCGATGTGGCGCAGTTCTATGAACATTTCAGCGGCGGTCCGCTGATGTGTATCGTCGAGCACGGCTTCTGCCATCCCGACGAAGTCAACGAGTTCTGCACCTTCGAAAACCTGACCGCGCCCGCGGGGCGGTTGCCGATCAACACCAGCGGCGGCAATTTGGCCGAATGCTACGTGCACGGGATGGAACTGGTGAACGAAGCAGTGCGCCAGGTGCGCGGCACTTCGACCGCGCAGGTGCCGGAGGCGAAAATCGCCCTGGTGGTATCCGGCCCGCTGGTCCCCCGCGGCGTCAGCAATTTGTTGGTGCATAGCTGAGAGGAACAATCGCATGCCCCAAACCACGACGAAATCCTATCTCCCGCCCGGACTGGCAATCCCCCTGCCCACCCCCGACGGCATGGACAAGGGCTTTTATGACGGCCTCAAGCGCCATGAACTGACCGTCCAGCGATGCAACCGATGCCATACCTTCCAGTTCGCGCCCGAGCTGATCTGCCATAAATGCCAGTCGCCGGACCTCGGATGGCACAAAGTCTCGGGCCGCGGCCGCCTCTATAGCTGGATCCGGATCTGGAACGCGGTGCATCCGGCGCTGAAGGAAGCTTGCCCGTACATCGTCGCCGTGGTCGAACTGCCCGACGCCGGCGGCGTGCGCATGGTCGGCAACCTGCTCGGCGATCCGATGCAGGACGCGCCGTTCGACGCCGAAGTCCAGGCCGTCTTCGAGGATCATCCGGACCAAGGCTTCACCCTGGTGCAATGGCGCTTGGTGTGACGAATCAGATCGAATCGGGACAATACCATGAGCAGCTTCAGAATTATTTCCGCCGATGACCACGTGGAAGAACCGCGCGACACCTGGCAATCGCGCGTGCCGGCCAAATTGCGCGGCCGCGCGCCCAGGGTGGAACGCGTGGGCGGCGGCGACGCCTGGACCGTCGACGGCAAGGTCGTCACCAAGATGGGCTTGCAGGTGCAGGCGGGCAGGAAATTCGAGGAGTACAAGCTGGAGGGTGAGACCTTCGAAACCATCCGTCCCGGTTCGTACGACCCGCACGAACGGCTCAAGGATATGGATACCGACGCCGTGCAGGCGCAGGTGCTGTATCCAAACAGCGGCTTTTGGGTATTCGCGATCGACGATCTTGAACTGCAGTTCGCCTGTATCCGCGCCTACAACGACTTTCTCGCCGATTTCTGCAGCGTCAATCCGCAGCGTCTGATCGGTATCGGCCTGGTCCCCACCGACGACCTCGAGGAAAGCATCCGCGAAACCCGGCGCATCGCCAAACTGGGCTTGCGCGGGCTGCTGCTGCCGACCTTCCCGCGCGGCGAGCCGCTCAACAGCAACAGCTACGACCGGCTATGGGGACTGGCGCAGGATCTGGAGCTGCCCGTGCACATTCACCTGGGTCTGGGCGATCCGCGCGCCAAACAGTTCTATACCGGGGCGCATCTGCGCGGCACACTGCCGGCGCTGGTGATGAAGAATTCGCTGGGCAACTTCGAGGCGTTGACCACGGTGATGTTCGGCGGCGTGCTGGAGCTGTTTCCGCGGCTGAAGTTCGTGTCGGTGGAAGGCAATATCGGATGGCTGGGATATTTTTTGGAGCGCGCCGACCGCATCTACCAGCGCCACAAGTACTGGACCCGGCTCCAACTGCCGCATCCGCCCAGCGTATACTTCCATCGCCAATGCTACGCGACCTTCATCGAGGACAAGATCGGGATGCGCCTGCGCGACGTGATCGGCGTGGATAACCTGATGTGGTCGTCGGATTATCCGCACACCGATACCACCTGGCCGCATTCCCTGCGCTACATCGACGATACGATGGCGGGAGTGCCGGAGGACGAGCGCCGCAAGATGGCCCACGACAACGCCGCCCGCCTGTACCGCATCCAATGAGCTGCGCCTTACCGGCGTGCGGCAAAAGCGCCTCACCAGCGCGGACGCGTTTCAGTCCGCCTCGATCAATACCGCCGCCATCGCCATCATACCCTCGGCTCGGCCTGAGGCGCCGAGCCCTTCGGGACTGGAGGCCTTTACGTTGACCTGGCCGGGGTCGGCGCTGAGCGCGCCAGCAAGGTTGCTGCGCATGCGGGCAAGAAATGGCGCCAACCGCGGACGCTGCGCGATTACGGTGACGTCGGCGTTGAGCAATCTGAAGCCGCGCTCCGAGGCCAGACTCCAGACCTGGCGCAGCAGCTCGATGCTGTCGGCGTCTTTGTATTGGGGATCCTGATCGGAGAAGTGCCGGCCCAAATCGCCTTCGCCCAACGCCCCCAGGATCGCGTTGGCCAAAGCATGGGCGGCGACATCGGCGTCGGAATGTCCGCGCAGACCGCGGTCGTGGGGCACCTCGACACCGCCCACAATCAGGCGGCGGCCCTGCTCCAGCGGATGCGCGTCGAAACCCTGTCCGATTCTAAGCTTCATTCAAAGCCGGATAGGCGCTCGGCAGCGCGATTTGACAACCGGTTCCAAAGCGGACACGATCTACGGTTGGAGGCACAAATTGCCGGAGATCGTCAAAACTCCCAAGTTTATCGCAGGCGCGATTATCGCCGCCTGGGTGATCTATGTCATCACCGCCAACTTTCAGCTCGATCCGATCCAGATCCGCTTGTTGCCCTTCCTCGCGACGCTTCAGTTCAGAGTCTCCGCGGTAATCATCGCCGCCGCGATGTTTGGATCGGCGCTCACGCTGGTGGTGCAGTTTCAATGGAGGCGATGGAACTCCTCGAATCCAACCTCCGCTTCCGCAACCGGCGAAAGCAGCAAGACCGTCGCCTGAAATCCCGCCTTCAACAGGTTTTCCCGCGCCGGACCGACCAGCAATCCGTCGGCGCGCGACAGCGCGCTGAGGATGTTCGATCCCTGACTGCCCGCCGCCAGCGCGTACAATTCACCGCCGCGCCGCTCCAGTCTGACGCGCACGAACTCGGTCAGATTGTTGGCGACCTTCATATCGGCGGCGCAGCGCGCGGTCACCCGCGGCAGCCCCAGCGCCGAATGCCCGCCCATCTTGAGCAGCGCCGGCCGCGCGTACAGATAGAAACAGACCAGTGTCGAGACCGGATTGCCCGGCAGTCCGAACATGGGGCGATTGCCGATAAGCCCGTACTTGAACGGACGCCCGGGCTTTTGCGCCACGCCATGAAACAGCGTCCGCATCCCCAGTTCGTCCAGAATTCCCTTGACATGGTCGAAGTCGCCGGCCGATACGCCGCCGGTGGAGAGCACCGCGTCCATCGCGGCGGCTTCATTAAAGCGCGCGCGGATTTCCTCCGGCGTGTCGCGCGCGACCTTTAAAATCACCGCCTCACCGCCGCATTCCTCGACCGCCGCCGCCAGCGCGTAGGCGCTGGAATTGACCACCTGTGCCCCGGTGGGAACCTGGTCCACGTCGACCAGCTCGTCGCCGGTGGCCACAATCGCGACCCGCGGACGGCGGTAAACGTCAATCATCGCATGGTTGAGCGACGCCAGCATCCCGATGTCCGCGGGGCTGAGGCGCTTGCCCGCATTCATCACGAGTTCGCCGATGCGCAAATCCTCGCCGCTGGGACGCACGAATTCACCCAAAGCGGGTTCGGCCATGATTTCGACCATCCCGCCGCTCGCGCGCGTGCGTTCCACCGGGACGATGGAATCCGCGCCCTGCGGCACCGGCGCGCCGGTCATGATGCGTACCGCCTCGCCCGGATTGACGCGCACCGTGGGCATCGAACCGGCTGCGACGGTTTCGATAACGCGCAGCCGCCTGGGACTGCGTTCGCCGGCGCCGGCCACGTCGGCGGCGCGCACGGCGAATCCGTCCATCGCCGAGTTGTCGAATCCGGGGATATCGCGGCTGGATCTGATCTCCTCGGCCAGAATCCGGCCCAGCGCGCTGCGCAGGGCGATCCGTTCGATACCCACAACGGCGACGCTGCCTATAACCTGTGCAAGAGCCTGGTCAGCGCTGATCATCGATAATCAACTCCTGCCGCCGGAGCCTTAAAGCGTGAATTCGGCCTGTTCCAAAATGCGCGCGGTGCGATACAGAAACCGGTTGCCCAGCACGCCGTCGATCACGCGATGGTCGTATGACAGCGCCAGGTACATGATATGCCGAATCGCTATAGTATCGCTGCCTTCCACTTCGACCACCACCGGCGTCTTTCTGATCTCGCCCATGCGCAGAATTCCGACCTGGGGCTGATTGATAATCGCAAGGCCGAACAGATTGCCCTCACGCCCCGGATTGGAGACGGTGAAGCTGCCGCCGGTCAAATCATCGGCCACCAACTGACGCGCGGCGGCCTTGCGCGCCATAATATCGATCTCGCGGGCGATGCCCAGCAGCGATTTCTGGTCGGCGTCCCTGATCACCGGCACCAGCAACCCTTCTTCGGTGTCCACCGCGACGCCGATATTTATCTCTTTGCGCACGACCAAAGAATCGCCGGCGACGGAGGCGTTCATGCGCGGAAATTCGCGCAGCGCCCGCGCCGCCGCAACCACCACCATCGGCAGAACCGTCAGGCCGAAGCCTTCGCGCTGACGGAACGCGTCCTTATGCGAATCGCGAAAGCGCACCACCCGCGTCATGTCGACCTGGGCGACGGTGCCGACATGCGGAGCATGGGTTTTGGAATAAACCATATGCTCCGCGATAATCCTGCGGCGGCGCGAAAACGGCTCCACGCTATCGCCCTCGCGCGGCTCATACAGCGGCGGCCGGAATCCGCCTCCGGGCGCGATCCGTTGCGGCTGCGGCGCGGCGGGCGGCGGCACCGGCGCGGCAGACGGCGCAAAGGTCTCTTTGGGCTGTTCCAAATAGTTCTGCAGGTCGCGTTTGGTCACACGGCCGCCCAGACCGGTGCCGCGGATGCGGCTAAGGTCGATTCCATGCTCGGCCGCCATCCGCAGCACCAGCGGCGAATAGCGCACCGCCGCGCCGCTATCCGCCGCAGCGGCGCCGCGACCGTTGCCGGATGGCGCCGGCGCGGCGGGCGGCGCGGCCTGGGGCTGCGATGCTGCGGCGGGCGGCGGCGCGGCCTGGGGCTGCGATGCTTTCTCAGCGGCGGGATGCGTCGCTTCGCGCGCCGTTGCGGGGGCCGAAACTTCGGCATGCGCACCGGGTGCGGTCTCGATTACCGCCAGCAGCGCGCCGATTGGCAGCGTCTCACCCTCTTTGGCCACGATGCGCGAGATCACGCCCGCGGCCGGCGCGGGAATCTCGGTATCGACCTTGTCGGTTGAGATAGCGACCAGCGGCTGGTCCTCGGCGATCTGGTCGCCTTCCTTGACCAGCCATCCGGTGATGGTGCCTTCGACGACACTCTCACCCATCTGCGGCATCACGACTTCGACCGCCATCAGCGGACCTCAATAACTCGCCAGGCGCTTGATGGCCTCGACGATCTTGTTGGTGTTGGGCAGGATCGCTTCTTCCAGCGGCGGGCTGAAGGCGTTGTGCGTATCGGCCATCGCCAGGCGGGTGACCGGCCCGTCCAGGTACTCGAACGCATGCTCGGCAATCAACGCGCCGATTTCGCCGCCGATACCGCCGGTCAGGCGGTCCTCGTGCACGATCAGCACCTTGCCGGTTTTCTTCACGCTGGCCAGGATGGCCTCGCGATCCAGCGGCAGCAGCGTGCGCAGGTCGAGCACTTCGATCGAAACGCCGTCGGCCTTTTCCACGATTCGCGCCGCGTCGATCGACTGCTGCACGGTGCCGCCGTAAGTAATGATCGACAGGTCGCGTCCTTCATGCTTGACTTCGGCGGCGCCGATTGGAACGGTGAAGTCGCCTTCGGGGATGTCTTCCTTGACGCTGCGATAAAGCCGCTTGTGTTCGAAGTAGAGCACCGGGTCGTCGTCGCGAATCGCGCTCTTGAGCAGTCCCTTGGCGTCGTACGGGGTGGAGGGCGCGACCACCTTGAGACCGGGCACGCGGGTGAACCAGGCCTCGGGATTTTGCGAATGGAAGATGGCGCCGTGGATACCCGCGCCCGAAGGCCCGCGGATTACCATCGGACACGACGCGCGGCCGCCGTGGCGAAAGCGCAGCGTCGCCGCCATGTTCACGATCTGATCGAAGGCGCATGAAATGAAATCCGCGAACTGCATTTCGACCACCGGGCGCATCCCGAGCATCGCGGCCCCAATCCCCGCGCCGACGATCAGCGATTCGGAAATCGGGGTGTCGATTACGCGGTCGGAGCCGAACGCTTCGAGCAGTCCCTCGGTAACCTTGAACGCGCCGCCCAGCTCGGCAACGTCTTCGCCCATCACGAATACGTTTTCGTCGCGGCCCATCTCCTCGCGCAGCGCGTCGTTGATCGCCTTGAGATAGGTTACCTCCATCGCTCAGCTCCGCCTCCCGTCGAGCATGGCCGGCGAAGGCGACGCGTAGAGCTGGTCGAAGACTGAATTGACCTCGGGCCACGGGCTGTTCTCGGCGAACTCGACCGCCCGCTGCAGGATGGCCTTGACCTTTTCGTCGGTCTGCTCGCGCAGCCGCTTGACGTCCTCGCCGCGTTTTTCCAGGTAGAACTCGAAGCGCTGAATGGGGTCGCGGCTCTCCCACTTGAGCAGCTCTTCTTTGCTCCGATACAGGGCGGGATCATGCTCGCTGTGGCCGTGATAGCGGTAGGTCTTGCATTCGATCAGGGCCGGTCCGCCGCCCTCGCGGGTGCGCGCCAAAACCGGTTCGGCGACGTCGAGCACCGCCAGCAGGTCGTTGCCCGAGCAGACGTAGCCCTTGAAGCCATAGGCCGCGGCGCGGTCGGCGACGTCGTCGATCGCCATCTGCTTCTCCAGCGGCGTGGAGTAGGCGTAGCGATTGTTTTCGCATACGAAGACGACCGGCAGCTTGCGCACGCCGGCGAAGTTCATCGCCTCGTGCACGTCGCCGCGCGAGGCGGCGCCTTCGCCGAAAAAAGCCACCGCGATATTTTTCTCCTTTTTGATCTGGAATTTGAGGGCCGCGCCGGCGGCCACCGGCAACGACGACCCCAGCATCGACGTCGAGCCGAACACGCCGCGGCTTAAATCGCCGCCGTGCAGGAAGGAATCCTTGCCGCGCGACAGCCCGCCGTCCTTGCCCATAAGCTGCGCCATCAAAACCCCCGGATCGACCCCGCGCATCAGGAACACGCCCAAATCGCGATGCAGCGGCAGCACCACGTCGCCCTGCTGCAGCGGCGCGCAGATACCGGCGACCAGCCCCTCCTGCCCGGCGCCGGAGTAAACTCCGCCCAGGATTTTGTTCTGTCGATGCAGACGGGAGACGCGCTCTTCAAAGCCGCGAATCAGTTTCATCCAATAGTAGAGCTGCAACTCGTATTCGACGCGCGTGCCAGCTTCGGCGGAATGCACCAAATTCGCTTCTGCCATACCAGTAGCTTAACTCAAAGGCATTCCCGGCCAAAGCCGGAGCCGGCGCACCGCTCCGTCCCATAGGCGTCCGGCCCGTGCCTGGGCGGGTTTGAGGTAATGACCAGGCGCGCCGGCGCGCGTGGTAATGGCAACTTGCGCGGCGGCTACAGGCGCGCCTGAATCATGGGCGGCAACTCCGCCAGCGACGCGATTACACGTGCCGGCCCCAGCTCGCCGACACGGGCGGAACCGTGCGCTTGCGGCCGTTCGATCAGCACCGCTTCGATTCCCGCGGCGGCCGCGCCGGCTGCGTCCAGATGCGGCGCGTCGCCCACGTGGAGAGCCTGATGCGCGCTCGTCGCCATCGCGGCCAAAGCGCAATTGAACAGCTCCGCAGACGGCTTCGCGTAGCCCGCTTCGGAGGAGATCGTCACCGTCTCGAAGTATTGACTCAGTCCCAGGCCGGCGAGCAGCCGATACAGCCGCGCGTCGAAATTCGACACGACTGCCATGCGCAAGCCGGCCGCGCGCAAGCTCTCCAGCGCCGGCATCACGTCGTCGAAAACCACCCAATTGGCGGCGTCGCCGAAAAACTCGAACAAGGCGTCGAAGTAGGCGTCGAAGTCGCGGAACCGATGCAATCCGGCGAAGGTCTCCGCCACCCGATCGCGCCACCATTGACGCTCCAAGCGGCGCAACTCGGCAGGTGAACGGTTTGGCCCGAAGGCCAGTCCGCGCGCGTTGCCGAAGGAATGGCGGAAGGCGGCGCTGACCTCCCTGCCGCTGACGTTGGCGCCGAACGCCCGCGCCACGTGCGCGTACAGTTCCCCCACCGGACGGCGGGTTTCGAACAAAGTCCCGGCCGCGTCGAAAAAGACCGTTTTGAGCATCGTATAAGTTTCAGGTCGGCCTGGATTTGAACGGCACAAACCGGCGCATCAAGGGCCCCAGGCTGCGCAGGATGAATGGCCATCCATGCCGAATCTTGCCCGCGTATATTCCAATGGACTGGCCAACCAGCGAGAGCGCCGGAACATCAAAGAAACTCCAGCCGCGCGTCCAGCCTGCCCTCCTTGTACCTGACCACGACGTAGCCGCCGCCCTTGAACGGACCGGCATTGAACACCGCCGTCGCCCCGATATGGTCCATCGCCGCCGATTCATGGATGTGTCCCGAGATGCAGACATCGGGCTGGACTTCCTCGATAAAGCGGCGCGCCGCCGTGCTGCCCACCGCGGTTCCGTTCATCAGCCGGTCGCATCTGGTCTGGAACGGCGGCGTATGGCAGACCATCACCAGAGGCCGGCGCCCCCGCACCTGTTCGTAGCCGCGGCGCAGCGTGTCGTAAATCTCGTCTTCACTCAGTTCGGTGGGCGTATGAAAGGGCGTGAGGTTGGAGCCGCCGCATCCGAACAGGGCGACGCCGTCAACCATCATCCCGCGCCCGTGCAGAGCCACGTGCTGCTCTTCGAGAAACGCCATCACCTCGCGCTGGTCCAGATTCCCGGGCAGCGCCAGCACCCGGGGGCATGCGCCGCGCGCGGCGTCCAGCACCTTTTGCGCGTCCTGCGGACCGCCGAAATTGGTCAGATCGCCCGAGATCACGATCAGGTCGGTATCGCACAGCTCCTCCGTCATCCGCTCAAGGTTGCGGGTCGCCATGTGGACATCGCCAAAGGACACCAGCTTCATCGTCTGACCTCTGCTGCCAGACAAAGTATATAATAGCGCCATGACGGCGGAAGAGCGGTTCGCGTTCGTTCTGGTACGGACCAGGGCGGCGGGCAATATCGGGGTGGCGGCGCGCGCGCTGGCCAACATGGGATTCAGTGACCTGCGGCTGGTGGCGCCCGACGCTTGCGCCGATCGGATGGCCACCGAGATGGCGGTGCATGGGCGGGAAGTGCTGCGCCGGGCGGCGACTTATGCGGATGTTGGCGCGGCGCTGCATGATCGGACCTTGTCGATCGGCACCACCTGCCGGCCGGGATTCTATCGCAGCGGCGCGCGGCCTGTGCGCGAAGTCGCCGTCGAACTCAACCGTATCAATCCGAGCGACCGCGTGGCGTTCATCTTCGGCCCCGAGGACCATGGCCTGTCCAATGACGACCTCAGGTTCTGTCAGCGCCTGATCACGATTCCGACCGCGCCCGCCTATCCATCGATAAATTTGGCGCAGTCGGTGATGATTGTCGCGTACGAATTGTTTGCCGCCGGGGCGACTGAGACGGCAATCCCGCGCAAGCCGATGTTTGAGCCGGTGCCGGTCGCCCATACCGAACTGATGCTGGAGCGGATGCAGCAGGCGTTGATCGCAATCGGATTTCTGGACCAGGACAGCCCTGATCGGATCATGTTCGCGCTGCGCGGAATACTCGCCCGCAGCGGGCTCAATCGGCGCGAACTTGACATCCTCAGCGGCATCGCCCATCAGATCGGATGGTTCGCCGCAGGCGGCCGCGAGGTAATCGCGGAAAAACGCCGCCGCGGCCGGAAAATACGCTAAACTTTAAGGGTCGTGGCTCAGATAATCGATTTTGCCGAAATTCGCGGCGCCCGCGAAGCGCAGCGCGCCGCCGTCCTAGAGCGCCGCTCGCTGGAGGATGCGGTCGAAACCATCAGGGTCAACCTGGCGGCGGTAATCGAGCGCCTGCGCTATTGCAGCGGCGCTGAACGCAACGAGTTGCTCGGCCGGATGGAAAAACTCAGCGCGATGCTGCGTTACGGGATACTGCTGTTGGACGGCCCCGCCGACCGCTGGACCGGCGGTTGACAAAAAAGAGTTGCAGCTCTCGGCTCGATTATGGCGGCGCGGGCAAACAACGCCGCCCGTCGCTGATCGCCGAACGTAATTCGGACTTCAAACCGTTCTCATCTGCGGGCAAGAGTTCACCGCGTGTTAACAGTTCATTGGCCCGTACGTTAAGGGTCCTTGCGCCATAATTAGGGGCTGGGGCACCATATAAATAGTCAGGAGGACATCTTTGTCATCATCAACCGGCAGCGCAGGCAAGCTGGAAAAAGAGCAGATGGTGGTTGACTTCGAGCTGGTGCGGCGGATTGCCGGCCGCAACCTGCGCGACCTCGGCGGCCATCCCACGCGCGACGGCAAGCGCATCAAACGCGAACACATCTATCGTTCGGCCCATCTGGCCACTATCCCGCCGGAAAGCCCGGCGCACAGCCTCAAGCTCAAAACCGTCATTACGCTGCAGAGCAAGCTGGAAGTTTCGGTCCTCGGCGGACTGGACGGCACTTTGGCCGCCAGCGTGCGCTGGGAGCATATCCCGATTGGAGACAAATGGTTCAGCGCCGGCTCCATTGCGCAGCCGATCAAGCCCGGCCATGAGCATCTGGTGCTGGTGACCGATTTCCGCGACGCGTGGCAGACCTTCTTCATGCTTTTGGCGCAGGAGGAAGTCTATCCGGCGCTGTTCCATTGCTCGGCCGGACGCGACCGCACCGGAGTCGGCGCCGCGATGCTGCTGGAGATGCTGGGGGTGGAACGCGAACGCATCCGGGCCGACTTTTTGGAAAGCAATACCGCCTTTCCGCGAATTCCGCTGAGCCCGGCCCAGCTCGACCCGATCTTCGCCCTGATCGACCAAAGCGGCGACATCGACTCGTTTCTGGTGCACGAGATCGGGGTAAGTCCGCAGGTAATCAAAACCATCCGGCGCGACTTGCTCGAAGAATAGAATTGCGGCGCGGAAATCAGCGCCTAAACGCGCTCCCTACTGCGGAGGCCTGTGCGCTTAAAAATGGCGGTCCAAACGGCGCCGCGCCCGCCTGTTCCATCTCTTCACCGGCGGGAATTCGAAGCGGATTAATGTTCGGTGAATCGGCTCAGCGGCGAATCGAATCGCCGCGTCGATGCGGCCATGTCGCATTGCCGGACTCCACCTGGCTCCAGTCGCCGATCGCGTCAACCTTGCTGGACAGTGGAATCACCACGTCGTATCCGCCGGGCGGAACACGGTCGGTCAGGATCGCGGGGTTCAGATGCTGGATCTCGTAGACCTGGGAATGAGTCGCTTGAGCGACCCTGGTCAGCGGAGTGCCGCCCGGAACGCTGATGCGCGCGTACTGCGCGGGCTCCGAATAGACCACTTCCTCGATCCCGTATTCGCGCGCATTCTTCGAAATGAAGGCCACCGCCATGAACCGGCTCAACAGTGAGCGGGTACGGCCCGGGAGACGCTCCAGCAGCCGATCGAAATCCTCACCACGATCCCGAACGAAATGCGAAAGCATCCCCTCGCCCGTGTTCCAGGCAATGATCGTCAGACGCCAGTCGCCGATTTCGTCATGGAGCTCAGCCAGATACTCGGCCGCCGCCCGGGTCGACTTCAGCGGATCGCGTCTCTCATCCAGGAATTCGTTGACGGTCAGTCCGAACCGGCGCGCGGTCGCCTTGGTCAGCTGCCATGGTCCGGCGCCGGCCTTGGTGAAGGAGCTTTCCGCAAAGGCCAGGTAGACCATGTCCGAAGGCACGCCATACTGGCGCAGCACGTCCATCATCTGGGTCAGGTACGGAGCGCTGCGGGCGTAGGAGAGCTTGAGTCCCTCGGAATGGGCGATATAGGAGTCGACGTAGTGCTGGACGGCGGCGTTCAGGACCAGCGGAAAGGGGGCTACTTTACGCGGCTGTCCGACTTGAAACTGGAGTTTTTCGGGCAGCAAATTTGAAGTGGTCTGAGCGGAGGCGTAAACCGGAGCGACCACCAGAAGAGTCGCAAATATGATAGTTCTACACCGCATCCTTCCCCACATCGTTCCGTTGCACCTTAGTTATCCCAAAGCCGCAAAGCAACCCCGGAGGTGATTAGAAATTCTAATGTTAAATCGTAGATTGATTAGCTACATAAATTCGGCGTGAATGCGGCGGAAGCGAGAAGGCTTGAATCGTGTGGCCAATCCGCAGGATCGACTGCGCCAACAGCATCGCAGGCGGGTATCGAGTGCAGGAAAAACCTGGCATTGTGGAAAAACTGTCAGGATTTTGCCGCCCTGTCACTTTATCGCTTAACCGCTTTGCGCAATTGCCGCATATTTGCCTCCAGAGGGCCTAAACTTTCAAAATTGATCCAGCGGCGCCCGCCGCCCTTGGATACACGCAGGCGCACCGGTATCCTTAATGCCACTGAAGCGGCAACCGAATTTGAAGCTCTGGCGTGACGTTCTCGACAGTCTGAATGACGCCGTGGTGGTGTTGTCGCCCCGGCTCGACATCGTGCTGAAAAACCCCGCCGCCGAGGCGCTGCTCGGTTCGCAGGTTAATCGCGGCTTGGTCGACAGCCTGCTCGGGCGCAATCCCTGGCTGGAGGGAATGGTGCACGATTGTCTGGAAAAACGACAGGAATCCAGTTGTGCCGACGCCAAACTGGCGCTCGCCGGCCAGGATTTGGCGGTCCGCGCCGAGGTCGCCCCGTTGCTCACCCAAACCGGTCAGTTCAAGGGTGCCGTGGTCCTGCTCCATGACCTGTCGCATCAGCGCGGAGTGGAGTTGGTCGCCAACGGCGCCGACAGCGAGCGCCGGATGGGGCTGTCGCCTTCGGGCCTGGCCCACGAAATCAAAAATCCGCTGACCGGTATCAAAGGCGCCGCCGAATTGCTGGCGGGACTGTTTGCGCCCGACCATCGCGGCCGGCAGTACTGCGGCCTGATCATGGACGGCGTCAGCCGCATCACGGAACTGGTCGAGCAGGTGCTGTCGGTAAGCGGACCACAGCGCCTCAAGAAGCAGCCGGTGAACATCCACATGGTGCTGCATCGTGCGCTGCGCATGGCGGGGTTGTTTCCGCCGGTCGAGGGCGCCATCCGCGTCGAACAGGTGTTCGACCCCAGCCTGCCCGACGTGCTGGGCGACGCGGCGGCGCTGGAACGCGTATTTCTCAACCTCTTTCGCAACGCGATCGAAGCCATCGGGCCCAGCGGTACAATCCGGCTGCGCACGCAGATGGAAAGCAAGTTCCGGCTGCGGATGGGCCATGAGCAGCGGCGCTTTTTGCGCGTCGAGGTGATCGACAGCGGCCCCGGCATGACTCCCGATCAGCAGGCGCAGCTGTTTACTCCGTTCTTTACAACCAAACCAAGCGGCAGCGGCCTGGGGCTGGTGCTGAGCCAGCGCATGGTCGCCCTGCATGACGGTAAACTATGGGCGGAACCATCCGAGGAGGCGGGTCTGACCGGAATGACATTTAAGGTTACACTGCCATTGGCGGTCGGCTCGCAGTCGAACTATGGCGAATCAGGCATTGCTTAAATCCGAGGCGCCCGATGAGGGCGGCGCCGCGACCCAGAACGCGCCGGCGGTCTTGATCGCCGACGACGACCCCGCGATCCGGCTGATTCTGCGCCATCGGCTGGAAGCCGCCGGCTATCACGTCAGCGAGGCCGCCGACAGCAACGCCGCACTGGCGGCGCTGCGCACCAATCGCTTTGACGCCGCCCTGATCGACATCATCATGCCCGGCGCCGGCGGGCTTGAAGTGCTGACCTCGGCACAGTCGGAGGGGATCAAAACCGTCATCATCGTGATCACCGCCGCATCGACCATGAGCAACGCCGTCGAGGCCATCAAACGCGGCGCCCACGATTACCTGACCAAACCTTTCCACAACCTCGACCTGGTCGCCGCCGCCGTGGAGCGCGCGGTGGAACTGTCGGCACAGGCGGCTGAAATCAACCGCCTCAAGACCGAAGTGGGACACCATTTGGTCGGCGGCGAGATTGTCGGCCGCAGCGCCTCGATGCAGGAGGTCTACAAGCTCATCGGCCGGCTGGTAAACAACGACGCCAACGTCCTGATATGCGGCGAGAGCGGCACCGGCAAGGAGCTGGTGGCGCGGGCGATTCATTTCAAATCCGAACGCTGGCGCGCCCCGTTCGTGGCCGTCAACTGCTCGGCGATCCCGCATGGACTGCTGGAAAGCGAGCTGTTCGGGCATGAGCGCGGCGCCTTTACCGGCGCCACCGAGCGGCGCGCCGGCAAATTCGAGCTGGCCGGACGCGGCACCCTGTTTTTGGACGAAGTCAGCGACATGCCGCTGGAATTGCAGCCCAAGCTGCTGCGCGCGATCCAGGAGCGCGAGTTCAGCGCGGTGGGCAGCTCCGAAGTACGCCGCCTGCAGGCGCGCATTATTGCCGCGTCCAACCAGGATTTGGAAGCCGCGGTCGCCGCGCGCCGTTTCCGCGAGGACCTCTATTTCCGCCTGCGCGTGATTCCGATCTTCCTGCCGCCCCTGCGCGAGCGGCGCGAGGACATTCCGGAACTGGTCGATTACTTCATCGCGCGGGCCGCCCGCGACATGGGAGCCAAAGTCGCCGCCGCCAGCCGCGAGGCGATGGAGCTGCTGATGAGCTATAGCTGGCCGGGAAACGTGCGCGAGCTGGAAAACTGCGTGCTGCGCGCCGCCCTGCTGGCGCCCGGCAACATGATCCGCACCGAGGATATCAGCTTCGGCAAGACCGGCAGCAGGAGCAATCAGCCCGAGTCCGGCGGCTCTCTGGACGAGCTGCTCACGCGCAGCATCCGCGACTATCTGGATGAGCAGAGCGACGACGCGGCCGGGGTGTACGAGGCGATGGCGGCCAGGGTGGAACGGCCGCTGATCGAGCTGGCGCTGGAGCGGTTTCGCGGCAACCAGGTGCGCGCGGCGCGCTTTTTGGGCTTCAACCGCAACACCCTGCGCAAGAAAATCAACGACCTGCGCATCGTGGTTCGCAAAGGTCCGGCGGCGTGAAGCTCGCCTCCCACTTCTACGCGATGATCGATCCGCTCGCCGGTCATGATCCGGTTGAGCTGGCGCGGACGATGCTCGGGGCGGGCGCGCGCGTGCTGCAGTTGCGGCTTAAGCACGCGTGCGGGCGCGATTTTCTCAAGGCGGCGCGCGAGATTGCCGCTCTTTGCGAGCCCTGCGGCGCGACGCTTTTGGTCAACGACCGGATCGATATCGCCATTTTGGCCAACGCCGCCGGCGTCCATCTGGGGCAGACCGATATCCCGCTGCGCGCGGCGCGCAAGCTGATCGGTCCGGCGCGCATCATCGGCATTTCCACCGCCAGCGTGGATCAGGCGCGCGCGGCCGAAGCCGGCGGCGCGGCTTATATCGGCTTCGGCCCGATGTATCCGGGGGGGGCCAAACAGAACCCAACCGGCAAGGGGCGGGCGATGCTGCGCGAGGTGCGCGCCGCCGTCGGCGTGCCGATTGTCGCGATCGGCGGAATCACCGAAGAGCGCGTACCCGAACTGCTCGCCGCCGGCGCCGACGCCGTCGCAATCATCAGCGACGTCGTTTACGCCGCGGACATCGCGCTCAAGATCAAACGCATCCTGGGCGCCGCCTGAATCGGCCCCCATCGCCGCTTCCCCCCTCAACTCTCGCCGATCAGGCGCTGGAGCTGATTGATATCGGCCGGTTTGACCACGTGATGCTGAAATCCGGCGGCTTTCACCCGGGCGGCGTCTTCGGGCCGTCCGTAGCCGGTAAGCGCGATCATTACCGGAGGCCGGTCTCGATGGAGATCGGTGAGCCTGCCAATCAGTTCATAACCGGATATGTCGGGGAGACTGAGATCGAGCAGGCAGACATCGAACTCCCGCTCCTTCATAATTCTGATCGCTTCCGATCCGTCCTTGGCGCCGACTACTTCGGCGTCGATCTCCGCCAGCGCCATCGCCAGCAGTTCGCGCTGATCGGGGTCGTCTTCAACCAGCAGAATCCGTTTGCCGGCCTTGCCCATGGTTGACATCGACTTCAGCCTGACCACGACCTGGGTACCCTGGTTCTGGCCGCCGCTGGTCAGCTCTATCTGTCCGCCATGCATCTCGACCAGCTGCCTGGCCAGCCACAGTCCGATGCCGAGACCTTCGCCGCCCTTGCCGGTGCGCGCCTGCGAAAACAACTCGAATACGCCGGCCAGCCGCGACGGTTCGATTCCCGCTCCCGAGTCGCGCACGGTCAGAACCGCGCAGCCGTCAGCGGCCGCGAGGCTGAGCTCGATGGAGCCGCCGGAATCGGTGAACTTGAGCGAATTGGTCAGCAGATTGGAAATGATCTGTTCGATGCGCACCGAATCGGCGAGCAGCATAATTTCGCGGCCCGGATAATCGAAACGAAAGCTGATCGATTTGGATTCAATCGCGGGCAGATAGGTATCGATTACGTTTTTGACCGCCTGGCGCAAATCGACCGGCTCCAGACGCAATTCGATCCTGCCCTGCGAGATCCGGTTGAGGTCGAGCAGGTCATCGATTAAACGGGTCTGATGCCTGGTCTGGCGATCGATTATTTCCAAAGCGCGCTGACGCCCCGACGCGGTCACGTGCTGGCCGTTGAGCACGTGAGCGGCGGTCCGGATCGAGGCCAGGGGATTGCGCAACTCGTGTGACAGGACCGCAAGAAAGCGATCCTTTTGCTGATCCACGCGGCGCAATTGTTCGCGCGCGGCGTCGCGTTCCCGCTGCTCCTCCTGGACATATCTTTCCACCGAACCAAGCTCGCTGATGTCGATCAGGTTGAGCACCGTATCGAGCACCGCAAATACGCATTCGGGCGAAAGCCGGGCAATCAACTGCTCAACTGATTCTCGCACCAGCTTGCGGAACATCGCGAATTCCCAAACCGCCTGCGCAATCAGATAACCCTGCGCCCGGCGGGTGGAACCGTGGCCCGCTCCGTTTTGCCGCACCTGCTCACTGGATATCCGATCGCCGCGCAAAGCGCCGATAATGGTGTCGATCAGATCCGGAAGATGGTCCTCGAGTTGCCGGTCGCTAAGAGTCAAACGGCTGTCGGGCAGGCGCGAATCCGCGCGCACCGACTCGCGCCATCGAGTCAGCAAGCTTTGCTTGCAAGCAGCCAGGTGCTCGGCAGCGGTTGCGAATGCGCTGTCCATGGAAGAATCGGTTACAAACCACGCGACGTTCAAGGTTTACACGATCTCTCCACATGCTTGCCAGAATAAAGCTGCCGCATCGGTCAGAATAATGCCGGAGGCGTTCAATCGGTCGAAGGAAACAATCCAATCTGACCATCGAGGACCAGCGCAGGTCAACGAAGCACACATTACTCAGTAGGAGTTTAACCGGTTGGTTTGCCGCCGCCTGAGCCATGCGCCCACAAGGTTTGGCTTCCTGATAAGGATTACAGCAGCAAATGGCGGCGACCGATTATTCAGTTCCCAAATAATCAAGTATAGCTCTGGCGGTATCAGACATATACTCCAGCGCCATACCGTGACCGCCGCGCGGCATCACCCGCAGCGTCGCATGCGGAATCAGCCGCGCAATCTCGGCCGATTGTTCCACCGGCGTCAGTATATCCTCCGCCCCGACCAGAACCATCGTTGGCGTTGACACCGAGGGCAAATCCCGGCGCGAGTCGTATCGGCGCAAACCATGCGCCTGCGCCTCTAAGCCTTCAATCCCGGTCGGATACGGATCTTTCAATGCGGCCTGCGCATTGGCCACCGCCGCATCGTGGCTGCTGAGCCATCGCGGCGTGAATACCCAGGCCATGCGCAAGACGCCCATCGCCAGCGGATCGACGCCGCCGCGCTGCAGCGCAAGCAGGCAATCGAGCCAATGATGTTGCAGTTGCGTATAGCAGGGAAATGCGCTCAGCAGCACGGCGCGCGACAGCCGTTGGCGATGCCGTATCAGCATCGACTGCAGAACGGACCCGCCCAGCGACCATCCGACGGCGCGGACCGGGCCGGTTTTCAGATGCTCGATCAATTCAGCGGCGTCATCGCCCATCTGATCGATGGTATAGGGACCGGGCGGCACGTCGCCGCGTCCGGTGCCGCGACTATCGAAGGTGATACAGGTGAACTGGCCGCGCAAAAGCGGCAGCATCGGCGCCCACGCCGAGGAGTTCTGCCCCAATCCGCTGATCAGAAGCAGCGGCGGCCCGCTGCCCTCTACCTGGTAGTGGAGCCTGATTGCGTTGACCCGCGCCGTCGCCATCGTCCGCGATGAGATTAACCAGGGCCGCGGCCTTTAAGCCCCTCAACCCAGAAACTGGCTGACTGCCGCGATGAACTCGGCTTCGGCTTCGATCATCGGCAGATGCCCGGCATTGCGAATAATGCTGACGCGGGCATCGGGAATTTTTTCCGCCAACGCCCGCGCGTATGCCAACGGGATCAGACCGTCGGCCTCGCCGTGCACAACCAGCGTTGATGCGCAAATGTAGGGCAGACGCCGGACCAGGCCGCGATCCGGAATCGGCCACATGAACTTGGTCGCGGTCCCCAGATTCTGTGCGCGAAAAATCCCTATCGCGCCGGGTTCGCTGCCGCCCTCCAACGCCGACGGTTCGGGTATCGGCGCCTTGCCCGGGTCGCACCACTTGGCGCGTTCGAGCTCTTTGGGCGGCAGCGTAAATGGATCGGGCAGCGGCTGCTCGTCAAGCCACAACCCATAGGCGTCAACCAGGATCAGCTTGCGCACCAGATGCGGACTGATGGCGGCCAGTTCGGCCGCAAACATTCCGCCCAGGCAGTGGCCGACGACATCGACGGGACCTTTGCGCCATGACTCAATCAGGCGCCGGTAGTGCAGTGCGACGTCGATTATATCGTAGTTGTCGTCAAAACCGGCGGACTCGCCGAATCCGGGATGCTCGGGGGCTCTGACTTCGAACAGTTGCGCGAGACGGTTGAGGAAGGGGGCGTCTCCCGGATGATGCTCGAATCCATGCAGAAACAAAAGCGGGGCTCCGGCGCCGCCGCGCCATTGGCGGATTTGCAAACCGCCCACTGTTTCGCGCGCCATCTTCATCGTTCGATCCACCTGCTATTTGGCGTGCGCGGGAATTTGGGGCGCGCAGGCCGCAGCGCGCTCGCGCGGCGCAGCCGGCGCGTTGGCGGCGACCAGCTTCTGGCTTGCCTCGGGCGTCCAGTAATCGGGCTGATCGGCCCATAAGTCGCGCAGGTAGGGCGCGACCTGCAAGCCGAACAGCCGCGTGTTCTCGGCCGCCACCTCCTCGCGCAGATTGCCGACGTGCGGAGTCGCGATAAGCTGGCCGATCCGCAGGTCGGTTATCAAATCGCGCAGACGCTGGCGCACCCGCTGCGGCGGTCCGGCGATGATGTAGCCTTTCTCATCGTACTCCCAGAAGCTCATCTCGCCGCGGCTGGCGCGGATACGATCCTCCGGCGTCAATTTGCTGCGGCCTTGGCTGACCTGGGCGGCGGCGGCTTTCAGCGACCTGATCGTGGTGTATCCGGGCGGGTTGCCGAAATTGCCGGGCGCGGAGTTGCGATGAAAGTAACGCACCGCGTCGTAATATTCCTTCTCCGCCTCGGCTTCGGTGTTGGCCAGGCATACGACCTGGGTGAACGCCATCCGATGCGGATTCATGTTGCCGCCGCGATCGTTGATGTATTGCCAGAACGCGTCCACCAGCGGCTTGGAGGAATACAGCCCGGAGAACGACAGATGCCCGTAGCAGTAGTCGTGCTGGTTGACCAAATCCCAGGTCTCGACGCTGCCGCCTCCTCCGGGCACCCAAATCGGAATCCGCTTCTGCACCGGCCGCGGCCAGATATTGACGTAGCGCAGCTTGTTGTACTGGCCGTTGAAGATGAACGGTTCAGGTTCGCTCCAGGCGCGCAGGATGAGCTGGCGCGCCTCTTCGAATCGCGCCCGCACCTCGATCGGCGGCATCCCGTAGGCGAACACCGAATCCATCGGTGTGCCGAGCACGAATCCCGCGGCCAAACGTCCGCCCGAAATGCAGTCGATATAGGCGTATTCCTCCGCGATGCGGGTGGGCGGATTGTACAGCGCCAGCGAGTTGCCGACGATCGTGATCGCGGCATTCCTGGTGCTGGTAGCCAGACTGGCGGCCAGCAGATTGGGCGACGGCGTCATCGCGATCACGGTCTGATGATGCTCGTTGACGGTCAGGCCGTCGAAGCCAACCTGATCCGCCAGTTGCATCAGCCGCAAGAACATCCGATAGGTCTCGCCTACCCTTTGCGGATCGGCCAGCCGCGCCGGCGGACTGACCCACGCCGACCGGTACCGCTCGCGGAAATCGGCCGGCAGATCCGGATACGTTACCTCTGCGAACCAGTGGAACTTCATGCTCGAAGTGCTCCCGCCCTCGACCTGCCTGAAGTGTACCCGAACCGTACAGCGACGGCGATCGATTTTTGGACTGCTCAGGGCCTGGAGCTAATTACCAGCCCGGGGCCCTGATGTCCATCAGGAGGATTTCGCCCGCGCAAGTTCCCGGATTCCTTATCACACCGGCGTTCCATCAAATCTCACCGCCGCGTACCCGCCGAGGTAACGCATGGTTTCTGAAAGCGGCCGCGTTTTTGAGAGGGCGGTGGAAAACGGTTTGACTTGATTCTCCGGGCCTGCCGCGCTAGGAACCGAGCCGCCATGAGTCAACTTAACTGATAATTTTGAGGCTTTGATCATGAAGTCTGGTACGAAGTTGCTTTTGACCGTTATCTTAATCGCTTCGGCGGCGGCCGGAGCTTTGGCTCAAAACCAGCCGGCAAACGTGCCGCGCTGGGCGGCTATCGTCCGCCAAACCGCGCTCAGGACTCATGATCGCGGGCCTTCGGGCGGACCCACCGGAATTTTCCCGCCGGTAATTCCCGCTCACCTCAGGAATCCGGACCGCGAGGGCGCGGTCGAAACCTACAATCCCGGCGGCCCCACCCATACAGCCAGTAATCTTTTTTTCCAGAGTATTGGCACCAACGGCCGCGCCTGCGTCACCTGCCATGAGCCGCGCAGCGCATGGGGCGTCAGCACGGCCTCCATCCAGCAGCGCTTCGAACAAAGCGGCGGCACCGATCCCATTTTCCGCCTGGTGGACGGCGCGACCTGCGACTCCGACGACGTCAGCACCCTGGAGGCCCGGCGGACGGCCTACAGCCTGTTGCTGTCCAAAGGACTGATCCGTATTTTTCTGCCTTTACCCGACACTCAGCTCGGATCCAGTCCGCCGGCGCCGCGGGATTTCGAGATCGCATCGGTGACGGACCCGTACGGCTGCACCGATCTGTCGTCGGACCCGGCGATGGTTTCGGTCTATCGGCGGCCGCTTCCCTCGGCCAATCTGCGCTTTCTCACCCAATGTCCCGAAAACGACCCTGGCTGCGCGCCGCTGGCTATCATGTGGGACGGACGCGAGCCCAGCCTCGCGAATCAGGCCATCGACGCCACCATGGGCCATGCCCAGGCGCCCACGGCCCCCACGCCGCAGCAGGTTGCGCAAATCGTGAAGTTCGAATCGGGAATCTACGATGCGCAGGTGGATGACAAGTGGGCCGGGCATCTCGACCGCGAGGGCGGCAATGGCGGGCCCGAATTCCTGTCCCGGCAGAACTTCTTCATTGGCATCAACGATTCGCTCAGCGCCGGCTTCAACAACGTGGTGTTCGGGCTGTACGATGCCTGGCAGAATCTGGCCGGATCCAGCGGCAAGGCGCAGGCGCGGGGATCGATTGCGCGCGGCGAAGCGATCTTCAATACCAGGCAGTTCACTATCACCGGCGTCAACGGTTTGAATCTCACCGCGGCCGACCCCGCCGGCCCCAACCCGGTCAACGGATTTTGCACCACCTGCCACGATTCGCCGAACGTCGGCAATCATTCGCTGAAGCTGGCGCTCAATATCGGCGTGGCGGATCCCGACCCGGCCGGACTGGACGCCTCCGGCTTGCCGGTTTTCAACGTGCATTGCACCGCCGGTCCGCTCAATGGCCAGAGCTTCACCGTGACCGATCTCGGCCGCGCCCTGATTACCGGCAAATGCGCGGATGTCGGCAAGTTCAAGGGCCCCATCCTGCGCGGTCTGGCGGCGCGATCGCCCTACTTCCACAACGGTACCGCCGCCAGCCTGGAAGACGTGGTGAATTTCTATAATCAGCGGTTCTCGATCGGGTTGAGCGATCAGGAGAAAGCCGATTTGGCCGCGTTTCTGAACACCCTGTGATTTCCGGCTGACGAACTCGACGCAAGAAGCGCACGGGGTTGCGGCAGCCGCGATGGATTCCTGCCGATTCCATGATATAAGCGCGAAACACCAGGCGCCGGAGGGAGACCAGTCCGTGTCCGCAACCCCGATATTAAGCGGCTACACCGTTTTGGATTTCACGCAGGCGGTGGCGGGACCCGCCGCCACCCTGATGATGGCCGAGATGGGGGCCGATGTAATCAAGATCGAAATCGCGCCGCGCGGCGATCTGACCCGCGCCTTTCCCTATTTTAAAGACGGCCGCAGCGGATGCTTCGTGCAGTTCAACCGCGGCAAGAAAAGCTTGTGCGTCGCGCTCAAAACCCCCGAGGGATTGGCGCTGGTCAAGGACCTGATTCGGACCGCCGACGTGCTGATCGAGAATTTCACTCCCGGCGTGATGGATCGGCTCGGGCTCGGCTACGCTGCCGTGCGCGAAATCAATCCGAAGATCATCATGTGCTCGATTTCCAGCTTCGGCCAGAAGGGCGCGCTGGCATCCAAATCGGGATTCGATACGATCGGCGCCGCCTACTCCGGGGTGCTGTCGCGAATCGGCGACCCGGACCGGCCGCCGCCGATGCTGCAGTCGGCATTCGGCGATGTCGGCGCCGGAATCTACGCCCTGGCCGCGATCGGCTACGCCCTGCTGCATCGGGAGCATAGCGGCGTCGGCCAGCATCTGGAAACCACCCTCATCGACACCTATTTCAACTTCCATGAAACCGCGATCGAGGCCTTCAGCGCCAGCCGCGGCGCGCTCAAGACCCAGCGCACCGGACGCTTTGCCCCGCTCCATTCCGCCACCGGAATGTTCAAGGCCAAAACCGGCTACGTGATGTTCTGCGCCGCCCCGCCGCATCATTTCGAAGCGCTGTGCCAGGCGATGGGCCGTCCGGATCTGCTCTCGGATCCGCGTTTTGCCGATAACGACAAACGCGTCGCCAACGGCGCGGTCCTGACCGAAGCGATCGAACAATGGCTGCAAACGCTGCCCAGCGACGAGGAAGCGCTGCGGATTCTGGAGCGGCATCATATTCCGGCCGGGCCGATTCTATCGGTCGAAGAGGCGATGAATAATCCGCATCTGCTCGAGCGCGGCACGGTGCGCACGATCAGCGACCCGGTGTTGGGCGAATTCAAAGTTCCGGGGTTTCCGATCAAGTTCTCTGAAACGCCGGCAAGCGAAGATTTGCCCGCACCCTTCCTGGGACAGCACAACGCCGAAATCCTGGCGACCCGTTTATCCCGCACGCCTGAGCAGATCGGCGCGCTGGAAGCCAAAGGCGTTCTGTATCGCGAACGATAGCCGGTTGGGCGGCCGTCGCCCCTGCCCGCTTTTGAAGCAGCCAGAATAATCGACTGAATCCGCTCGATGCGGCATTCTTATCCTGAAGGCGCATCGGACCGCCGGATCAGCTCACGGTGAAATCCCGGGTCGCCATCGGTCCGCCTGGTCAGCAAGCGGGCGCCGCACCAAACGCGGCCGACGGCGTGCCCGGCGAGCACAATGCACAAGTTCAGGCGTCGCAAATTGATCCGTCCGCTAACACTCCTGTTGGGGCTGGCGATTTCCGCGCTGCTGGCGTCGGTTGCGGTGACTGCTCGGGGCGCACTCGAAGCGACCCATTTTCCGCCGCTTGTGCAGGCCGATAATCCGCCTAACACCGACGCCGCCGAACGCCTGCTGTCGCAGCGCGGCCTGATGGGCCAGCCGCGCGCATCGACGCGCGCAATCCCGCCGCGCGGAACCGAGGTTTACGAGACGGTTGAAACTTCCACCGCCGGCGAGGTCATGTCCCACACCAAATCCTGGAGCGAGCCGCTGGACGGCGACCGCTTGTGGATCGAACTAACCGATTTTCCCAGCCGCCAATACCAGGTTTCGTTCTGGCTGCTGGCGGGCAAGGGGCGCGGATGCGCGCTGTTCGGGCGCACCATGTTCAGTCATGGCGGACGGCGGCTGCAAAGTCAGTTCTGGCGCAACGACCGGGCGCTGAAGATCACCGGCGCCGCCGACTTTCCGTCCGATCTTTATCCCTCGGCGCTGCCCGCCAGCGCCTTGCCGCGCGCGCTCGACTCGCTGCATGCGGGTGCTCAAGGCACGCTCAACCAGCAGATCACGCCCTATGGGTACGTCAACCAGAAGGTGAGCGTGGAAAAAACTGTGCGGCTGAAAGTTCCGGCCGGCGAATTTTCGGCGTGCCAGATAAACTCGCAGGCCGACGTCGGCAGGCTGCTGCCCAACTGGCCGCACATGCTGCTGCGTCTGGTGAGTGCCTTTATCACGGCCACGACATATTATTTCCAGTGCGATCCGCCCTACCGGTTTCTCAAAAAACAGCAGCAGGGGTCGCCGCTGGTGGGCGGTCCCGAAGCCACCACGGAACTGGTGCGCTATTACGTTGAGGGCTCGGGGCCGCGGGCGTCGGCCATCCGGGGCACGCGGATGGCGGCGGCGCGGCGCGCGGTGCGCTGAACGGTTCGGATGCAGCCCGCCGGCCGCCTGCGATGGAACAGCGGCGAACCGAACCTCGCGGCCGCGCGCGAGCATGGGTTTTCGCACGCCGCGGCAATCGCGGCCGGGGCGATTTTTCTGCTCCATTTCGCGCTAATCGCCGCTTCGATCTTCGATTACCGCGTCACCATCGATTCGGCCTACCACATTTCGATTGCGCGCCAGTGGGGCGAGCATTGGCTGGTGCCGTGGGACACGATTAATTTCGGCCCCGCCGGCCGTCCCAACCTCCAGGGTCCGCTGTTCCAGGCCATGGTCGGTTGGCTCGGGCGGATGATCGGCGGCACCGGCCGCGATTATCTGCTGGCCAATGCCGTCGCTGCGGTCGCGCAATGGATGGCGGCGATCGCGACGGCCGGATTTTTCGCGCTCCAGTTGGGCGGCCAATGGGCGGCTGTGTTCGCCATAGCGCTGCTGAGCGGCGCCGCCTTTTCAAGTTCATCCTTCGCGCTGGGAATCCCCTCGGGCTGGCTGTTCATTCTAAGCGGCTGGGCGGCCTGGTTTTTCCTGCGCGGCCGGACCGCTTGCGCCGCGATTGCCGCCTCAGCCGCGATCTACATGCACGTCGCGGGCTTTGCGATGGCGCCGGCGGTGCTTCTGATCGCCGCCGTGCTGACCCGCAGATGGACCGAACTGTTCAGGGCGGGATTGATTACGGCGGTGCTGACGGCGCCCTACGCGATACATCTCGCCCGCTACCTGGGATGGTTCGGCGGCGACCAGGAACATGCGGCGCTGCTGTTCGATCCGATGCTGGATCTGGCGGGAATAGCCGCAAGCGCGATGATATTGCGGCGGCCGCGGCAAAACGCCTTTTTTGTGGCATGGATGCTGGGCCCGCTGGTCTGGCTGATGCATGACCCATGCAGACTGATCCTGCAGTCGGGACTCGCGCTGAGCGTCGCGGCGGGAGTGATGCTGGAGCGCGCGCTGACGCGCATCGGCCGCCGCCGTGCGCTCCTGTTCGGCGCCGTGGCCGGCGCCGCGACCGTGTTTCCCCTGGGTATTCCCGCGCTGGCTCCGGAGCTCAGCTGGGACCTGGGGCTGCGCTATCCGCGCGCCATCGACTGGACGCAGGCGCAGGCATTGGGCGCTGAAATCGCGCAATCCGGTCTGCAATCGCGCCTGATCGCCGACTATGAACCTGCGCTATGCCCCGCAATCGCGGTATTCACTCCGATCAGTTGCGAGAAGGGGCATTGGATCGAGGTAGCCCCGCGCGAGGACCGGTCGGACGAGATTGCGCCGGCGCAAAAGGCGTTTATCGTGCCGCTGCCGGCCGACGATCCGGTGCTGCTCCAAATGCAGTCGCGCGGCTGGGTTCAAGCGCATGGAAGCGCCGGCGCCAATACCTTGATCACGATCGCGCCCGCCGCGCCGCCGCATGCGGCCGCCCTTATGCTCATCGCGGTACTTCGCCGCGAGGCTGAGTGGCTGGGCCGCAACGCGATCAATAATACAATTCGGTTCGACAATCTGGATTCGTTGTTGACTTCGCGCTCGATTCAAAGGCGCGAGCGCGCGCTGAGGGCGCAGCGCGTGCGCAGCGGCCGCATCCAACTCGCCTTGCTGGTTTATGCCGCAGCCAATCCGGCGCAGGCGCGCCGGTTGTATAAAATCGCGCGGGGTTTCGGCGTTATCGCCGGCTTTCTCAGCGACGGTTTCGCCATCGATTATATCAGCGAAATTCGCCTGGCCGGGCTCAAGCGCAGCCTGATCGCCCTTGCGGCGATTGCCCACACAGCTTCACCGCTTGACCCTAAACTGATCGCCGCGATGGATGACTCGCTGGCTCAGGCGCTGGACTTGAGTAACGATACTTTGTGCGGCCGCCCGGCCGGAAATGCGTTTCCCTGGATTCTTCACTCGGCGCCGCAATAGGGTGAGCCTTCAGGCTGTCCGCGCCTGCGAACCGCTGCCGGATACCGATGCGGCGCGGCGCCTGCGCTGCCGATGCGGGCATCGGCTGCGGCGGCTTGCGATTGGCTGCGCGCTCCGTACAGCGCCACCAGCCGCGTCCGCGAGATCCAGACTTCCCTCGGATACGACAGCACCGTGGTGCCGCGCGTGAGACGATCGAATCCCCTCTCGGTGTACAAGAGCAAAAGTCCGACCATGAAGAACCGCTCCAGGCGCAGCAACGGATTCGCCGGCAATTCGCGCACGGTAAAGCCCAGACGTTTTCCGCCCACCGCCAGCATCGTGCGTCCGAAAAACGCTTCGACCCGCGCGCCCGAACCGTCATTCTGAACCCAGGCCGCCAGACTGCGCAGGTCCTCGCGGCAGGCGCGGTAAGGATTTATCCGATGCCTGACAACCAGATTGAGGAACTTCTCGTTGTCGCAGTGCAATTCCCCAATCAGAGCGTGCCGCGAGATTCTGATCGCTCCCGGCAACACGAGCGGTTCGCCCTGGTACGATTTCAGGCGCATCCGCAACAAACCATACGGTGCGTTGGGGATATCGATGGTCGGCCACAGCCGATGGGCCATACGCTCCCAGGCGACCCAGGCGCGAATCAGTCCGCGCGGACGACCGGGCTCGGCGCCGCGCGCGACTATTTTCATGATCCTGATCCTGGCCGGGGAGAGGCCGGTTCTGCGTTTAATATCGGGAGCATTCGGTCCGCGGCGGCGGGCGGTTGGAGGCGATGTGACTGCTTCTCCGCCGGGTCGATCGCGAGTGCCGTAATCGCGCGCGACAGGAACAAGGCCGCTGCCAATCTCATCCAACTCCATTGATGAGGGCCCTTTATGGGGAGGTCGCTCCAATATAATAGCGCCTATGGGTATACGAATGCATCAATAAGGCCGCGAAACTTGCGCGGCGAATCCGCTGCGATCCGCTCGCCTTTCGATTCAGAATTTCCCCCAAAATGTGCTAATCAGTAGCCAAGCGCTCCGGCTCTCCGGGAGGTTTGACCGATGCATGATTTGGTAATCCGCAACGGCAGGATAATCGACGGAACCGGCCGGCCGGCGTTTGCCGGCGATGTCGCCGTGGACGGCGCTGTTATCTCCGAAGTCGGCGGCAAAGCCGCTGGCGGACGGCGCGAAATCGACGCCGGCGGCGAGCTGGTCACACCCGGATGGGTCGATATCCACACTCATTACGACGGACAGGTGACCTGGGATCCTTACCTGACCCCGTCGAGCTGGCATGGCGTGACGACCATCGTGATGGGCAACTGCGGCGTCGGCTTCGCGCCGGTGCATCCGGGCAAGGAACAGTTCCTGATCGAATTGATGGAAGGAGTCGAGGACATTCCCGGCCCGGCGCTGGCCGCAGGGATTGCGTGGCAATGGGAAACTTTCGCCGAATATCTGGATGCGCTGGGCCGGATGAAGCGCGCGATCGACGTCGCGGCGCAGATTCCCCATGGTGCCGTGCGCGCCTACGTGATGGGGGAACGCGGCGCTCACAATCAAGCCGCCACCGACGACGATATCGCGCGGATGGCGGTGATTGTGCGCGACGCCCTGCGCGCCGGCGCCATCGGCGTCACCTCCTCGCGCACACTGCTGCATCGGGCCAAAAACGGCGAACACGTTCCCGGAACCTTCGCCGCCGAAGCCGAAATGATGGCGCTGGGACGCGCGATGGGCGCCGCCGGCCATGGCGTGATGGAATTGGCCACAGACATGGTTGGTCCCGACGCCAATTTGGAATGGATGGCCCGCGTATCCATCGAGACCGGATGCCCGGTGACCATCCTGGCAACCTCGGCAACCCCCGAACCGCTTGACTTCGAACGCGTGCTGAGCCTGGTCCGATCGTGGAATCAGCGCGGCGCGCGCCTGGTGCCGCAAGTGGCGGCGCGTCCGGCCTGTATCCTGATGGGACTCGAAACCACCGTGCATCCGTTCAGCACTCATCGGGCCTACCGCTCGCTGGTCGGACGTCTGCCGCTGGCCGAGCGCGTCGCGCGGATGCGCGACCCCGAAGTCAGGGCCCGGATTCTCAATGACGAAGTCGGACTCAAAGATCCGCTGGGCAGGCATTACCTGACCCTGTTCGACTCGATCTTCCCGCTCGGCGACCCGCCCGATTACGAACCCACCCGCGACTTGAGCGTCGGCGCCCGCGCCCGCCGCGAGGGCCGCACCGCCCAGGAAGTCGCCTATGACCTGCTCCTGCAGCGCGACGGACATGAGCTGCTATACGTGCCGCTGGGCGACTATGGCGCTTACGATCTCGAACGCAATCGCCGGCTGCTTGAAGACCCCGATACGCGGCTGGGCGTCAGCGACGGCGGTGCGCATTGCGGGATGGTGTGCGACGCCAGCGTGCCAACCTTCATGCTCTCGTACTGGGCGCGCGACCGTCAGCGCGGGCCCCGCCTCGCCCTGGAGCGGGTGATTAAGATGCAGACCAGCGAGACCGCGGAGCTTTATGGATTTGGCGATCGCGGCTTGCTGGCCCCGGGCAAGAAGGCTGACCTCAACGTAATCGACTTCGATGGGCTGCGGTTGTACGCGCCGGAAATCGTGTACGACTTTCCCGCCGGCGCCCGCCGCCTGATTCAGAAGGTGGACGGTTACAAGTTCACCGTCGTCAGCGGGCAGGTAATCTACGAGGACGGCGCTCCCACCGGCGTTTTGCCCGGCAGAGTAATCCGCGCGCACAGCGCTTAAGGGTTCGGCCGGATAATAGTTCGAGCTGCCGCCGCTTCAGGTGAGCGCGGGCCGGTATCGACTCGTCCGCGGTTGGCAGAAATCACGGGATGCGGCCGCCGAACGCAGCGTCCATCTGTGGCATTCAGGTTGCTTACCAGAGCGAGATTTTTTCCGTTTCCAGGCATATATCGAGGTTTGTGTGCCTTGGCGAGGTTAATATGTAACCCTCGTGTAGAATTTACTCACTAGATGGACGCCATAGTCCATCCGCTCGCGCCTTATCCGGCAAAATACGCCGGACAAAGGGTATCTGGCCTTATGACCCGCCGGTCAGCTTTCGCCGGTATGCTCGCACAAGCTGCCAAGGATGCGTACCCTAAACGTTGTTACCGTCGCCAATTCGCAGAAACTGCTCGATTCCTACTTCGGCAAAGAAGCTTCTTACTGGGAGACTATCTATAGCGGCAGCGGTGTTCTCGACCTCATTCATCAGCAGCGTCTGCAGGTCGTCCTCGGCCTCGCGGAGAAATACCTTCAACCGTCCGCGGGCCTGGTGCTCGACGCCGGATGCGGCGCCGGGTTGGCCGCGGTCGCGCTGGCACGGCGCAATCACACGGTTCACGCCGTCGATGCGGTCCTGGAGATGGTGGAATTGACGCGCAAGACCGCGGCCGCGGCCGGAGTGCGGTCCCGCGTCCGCTGTACGCGCGCGGACATTCAGCAATTAGCCTTTGCCGACGCCGTCTTCGACCTGGTAATCGCTGCCGGCGTCCTGCCCTGGCTGCCATCGGCCGATAAGGCGGTCGCGGAGATGAGCCGCGTGCTCAAGCCCGGCGGGCGGCTTATCTTCAGCACCGACAATCGCTGGGGGCTGTGCTGGTTCGTCGATCCGCTGACTAATCCGCTGCTCAAACCGGCCAAGGAATTGATACGCAGGGCGGCCCGCCATGCCGATCGCAATCCGCGCGTCTCGTTGATGTCGATCAGGGAATGCCAGGCGCTGCTCAATTCCAACGGCCTGCGCAAACTGGAAGAGACGACGCTCGGATTCGGCCCGCTGAGCCTGTTCCGGCGCGAACTGCTGCCGCGCACCGCGGGCCTGCGGCTGCATCGTATGCTTCAAACCTTCGCCGATCGGGGTATCCCGATGCTGCGCCTGGCAGGGGTACAGTATATCGTCGCGGCGGAAAAAACCGCGCGCATTTGAAAGGAAACTGCAGCCGCTAACTACATTTCAGCGTCTGCGGCCGGATTGGCTAATGCCGCAGTCTTCGGCCTGAGCAGCGAATCGATAGCCTCGAAATAGCATTGACTCTGATGCTTCCAACTGAGCGCCTCCGCAACCCGGGCCGCGCTTTGCGCCAGTTGCGCGCGGCGCGCGGGATTTTCCGCCAGTTCGTCGATTGCCTCGGCCAGCGCCGCCGGATTGCCGGCCTCGAACAGGCGCACGGCGCCGTCTCCGAAGTAGTGTTCCACCGTGCGCAGCCTCGCGGCGATTATCGGGATGCCTGATGCGGCATACTCCATCATCTTGACCGGCAGCATCAGATGCGTGGCGGCGCTGGGCCGGTTGGGCACCAGGCCCGCGTCGGCCTGAGTCAGCATCGCGGGCAGCTGTTCGATTGGTACCGCGGGCAGAAAACTGACCCGCTCCTTCAGGTTCATCGCAGCCGCCAGGTTTTTGGCCTCATTCAAATAATCGCCCCGCCCGATCACGTTAAGCCGAACTTTCCTGCCGCGGTCCAGCAGCGCAAGCGCCTTGAACGCGACGTCCAACCCCAGCCGATGGGTTATGGTTCCGTGGCAAAGCACGACGAAGTCGCCGCCGTCATGACGGCCGCAAGATTGAGCCCCGAAGATTCTGGGGTCGGGCGAGTTCAATACCACCCTGATCTTGGCCGGCGGAATACCGGCGTCTTCCAGCCGCGCGCGATGCAGGTCGTGAACCGCGATCACCCGATCCGCCAGCCAGGCGCTGGCGCGCTCCTCCAGCCGCAGCAGCTTTGCACCGAGCAAGCCTCTGCGGCCGCCGAATTTGTCGCGATACAGTTCGGGCATGGTGTCATGCACGTCGAGGACGATGCGGGTGCCGAAAAGCCTGAGCGGCGCCGCGCAAAGCACCACGGCGTCCGGAATCGAGCAGACGATCGCGGCGTCATACGGGCGCGTCCGGCTCAGGCGCACCGCCATTGCCGCCGCGCGTGCAAAGAAGCGCAGATAGCTGCGGACGTAAGCAAGACGGCTCGGACCGTGATAGCGCGGCATTTCGATGCCGATCGTATGTACGCCGTTGGCGGAGCACAGCTGCGGATCGTCC
This sequence comes from Pseudomonadota bacterium, assembly GCA_021324455.1. Taxonomy (GTDB): domain Bacteria; phylum Desulfobacterota; class Binatia; order Binatales; family Binataceae; genus JAJPJA01. Next base: position 7,651 of record JAJPJA010000059.1, on the reverse strand, counting down.
AGGCAGATAACATCGACCTGATCGCCGCGCTGCGCCAGCGCCTCGGCGTGCCGCTTGACGCGCCCGTCGCGAACATAATTTGAATAGGCTATTATCAGGACTCGAATCATCGGATTTGTTCCATCGCTGCGCTGGTTCGGCCGAGGTCCGGGCGGCGCAATCAGCTCAGGAACCGGTACAGCATTGCACCCGCCATTCTGGTTGCGCTCACGGGCAGGCGGCTCCAGATTTTTGCCAGAGTTGCACGCGTGCCGGTCAGCACTTCGGCGCTGACTTGCGCGGGCGCGCGCGGATAAAAGCAACAGGGCAGCGCAACGGATACCGCGCCCAACTCCGACTTGAAGCGCATCAGTCCCGAATTGCGAACGTCGGCGCGGCCCAAATCCAGCATCCGGGCCCGAGGCGCGAATTCCTCGATTGCATTCCAGAAGAGCAGATGATTGGCGAATGATCGGGAGATCGATCGCCGCGCGCCCCATTTGTAATAAACTACCTCGCCGTCGCGCAAAAACACCGCGCTGGCCGCATCCTCACCGTTCTCGCGCGCTATCCAGACTTCCATATTGCCGTCAGCCCCGAAGATCTCCTGCGCGCATTTGAAAAACCGCCACGGCTGAGGCGGCAGCCCCAGACGGCGGCGGCTTTCGAGTTGGAGCGCGTAGAAGCGCCGTAGAACATCCGGCCCGCAGCCGCGCTCGATGGTTATCGCCTGATGCGCGGCGCGGCGCAGGTTGCGGCGGAAGTTGTTCGCCAGTCCGCTCTCAATCCGCTTAAGCGGCCGATCCAGACTGAGCTGCCAGTCAACGAAGCATTCCACCGTTTCCCATCCCGGCACGCGGCCAAAGCCGCGAATCTCGTAGCTGCGCCGGACCTTGCCGGCCGCCAACGCGGTCAGCAGTTGCCGCGCGGCGTCAGGCTCCGCGGCCAGCGGCGGACAGCTGTCGGAGAACGAAAGCGCGACGAAGCGGCGCGACAACGAAGCCCGCGCAAACACGCAGCCGGCCGTCACTCTATCCCCCTGATGGAGGGTTGCCAGCCACAAAGACAAACCGTAGGAGCGGCTGAGCAGCTCGATCCAGCTATCGCGATGATAAAGCGCCGCGCCGGGCAGCGCCCGTGTCAGGTCCAGCCACAGCGTACGGACCTCGCGGAAAGGTCTGAGATTGAGGCGGCCTGATATTTCGCCGTTATCGGTTTCGTTCCCGGCGTCCGCCGCGGCCGCCATCGCCATATTAAGTAACTCCCTGCGCAGTCGTTATATGAATCGTTGTTGTTGCCTAACAGGCTACTAAAGCGCCCACGTTTTGTAGCAATGGTGATGCCACCGTTGGAAAGCTCAATAATGCAACGTTGATCGAATCAGGCGGTCCGGACGCAAAACCCGGTTATGCAATTATTGCATAAAGCGGGGCTCAACTGTTGGAACAAATTACGTATGAACAGTCGGCGCCAGGCCCCGACTAAGCGGCCGAACCCGCTTGAACGCTTCTGTTTCTCAATCGCTCCTCCGTGGCATATCCGTTGCTTATCACGACAGCCGATAAACCGCTGCAAACGGCTACAAAAGCTCTCTTCTGCGTGAACCGAAAGACCATGTCGAACGCGACACAGACGCGAAGCCCCGGGCCCGCGCCGCACCCGTTAAGAGCCTTTGAGCCGGAACCTTTGGCCGGATTGGCCGGCAACCGCGTCTTTCACTTCCGCACCTTTAGAGATTTTGTATCGATGCGGCGCCGATTTTCGCGCGCACAGGAGATTCGTATGCCCGGATTCGGTCCGACACTGACTTACTACTCCACCCTGGCACTCAGACCTGACCCGCCTCTGTCCTTTGCGTGGAACCAGGATCGGAGGATCTGGAGCGAGTTGCTATCGCGATGCGGCTGTGCGCCGCCGCTGGCCGGCCCGAAAGAGAGCGGCGCCTGCACGCCGCCGCTTCAATCCGCGCATTCGGGCAGTCAGGCGCTTTGTCACACGGCTGAAAGGCGGTGAATCATCCGGAGGAGCTTATGCATCTGACAGGCAAACAACATACGGCCGATTACCTCGAAGCGATCGGGGTAGCTGCGCTTCCACCGCTGACCAGCCCGTTCGATCCGGGTTATGACCCGATCACGCTGGAGGGGCATCTGCAGCAGAGCAGCCATCTGATGTCGATTCTGAAAATCTCGATGGCCTGCTGGATGATAGCGAACGAAAACGTGATTCGCCGCAAGATCGCCTCCGCCAGGGCTCATCGCGTGGCCACCGTGACTGGGGGCGGACCCTTTGAAATCGCCGTGGCGCAAGGACAGCTGCCCGCCTACCTCGACCTGTGCGCGGACTTCGGCGTAACCCGTATCGAATGCGGCGAAGGCTTCACCGACATGCCGATACCGGCCGCCGAAGTGGTTGCGATGGCGCGCGAGCGGGGCCTGGAAGTTCAATTCGAACTGGGCAAAAAGCACAGCGGCGCGTTCGAGGCCGGCACGATCGACGAATTGATCGCCCAGGGCCGCCGCTGGCTGGACGCCGGCGCGGTCGAACTGGTGGTGGAAGCGCGCGAATCGGCCCAGGGCGTGGGCCTGTTTGACGCCGCGGGCCAACTCAATCGCGCCTTCGCCGATCGCTTCGCGCAGGCCTTCGGCTTTCGCACCGTCACCTTCGAGGCGCCCAACAAACCCAGTCAGTTCGCGCTGCTCGATCACTTCGGCAGCCAGGTGAAACTGTCCAATGTCAGACTCGAGGAAGTCCTGCGGGTCGAGATTTACCGCCGCGGCCTGCATTCCGACGCTTTTGGCAAAAGCAACCTGAGACCTCGCACCCCGGCCCAGAAGGCGGCATAGATGCACAGTACAGTTACTATCGACTGCTTTCCCGAAAATGTATTTCATTACCGGCGCGGCTACGCCGTAGTTGCTATTGACGTGGTGCGCGCAACCACTACTGCGGTTACCGCCGCGGCCAGCGGGCGGCGATGCTTCCCGGTACCCAGCCTCGACGCGGCCCATCGCCTGGCTTCACAGCTGGATAACCCCCTGCTGGCGGGGGAGCAACGCGGACTGCTGCCCCCGGGCTTTCATCTGAATAACAGTCCAGCACGGGTCGCGGCGCGCACCGATATCGAACGGCCGCTGATTCTGCTTTCTTCGTCCGGCACCCGTTTGTGCCATGAAGCGGCGCAATGCGACGGGGCCTACGTCGCCTGTTTGCGCAACTATATTTCCACCGCGCGGCATCTGGCGCTGCATCATCCCGCCGTCGCGCTGATCGGCGCGGGCAATTACGACGAATTCCGCGAAGAGGATCAGATGTGCTGCGCCTGGCTGGCGCAATGCCTGATGGATTTCGGCTATCTGCCCGGCGGCGGCAGCACGCTGGAGCTGGTGCGGCGATGGGCCAACCGGCCGGCAGACGCATGGATTTCCAACAAGAGCGCGGCCTACCTGCGCAACAGCGGGCAGCTCGAGGACCTGGAATTTATTCTCGAACACGTGGGCGACGTCAACGCCGCGTTCGCGCTCAGAGGGGGCGAGGTGCTGCTCGAGGAGCCGCTCGCGGCGGCGCGGGAAAAGAGTCAGCGAGGAGCCTATCATGCTTGAGGATACGTCGACTCCGGTCCTGGTGCTGGTGACCCATCATCATGTCGGGATGGGTGTCGTGCGCAGTTTGGGACCGCTGGGGGTGCCAATCTACGGTATCGATGTCGACAGTTTTTCGCCGGTCTTCTTTTCCCGCCACTGCCGCGGCAAGTTCATCTGGGATTTGCATAATCAGCCGGCTGAGCAATCGGTCGCGTTTTTGCACAAGGTCAGCGCCAGGATCGGACGCCGTGCCGTGCTGATTCCGACCAGCGATATCGGCGCGATGTTCGTCGAAGAGCACGCCGATCAGCTCGCCGAGAATTACATCTTCCCCAGACGCGATCCCGCCCTGGTCCGATCGCTATGCAACAAACGCGAGATGTATTATTTGGCGAAAAAGTGGAACGTGGACGTTCCCGAGACTGCGTTTCCACGCTCGCGCGAGGAGGTTGCCGACTACCTCAAGACCGCGCGCTTTCCGATTCTGCTCAAGCCCATTTACAACCTGGTTCCGGGGCTTAAACCGTGGCGGATGCAGATCGTCAACGGCGAACGCGAACTGCTTCAACGCTACCAGGAAGTGGAAGACCCCGCGGCGCCCAACGTGATGCTTCAGGAATACATTCCCGGCGGCGACGAGATGACCTGGACCTTCAACGGCTATTTCGACCGCGGCGGCCAATGCCGCGTGGCGTTTTCGGGGCGCAAGCTGCGCAATTTCCCGCCCTACTTCGGCCAGGCATCGCTCGCGATCTGCCAGCGCAATGATTACGTCGAGAACACCACCATCAGGTTCATGCGGAATATCGGCTACACAGGGCCGCTCGATCTCGGCTATCGCTACGATGCGCGCGACGGCAGGTACAAGGTCAACGACATCAATCCCCGTTTGGGCGCGATGTTCCGCGTATTCGTGGGCGAAAACGGCATCGACGTGGTACGCGCGCTGTACGCCGACATGACCGGGCAGGAGATAATCCCCGCCCGCGCGCCCGAGGGGCGCAAATGGCTGGTCGAAGACGTCGATTTGTTCTCCTCGATGCGCTACTGGCGCGACGGCAAATTCACCCTCCGCGGATGGATCGATTCGCTGCGCGGGGTGCGCGAATTGACCTTTTTCGCCGCCGCCGACCCGCTGCCGCTGGCCGGCGCCTTCATGATGGACATAAGGCGCGCGCTGCGCGACCGGCGCGGATTGCGCAAGCGAAGCGATGGGCGCCGCGCCTATCCAACACCTTCGCCGCAGGGCGCGGCCGCCCCCGGCGGCAAGACTCTCGATTCCAGGGTAAAGGCCGCTTGATGAAAATCACCGGAGCAAGCATTTTCCTGGTTCGAATCGGCAGCCTCCATCCGGTTCTGCTGCAACTGCTCACCGACGAGGGACTGACCGGCGTGGGCGAAGCCGCGGTGGCTTACGGTTTGGGCGGTACCGCGGCGGCCGGCATGGTCAAGGATCTGGTCGATTCCCTGGTACTGGGCCGCGATCCGTTCCGCATCGAAGAACTGTGGAACGAAATGTACGACCACTCGTTCTGGGCCAAAGGCGGCGGCGGCATCGTGTTCGCCGGCCTCAGCGCAGTCGAACAGGCCTTGTGGGACATCAAGGGCAAGGCGCTCGGAGTGCCGGTGTACGAACTGCTCGGCGGCCGGATGCGCGACCAGGTTCGGGTTTATGCCAATGGGTGGTCCTACAAGTGTTTGACGGCGGACGATTACGCCCGCGCCGTCGAGCGCCCGCTCAGCGAGGGCTACAAGGCGGTCAAATGCTACCCGCTGGCGACGCCCCACAACGGCACCATCCGCCACGTATCGCGGCGCGCGGTGGAGAAGGATTTCGCGAACCTGGCGGTGGAAAAGGTGCGGGCGGTGCGCCGCGCGGCCGGTCCCGAGGTTGATATCATGGTCGATCTAAGCGGCGGTCTCACCACCGACGAGATCATCCGATTGTGCCGCCGCCTGGAGGATCTGGACCTGCTGTTCGTGGAAGAACCGGTGGATCCGTTCGATTTGGGAGCATTGGAGAAAGTCTCAGCCGCGATCCGCATTCCGGTGGCGCTGGGCGAAAGAGTGTATACGCGCCACGGCTTCCGCCCGATTCTGGAATCCCGCGCGGCGGACATCCTGCAGCCCGATATCGGCAACAGCGGCGGAATCATGGAGACCAGGAAGATCGCCGCGATGGCGGAGGCGTACAACGTGCGCATCCAGCCCCATATCTGCGCTTCTCCGGTCTCCACCGCGGCGGCCCTTCAGCTCGACGCGTGCATACCCAATCTCATGATCCAGGAACTGTATCCCTACCGATCGGCCGAGCATTTTCAGATCGTGGATCATGCGCCGGAATTCGACGTCAGGCGCGGCGCGATGCCAATACCCAATCGGCCCGGACTGGGGATTGAACTCGTTGGGGAAAAGATCCGGCCGTTTTTGTGGGCGCAATGCGAACTTGAGCGGAGCAAGAGATGAGATTACCAATCAAACTGAACGAAGCCGGCTGGCCCGCGCGGTTCTCGCGCCTGTCATTTGCTTTTCACGATCCGCGGCCGCTGGCCGGCAACGGCGCGGGGCTTTCGCAGCAGGCCTTCTCGGACGCCATCTCGACCATGCAATTCGGCGTCACCTTCAAGACCACCCGGCCCGGACGCCAGCAGCATTCCAACCGGTTTGTACGCGATCTGCTGCGCGGATCGAAGCCGGCGATCCTCGACGTCGGAGCGTCGGACGGAAGCACCTCGCTGGATCTGATCCGGACCCTGGACGGCGATTTCCGCCGTTACTATGTAACCGACCTGAATCTGAGCGCCAGGTGTGGGCTGGATCGCGGCGGCATACACTATTTTCTGGATAATGACGGCAATTGCGTTTTGCGCGCGTCAAAACGATTCATCGTCTATTCGGAAGTAAACGGCGCCATCCTGCCGCTGCGGGTGCTGGCGCAAGCCCTGATCTCCGGCCATCGCCGCGCGTCGCAATGGCGCGAAGTCGTGCTGATCCAGCCTGAGCTGATCGGACTTGCCCGCAGCGATCCGCGCGTCAGTATCATGCGCTATGATATGTTCACGCCGTGGAAGGGCGAAATTCCCGGCCTGATTAAGATTGCCAATCTGCTCAACGGCAAGTACTTTTCGCCGGCGCAGATGAGCCAGGCGTTGAGGGTGCAATGCTCCAATCTGGCCGAGAACGGTTTTTTGCTCCTGGTATCGGAGGATGACGAAGTTGAAAAGTTCTCGGTCTTTCGCAAGTCGCGCGGCGCGATGCAGCTTGAGCATACGCATGCCGGCGGTGCAAAGGCGGCACACCTGGTTCCTTCGCAGATCGATTTACCCGACGTCAACGCGGCTTAGCGGAGGTGATTGCTACGCGCGGCAAGTCTTTGCACAGATCCTCTCCGCACGCGCCGGGCGCCGGATGTAACGGATCCTGCCGCACTGGGGCAGCCAGAGCGCTTTGGTTGCATGTTTAAGGGTTACGGAGCAAGGGCATCAGGCAAACGTGGCGGCAATCTTTTTGTCGATAGGCGACGGCGCCCCGGTTCAGCATCCGGCCTCGGCTCGTTTTGCACATTGCCGCGGCCTTGCGCTGCGATACCGGGATAAAATCGATACCGCCGGCGCCGAGCGGCCGGCGATGATTTCGATCGGCCTGGCGCGCCTGGAGCGGGCGTCGACGGACGAAAAGCAGTGCCTGGCAAGAATGGTCGAGGCGGGCGCCGTGCTTTACGTACGCGGTATTCGCCCTGCGCGCGGAGTCTTCGACCTCGCTCCCTTTGCTTCCGGCACTGTGTTGATAGAACCTGAACGCGTCTTCACCGGATATCGTTTCACTGCCGGCACGCTTTTGCCCGCCGCGCTCAGGAGCGAGGAGGACGCGGCCAGCGTGATACGGGCCTCCGCGGTTCACCTGCTGCCGCCGCGGGCGCAGTCGCTGATAATGCTGCGCGAAAGCGGCGGGCGCCAGAGCAGCGCGCTGTTCGCGATTGGGTTCGGCGATGGCAACGTGGTTTACGACCTGCAATCGGACCAGGAGCCGGCCGGCGCGGACCTGGAGGAAATACCTCTGGTTGAGCGGCTTGCCGATCCGCATACGCG
>JAJPJA010000053.1 GCA_021324455.1 Pseudomonadota bacterium | reverse complement strand
GATACGGGCGCGCGTGGCCAGCGCCTGCGGGATGCTATGCGTGCGCAACCACGCCTCCAGCTGCTTGCGGTCTGCCGCCTTCACTTCCACTCCACCTGCTCTTACGCCCATGCTGCATAGACGAACAAGACCTGTATGTAATTCAGAGACGGGACACTAGCATACCGGCGCCTCAGCTCGTGCCAATATCATCTCGGATTGATCAAGTCCTGCTCTATGAAAAACCGGTTCCGGGACAAAGCTCCTTGACCGGACCATGAAAATCGCGAAGCGGGTGCGGCGCTATCGCATCGGCCGCCGCTATGGCAGGATTTCCTTGAGGAAAGGCTCCAGCGCCGCAAGCAGGCCAGCCGGGTTGTCGCCTTGTACATCATGGCCGGCGCTTCCACCCGGACCCACCGTGCCTGCCGTTGACGGCCTGTCAGGTTTACTGCCTGCTCATCGCTGAACACGTCGCTGTGCGATCCGCGTACGATTAGTGTTGGGCAACCAATGCGGTCAACGCTTTCCCACAGAGCCTCGGTCCGAATCTCGCGCCGCAAGCCGGTGCTCAAGAACCGGGTGGCGCCGGAGATCGAGCGGGCGGTGGTGGAAATCGCCATCGAGCAGCCGGCCTGGGGCCAGGCGCGCGTGGCCAATGAGCTGTGCCGGCGTGCGCTGTCGATCTCGGCTGCCGGGGTGCGCTGTGTGTGGCAGCGCCACGACCTCGAGACCATGAAGAAGCGGCTCAAAGCATTGGAAGCCAAGAGTGCGCAGGAGGGTTTGCTGCTGACCGACTCGCAGCTGGCGGCGCTGGAGAAGGCCAAGGCCGACAAGGAGGCGCACGGCGAGTTCGAAAGCGAATGCCCCGGCTACTGCGGGGCGCAGAACACCTTCTATGTCGGTACGCTCAACGGCGTGGGCCCCATCTACCAGCAGACTTTCCTCGACACCTACACCAAGGTGGCCTTTGCCAAGCTCTACGACCGCAAGACGCCGCTGGTGGCCGCCGACTTGCTCAATGACCGGGTGATCCCGTTCTTTGACCAACACGGGGTGCCGCTCAACCGGATTCTGACCGACGGCGGCACCGAGTACTGTGGCGCGCCCGAACGGCACGAGTACGAACCGTACCTGGCGGTGGAGAATATCGACCACACCCGGACCAAGGTCAAAAGCCCGCAGACCAACGGCATCGTTGAACGCTTTCACAAAGGCGCGCTCAACGAGTTCTACCGCGTGGCGTTGCGGCGCAAGATCTATTCGAGCATCGAGCAGCTGCAGATCGACCTCGATGGGTGGCTCAAGGAGTACAACGAGGTGCGCCCACATCAGGGCCGCTGGTGTTACGGCAAGACCCCGACGCAAACGTTTCTGGTCGCGGACTCGACCTGGTACTCCTCCTCGGCGCGGACCTGTTCTTCGGGCAGTTCGGCGCGGTCGTCGTCGGCGCCGGGAGGCTCGCGGAGAAGGTTTAGATGACTCAGAGTCGCGGCCGATGCGGCAGCGGCCTTTTGGGTATGCCTGGCTAGGGTCCCGCGGTGAACACGCAGGGTCAGGGCGAATGCCTCGATCAAGGAGAGCAGGCGCTTTTGCGGATGCGAGGTCAGCAGCCCAGAGGCCTGCTGGCCCTTGGGGTCGGCGTCCTTAAGCCGTTCCTCGGGCATGATGGGCGTATTGGCTGAGCAGATCGGCCAGGCGCGGTTCGGGTGCGTCGGCGGGTAGGCCGTTAATAGGAATGGGTACGACCTCGCGCTTTAACGATGCCATGTCGGAAGTAATCGCGGGTCACCCGGACTGGAACGAAAATGCCCGCCCGTTTTGCTGGACCAAATCGGCCGTCCGGATCAAACGCAGTATTCGCGACGCTGCAGTTATTTACCAGACGGGACAGCAGCAGAGCGGTTTTTGCGGCACGGCCGTGCATCCTACTTTGACGCGGCGCGGATGGGCGCGACGGATTTCTGAAACACCGCGCCGATTTTCCTGATCACGATCGCGTCCGAGCGCGGGCCGGCGGCGCGGATCAAGCGGCGAATGGGCTCGTCCATCGGTTCTTTGGACAGCCGGAAAGTCCCCCAATGGATCGGGATCAGGTAGCGGGCGCCGCTTTCCTGGAACATTTCCCACACCTCTTCGGGATTGGCGTGGTTGCGGATCCATGGATCGTAGGCGCCGATCGAGAACGCCGCGATCAGAGGGGGATTGTCGCGCAGCCGGGAGAAAATCGGGGTGTAGGCCGAATCGCATCCGATCAGCATCCGCACGCCATCCTTCTCGATCACGTAACTGTTGTAGCCGCGGTCCGGCCCCCAGGGCCATCGGCGGCCCCAATGCCGCGCGCCCATCGCCGTTATCCTGAGACCGCGCACGTAGGTGCTCTGACCCCACGACAGCGGCCGGACGTCGGAAAAGCCCAGGGGTTCGATCAGATCGCGGCATCCCGCGCAACTGACCACGGCCGCGGTTTTGGGCAGCGCCCGCAGCGACGGCAAATCGAGATGGTCCATGTGGGCGTGCGTGATCAGGATCAGGTCCAGAGGCGCAATCGCGTCCGCACGCAGCGGTACCGGAGCGCGGCGCGCGGGCCCGATCGTAAACAGATCGGCGACATTGAGGCCCACTCGATGAAAAAAGGCCGGATCGGTAATCAGATGAACGCCGAGATAGTCGATCAGCAAGGTCGCATGGCCCAGATAGCCGACCGTGATTGCGTCGGCCGGCCATGTGGCGGGACGCAGTTGAGCCTGATCGTACATCGACGGCGCCAGCTGCGCGCCGTCATCGGCGGGTCGCAAACCGATCAGCGCCAGAACCGCGGCCGCCGCCACCGCGCCGAGGAACCATCGCCGCCTGCCGGCTTTGCCGCGCCGGCCGCCGGTCATTGTGCGGGTTGAAAGCATGGCAACTTCTCGATCCATGCATAGCGGTAATTGCGCCCGTCGATACTCAGCACGCCGGGACCGGATTCGAACGAAGCCAGAAAGGCGATCAGCTGGTTGTTCTCCCGCTCGTTTTGCGGCTGCGCGGCGGTATAGGCAAGGAAATTGCGCTTTTTGGGGTCTCCCGCGGCGGCCGCCAGCGGCGGCGTAAATTGCAGCGCCGCCAGACTGGTCACGGTGGTGGAGAGGAACCATTTGGTCTTGCCGCCTTGCTCTCCCAGTATCAGGCCGCGCACCGCCTCACCGTTCGGGGTATGTATCAGTTCGCCCATGTAGGGCGGCGTCGCGGCCAGCGCGTCGCATCGCTCTCCCGTGTCCTCCGTATCCTCGGTCGGGTCATGTCCGGTGACGGCGCTGCCCACGCTGACGCCGGTGAAAGTCGCCGCCTGAAAGACCAGCGGGATGACCTGGGTAGCCGCCGCCGCGGCGCATCCGGCGCAGTAAAGCGCAAGCAGCGGCACAATGCCGCGCGGCAGAATGCAACGCCACGGCGGCAGGGCGGGAATATGCGATCGGTTCAAAATCAACCCTTGCGCGCTGTCACGATCGAGGAGCTGAACGGCGGGGCAGGAAGCGGGCGGCATCGGATATCGCCGAAGCCGGCCTCCCGCAGCCATTGGGCGACCTCATCGAAGCTGTAATCGCGTCCCGGCGTGGTCAGAAGCAGATAGAGGGAAAAGATCGCGCCTGCCGCAGGCTCGGTCAGAGCGGCGTTCATAATATGATCCTTGATGATGACAATACCCCCGGGGCCGAGCCCGCGATAGCAGCGCCCGAGCATCGCGCGGTTGGCCTGAACGTCCTCGCTGTGAATGATATTGGACAACAAAACCGCGTCAAACCCTGAGGGCATTTCGTGGCGATTATAGTCGTACTCGATCAGTTCGATACGCGGCGCGATATCCGCCGCGCGCTCGCTTAGAATTTCGCGCGCCACGGCGAGCGTTGCAGGAAGGTCGAGAATCGCGCCCCGCAGCTGCGGCCGCCGGCGCATCAATTCGACCAGGTAAGTGCCCGGCCCGCCGCCGACGTCGGCGAGCGCGCGGATCTGCGAGTGGTCGAGATTTTCCGCCAGCCACACCGCGTCGCCGCGTGCTCTGACCAGGCTGTCCATCGCGCGGATGAAACGTGCGGTCTCCTCGGGCCGTTGCTGAAACATGTCGGGCGTGCGCGCCGGCGCCCCCGATCGGATCGAATCCTCCAGCCGCGACCACAGGGGAAAAATCGCTTCGTCAAACAGGTTCATCCCGCCCAGATATTGGGGCGACGCGCGGATCAGAAAGCGTTGGGCGGCGGCGCTCAGCGTGAAGCGGTCCTCGTGCTTGAGCAGCAATTCGAGGGCCACCAAAGCATTGGCGATCAGGGCGGCGGCGCGCCGGTCGCATCCGATATCGCCGGCCAGCTCATCGGCGTCGAGCGGACGGCGCGCAATCGCCTCGAAGATTCCGAGCTTGAGCGCGACTTGGATCGCGCGCGCCTCGGCGTGAGCGCTGGCAAGACTGGCCAGCCGGTTGAAATCCATCGCCGCTATTTCCGGATAAAATCCTGCGTGATGTAGGTGGCGCCGTCGGCCCCGCGCGCCATCCCGACGCCGGTTTGGTTGAATTGCGGCGACAGCATGTTCTTGCGATGGCCGGGGCTGCCCAGCCATCCCTTGACTGCGCGTTCGGGCAGCTCGGCGCGATCCGGGAGGTCGTCCACGTAGATATTCTCGCCCATCTCGGTATAGCCGATTCCGCAGCCGCGCAGGCGCTGCTCGGGACTGACGCCGTCGGCGCTGCGATGGGAGAAGTAATGCCGCAGGGCCATGTCATAGCTGTGGCCGCGCGCGGCGACCGCCAGATGGCCGTCGAGTTTCAGCGCGGGCAGGCCGGCCCTGGAACGGGCGGCGTTGACCAGTTCCAAAACGCGCGATTCCTCCGGGCTGACTCCCGCCATCTGCTCGGTGCTGGGCGGACGGTTAAGCGTCAGGTAGACGCGCGCCGCAACCGCGCCAGCCAACACCACGCCCAGCGCCGCCATCGCCAGCCGCGTGGATCGGCGCCGGCGCACCACCCTGGGTGTGGGCATCTGAACGACCTTGCCGCGCTGGCGCGGCGCGGCCGGTCGCGATCCGGGAGCGGGAAATTCGCGCATCGGGGGTTCACCGCGAATGAACGGGCCGAGCTTGCCTCGACAATGACACGGAGTCCGTCGGCTTCGCCTCGTATTTCCAAAGCAGCATATTGCACAGCCGGGCGGCGTCCAAGCGCTGCGGCGCAAACGGCGCGATTTTCACTGGATAGCTCAGGCTTGCGGGATTTTTCGATCATTCGCGAAACCGACCGATAAGAAAACCGCCCGGCCGATCGCACAAGATTTCAACCCGATATGCGGGCGTCATCGCCGGCGCCTCTGCTAAGATGCTTCGCATCCGATGTTCAGATTTTTTACAACTCTCCTCCTGGCGGCTCTGCTGTGCGTTATGGGGCTCACGAGCGCGGCGGCATACGGCGCCAATCCGCCCGCGGCCGCGGGCGAAACGTCCGCCGGGGAATTGCCCGCCGGAGCGTTGAATGATGCCGCCAGCGTTTATCTGCGCCAGGCCGCGGCGCAGCAGGTCCGATGGCAACCCTACAGCCAGAGCAGCTTCGACCTCGCGCAACGGATGGACCGGCCGGTGCTGATCGACATCGGCGCGATGTGGTGTCATTGGTGCCATGTCATGGACGAAAAGACCTACGCCGATCCCGAGCTGGCGCGATTCATCAATCAGAACTTCGTGCCGATCAAGGTGGATCGCGACCAGCGGCCGGATATCGACCAGTATTACCAGGCCGCGGCCGCGGAACTGTCGGGCAACGGGGGATGGCCGCTGACCTGCTTCACGATGCCTGACGGCGAGTTGTTCGCCGCCTTTGGCTATCTACCGCCGCATCAGGGCGCGCCGGGCCGCGACTCCGGTATGTACGCGGTGCTGCGCGGCGTCGCGCAGGCTTACAGGTCGCGGCACAAGGAAGTGGCCAGCCGGGCGGCCGCGCTCAGCGAGAAGCTGAAAAAGATACCGGCGCCCAAGACCCACACCGAAGACAAACCGGCGATGGTGGAGGTGCTGGCCGGACTCAGCAACACCTACGACCATACCAACGGCGGATTCAGCTTCGGCGAGGGCCCCAAATTTTACGAATTTCCGGGTTTGGAATTCGCGCTGACCGCCGGTTTTTACGGCCATTCGGATTTTACCCGGATGGCGCTGGAGAGCCTGCGCAAAATGGCGCGCGGCGGCGTGTTCGATCAATTGGGAGGCGGATTCCATCGCTATTCCACCGATCAGGCCTGGATGGTGCCGCATTTCGAAAAGATGAGCTACGATCAGGCGCTGGCGCTGTGCGCCTATGCCTACGCGTTTGAAATCAGCGGCGATCCCGAGTTCAGGCGGGTGGCACAGAGCGTGGCGGGGTACGTCGAAAGCACGCTGCTCAACCCGGCCGACCAGACCTTCTACTCCAGCCAGGACGCCGACGCTTTCGCCGGCGATGACGGTGCATTTTACACCTGGAGCATCCCGGAAGTGTCCGCGCTGCTCAAGGGCGACGAGCTGCGGGCGGCGATGCTTCACTTCGGGATGCAGGAGCATCCCGCGGCGGCACCCGACGGCAGAATCGTGCTGCGGCGCGCGATGGACGCCGCCCAGGTCGGATCGCGCCTGCGAATCGCTCCCGACCAGGCGCACAAGCTGATCGATCCCGCGATCGAGAAGATGCGCGCGGCGCGCGCGCGCCGCCGTCCGCCCGCGGTCGATCCCGCCGTGCTGGTCGATCGTAACGCGCTGATGGACAGCGGCTTTATCGCCGCCGGCCAGGCGTTTGAGGATCCGCATTTGGAGCGCATCGCGCTCGACAACCTCGACTACCTCTACGCGCATGCGCGCACGGCTGACGGCAGCTACTGTCACGCCGTGAGCGGCTCATGTGTACACGGGCTGGCGGCCGACCAGGTGTACATGTTGAACGCGCTGCTGGCGGCCTACCAGGTATCAGGCCAGAGCCGCGAGCTGAGCCGGGCCGGAGAGGTTGCCCAGGTGATCCTCAAAGGTTTTCGCGATTCGGCAACCGGCGCGATCCGAAATGCGCCGGCCCCGGAAAACGATACCGCGGCCGCGCGATGGCTCGACGGCGTCGAGGCGTATTACGACGGCGAGATGCCCTCGGTGCAGGGTGTGGCCGCGCGCGGCTTCGCCGTCCTGGACGCGCTCGCCCCCGATCATGGATATGGCAGGGAATCGGCCGCGATGCTGGCGCATGCGCCGATCAGCGTAGGCGCCGCGCTGATGCTGGCCACGGTCGGACGCGCCATCTTCGAGCGCATGCATGGCGACGCGCTGGTGGTGGTGGACGGATCGCCCGGCGACAAGCTGACGCTGCCGCTGCTCAACGCCGCCCACGGCACCTACCGTCCGGGCAAGGTGGTGGCGTGGGTGGATCCGTCGCAGCCCAATCCGGGAATCGGTCCGCTGGCGGCCTCTCAGCTGCTGGCTCCCGACCCCGATCTCAGCGACGCATTCGGCTTTGTGTGCACGGGCAACGTTTGTACGGACCGGGTGAGCACGCCGAAGGAACTGAGCGACCTGATAAGAAGCTTCGATCTGCCCAGGACCGACATCCCGTAGCGGCAGCGGGCAGGCTCAGGGGGTCGTTGCGCAGGATGACGGCGGGCGGCGCCGCCAATCGCGGTCTGGACCCAAACCGCAGCATCGTATTGCATAAAGCCCATGCTGGAGCTGGTAATCTTCGACGCCGACGGCGTGCTGTTTGATTCGGGCGATTCCAACACCGCTTACTACAACGCCATCTTCAGGCAACTCGGCGAGCCGCCGCTCAGTGCGGAAGAAGAGCGGCTGGGGGTGTTCTATTCGGCCCGGCAGGTATTCGAGCATCGCGCCGGCGGCGACGCCGAGCGCGTGCGCCGGATGCATGAAGTCGGCGCGCAGCTCGACTTCACGCCGTACTTTCACCTGCTGAGCCCGCCCTTCGAACTGCGTCCGTTTCTGCTCGAATTGAAAAGGCGCCACAAGATCGGCCTGGCGACCAATCGCTCCGTGACCGTCCCGCGCCTGCTCGAGCATCTGAACCTGGTCGGGGTGTTCGACGCTGTCGCCTGCA
Organism: Pseudomonadota bacterium; assembly: GCA_021324455.1. Lineage (GTDB taxonomy): Bacteria > Desulfobacterota > Binatia > Binatales > Binataceae > JAJPJA01. Next base: position 33,239 of record JAJPJA010000053.1, on the reverse strand, counting down.
CGCAGGACAAAGTCAAACCCAAGCCGGCGCCCGACATCGTCAACCTGTGCCTGGAGCGGGCGGGCGCGCGCAAGGAGGGCGCGGTTTACGTGGGCGACAGCGAGATTGATTATATCGCCGCCCGCAGCGCGGGGGTCGGATTTATCGGTATCGGCGACCGGGTCAAGTCACCCATGGTTATCGATCGGCTGCATGACCTGCCGGCGGCGCTGGAGCGGCTGGCCGCCGCGATGTGAAAGGCTCAGGCAAAGGCCGGCATCACCTCTTTGGCAAAGGTCTCCAAGGTTTGCGGCGCCGAACCGTCGCTGAAAAACACTATGAACGTGGTGACGCCTTGCGCGACGCGATCCTTAAGCGCCGCGGCCAGTTGCGGCGGCGTGCCTTTGATGGCGGTGGCGGCGAACGGCTTCATGCGGCTGGCGAACTGCCATTTGCGCTCGACCTCCTCGGCGTTGGCCCCCATGCATACCAGCAACTGCTCTGAGATCTCGATCTGATTGAAGTCGCGGCCCACTGCCTCGCAATGCGCCTTAAGCGCCGCGGTGAGGCCGGCGATATCAGGGTAACCGCCGGGGATGTTCCAGCGGTCGGCATATTTGGCCACCAGCCGCAGCATCACTTTTTTGCCGGCGCCGCCGATGGTGATCGGCGGATGCGGCTTTTGCACCGGCTTGGGGTTGTTGTACGCGTCGGCCACGCTGAAGTAGCGGCCCTTGAAGGTCGCCTTGGGCTCGGTGAACATCGCCTTGAGCACCTGCAGCGCTTCCTCCATCTGGCGCAGGCGCGTTCCCACGCGCGGATACTCGAAGCCGTACGCCTGGAATTCCTCGCGCATCCAGCCAATCCCGATGCCGACGTCCAGGCGCCCCTTGCTGATCTGGTCGATCGAGCACAACGCCTTGGCCAGCATCGCCGGACTTCGATACGCGTAGCACAGTACCAGCGCGCCCAGCCGCAGCGTTTGCGTATGCGCCGCCAGCGCGGCAAGGGCCGGGATGACGTCGAGATGATCCAAATCCGGCATCGCGCGCGTCCACATATGGTCGTCGAGCCAGATGGAATGAAAGCCGAGCCGCTCGCAAAGCTGTGCGCGCGCCGCCAGCGAATCGAATCCCAGTCCGCTTTGCGGAGAGAAAAGGCCAAACCTGATCTTGCCGTCGTGTGCCACCTGGACCTCCGGAGGAGCGTCGAGCCCTGTCACTGTTTGGCACGCCGGCGGCGGGGCGATCAATATCTGTCCGCCGCTGAAGGTTGAAGCGCGGCGCCATCCGCGACAGATTAGGATTCGTGTACGCGCAAATCCCCCGTCTCCGGTTTATTGCTCCGTTGATCGGAGCGTTGGTATGTATCGCCTCCGCGGCGACCGCGGATTTTGTCCAGTCCGCTTCGCCGCACAAAATAGATACTACACCGGCCGTGACCGAGACCGGATGGACCGCCGCCGTGGGAAAATCGGCGTTTGACCGAATCGGGCTGCATCGGCTGACGTCGGGCTTCAATCCGGGCGCGCCCCTGATTCTGTTCCTGCCCGGCACCAATATGAACGGGGAATTGCCGCTGACGGATCCGGATCATTGGCTGCCGCTTTATCTGGCGGTTCACGGTTGCGAGGTGTGGGCGCTGGATTATCGGACGCATTTCGTCCCGCCGGACACCCCGCAGCCGGGACTTGCGGAGTTGCGCGGATGGACCGACGCGCGGTTCGTCTCGGATATCGATGCGGCGGTGAATTTTATCCTGACCGCGGCGGCCGGCCGCGCTCAACGCCGGCTGTACATCGCCGGTTTCAGCCGCGGCGCGGCATTCGCCTACCTGTACGCCGCGGAGCATCCGCAAAAGCTCGCCGGGCTCATCATTTTGGACGGCTTTATCCTGCGCCGGGGGAGTCTGGGCGGTCCCAAAATCTCTCCTCCCGCAGCGTGGGCCACGGATATCGGCGGCAAGAGCCTGACCTATGACAAGCGCAAGGCCCTGCTGGAGTTGGTAATTCGCGATCCGAAGGCACCAGCGCCGATAGCCAGATACCGCACCGCGGCCGAAAACCTGGACCAGGTGGTGTACGAGTCCAAAGCATTCGGCGGGCGGGGCGGCCTGGCCAATCCGGCCGGGCATTTTTCTGACGCGCTGACACTGGCGCGCGTGCTGATTACCTACGACCGCTACTGGCCCGCGGTGCAGGACGATGAAGATCCGATGACGCCGGAGTTGAGCCGCAAGCTGGCCGCTTCCAAGCTTCCGGTGATCGCCTTTGCCAGCACCAACATATCGCCCCGATGGCCCTCGTGGGTGGCTGGCGCAGCAGCGCAGACCGGCGGTCCGCACACCGTGATCATACTGGCGGGATGGGGCCATCTGGACATCCTGTGCGGGACCCGCGCCGCGGCCCGGGTGTATGCGCCCGTGCGAGCCTGGCTCACGCGGCATGCGGCGGAGGAACGCGGTCGTGCGGCGGGTTTTTCGGCGGCGCCATCAGCAGGAGCGCCGCGGCCAGGGCCCACATCCCAAAGCACAGGCCGATAAGGCTCCAGACCGCGGCTGAGCGTCCGCGCCGCGCGGCGATAATCGCGGTCAGCGGCGTCAGCGCGAGATTGATCACGGCGGAGGTGACGAGCAGGTTGAGCGGGCTTTCCTTGTAGCCCATCAGGCTGAAGCCCGACGCCAGCCCGGCCACCGTCGCCCACATCTCGATACCTTGCATCGCAGTTCAGGGTATATTAGTTGCGGTGTCATGGCACGAGGGGATGCGGAAAAACTGGTTTCGATGCTGCGCCGGATGAGCGAAGAAGGCGCCGCGGCTTTTTTCGGCGAAGTAATGTCCAATGACGCGCTGCGCCGCGCCCTGGGCCGCGCCGGCGAGCGGTTTATCGACAACAAGGGCCGCTTCGACCGCAGCGTCGAGACCCTGCTCGATTTCGTAAACATTCCCTCCAAGCGCGACATCCGGGAATTGAAAGCGCGGCTGGATCATCTCAACGGCCAGTTGCTTAATCTGAACATCAAGCTGGATCGGGTGATGAGCGAATCCGCTGCCGCCGCGCCCAGACCGCGGCCGCGGCGCGCCAAAAAACCCCCGCTTTGAATCACCGTCCGCGGCCGCCTTGCCGGCGTTTCAGACTATAGCGTTTTTCCGCCGTCCGGCGGTTGCGCTATTGGTAGATTTCGCCGGCGGTTTTATTCTGGCCGGCGCTGGAGCCCACATGTCAGACAGGACTTCGCTTCCAACTGCTCCCCGCATTCCGCCGCTGGCAGCGTCGCAATGGACTGACGAAATCAGAGAATTCTTCGCCCAAAGGGAGGCGAGCGGAGCTCAACCCGACCTCTCCAGGTTCAACATCGCCCTGACCCTGGCGCACCATCCGGATCTGGCGATTCCGTACCTGAAATTCGGAATGCACATACTCAATGGGTCGACCCTGCCGGATCGGGTGCGCGAGATCGTCACGCTGCGCACGGCCTGGCTTTATCGATCGGAGTACCAGTGGGTCAAGCATGCGGAAGCCGCCCGGCGTACAGGTATGACCGCGCAGGAGATCGAGGCGGTCAAGGCGGGAGCCGATGCTCCCGGATGGTCAGACTTCGAACGGCATGCGCTTCGCGCCGTGGATCAGCTGCGAAACACCGCCGCCATCGATGATGAGACATGGAATGGCCTCGCTGGACAGCTGGATCGGCGCCAGCTGTTGGATTTGCTGTTCACGGTGGGCAGCTATGCCATGTTGGCGATGGTGTTAAACGGAATCGGCGTCCGGTTGGAAGCGGATTGAGGAGATGAGCGTCGGTATGCACTTCAACCGGTAATCATCCGGGAATTTTTCCCTCTGCGAACCGGTATATCGGGTTGAACGCGCGGCGGCGCGTCAATTAGCTGGAGATTATCTCATGGCAACCGGATTCGATCGCAGATCGTTCCTGCGCGTCGCGGGAACTTCCTTGTCAATCGGCGCGCTCTACAGCGCGTTTGCGCCGCTTGCGCATGGCGGAGATCAGATGCTTGCCCGCACCCTGGGCGAGCTCAACGGCGAGAGGCCGTCGCCGTTTTCGTTCGTCCAGTTGAGCGATACTCACGTCGGGTTCGACGGGCCGCCCGACCCGCTCGGCACCAAGGCGTTCGAAGCCGCCGTGGGGGCGATTAACCGGCTGAGACGGCGCCCCGATCTGGTAATTGTCACGGGGGACCTGACCCACGACGCCGATTCAACCGATGAACACGCCAAACGCTACAAGTTGTTCAAGCGGATCGCGGGCCGGATTCACGCCGCGCAGATCAAGGTGGTGCCGGGCGAGAATGACGCCGCGCTCGACGGCGGCGCCATGTTCCGCGAATTCATGGGTCCGGCGCATTACTCATTCGATCATCGCGGCGTTCATTTCATCGCGCTCGACAACGTATCCACCGGACGCCCCGCGGTCGGCGCCGAGCAGCTGGCGTGGATGAAGGCCGATTTGGCCCGTTTTCCGCTCAGCGCGCCCATCATAGTGTTTACCCATCGCCCGCTGTTCGATCTCAAACCGCAATGGGAATGGTTCACCAGCGACGGCGACCAGGTGATGAACCTGCTCGCTCCGTACGAAAACGTCACGGTGCTGTACGGCCATATCCATCGCGAGCATTTCCGGCGCCAGGGCAGCGCCAGAATGTACGCGGCGCGGTCGCTGATCTTCGCCTTTCCGGATCCCGCGGCGGCGGGATCGAGGAAGCCGCTGCCGTTTGACCGCGCGCAGCCCTTCAAAAACCTGGGCTTGCGAATCGTAAGCGGCAAACGCGGCGCGCGCGATCTGCGGATCGAAGACGTCGAGCTTACGACCAGCGAGTACTCGGGCACGGTGGGGATGGGCCAGATGCTCAAACACGGGCGGGCGGACGCGATCGAGGAATGAGAGCGGCCTGCCGGCGTAAATATGCGGTCGATTCCGGGCTGCCGCTGCTTTTGCTCAGTGAACTTCCGCGATTGCGGAAACTCAGGGGTGCGGCTGACGTCCGCGCTCCTGGCGGATGGGGAGGCTCGCTCCACTGCCGGCAGCCTTTTCCAGTCAAGAAAAATCGAGGGTTCAAAGATCTGGGGGCTTCACTCCTCCAGGGCGGCGCCGCGCTGCTTCATCTCATATTCCAGCTCGATGCGCAGCCAGTCCCACATCGATACGTAGATCAGATCCCATGAATTCACATTGGCCTTGGGAGACATGCGGCTGTCATACATCGCGACCGTAAACTGCCCGTCCTGCATCGTGCGCTGAATCACCAGATCGGCCGCGGCGGCGGTACTGCATTGCCAGTCGCGGTAGCCCTTTACGGTGCAGTTCCCGAGTTCGGTAACGCCTTCATTATCCCACCTCGTCACGCTCCGGCGCGCCGGCGACGCGCGGTACGTGATCGGATCGAGAGGAACGGTTAATTCGCCCTCGCAGAAGGTTCCGAACACCACCTGCCCTTCGCATTCGACCGGATACACGCGCACCGAATGGGTGAACACCTCGGCGGCGGCGAGCACGGCTTCCGTTGCCAGCGCCGCGGCGAAGCCGATCAGAGCGAAAAACGCGGCCACTTTGGTCATCGCTGCGCCGCCGCTCCCCGCTCATCATGCTGCTGCCAGAATATGGGGCGCGCCCGGCCCCGCTGAGCAAAAGCCGTTTCAACCCGAAAGATTGCGGGAGCGGGAAACCACGCCCTACTGTTGCTCCGGAATCAACGCCGCCCGGGTGACTTCCTTGCGCTCGCTCTTGTCCAAAGCCTCGGCCGCGCGTGACAGCGGGAACCTGGCGTCGCACAACTCCAGGTACGGATAGCGGTTGATGTGCCGGGTGAGAAAGTCCAGTGTCTTTTTCAGGTAATGGGGAGGATACGTCGCGACTCCGTGGATCTCGATCGATTTGAAGGTAACCAGGGACGGCGCAATCGGCGCGGTCAGCCCGCCGGAAATGTTGCCGACTTCGATAACGCGTCCGCCGTTGCGCACCAGGCTTATCGCCTCGACGAACGCTTCGGGAATACCGGCGACTTCCAGCACGACATCGGGGCCGCCTCCGCCTGCCAGCTCACGCACCCGGGCCTGGCGCGCCTTGAGGTCGGAGTACTGGCGCAGATCGATAACTTCGTCGGCGCCGAAACGCCGCGCCTGCGCCAGACGCAGATCGACGCCGTCGATCGCGATAACCCTGGCGCCGCGCTCCCTGGCGATCGCCATCGCATGCAGGCCCAGGCCGCCCGCGCCCAGCACCAGCAGCTTCTCGCCGTAGGAGAGACGCCCGCGATCCAGCGCCCAGTAAACCTGCGACATCGCGCAGTTGGCCGAGGCGGCGATCAGATCGGGGACGTTGTCGGGGATACGATAGAAGTGCTGCTCGGGCTTGATCACATAATGGGTGGCGAAGGTGGCGGTGAAATGCGGCGGGACGTCGGGATGCGCCGCGCCCATCACCCGGTTGACGCATCCGGCATGATTGCCGGCCACGCAGTTTTCGCATCGATTGCACACCGTGTAGTAAACCGGCGCGATGCGATCGCCCGGCTTGACCGGCACCCCGGCCCAGTCTTTGGTCACCCCTTGCCCCAGCGCGTGAATCCGCCCGGCCATCTCATGTCCCGGCATGATTCCGCGCCGCCCGAACTCGCCGCGCCACATATGCACCTCGGAACCGCAGACGTTGGTCTGGGTGACTTCCGCCACCAGGCCGCCGGGGAGCGGATCGGGAACGTCGTACTCGAAAAATTCGAGCTTATGGCCTTGAGGGATGAACGCGACCTTGCCTTTCATGATGATCAACCTCTGGGCGTTACCCTAGGAAAATCGATCCGGCAGGGCAAGCGCGCTTGCGCCCCAAGCAGCCGGGCGGGGCGTGAGCTGCACGCCCCACCGAACGGGCAAACGCAATTCGACCGTCTCAGACCATGAGCAAAAAAACCGATCGCGCTCAGGGCTGCTGCGGGACCAGCTCGACGCGGCGGTTCTGCGCCCGGCCCTCGGCGGTTCTGTTGGTGGCCACGTAGCCGCTCTTGCCGTAGCCGTGCGGGATCAGGCGATCGCCCGCGATGCCCTTGTCTTCCAGGTAGCGCACCACCGCGTCGGCGCGCCGCTGCGACAGCTTGAGATTGTAGCGCACGCTGGCGATTGCGTCGCAGTAGCCGTTGACGTTGACGGTGAGGTTTGGATGCCGCTGCAAAATCTGCGCGGCCTCGTCCAGGATTGGCGCCGCGTCGGGCCGGATACTGGCGCGATTGAAATCAAAATGAACGCCGCGCAGCACGATACGTTCCTGCGGCGCCGGAGCGGGCGGGGGCGGCGGCGGAGGAGGCGGCGGCGCTGCCTGCGCCTCAACCGGCGCCGGCGGCGTGATCAAAGGATCGCAGTAGTAATGGCCAATCAGGGCACCGAGCAGAGCGCCGCCCGCCGCCGCTCCGGCACTGGCCGCCCACTTGGTTGAATCGCTCGTGTTCTCTCCCACAGTCACGCCCGCCGCTGTGCCGCCGCCGATGAAGGGTCCGATAACGCCTCCCTTGATCGCGCAATCGCCCCAGTACCGGGGCTGGCTCAGATTGGCGCATCCGCCCAGCGCGATCGCCAGACCCATTCCCAGGTACGAAACCCGAAGCCTTCCGCAAGCTCTACGCCGCATCGCTCCTCCCATGCACAAAAAGCTTTTCGCGCGGTGCTCCGGGGCCGGCGCGGAACTGTGCCGCCGCCGGGATGAGCGCCGAGCGCAAGCAAAGCTAAATTCGCGCCCGGTGAGACTCTAGCGGCGGCTGATTATCGGCAGGTTAACTTCCTGTTACGCAAAGGCCAGCGGCATACGGGCGGAGAAACGCAATCCGGTTTGGAGCGAGGCAAGATCCTCGACTCAGAGTTTCAATCCGTAAAGCGACGCCGCGTTGTCGCGCACCAGCTTGCGCGTCTGGACGGGTTCGATGCCGGCGAAATCGGCGGCGATCCGGTCGCGGGAAAAAGGAAACGTGCCTTCGCTGTGCGGGTAATCCGATCCCCACATCAGGTGGTCGGGATTAATCAGATCACGCGTCAGCAATCCGGGCCGGTCATCCTCGAAGGTCGCCCAGAACTGACGCTTGAAGTAAAACGACGGCGGCTCCGTCAGCCGCGGTTCCATCCAATAATGATGGTCCTCCCAGAAATGGTCCATCAGCCGCAGCACCGGCGCGATCCATCCGATACCGCCCTCCACCAGCACGAAGCGCAGGCGCGGATAACTCTGCGGTACTGCTCCTGAGATCAGGTTGACCATCCCGCGTTCGAGCAGAACGATTTTGCCCTCCACGATCAGCGACTGCGGCAAAACGCTCTGGTAGGTGAAATCGACGAAGGGCTCGTCGTAGCATCCGGCATGCATGGCCACCATCAAGCCCAGGCTCTGCAGCGCATCCCACAAGGGTTTGTAGTGCGGGTCGTGATAGGGACGTTTGGGGACGCCGGCGGCAATCATCACCTGGGGCATCCCCAGCCGGGCGCATCGCTCGGCCTCTTCGATCGCCCACTTTATCGGACCCTTGAGCGGCAGCAGCCCGATGGGCGTCAAACGCGCGCGCTCGGCCGCGCAGTATTCGGCGATGTAGCCGTTATACACGCGCATCGCTTCGCGCTGATATTCGGGATCCGGGGTGGCGAAAAAATAAAGCCCCCAGTTCGGATAGACCACTTCCGCCGCGATATTGTCCGCGTCCTGGTCGAGCAGCCGCAGATGCGGATCGAGGCCTCCGGGACGGGTGTGTTCGTGGCGCCCGCCGCGTTCCCGATCGAGCGCCGGCCGATGCTTTGCGTCGGTCGCCAGCAGCACCTCGGCGGTGAGCGACACTTCCAGGCTGCCCTCGACCACCATGAACTTCTCGCCGCCGCGCATGACCGCGCGCGGCGCGCGGTCGCGAAAGCGCCGATCCATCCGGGTCACCCACAACTCCTCGGGTTCCACCAGATGGCTGTCCGCGGAAATGTACTTGTATTCCTGCATCGCGAAAATACCCCGGATCAGGGAAGGTCGAACAGCAGCACTTCATTGCGCGCGCCGACGCCCGCCAAATCGAGGCGGCTCTCGGCGCTGATGCGCGCGCCGTCGCCTTCGCGCAGTTGAAGGCCGCCCAGTTTGATTGCGCCGCGCGCGATGTGGATGTAAGCGCGCCGGCCCTCTTCGAGCTGCGCCACGGCCGCCTGCCCCGCGTCCAGGATACCCAGGTAGAGCCGCGCGTCCTGATTGATCGCGAGCACCCCGTTGTGACCGGCGGGCGCCGCCGCCAGGCGCATCGTCCCGTGAAACGCCTCGCGGTCCAGCGTGTTCTGCTCGTAGCCGGGCGTCAGTCCGGTTTTGGCCGGCACAATCCAGATTTGCAGGAAGTGAACCGGCTCGGATTGGGAATGATTGAACTCGCTGTGGACGATGCCCGTGCCGGCCGTCATCCGCTGCAGGTCGCCCGCGGGTATCACCGAATGGCTGCCCAAATTATCGCGATGCTCCAGCGCGCCTTCCAGAACGTAGGTGACGATTTCCATGTCGCGATGCCCATGGGAGGGAAAACCGCCGCCGCCGGCCACCCGATCGTCATTGATCACGCGCAGCACCGAAAAGCCGGTTTGCTGAGGGTCGTAATATTCGGCGAACGAAAAGGTGTGGCGGCTGTCGAGCCAGGGCAGTTGGGTGGCGCCGCGATGCCCCGCTTTGCGTGGGATGATCATGATTTACGCCTCAGATTATCTTGCCCTCGCGGAGTTCCTGGCGGACCTCCGCCTCCACCCCCAATGTATCCAGAATCTCCTCCGTATGCTGACCCAGCGCCGGCGCCGCGCGGCGCACCTTAAGCGGCGTGCGCGACATCTTCGCCGCCGGCCCCACGTGCAGCAGCACGCTGCCGTCATCTTCCGTGGTCTGCAGCATGTCGCGCTCAATCACATGCGGATCGCGCGCCGACTGCGCGTAGCTGCGCACCGGGGCGAAGGCAAGCCCGCGGTCGTCGAGCAGATCGACGGCTTCGGCCACCGTGCGATCCGCGAACCATTGCGCGATCATCCGGTTGAGTTCGGCGCGCCGCTCGATGCGCGCCGCGTTGGTGGCGTAACGGGGATCTTCGGCCAGTTCGGGACGGCCTATAACCGGCGCCAGCAGCTTCCAGTGATGATCGACCAGGATCACCAGCATCACATACCCGTCGCGGCATCGATAGAGATTGGAGGGCGAGTTGAAGACGAATTCGTTGCCGGTGCGCGGCAACTCGACGTCCATCGCGGCCAGCGCCAGATTGCCGTCGGATTGAAACAACATCGAATCCAGCAGGGCGATGTCGATGTATTGACCCTCGCCGGTGCGGTCGCGATGGCGGATGGCGGCGACGGCGGCCAGCGCACCATGCAGTCCGCCCAAATCGTCGGCCAGAAAGGTCGGCGGCTTGATTGGTTCGCCGGCGGGCTCTCCGCTCAGAGACAGAAATCCGCTGTAGGCCTGCGCCAGCACGTCGTAGCCCGCGCGATGGGTATAGGCGCCGAATTGGCCGAAACCGCTGATGGAAACATAGATGACGTCGGGATTGATTTGGCGCACGCCGTCGTAACCGAGACCGCGCCGGTCCAGTTTGCCGGGCCGGAAATTCTCCACCACCACGTCCACGCCCGCGGCCAGCTTGAGAAAAAGATCGCGTCCCCGGGGCTGGCGCAAATCCAGCACCATGCTGCGCTTGTTGCGATTGACCGACGCGTGCATGAAAGAAAGCGGCGGATTGGTGCCGGGCAGAAAGGGCGGCAGAAACCGCGATACGTCGCCCTGCGGCGGCTCAATCTTGATCACGTCGGCGCCAAGGTCGGCCAGCAGGCATCCGCACATCGGCCCCGCCCACGTCGTGGTCGCTTCCAGTACAGTGACTCCGCTGAGCGGCCCGCTCAGATCGGCGCGGGCCTGGGCAAAGAAATCGGCTTTGTTCATGTCGCGGAAATGCTAGCAGCAGCGGGCCTGTTGCGGGTAGACACCGCAGGGGAATACAACCGCCGGCGGCGCTCTGATAAGATCTTCAAACAGGGAGCCAAGCAATCAATGGCAAATGAACTGGTCCAGCCCGATCGCTTCTTCTTAAACCGCTTCGGCCTCAATCAACGCGCTTTTGAACGTATCCTCGGCACGGCCTTGGAGCGCAAGGCCGATTATGCCGACCTTTATTTCGAATTTCGCAGCGCCGAGGCGCTCAGCCTGGAAGAGTCGATCGTCAACAAGACCGCCAAAAGCATCTCCCAGGGCGTCGGCGTGCGCGTATGCGCCGAGGACCGCACCGGCTACGCCTACTCTGACGAGGTTACGGTGGATCGGATGCGTTTGGCGGCTGAAACCGCCCGCGCAATCGCCGACCAGACCGCCAACCCCGGCGCCGTGCAGGTCGGAACCCGCATCCCCGGCCATGAGCTGTACGCCATCCAGACCAGTCCCACCGAGATTCCGGTCCGTGAGAAAGTCCGCCTGCTGGAGGAGATCGACCGCGAGGCGCGCGCCGTCGATCCCCGCATCAAAATGGTCAGCGCCTCGTTCGCGGCCGAGGACAAGGTCGTGATGGTGGTGACCAGCGACGGACGCATCGCCGCCGACCGTCAGCCGCTGTGCCGGCTTAACGTCAGCGTTATCGCCGAAGACGGAAGCAATCGCCAGAGCGGCAGCTTCGGCGGCGGCGGGCGCGTGGAATGGGGCTTCTTCCTTGAAGACGAGCGATGGCGTCAGTACGCGCGCGAGGCCGCCCGCCAGGCGCTGATCAATCTGGAAGCGATCGACGCGCCGGCGGGCGAGATGGTCGTGGTGCTGGGTCCCGGATGGCCCGGCGTGATGCTGCATGAAGCGGTCGGCCATGGATTGGAGGGCGACTTCAACCGCAAGAAGACTTCCACCTTCAGCGGGTGCATCGGACAGCGCGTCGCCAGCGAACTGTGCACCGTGGTCGACGACGGCACCATCCCAAACCGCCGCGGCAGTCTCAATATCGACGACGAAGGCACGCCCACCCGGCGCAACGTGCTGATCGAAAAAGGCATCCTGCGCGGCTATCTCCAGGATCGGCTCAACGCGCGCCTGATGGGCGTCGAGCCGACCGGCAACGGACGGCGCGAGAGCTTCGCGCACATCCCGATGCCGCGCATGACCAATACCTTCATGCTGGCCGGCGACTGCACGCGCGAGGAGATCATCCGCTCGGTGGAGCGCGGACTTTACGCGGTCAACTTCGGCGGCGGCCAGGTCGATATCACCAGCGGCAAATTCGTCTTCTCCGCCAGCGAAGCCTACCTGATCGAGGACGGGCACATCACCCGGCCGGTCAAGGGCGCCACGCTTATCGGCAACGGTCCCGAGGCGCTGACGCGGGTCTCGATGGTGGCCAACGACCTGGAACTGGACGCCGGCGTCGGCACCTGCGGCAAGAACGGTCAGTCGGTGCCGGTAGGCGTCGGGATGCCGACGGTCAGGATCGACGCGATGACGGTGGGCGGGACCAGGGCGGCCTGAAATGGACCCTATCAGCACGGAGATGGGTGAATGGGTACTGGACGAGGCGCGCCGCGCCGGCGCCAGTGCCGCCGAAGTGATCATGCTCAGCGCCGAATCCTTGTCGGCGGGTGTGCGGCTGGGCGAAGTCGAGAAGCTCAAAAGCGCGCGCGAGCGGCGCCTGGGCGTGCGCGTGTTCACCGGCCAGTCGGCGGCGACCGCGTCCACGGCGGAGCTGGAACGCGAGTCGCTGCGGCGCTTTATCGCCGATACGGTCGAGTTGGCGCGGCTTACCGCTCCCGATCCCTATTCAGGTCTTCCCGACCCCGACCTGCATCCGCGCGCCCTTCCCGACCTGGATCTGGCCGACCGCGCGCATGGAATCATTCCGGCCGAGCAGGCGCTCAAGATGGCGCGCGAGGCGGAGTCGGCGGCGCTCAAATCCGACCCCCGCATCAGGAATTCCGAGGGATCCGGCTTCGACTCCGGCATCTATGAACTGAGGTTCATGAACAGCCAGGGTTTCAGCGGGTCGTACAAGGGCACTTCGTTCAGCCTCAGCACGGTGGTGATCGCGGAGGCGGACGGCACGATGCAGCGCGACTACTGGTATTCGTCGAACCGGCATTTCGACCGGCTGGAAAGCCCCGAAGCGGTCGGGCGGCGGGCGGCGGAGCGCACGCTGCGGCGTCTGGGGGCGCGCAAGATCAAGACCGTCGCGGCACCGGTCGTGTTCGATCCCGACATGGCGGCGGGGCTGATTCGCGCGCTGGCCGGCGCGGCCTCGGGCACGGCGCTGTACAAGCGCGCGTCCTTCCTGATCGATCGCCTGGGGCATCAGGTGACCTCGCCCAATGCGACCATCATCGACGACGGCACGATTCCCGGTCTGCTCGGTTCGCGCCCCTTCGACGGCGAGGGGCTTCCCACCCGCCGCAAGGCGCTGGTGGAAAAGGGCGAACTGTCAAGCTACCTGCTCGATTGCTATTCGGCGCGCAAGCTGGGTCTGGCGCCGACCGGCAACGCCGCGCGCGGAGTGGGCGACGCTCCCGGCGTGAGTCCGCACAATCTTTACCTGGAGCCGGGCCCCTATACGCCCGCCCAGATCATCGGATCGGTCAGGCATGGTCTGTACGTCACCGAGCTGATCGGGTTCGGCGTAAACAGCGTCACCGGCGACTATTCGCGCGGCGCCAGCGGCTTGTGGATCGAGAACGGCGAGCTGAGCTATCCGGTGGAAGAAATCACGATCGCGGGCAATCTGAAGGATATGTACATGGCGATTGAGATGGTCGGCAACGACCTGGTCTGGCGCTCCAGCGTCGTGGCTCCGACGATCAAGATTTCCGAAATGACTATTGCCGGCAGTTGATTTAGTATATTCACAAGCGCTTTCACCACTATACCGGTGCGCTGCACCTCGGAGCGATGAAGCGGCAACAGCCGGCGGATTACGCCGTGCATCCGCGCCGCGCCGTATAACAGTTCAGGATTGTTTTGTTAGCGACTGATGTTTCGCCGCTCGCGGGCAACCCGTGGCGCTAAATCCGCTGCGACGATGAGATTGTTAAAGATAGCCATAGATTAATCTTATTCTATTCTTGTCACTATGTGATTTTTTCTCTCAAATTCGCTTGCGGATCAATATCTATTTAGTTAAAAACTAACCGGTAAGCCGGATTCCATATCAAATCCGGCTCGAATTCAAATCGGGACCGTTGGCCGGGTTCCGTTGCCAGAGGGGGGCACGATGAATTCACAAGCAAGTACTCCGGGTCAGTCCCGCCTGCTCGAATTGCTCGAGCAATGGGGTCTGCCCAAAGAAGCGATCGCGGGTCTGGTCGGGCGGCATACGCTGGTGCGCTATCCGAAACGATCGCCGCTGTTTTTGCAGGGCGCGCCGGCTGACGTGGTCTTCGCGGTCTTCAACGGACTGGTGAAAGTCTATTGTCCGGGCGCGGACGGCAATCGCATATTGGTGCATCTGGCGGGCCCCGGCGACGTGATTGGCTACGCCGATTTTGTCGATGCCAAGGGGCAGCGGTCGCAGATGTTCGAAGCGCACGCGCTGACCAGTTGTTCGGTGGCGCTCTTCACGCGGCATCATCTGCTCAAGGTGATGCGCGAATTGGATCAGAACACCTTGACCCGGATGCTGGAGAGTCTCAACGGGTTCTGGTCCTCCGTGGTGCATCGCTACGCCGTTTATCTGAGCATGTCGCTGCGCGAGCGCCTGCAGATGGTGCTGGCCGATCTGGGCGCGCGTTTCGGGGTACAGGAGGCGCGCGGGATTCTGCTCACGCCCGAACTGGCGCAGGAAGAACTGGCGGAGATGATCGGCAGCTCGCGGCCGATGGTGAGCAAGTTGCTGAGCGAGATGGCGGAGCGTTCGATGATTGCTTGCCAGGGCCGGCGCTATATCCTGCTGCGCGGATCAGGTTTGGAACCCCGAACGCATCCGGCAATTCCCGCGATGGACAAGCCGGCGGAAGTCCGCCCGGAAAACGGCATTCACCCGCCGCCGCCGCGGATCGGGCGGCATTTCGAGGACAATGCCGGCCGGCGCACCGTGGGCGGCCGCGGCGAACGCGCCGCCCTTAGCGGATGACGAACTTGTGCTTGCGGATCCGCCGTCCTGGTTTCGTTCGCTCTCTGGCCGATCCAAAGTGACAGGCTGGCGTACCCTATAATCGCGGTCTCTCGTTTTCCGCCGGTCAGGTTGAGGCAGCCCAGTTTGCAGCGGATTGCCCGTTGCGCAGCCAGGACAAAAGCCGGAGACGGCGATCCGTCCCCGGCTTCTATCGCGTTATTCAGGTTGCTTACGCCGCCGAAGCGAGTTGCTCGCTGTTGAACTTCAGCCCCGCGGGACCGGCGTCCACCACCACCTTGGAACCGTCGCGCACCTCGCCCGCCAGCAGCTTGCGGCCCAGCGCCGTTTCCAGCTCGCGCTGGATCATGCGGCGCAGCGGCCGCGCGCCGTAAACCGGGTCGTAGCCGCGTTCGGCGAAATAGTCGCGCGCCTTGTCGGTCAGTTCCAGCTCGATCTTGCGTTCGGCCAGCCGCTCGCGCAGCCGGTGCAGCTGGATATCCACGATCTGGCGCAACTGCTCTTTGGCCAGCGGATGGAACACCACGATCTCGTCGATCCGGTTGAGGAACTCGGGCCGGAAATGTTCGCGCAGCGACTCCAGCGCCTGGCTCTTCATCCGCTCATAATCCTGGCCGCGAAACGACAGGATGAGCTGGCTGGCGATGTTCGAGGTCATGATCACGATGGTGTTGCGGAAGTCCACCGTACGCCCGTGGCCGTCGGTCAGGCGCCCGTCGTCGAGCAGTTGCAGCAGGATGTTGAACACGTCCTGATGCGCTTTTTCGATTTCGTCGAACAGCAGCACGCTGTACGGACGGCGCCGCACCGCCTCGGTAAGCTGGCCGCCTTCGTCGTAGCCCACGTATCCGGGCGGCGCGCCCACCAGCCGCGATACCGTATGCTTCTCCATGTACTCCGACATGTCGATGCGGATCATGGCGGCTTCGTCGTCGAACAGGAACTGGGCCAAAGCCCGCGCCAGTTCGGTTTTGCCTACGCCGGTTGGGCCCAAAAAGATAAAGGAACCAATCGGACGATTGGGATCCTTAAGTCCTGAGCGCGCCCGCACCACCGCGTCGGCCACCGCCGCTACGGCCTCATCCTGGCCGATTACGCGTTTGTGCAGCTCTTCCTCCAGATGGCTCAGCTTCTGGACCTCGCCTTCCATCAGGCGCGCGACCGGCACTCCGGTCCATCGCGAGACCACCGCCGCGATATCCTCTTCGTCGACCTCTTCCTTGATCAGCCGTTCCCCCCCCGCCTTCTTCAACAGCGCCGCTTCTTCCGCCGCCAGCTGCTTCTCCAGCGCGGCCAGCTTGCCATATTGCAGCTCGGCCAGGCGGTTGAGGTCGTATTCGCGCCGGGCTTTCTCGATATCGAGTTTGGTCTGCTCGATTTCAGCCTTGATTTTGGCCACGCCCTCAAGGCCGGCTTTTTCCTGACGCCACTGAGCCTCCAGCGCGTCGTGGCGTTCGCGCACCTCGGCCAGCTCCTTCTCCAGCCGTTCCAGGCGATCCTTTGAAGCCGGGTCGGTTTCGCGTTTGAGCGCTTCGCGCTCGATTTCAAGCTGCATGATGCGCCGGTTCACTTCGTCCAGCTCGGCCGGCATCGATTCCTTCTCCGTGCGCAGCTTGGCCGCCGCCTCGTCGATCAGGTCGATCGCCTTATCGGGCAGGAAGCGGTCGGTGATGTAGCGCTTGGAGAGCACGGCCGCGGTCACCAGGGCCGCGTCCTTGATGCGGATGCCGTGATGGACCTCGTAGCGCTCCTTGAGGCCGCGCAGGATCGAGATGGTTTCCTCCACGCTGGGCTCGTCCACCAGCACCGGCTGAAAGCGCCGCTCCAAAGCCGCGTCCTTTTCGATGTGCTTGCGGTATTCGTCCAGCGTGGTGGCGCCAATGCAGTGCAACTCGCCGCGCGCCAGCATCGGCTTGAGCAGATTGGAGGCGTCCATCGCGCCTTCCGCCGCGCCCGCACCGACCACGGTATGCAGCTCGTCGATAAACAGGATGATGTTGCCCTCGCCCTCCTGCACTTCCTTGAGCACCGCCTTGAGGCGCTCTTCGAATTCGCCGCGGAACTTGGCGCCGGCGACCAGCGCGCCCATGTCGAGGGCGACCACGCGGCGATTCTTGAGCCCTTCGGGCACGTCGCCGCGCACGATGCGCTGGGCCAATCCTTCCACGATTGCGGTCTTGCCTACGCCCGGTTCGCCGATCAGAACCGGATTGTTCTTGGTGCGGCGTGACAGCACCTGGATGACGCGCCGGATTTCCTCGTCGCGGCCGATTACCGGATCAACCTTGCCCTGGCTGGCCAGCTGCGTGAGGTCGCGCCCGTATTTTTCCAGCGCCTGGTAGGTGGCCTCGGGATTGGCGGAAGTCACCCGCTGGCTGCCGCGAACCTTCTTGAGCGCGTCCATCAACTTGTCGTTGGTCAGACCCGCTTCGCGCAGGATTTTCGCCGCCGCGCCCGGTTCGCCCGCAATCGCGAGCAGCAGATGCTCGACCGACACGTACTCATCCTTGAGCTTGCCGGCCTCCTGCTCCGCCCGCGCCAGGACGCGTCCCAGCCGCTGCGTGACATATACCTGCCCGGCGTCGGCTCCGGCGCCGCTAACCCGGGGAATTTTGGCCAGTTCGGCTTCGACCTGGGACTTCACCCGGCCCGTTTCGACACCGGCCAGCTTGAGAATCGATGAGGCCAAACCCTGCTCTTCTTCAAGCAGGGCGAACAGCAGATGCTCGACGTCAACGCCCTGGTTCTGCCGGCTCACCGCCGCCGATTGGGCTTTAGCCAGCGCCTCCTGGGCTTTCTCGGTAAAGCGGTTAAGATTCATTTTGATGGTAGGTTGGAACTCCTTTTATTCAACTAAGAATCTAACCATCCCGCTCTGCACCGCAAGCCAGAACAATAGGCGCCCGCGCAGCGATCGTCATCGCCGGCGCTCAGCCTGGGGCCTCGGCAAGGAAGGAAGAGAGCCTGTCCCATGCGGCCCAAAGAAATCAGCGCCGCGATTTTGGCCCGCACCGCCGCCGATACCTTCTTTCGCGTGGTGATTGCGGTAAGGTTAACCGCTGAGCAGCATGGCACTGGCTGACCCGCATCGACTTGCGCAGGGCGCGGCACTTAAACCCGAGCTGAGGGAAATAGCGGTTTCCTTTCTGCGCCTGGGTACAATCGCGTTCGGGGGGCCGGCCGCGCATATCGCCATGATGGAGGACGAGTTCGTGCGGCGCCGCCGATGGCTGTCGCATCAGCAGTTCCTCGACATGCTGGGCGCCACCAACCTGATTCCGGGGCCGAACTCCACCGAGATGGCGATTCATATCGGCCATCAGCGCGCCGGCTGGAAAGGCCTGATCCTGGCCGGCGTATGCTTCATCGCGCCGGCGATGGCGATCGTGATGGCGGCAGCGTGGGCCTATGTGCGGTTGGGCTCAATGCCGCAGGTGCAGGGCGTGATGTACGGCATCAAGCCCGTGGTCATCGCGATCGTGATTCAGGCGTTGTGGCGGCTTTATCCCAGCGCGGTCAAGAACGGATTTCTCGGTGCGATCGGACTGATTGCCGTGGTTGCGGCGCTCTTGGGGGGCAACGTGCTGATGGTTCTGTTCGGCGCGGGTGCGATTGCGGCAATCGCCTCGCGCATCAGTCGGACGCGGGCGGCGATTGCCGGTCTGATGCCGACGCTCAAAGCCGGGGCGATTGTGGCCCCGGCCGCGTTCAGCCTCATGGGGCTGTTTCTGTTCTTCCTCAAAGTGGGTGCGGTGCTCTACGGCAGCGGCTATGTCCTGCTGGCTTTTCTGCAGGCCGACCTCGTCGCGCGGATGCATTGGCTGACGCAATCGCAGCTGCTCGACGCGGTCGCGGTCGGCCAGGTCACGCCGGGTCCGGTTTTCACCACGGCCACGTTCATCGGTTATCTGCTGGGGGGTACGGCCGGCGCCGCGATAGCGACGGCGGCGATCTTCATTCCCTCCTTCGTATTCGTCGCCGCCAGCCGTCCGTTGATTCCGCGCCTCCGGGGCTCGGCGTTGGCCGGCGCCTTTCTCGACGGCGTGAACGTGGGCGCGCTGGCGCTGATGGCGGCGGTCACGTTGGAGCTGAGCCGCGCCGCGCTGGTAGACCTCACCACGGTATTGATCGGGGCGGCGGCCGCGATCCTTTTGCTGCTGTCGCGCATCAACTCCACCTGGCTGATTGCGGCCGCCGCAATTATCGGGCTGGCGGCGCCGCGCATCTGAAACATAGACGATTTCAAGGCCACCGGCGGGGGTTGGCCGTTTGAGGAAATTCGCCGGTTTAGCCCCGCGCATCGGGCTGCTAGAGTTATCCCATGCCGGACGCCGATTTCACCGGGCGGTAACCGGCCCGGCGGCACGGCGTCCAGGTTTTTGCTGCGTTTTGAAGGGCTGAGCCAAAAAACCGGAGGTTGACTGAATCATGACACCGCGAGTGCGCGAGATCCTCGGTTGGTACCAGGGCGAAAATCCCGGCGTGCTGACCAACCTGGCGCGGATGCTCAATCACGGGCGTCTGGGCGGAACGGGCCGGATGGTAATCCTGCCGGTCGATCAGGGCTTTGAACACGGACCGGGGCGCAGCTTCGCGATCAATCCGCCGGCCTACAATCCGTCATATCATTTCGAGCTGGCGATCGAGGCGGGACTCAACGCCTATGCCGCGCCGCTGGGTTTTATCGAAGCGGGCGCGGCGCAGTTTGCCGGTGAAATTCCGCTGATTCTCAAATGCAACAACCACGACCTGCTGCATAAGGAGGCCGACCCGATTCCCGCGATGACCGCCGGCGTCAGCGACGCGCTGCATCTTGGATGCGTTGCCGTCGGCTTCACCATTTACCCCGGTTCCCAGTATCGGGTTGAGATGTACCAGCAGTTGCGCGAACTGGCGGCCGAGGCCAGGGACGCGGGGCTGGCGGTGGTGGTATGGTCGTATCCGCGCGGCTCCGATCTGAGCAAGGCGGGCGAGACCGCAATCGACGTATGCGCCTATGCGGCGCAAATCGCGGCGCAATTGGGCGCCCATGTCATCAAGGTCAAGCTGCCCAGCGCGCATCTGGAAGAGCCCGAAGCCAAAGCCGTTTACGAGGCCAACAAGGTCCCGATCGCGACCCAGGCCGAGCGCGTGCGTCACGTGGTGCAGAGCGCGTTTGACGGCCGCCGGATCGTGATCTTCTCCGGCGGCGAGACCAAGCCGGACGAGCAATCGCTGCTGGAGGAAATCCGCGCGATTCGCGACGGCGGCGGGTTCGGCTCGATTATCGGGCGCAATACCTTCCAGCGCAAAAAAGCCGATGCGCTGCGCATGCTGACCGATATAATAAAAATCTACGCGGGCGAGATGCGCTGAGCGAGGCGGCCGCGCGGCGCGCCGCGCCTGTATTCGCGCCGAAGGTAATTGATGATCATCGCGGGCGACATCGGCGGCACCAAGACCCTGATCGGTCTGTACGAACGCACGACCGAGGGGATGCATCAGCGGGCCGAGCGGACTTTTGCCAGCGCCCATTACCCCTCGCTCGAAGCGATCCTGTCCGAGTTCCTGCGCGACTTTCCCGGCGTGCGGCTGGAAACCGCCTGCTTCGGTATTCCGGGCGCGATCGTTGAAGGCCGCGTTCATACCACGAATCTGACCTGGAACGTGGCCGAAGCGGCGCTGGAGAGGACGCTGGGATGCCGCGTCAAGCTGCTCAACGACCTGCAGGCCACCGCGTTCGGCGTACGCTACCTGGGCCCCGGCGAGTTGGAGATCCTCAATCACGGCGCGACCCCGCGGCATAAGGGCAACATCGCGGTGATCGCGGCCGGCACCGGTTTGGGCGAGGCGTTTTTGTGCTTTGACGGCTCCCAGCACCATCCGATGGCCAGCGAGGGCGGGCATGCCGATTTCGCTCCGCGCGACGAACGTCAAATCGAATTGCTGCGCTACCTGCAAAAGCAATTCGGCAGCCACGTGAGCAACGAACGGGTGCTGTCCGGCCCCGGCATCCACAATATCTACTGCTTCCTGCGCGACAGCGGCTTTGCGCCCGAGCCGCCTTGGCTGCAGCAGGAGCTGGCCGGCGCCGCCGACCGCAGCGCGGTGATTTCCCAGGCCGGGCTGGCGGGCAAGTGCGAGCTGTGTGTCGAGACGCTTAATCTGTTCGCGGCGATTTACGGCGCCGAAGCCGGCAACGCGGCGCTGCGATGCATGGCGCTGGGCGGAGTGTTCATCGCCGGCGGAATCGCGCCGCGGCTGATCGCGGTGCTGCGCAACGGCAAATTCATGCAGGCCTTCGCCGACAAGGGGCGCATGAGCGGCGTGCTGCGCGGGATCGAGGTGAGCGTCGCGCTCAATCCGCACGCGCCGCTGATCGGCGCCGCCCATTTCGCCTTGAATCTGACCATGTAGGAGGCGCGATGCCGTACACGCAGTTGCTCTACGAAAAGCTCGACCGCGTCGCGCGCGTCACGCTCAATCGTCCGCGCTATCGCAACGCGCAATCCACCGTGCTGCTCAAGGAGCTGGATCGCGCCTTTGAGCAAGCCGTGGCGGATGACGACGTCAAGGTAGTGATCCTGGCCGGCGCCGGCGACCATTTCTCCGCCGGCCACGACCTCGGCACTCCCGACGAAAAGGAAAATCCCGCCAGCTTCTACAACACCAGGGGCCTGAAGAACCGCCATTTCAGGTCATGGGAGCTGTTTCTGGACAACACGCTGAGATGGCGCAATCTGCCCAAGCCCACCATCGCGCAGGTGCAGGGTTTCTGCATTTTCGGCGGCTACATGTTCGCCTCCGCGATGGACCTCATCGCCGCCGCCGATGACGCCATGTTCCTGCCCTCTATCACCCAGTATTTCTCCGCGCCGTGGGACGTGGGGCCGCGCAAGGCCAAGGAGGTCCTGTTCCAGAGCCGCTTCATCGACGCGCAGGAGGCGCTGCGCACCGGGCTGGCCAACATCGTGGTGCCGCGCGCCGAGCTGGAGCGGGAGACGCTGGCGCTGGCCGGACGTATCGCGGAGAGCGATGGGTTTACGCTGCGGATGATCAAATTCGCGATCAACAACGCCCAGGACGAGATGGGATTCCACACCGCTGTCCGCAACGCGCATTCGCATCATTTCCTGACCCGCGTCCAGGAATACGCGCAGTGGGATCGGGGCGAGGGCCGCGGCTCCAAACGCATGCCCGGCGTAGCCCAGGCCCTGCGCAAAACCAAACCCGCTGCGGAAAAATAGCCGCGCCCTCCGCGTCCAGCCCCGCACGCCAGATACGCTGGAGCTGGTTAACCTGGGCGCTCGGCGATCAGACGATCCAACTCCTGCCGCAGCCGGCCCAGAACATCGTCGTAGCTGAAGTTGCCCAGCTTGCGATCTTTTCGTTTCAGATTGACCGTGGTCGGGCCGCACCACAGACCCAGGTCGGCGTCGTCGGTCTCGCCCGGACCATTGACGCGGCATCCCATCACCGCGATCGTAATCCGATGCCGCGCGGCGTAAATGGTCAGTTCCTTGACCTGCTGCGCCAGTTCGACAAAGCGCTCGTTCTCCACCCGCGAGCATGACGGACACGAGATGATATTCAATCCCTGCCCGTAATCAGGCACCGAGATGAAGCGGCCGGCGGCGACGTCGTTCAGGATCTGATGGCCGACCGTCACTTCCTCGTGCTTGCGTTCGTTGGGCAGCGTCAGCGACACGCGGATGGTCTCGCCGATGCGCTGGGCCAGCAGCTTTTCGAACGCGATGCGGGTTTTGATGATGCCTTCGGGGGGCAGCCCCGCTTCGGTGACGCCCAGATGGATCGGCACGTCGGGGCGGCGCTGCGCGAAGCGGCGGTTGGCCTCGACCACCTTGGCTGGGTCGGAATCCTTGAGCGAGACCACAAAGCGGTTGAAGCCGTACTGGTCCATCAGATCGCAATGATAGGCGGCCGATTCCACGATCGCCTTAAGCTGGTCGTCGGGATACCGGGCCACAAAAGCCGGCGCCACGGAACCGCAGTTCACTCCGATACGGATCGCGAGGTTGTGGTCGCGCGCGACCTCGACCAGCCATCGCACTTTCTGCGGGATGGTTTTGGCTTTCTCGATATGATGCAGATGGCCGGGGTTGTAGCGGATTTTATCGACGTGCGGCGCGACCTTGTCGGCGATCTTGTAGTTCTCCTGCAAATCGACCGACAGCACGATGCCTTTGGTCTGGGCGCGGATTTCCTTCAGCGCCGCCACTTCCTTCTCATTGTCCAGCGCGATACGCACGATGCCGGCACCGGCGCCGGCCAGTTGATGGGTCTGGGCGACGGTAGCGTCGATGTCCATGGTGCGGGTGGCGCACATTGACTGGACCACCACCGGAGCGTCGCCGCCCACCGGGATACCGCCGATATCGATTTGCCGGGTTTTACGCGGCGCTTGTCCCTGTTCCATGGTGCGGATTAATGCTTGTGGCCCTCTTCGGCCGAGTTGAGCGCGATGATGCCATGGCTGAACGCCGCTCCCGCCCGCATCGCCATCGCGACGAATACCGCCTCGGCGATTTCCTCGTCGCTGGCGCCATGCTCGACGGCCGCCTTGGTGTGCACGTCGATGCACCAGGGGCACTGGGTGACATGAGCCGCGGTGATCGCCATCAGTTGCTTGATCTTGCCGCTGATGGCGCCGTCCTTGAAAACGATCTGGTCAAAGTCGATGAAGGCTTTGAACATGTCGGGTTTGAGTTGGCGGAGCTTGCGCAGGGTTTTGGGAGCGTCGGCGGAGTAGAAATCAGCCATTTCCGGGGCCCTCACTTTGTCGCGTGGTCTAAAACCGGCTCAAATATACCAAATGGATGAGGGCGGCAGTAGACGAGCGGCGGCGGGGAGCAGGGGAGGGCGGCGGCGAACCGTTGTTTTTCGACGCAAAACAACAAAAACGTCCCATTTATACTAGCTTTTTTCCCGAACATTGACTGCGGTCGAAAGCCCTTCCTATGATCCGCACCACCGGGAGGAAATTGGTTCTGTGCGCATGATTGTTCCACCGCTGGCGATTCGCAGAAGTATCGACCGCAGCCTGAGCGCCTATTTTCGCACGCACAAGGCGGCCGAGTTCCGGCGCGCGGTGGGCGAATTCTGCCGCTTCTACAACGTCAAGCGCCCCCGTATCGAATGGTACGAGTACATCGATTGGGGCAAAACCGCCGGAAAAACTTATGAAAACGGCCGCATCCACCTGATCCATCCGGAAAACTGGAAACGCGGACGCATCTACAAGACCGAACGCATGTGGATCCAGACCTTTTACCACGAAATGGGCCATTTCCTGTTCTGGACCGACGCTGAGCGCAAGGCCGACACCTTCACCCGCCGCATGGTGCGCGGGCTGCGCCGCGGCGCCGCCGCGATGCGCCGCAGCCCGGACGCGTCCTCACGCCGCGCCGCGACGGTCCGCGCCCGCCCCACTGCGGGACGCCGCGTCGTCACCGGCCGGCGTCAGGCGGCCCGCCTCAAGAGCAGAGTCCGGGTCAAGGCGTCCAAAACGCGTGCGGCCCGTTCCTGAGGCCTGAACCGTCATGGCCAGCAAGCCCAATGTGGAAGATCGATGGTGGGTTGAGACCACCGTCAAAAAGCCCAAGGCGGCGCGCAATGAGCCCGAGCTGCCCAAGCTGCCGATTGCGATGAGCTTCTACAGCGTCGCGCGCGATTACGATCAGGACCGTGCCAAGGAGCATCTGACCGACAACAACCTCAACATCGCGCGCGAAGCCAATCCGCCGCAGGGCGGATGGGCCTACGTGCCGATGACCGAAGAACATTACCCCAAGCATCTCATCAAGCGGGTCAAGGACGAGTTCCGCCTGCCGCGCGAAGCGCGTGGAATCGTGATCGATCACGGCCGGTTGGTGCGCCTGCTGATCTGCGGTCCCGCGCTCGAGGACTGGATCATCGACGTGTTCCTGGGCGAGGAGCCGTCGGTGGACGTGTACGTGTGGGGCACGATGTACCGCGAGCGGCTGTTCAAGCGGGCGGAAGAAGCGATGCGTCAGGCGCGCCGCTGGGCCATCAACCTGCTGCAGCATCCCCCGCAGCGCGACGACCCCTTCCGCGACGCCCTGCTGTAGAGACGGCTATCAAGGCGAAAAAGCTTCAGCACGCCGCCGGCCATCCGACGTACAGCGGCGACTATTACGGCTGAATCCAGCAGGCCGCATCGGCGATAGTTGCGGGTTGTTATTCAACCCCAATCTGATCTAGCTATGCTCGCGTGACAGCAATCCGCGGGAGCGTAGCCGCAGATGGAAAAGAAACGGCTTGAGGGCAAGGTCGCGATTGTTACCGGCGCGGGGCGCGGGATGGGGCGCGGGCATGCGCTGCTGCTGGCGCGCGAAGGCGCCAAAGTGGTCGTTAACGATCTTGGCGGCGAGCCGGTCGGCCGCGGCGCGGACGTTAAAGTGGCGGCTAAAGTTGCCGATGAAATCCGCGCCCTGGGCGGGGAAGCGGTGGCCAACACCGACAGCGTCGCCGTGATGGACGGTGCGCGCCGCCTGATCGATACCGCGGTCGAGGCATTCGGCCGCCTCGATATCCTGATTAACAACGCCGGCATCTTCCGCGTCGATGAGATCGATCATATGAGCGAAGAGGATTGGGACCAGGTCGTGGCGGTGCATCTGAAAGGATGCTTCGCCACCATCAAATATGCCACACCGATCTTCAAGCGCCAGCGCAGCGGCGTGATCGTCAATATCGGCTCCGATTCCGGCCTGGGCCATCCGACCAATTCCAACTACGCCGCCGCCAAGGAAGGAATCATCGGCCTTACGCGCAGCCTCGCGCGCGAACTGGGCAGATTCGGAATTCGATGCAACGCGGTGCGTCCGCGCGCGCAGACCGGGATGGCGGCGGCGTTCAACGAGCGCAGCGTCAAGTGGCTTCCCTTGATGGAAGCATTGGGCAAGTTCGCCATCGGCTTCGAGATGGCGGATCGGTGGGGCGCGGAATACAAGCCCGAACGGGTATCCGCGCTGGTGGTCTGGCTGTGCACCGAGGCGGCGTCGAACATCAACGGCCGCACCCTGTATGCGGGCGGCGAGGAAGTCGGGCTGTTCTCCGAGCCGGAGCTGAAGCGCACCATGACCCGGCCGGGGGGCTGGGATCTCGATTCGCTGGACGCCAGCCGGGTGCGTCTGGCGGGCGATTTGACCAACGATTTTTTGCTCAAGGATTCGATCGGCGACAAGGAGCTGTAGCAGGGCTCGCGCAGCGGCATCCGCTCCTAGGCCAAACCCAGTTCGCGCGCCCAGATCAGATTCTTGCGTGCGGAGCCGACATGCGCGATGTGCACGCGATGCCCTTCGCCGCGATTCGGATCGCCGTAGATAATCGGTCCGCCGCCGGAGTTTTCCGCTGCCGCCGCCAGCCGATCCAGGTCCTTCCAGTACGCGATTTCGCTCGCCGTCGGAGTGAAATATTCGTGCACGATCGGAACCAGGCGCGGGTTTCCGATCATCATCCCGTAATAGCCCAGCTCGCGCAGTTCCTTGCACCACGCGCGCAGTCCTTTCTCGTCGTCCAAATCGCCGCCCCACATCCCGCTGATCGGGTAGCGGATGCCGGCGGCCCTGGCGTCGAGCAGCACCTTGGAGCGCAGGAACAAGGTTTCGCGCCCCTGCGCGGTCCATCGATAGCCCACCGCCTGATGGATATCGCCGAAGCGCGAGATCGCGCCGCCCATGTAGCTGACGCGCGGCGACGCCATCGCGATGTCATACGCGAGCCGCAGCGCCTGCGCGGTTTCCAGGATCGGATAGATCATGGTGCGGCCGGCCGGCAGACCAAGATCGACTTCCATATTGGTCAGCAGCGCGTCGGCCGCGTGGATGTCGGCCGGAGACTGAATCTTGGGTACCAGAATCCCCGCCAGCCGATCGCTCATCGCGGCGCGCAAATCGCGCAAGGTCTGCCCGCTGGAGGGCGGCTGCACGCGCACGAAGATCAACGGACGATCTCTGGCCGGGGCCGCGTCGATGAACGATCTGACCACCGCGCGCGCCCTTGCCTGTGCGCCGGGCGGAAAGGGCGTTTTGGGCTCTTCGAGATCGATTACGATCGAATCCGCGCCGCAGTTGTAGGCGGCGTCGATCTCGGCCGGTTCGGTATCGGCGCAAAACAGCACCGTGCGCAGGGGTTTCGCGTCGTGTTTGGCCATTAACGCCTCCGTGCCGAATTGGGCGCACCCTCCTGGGATGGATGCGGGAGTCAGACGGGTTCAGTCCAGGCCCTGCGCCAATGCCTGTGCGACGGCTTTTGCGCACACCGTATCCTCGAACACGCGCGGATTCATCCCGGCGTGCAGGCGCACCGCGTTGAGAAACGTGAACTCGCGGAAATCCTCTTCGGTGATGAGTCCGCGCTCCACCAGCCCGTATGCGTCGGCGACCGGCTCGGTCATGTCGGGCACGTCCCAATGCGAGATGTCGGAGCCCATCATCGCGCGCAGCCTGGCGCCCATCGGGTTTACCTTTGCCTTGAAGGCCCACGCGACCAGCGGATCGTCGGCCTCGCATCCGAAGTGGAAATTGGGCACGAACCGATCGCGGATATCCTCGGCGCGGCGGATTTCGGCGCGCGCAAATTCATCCAGCGTCGCGGGACGCGCCGCGGGCCGCGCAAAGAAGCGCCGGATCTCATCCAGCCTCGATCGCACCGCGCCGTCGCCGTAGCGCTCCATGTAACGCATCAGCTCGTCGACGTCGAGGCGGTCGGGATCGAGATCGAGGATGTTTTCGCAGTTGCGCTTGCTCCAATGCCCCAGCAGGTCGGCGTAGAGGCTGCACGCCCAGGCGACGCCGCCCTCCAAAAAACCGAAGCGCAGACCGGGAAAGCGCCGCGTGACGCCGCCCAAAAACAGCGACTTGGCCAGCGACTCGTGCGAGGCGGACAGCGCGCCGATATGGTTGTACACGTAGTTGGAGATGGAGCGCGCCACCCGCGTATGCAGATGCGAACTGTGCGACAGCGGCGCCACGCCCAGCTCGACGCATCGCGCCCACAACGGGTCATAGTCGTATTCGCTGTCGAGGCCGAAGGTGTCCAGGCGGATCTGTCCGCCGGCCAGCCGCCGCCGCGCGTAGCCGGTCACCACCACTGTCTTCAGGCCCAGTTCCTTCACTGCGTATTCGAGCTCGGCGATCGCAACTGTGGGATTGCTCATCGGCACGATTCCGCCGACCACGATTCGATCGCGATAGGGTCTGAAGATGCGCGCGAGCCATCGGTTGGCCGCGCGCGCCAGCGCCGCGCCCAGTTCGACGTCTTCCAGATCGAGCAGCGCCAGCACCGTGGAGGGATAGAGCAGAGTCAGGTCGATGCCCATCTCGTCCAGGCGTTCGTAAAGCAGACGCGGCAGATGGGCGGTGGCGCGATCCTTGACGTTGCGCGTCTGCCATCCCCACCACGACGGCATCGCCAGCCATTGATCGCGTACCCGCGGGTCGCTGCGATCGGACAGCGCCGTGGAGGTATCGAACGGCTTGACCTGAGAGGCCAGGTAGCGATCGCGCAGCGTGCGTCCGCCGGTTTCTTCCAGAGCGGCAACCAGTTCGTCGTCGAGCAGCGGACCGAGTTCAACCAGATGGCCGTCGGCGTCGATGATCGGATGATCGACCAATTTGCGGACTTTTGCGGCTTTGGTCTGGGTCATTGCGCGCACCCTCCCGGGAAATGCAGGGGAGTCTTGGCCGCCGCCCACTGCGCAGCCATTGCCGTATTACACCACGTGATGCTCTTCGGTGACGAAAAACGCAGTGCGGGAATGGTCGATGAACTTCTTCTCGTCCTCGAGCGCCGCCTTGACCTCGGGACTGTTCATCGCCTTTTTATATGCGTCCCAGTCGTCCATCCACATCTCGGCGCATCCGTCATACGGCGGGCGGGTTTTGCCGCGGTACAGCGAATGGCTCTGCACGTACCGGCGGCATCCGGGGATACGGCTGGCGATCGGTCCGTGAACATCGCGCCAGTAGCGATGGAACTCTTCGTCGCTCAGATGGGGCAGCTTGGTGATGCAGTAAACAACCTTAAGCATGGGGCTTTCCTCCATTCCCGGATCAAATCTATTGCTACAATCCGAAGCGGATCGCCAGCACCGGCGGCGCCGCCGCGGTACATCGGCGCGGAATTGCAAAAACCCGGCTGCGGTTGATACTGGATCAGTACTCCGAGGATGGAGCTCAAGCGATGCGGAAATCACCGGTAGTCGATGCCGACGGGCATATTTTGGAGCCGCCCGACACCTGGGAGCGTTATCTCGAACCGAAATATCGCGAGCGCGCGATTCGTATCGGCGTGGATCGAAACGGACTGGAATACCTGGAGTTCGACCGCAAGCCCAGCCGGATTTTTCATCACGGCGGACTGGGCGGATTGGGCGGCGCCTACCAGGATTTGACCGAACTGTACGCCGATCCCAGGCTTGCGTACTGGGAGGTGGCCCGCAGAACCCCGGGCGCGATCGATCCCGCCGCACGGGTGCGCGAGATGGACCAGCAGGGGATCGATATCGCGATCCTTTACCCGACCATCGGTATCGTGTGGGAAGGCGAATGCCGCGACGCGGAGCTGGCCGCCGCCTACTGCCGCGCCTACAACGACTATCTGTTCGACTTCTGCTCCGGGCATCCCGGGCGCCTCATTCCGATCGCTCACGTCAACCTGTGCGACGTCAATCTTGCCCTCGCCGAGGTGCGGCGCGTCAAGGGCAAAGCCAAGGGAATCTTCTGCACTCCGTATCCGATGAATGGGCGCCCATACGGGCATCGCTACTACGATCCGTTCTGGAGCGCGTGCGAGGCCGCCGGTCTTCCGGTTTCCACCCACGTGCAGGTGCGCCCCAACTCGCTGGGCCACGAGTTCTATCCGGCCGGGCGCGCGCCGTGGTTCTTCTTCATGGAACTGACCGAAGACTCGATCATGAGCATGAATCTGATCTTCCAGGGCGGTGTGCTGGAGCGCTTTCCGCGGCTCAAATACGTGGTGCTGGAGACCGGATGCGCCTGGCTGCCGGCGTGGATGGAACGCGCGGACGCCAAGTACGAGATGTTCGGCTTCACCACCCCGATGAAACGCAAGCCCAGCGCCGTGTTCAGGGAGCATTGTTACATTTCGGCCGAGGCTGACGACGAGGATATCCCGCTGATCGCGCGCCGCATCGGGGCCCATCGGATGATGTGGGCGACCGATTATCCGCATGCCGACGCGCACAAGGATCCGCTTGGGGCGCTGCGCAAATGTATCGATCCGCTTCCCGAAGAAGATCAGGAGTGGGTGCTGGGCCGCACCGCGGTCGAAGTATGGCGGCTGTAGCAAACAATCAGCCGGGATAATTGGAGGAACCAGGATGGCGAAGTATCGCGTGATCGACGCCGACGGCCATTTCATGGAGCCCGATACGATTTGGACCAGGTACCTCGAACCCAAATATCATCCCCTCGCGCCCAAAGGGATGTACGAACAGGGACGCTACCGGCTGTCGGTGGGCGGCAAGCTCACGCCGTATCTCTATGGCACCGAAGACTCGCTCAAGGGCGGCCGCAAGATGAGCGCCGGCGGCCGCGACCCGCGCGTGCGCCTGGCCGACATGGACGCCGAAGGGATCGAAGCGATGGTCATGTACACGACCACCGGGTTGTTCTTCTTCGGTATCGAGAGCCTGGAGATCACGGTCGCGTTATGCCGCGCCTTCAACAACTGGGCGCACGATTTCTGCAGCGCCGACCCCAGACGCCTCATCAGTCCGGCGATCCTGCCGCAAATGGACGTGCAGGCGTCGATCGCGGAATTGCGCCGGGCGGTGGGCGAACTCGGGCTTAGAGGCGCGTTCTTCCGGCCCAACCCGATCGGCGGACGCACCTTCGACAATCCCCAGTGGGAGCCGTTCTGGTCGGCGGTGGAGGAACTCGATGTGCCGCTGGTGCTGCATGAAGGCGCCACCCAGGACGTGCCGCAGATCGGCAACGAACGCTACCAGAACTTTCTCTTCCGCCACATGATCTGCCATCCCTTCGAGCAGCAGATGGCGCTGCTCAGTCTCATTTGCGGCGGCGTGCTGGAACGCCATCCGCATCTGCGCGTCGTCATCGTCGAGGCGGGATGCGGCTGGGTGCCGTACTGGATAGAACGCATGGATCATCATGTCGAGGAATGGGGTTACACGCTGCCCTCGCGCCCTGCGCTCAAACCGTCGGAATACTTCAAGCGCCAATGCTTCGTGTCCGCGGACGGCGAGGAGAGGATGCTGCCGGAGTTTATCAGTTGTCTGGGCGAGGACAACCTGTGTTTTTCCACCGATTATCCGCATCCGGACCATCAGTTCCAGGGCGTGGTGGCGCAGATTGCGGATCGCGCCGATCTGACGGAAAGCGCAAAGCGCAAAATCCTGGGCGAAAACGCCGCCCGCGCATTTAAACTCTGAAGCCGGCGATGAAATACGCCGATGGAAAGCGGCCGCAGTAACCGCATCCAAATTGGGGCGCAGCCACAGCGCAGCGAGTTTGACACTTCGGAAGCGATTGTTGTAAACGGGGTGTAACTTTCCGAAAACGGTGATGCACTGGCGCCAATTCGGCCCCGTTTTTTTTTCGGCCGCCGCATTTACAACATGTTGGATGATTCGACTATCGGAATAGACGGGCTCCAGATTACTCCGCAACCGCGCCCTTGCGCGGTACCAACTCGGGCGCAACTGTACATTACAGCCGTTGAAATCAGGTCCCAACCCGCTTTTACGGGTTCGGCAGCGGGATATCGAAAAAACTCCCGGGGGGCGTGCTCCCCTCTGATAAAATCCGATTCGCGGGACCGTTCCGCCCGCTGTCCATATATTGAAAAACAGCCCAGGGAGGACGAATCACATGCGGCGACTGAGTAGTCTGACACTGTGCCTGGCCGCGGCGTTGCTCATCGCGGCAGCCTCGGCTGACGCCCAGAGCAATTTACCCAGCTTCGACGAACACTTTTATGACACGCTGGCGTCGGCGGACTCCAATCCGTCGATTGCGCCCGGCACCGTCATCAACGCCCGGAACTGGCAGAAGTACAGGCAGTTCATGCCGCTGGGACTGCAGCTTCTGCTGGCCGGAAAGCTGGCCACGTTCGCGCCGCCGCCCGATTTCCAGATGGTCGTGGGTCCGACGCAGTCCTACCCGCTGCCCAGACAGTATGTAGCCGATACCGAGAAATACGCCTCCCAGGTGAAACTGATCCCGCGCTCTGACGGCGGCACCTCGCTTCAGGGGTACGTCTCCGGGATTCCGTTTCCGCATCCGGGCGGACCTCAGATGGGCGCTGAATTGATGTGGGATACCTATTACAACTGGCAGCCGCACATCGGGCAGATCGATACCTGGTCGCAGGCCGTCGATCGCCATCTGAGCCATACCAAGACGTCGGTGGAATGCGTTCACTTCAAGCAGATGCATATCAGTACGCCCGGACTGCCGCCGAACATGCCGGACGCGGACGGCGTGTTCCTGACCGAGAATTGCGAAGTGTTCGAGCCCGAGGAGTCCAAGTACACCACGGTGCTGCAGCTCTTTTACGACGATCCGGCGCGGGTGCAGGAGAACTACGTATTCGTGCCCTCGCTGCGGCGGTCGCTGCGGTTATCGGCGGCGGCGCGATGCGCACCGTTTGCCGGCGGAGATTTTACCAACGACGATTTTCGCAACGGTTTCAATCTCCAGGTTCCGATCTTTCAGGCGAAGTTTCTCGGCACCAAGCGCCTGTTGACGATGGTGTTCGACAACAAGAATTTCTATGACTCGGGAGAGGGCATTCCCAAGACCTGGTACTGGCCCTCATTCATTCCGCGTCCGATCGACGGCAAATGGCAACTGCGCGACATGTATGTATTCGATATCCGGCGCCTGCCCTCTCAGCGCCAGGGCTATTGCTACGGAAGCCGAACGATGTATCTGGACAAGGAACAGTTGGGTCCGCAGTGGATCGATCTTTATGATGCGCAGCTGAAGTACTGGAAATTGTACTGGAATCTTTACTATCCGGGTTCGATCCCTGAGACCGGCGAACATACCTTCGGATCGGGCACCACGGGCGGATTCTTTTTGATGCAGGAATTCCAGAACGTGCACGAAGACGCGGCCTGGCAGATTCCCCGGTGGGAAGGCGACGTGCCCGGGACGTACCGCGACTATAACCGCTG
>JAJPJA010000046.1 GCA_021324455.1 Pseudomonadota bacterium | reverse complement strand
GAAGCGGCGCAAGCCGAGCTGCGGCGTATCCAGCAGGCAATCAAAACCGGCCGCACATTGGGAATCAAAGTCAACGCCGGGCACGGCCTCAATTACGTCAACGTCGGTCCGATTGCCGCCCTCAGTGGAATCCAATGGCTCCACATCGGACATGCGATAGTTGCCCGCGCCGTGATGGTCGGGATGTCGCGCGCGGTGCGCGAAATGAAAGATTTGATCGGCGCCTCAAGACGCTGACCGTTGCCGGTTTCAAAATCTGAGGCTGCCGCAAAAACCAACATCGCTGGCGCCAACTTTTCCGGTTGGTGAAATTCTGCAAAGAAAAGGCAGGAAGGGGGTGCGCACAGCGGCTTCGATGGCGATAGTCGGGTTTCAACAGTATCATTGCCTGGTGGGACAGGGTGAAGGTGGCCATTTGCGCCGCGGCGCCGGTCTCCTCCCTGCTTTTAAAGGGCTGCGTCCACTTCGATTAGCGCGCCGCGGGCACCGCAATGAAACTGCTGACCGCCGCTGAAAGCCGACAAATTGACCTGCTC
The DNA here is from genome assembly GCA_021324455.1 of Pseudomonadota bacterium. GTDB lineage: Bacteria > Desulfobacterota > Binatia > Binatales > Binataceae > JAJPJA01. The sequence goes on along the minus strand of JAJPJA010000046.1, from coordinate 10,938 downwards.
AGCCAGCAGAAGTATGGCGTTGCGTCGTACTCGCTGATGACCCGCGCGGGTGAGGCGGTCGGCGGCGAAATCGCCGCGCGATGGTCCTCCACGGCGCAGCTGCAGCAGGGCGTCCTGGTCGTTGCCGGCAAAGGCAACAACGGGGGCGACGGTCTGGTGGCGGCGCGCCGGCTCAGACAGCTCGGCGTCAAGGTGCGCGCTGTCCTGCTGGCCGCGGCCGCGTCGCTCAAAGGCGACGCCGCGCGTGCATGCTCCGATTACTGCGCCGCCGGCGGCGAACTGAGTGAAACTATCGATGAAGCCGCGCTGCGCGGCGCGTTCATCAGCAGGCCGGGAATCGTTATCGACGCGATCTTCGGCACCGGTCTCAACGCCGACATCAAGGGCCTCCCCGCGGTTGCTGTAGACCTGATCGGTACCTGTGGCGCTCCGGTGGCCGCGGTCGATATCGCGTCCGGCGTCAATTCCGATACCGGCGCGATCATGGGTTCGGCCGTGCGCGCCGACCTCACCGTGACCTTCGGCTTTGCCAAGTATGGACACGTCAGCTATCCGGGCGCTGCCCACTGCGGCGACCTGAAAATCGCCGACATCGGCTTTCCGCCGCAGGCCGAAGCCGACGTGCGGCCTGCCGGACGCTACCTTCAATCCGCCGACGTGAGGGCGCTGATGCGGCCGCGCGCCGCCGATTCACACAAAGGAATTTTCGGTCATCCGCTGATAATCGCCGGCGGTTTGGGCAAGAGCGGCGCCGCGCTGCTCGCCTCACGCGCCGCCCTGCGCACCGGATCGGGCCTGGTTACCGCTGCGATTCCCCGCTGCGTGGCTGAAGTGGTCGCGTCGGGTCAGGCGGAGTTGATGACCGAGCCGATGCCCGACGCGGACGGACACTTCTCGGCCCGCGCCACGATCGAACGCCTGCGCGAGTTGATTGTGGGCAAAAGCGCGCTGATCTTCGGACCGGGAGTGTCGGTCAACAGTGACACGCGGGAACTGCTGACGTTTCTGATGCGCGAAGGCGCGGCGCCCGAGCGGCCCCTGCTGATCGACGCCGACGGCCTCAATTCACTGTCCGAAATCGGCTGCGAGAAGGCGCGCAAGGCCGCCGGTCCGCTGGTGCTGACGCCGCATCCGGGCGAGATGTCGCGGCTGCTGAAAGCATCCACCGCCGCCGTCAATGCGGATCGGATTTCAGCCGCGCGCCGCCTGTGCGAGCTCACCGGCGCATCATGCCTGCTCAAAGGCAGCCGGACGGTAATCGCCGCGCCCGACGCAACCGTCTACATCAATTCCTCGGGCAATCCCGGGATGGCGACGGCGGGGATGGGCGATGCGCTGTCGGGAATCATCGGATCGCTGCTGGGTCAACGCATGAGACCGCTGGACGCGATGGCGTTGGGGGTCTTTGTCCATGGCGCGGCGGCCGACCGTATCGCGCGCCGAAGCGGGCCAATCGGGTTTCTGGCCGGCGACCTTATCGCCGAATTGCCTTCGGCTCTGAACGCGTTAGGATATGTCTAGAAACAGCGCCAGGCACCCGAGCCGGTTGCGTAAACGATGGTTTGAACTGAAGCATGTTGACCCTGACACTGCATAGCTCCTCGGCGCGCGAAACCAAGGCGTGGGGCCGGCGTCTGGCCTCCCTGCTGGCCGGCGGTGAGTTGCTGGGGTTTTCCGGCGAGTTGGGCGTCGGCAAAACCTGCTTCATCAAGGGTCTGGCGCGCGGACTCAACCTCCCCGAAGAACGCATCCTGAGCCCGACCTTTACCATGATCCAGGAGCATCACGGGCGTCTGCCGCTGTACCACATCGACCTGTATCGGCTGGAACAAACCGACATCGATGATCTCGGCCTGCGCGAATACCTGTTCTCTTCCGGCGTGGCCGCGGTCGAATGGTACGAACGCCTGCGCGAGGCGCCCGAACTGGACCGCTTAGAAATCCGTATCTCGTACGAGGGCGCCAACTGCCGCAAAATCGAACTGGTCGCCGCCGGCGACCGCTACGCTGCGATCCTGCACCGCCTGCAGCAGCAGTTCGGCTGATCGTTCGCAGACCGCGGCGGCCGTCTCTTACCGGCGTTGGCGTCCGGTTTGCCCGGATTGACGCTTTAAGAGACAATTTGAGATTCAGGTTCCGGGCCTCTGGCCGCGGATGTTCAAACTATTTGTTTTGGCGAGGACGATGGCTACCAGGTTTGTCGCGCCGCGGACGCCGGGGACGGCTGTGCGATGGCGCTGATTGTTCAGAAATACGGCGGAACTTCGGTCGGTTCGGTCGAGCGGATCAAGGCGGTTGCCGATCGTGTGATGCGTTCGCGCAGCGCCGGTAATGACATTATTGCCGTGGTCTCCGCGATGGCTGGGGAGACTAACCGGCTGTTTGCGATTGCCAACCAGTTGTGCGATTCGCCCGATCCGCGCGAGACCGACGTGCTGGTTGCGACCGGCGAGCAGGTTTCCTCCGCGCTGCTGGCGATTGCGCTGCGCGGGATGGGCCAGCCGGCGATTTCCTTCCTGGCGCATCAAATGCGCATCTCGACCGATTCCAATCATGGCCGCGCCCGCATCAAGTCCATCGACTGCGAGGCCGTGTTGCAGGCCCTCAAGCAGCGGAATATCGTGGTGGTGGCCGGATACCAGGGCGTCGACGCCAAGGGCGACATCACAACTTTGGGCCGCGGCGCCTCGGATTTGACCGCTGTCGCTCTGGCCGCCGCGCTCGACGCCGACCTGTGCGAGATTTACACCGACGTTGATGGCGTTTACACGGCTGACCCGAACCTGTGCCCCAACGCCAGAAAGCTCGAGCGCATTTCTTACGATGAGATGCTTGAGCTGGCGGGGCTGGGCGCCAAGGTGTTGCAGCATCGCTCGGTCGAAGTTGCCAAGCGTTTCAACGTACCGCTGATGGTGCGTTCGAGTTTTTCCGAAGCTCCGGGGACCTGGGTGGGACAGGAAGATCAATCGATGGAAGACGTTCTGGTCGCGGGCGTGACCCTGGACCAGAATCAAAGCAAGCTTACGTTAAGCGGCGTCGAGGACCGTCCGGGTCTGGCCGCGAAAATTTTCGGCCCGATCGCGGCAGCCGGGATTATCGTCGACATGATTATCCAGAATGCCAGCGCCGACGGCCGCACCGACATGACCTTTACCGTCGCCCGCACCGACCTCAAACGCGCGCTTGAGATGGTCGAGGGAATCGCCGCGGAGATCGGCGCCCGCGGCGTTCGCCATGAGGATCAGGTCGCCAAGGTTTCGATCGTCGGATGCGGGATGCGTACCCATGCCGGGGTAGCCGCCCGGATGTTCGAGGTGCTGGCCCGCGAGAGGATCAATATCGAAATGATCTCGACCTCGGAAATCAAGGTGTCGGTGGTGGTTAACAGCAAGTACGGTGAGCTGGCGGTGCGCGCGCTGCATGAGGCTTTTTTGGGCGCGGGCGCTCCGCCATCGCATTCCGGGGCTTCGTGAGCAGATGGGCACGGCGAAAAAAATCCAGCTCTATGACACCACCCTGCGCGACGGCTGTCAGTCCGAGGACGTATCGCTTACGGTCGACGACAAGCTATCCATCGCGGCGCGGCTGGACGAACTCGGCTTCGATTACATCGAAGGCGGATGGCCCGGCTCCAACGAGCGCGATGCGGCGTTTTTCAGCGAGGTAAAGAAGCTCAGGCTGCGCCACGCCCGGGTGGCGGCGTTCGGCTCGACCCGGCGCGGCAATCTCAAGGCGGCCCAGGACCGCAACCTCGAGTTGATCCTGCGCGCGCAAACTCCGGTGGCAACCGTGGTCGGCAAGACCTGGGACCTGCACGTGCGCGAAGCGCTGCGGATTTCCAACGAACAGAACCTCGACGTCATCCACGACACCATCGCCTATCTGAAAAAGCATGTGGACGAAGTGATCTTCGACGCCGAGCATTTCTTCGACGGCGCCGCCGCCAACCGGGAATTCTCTCTGCGATGCCTGTCCGCGGCGGCTGACGCGGGCGCGGACCTGATCTGTCTGTGCGACACCAACGGCGGGCGGCTGCCGTTTGAAATCGAGGAAATGGTCCGCCTGGTCCGCTCCTCGATAAGCTGCCCCCTCGGAATCCACTGCCACAACGATTCCGACGTTGCGGTGGCGAACACGCTGGCCGCGGTGCGCGCCGGCGCCGTCCAGATCCAGGGCACCATCAACGGTTTGGGCGAACGATGCGGCAACGCCAATCTGATCTCGGCGATCGCCAACCTGCAGCTCAAGATGGGCTATCAGTGCGTGCCGCCCGCCCGGCTCAAGGCGATGCGCGATTTGTCCACACTGGTGTACGAACTGGCCAATATCACGCCGGCGCCGCGCCAGCCCTACGTGGGCCGCAGCGCCTTCGCGCATAAGGGCGGATTGCACGTCTCGGCTATCCAGCGCAATTCCCGCACCTACGAACATATCGATCCGGCATTGGTCGGCAACGGCCGGCGCGTACTGCTTTCGGAGCTGGCCGGCCAGAGCAACATCGTTTACAAGGCACGCGAGTTCGGTCTCGACATCGATCCTGGGGACGAACGCATCGCCGCCCTGCTGGCTGAGCTCAAACGTCTGGAAGCCGAGGGTTACGCCTTTGACGGCGCCGACGCGTCCTTTGAGCTGGTGATGCTGCGCGCGTTGGGCCTGGAGCGCGAGCATTTCCGCCTGGTCAGCTTCCGCGTCTTCGACGACAAGTGGGACGAAGATCAGGTGCCGTTCAGCGAAGCGATCGTGGTGATCGACGGTCCCGACGGCAGGCGCAGCCGCAATTCCGCCATCGGCAACGGTCCGGTCAACGCGCTGGATTCGGCCCTGCGCAAGGCGCTGGTGCCTTATTATCCGGGTCTGGCCGCGATGCATCTGAGCGATTACAAGGTGCGCGTGCTCGACAACGGCGCCGGCACCGCCGCCCGCGTCCGCGTGCTGATCGAATCCTCCGACGGCAAACGGCGCTGGGCCACGGTCGGCGTGTCGAATAACGTAATCGAGGCGAGCTGGCAGGCGCTGGTCGATTCCGTCGAATACAAGCTGCATCGCGACCATGCGCGTTCGCGGCTGCCGGCAAAAGCCCGGCGCGGTTCGGCCCATAAAAGCCGGGAGCGCACCGGCCGCGCCCGTACTGCTATCGAGTAAGGCCTGCGCCGTACCGGCGCGGAGTCTGCCGCGAGGTGATATAACCGATGGCCTGGTTGAGCCGCCTGCGTGAAGATATTCAGACCGCCCTGGACTGCGACCCCGCGGCGCGCAACCCGCTTGAGGTGGTGCTGTCCTATCCCGGGCTGCACGCCATCTGGATTTACCGCGCCGCCCATTGGATGTGGCAGCATCGCCTGAAGCTTTTGGCGCGGATGCTGAGCGAAACCGGACGCTTTCTCACCGGGATCGAAATCCATCCCGGCGCCACTATCGGACGGCGCCTGTTCATCGACCATGGAATGGGTGTCGTAATCGGCGAGACCTGCGAGATCGGCGATGACGTGCTCATCTACCAGGGCGTGACTTTGGGCGGCACCAGTCTGAAAAAGGAAAAGCGCCATCCCACCATTGAGGACCATGTCATGATCAGCGCCGGCGCGTCGGTCATCGGTCCGGTCACCATCGGGCATGGCAGCCGTATCGGAGCCGGCGCCGTGGTGGTGTCGTCGGCGCCGCCATATTCGACCATCGTCGGTATCCCCGGCAAAGTGGTGGAAAGAGACCGCACCCGCGACGTTTTGGACCTCGACCATGCGCGGCTGCCCGACCCGGTCGCGCGCGCCATCAGCAATCTGACCGAGCAGCTCAACCGCATGACGGTGCGGCTGAACGAGGTCGAGGAGCGTCAGGACTGTCTGGAGGACAAGCTCGCGGAGGAGCCGGCCAACAGCGGCAACTCGCTGCACAAGCAACGCTGATGAAGCATTTTCTGACCCTGACCCGGATGGCCGGCGGATAAGATCGTTCGATGCCGATTTTTCTCGATTATAACGCGGGGGCGCCGGTTCGGCCCGAGGTGCGCAGCGCGGTCGCCGCGGTTCTGGGGGGCGGCGGCGCCAATCCCTCCTCGGTGCATCGCGGCGGCCAGAACGCCCGCCGCATGCTGGAGCAGGCACGCGCCGAGGTCGCCGCTCTGATTGGCGCGGCGCCGGCGCAAATTGTCTTTTGCAGCGGCGGCACCGAGGCCAACAACGCCGCAATATTCGGAACCCTGCGCGCCCGCGGCCCACGCGCCCGCATCATCACTTCAGCGATCGAGCATTCTTCGATAATGAAGCCGCTTGCGCATCTGGAGGCCGAAGGACTGGAGATAATCCGAATCGCACCGGATCGCGAAGGACGCGTCGATCCCGCGCAAATCCGCTCCGCGCTCGACCGGAACACCGCGCTGGTTGCAATCGGACTGGCCAACTCCGAAGTCGGCACGATTCAGAACCTGAGCGGCCTGTCCGCGCCGATTCACGCCGCCGGAGCGATGCTGCACATCGACGCGGCGCAAGCCGCCGGACGCATTGCGGTGGATGTCTCCCGGCTCGGCTGCGATCTGATGACGCTCAGCGGACACAAGCTGGGCACGCCGGCCGGAATCGGGGCGCTGTTCGTGCGCGATGGCGCCAACATGACGCCGCTGTTGTTCGGCGGTCCGCAGGAGCGCGGCTTGCGCGCCGGCACCCCCAATCTGATTGGGGCGGTAGCATTTGGCGTTGCTGCCGCAATCGCGCGCGAACGGATGGAACAGGAAGCCGGCCGCATCGCCGCCTTGCGCGACACGATGCTCGAGCGCCTGTGCGCCGCGATCCCCGGTTTGGAGCTCAACAGCCCCCGCCGCGAGGTGTTGCCCAACACGCTCAATCTGCGCTTTCCCGGCGTGCGCGGCGAGACCTTGCTGATCGCGCTCGATCTCGCGGGTGTGCAGGTCTCGATGGGGTCCGCGTGCGCGGCCGGCGCGGTCGAACCTTCGCACGTGCTGCTCGCGATGGGCCGTTCGCCGGCCGCGGCGCGCAGTTCTCTGCGCATCAGTCTGGGCTATGGCACCGGCGCGCGCGAAGTGGAGGACGCCTGCGGCATCATCGCGTCGGTCTGGCGGCGGGTGGCGCGCGCGGAAAATCATCCGCAGGTGACCGCGTGATGGGCGCGCGCGTGATCGCGGCAATGTCGGGCGGCGTGGACAGTTCGGTCGCCGCCGCGATTTTAGCCGAACAGGGCTGCGAAGTGATCGGAATCGCGATGCGCCTGTCGGATGACGGCGCGCCGCGCACCAACCGCCGCGCCGCGTGCTGTTCCTACGACGACTTCGAGGACGCGCGCCGCGTCGCGGAGGTGATGCGGTTTCCGTTCTACGTGATCGATCTGCGCGAAGAGTTCGCCGCCGGCGTTATCCATCCCTTCGTCGGCGAATATCTGGCCGGAAGAACTCCCAATCCATGCCTTTTGTGCAACCGCGACATCAAGTTCGCCCGCCTGTGGACCCGCGCACAGGCGCTGGACGCGGATTACATCGCCACCGGCCATTATGCGCGAATCGAGCGCGGGCCACAGGGCGATTTCCGCCTGCTCAAGGCGGTCGACGCGCGCAAGGATCAGTCCTACTTCCTGTATACTTTGAATCAGCCGCAGCTCGCGCGCACTCTCTTTCCGCTGGGCTCGATGACCAAGGATGAGGTGCGGGCGCGGGCGCGCCGCATGGGTCTGGCCAACGCGGACAAGCCCGAAAGCCAGGAAATCTGCTTTGTGCCCGGCGGCGACTACGCCGGTTTCGTGCAAAGCCAAAGCCGCCCCGGCCAGATCCGCCGCGGCCACGTGATCGACTCGGCCGGCCGCATTCTGGCCCCCCACGAGGGGATCCATCGATTTACCGTGGGCCAGCGCCGCGGGCTGGGCGTCGCCGCCGGAGAGCCGCTCTACGTCTGCGGCATCAGCGCTGACTCCGGCAATGTAATCGTGGGGCGCCGCGATGAACTGCGCGCCGCGGGCCTGCGCGCCGCCGCGGTAACGTGGACCGCGACGCGTCCGCCCGGCGAGCTGGAAGTCGAAGTGAAAATCCGCTATCGCCATCCGCCGATCCCGGCCCGCCTGACGATGACCGCAGCCGATCGGGCCGAGGTCGCGTTCGCGCGCGCCAATCCCGCCGTCACCCCCGGCCAGGCCTGCGTCTTCTATCGCGGCGAGGAAGTGCTGGGCGGCGGCTTTATCGAAAGTGCGTTGTAGCCCATGATGCGGTTCGCTATCGCCACGCTCGGATGCAAGGTCAATCAGTACGATTCGGCGATGATCGAAGCGCGCCTGAGCCAGGCGGGCCTGGCGCGATGCGACTTCGATCAGGCCGCCGACGTCTACGTCGTCAACACCTGCACCGTAACCGACCGCGCCGACGCCGAGAGCTTGCGGCTGGCGCGCCGCGCCCGCCGGCTCAACCCGCGCGCGCGTATCATCATGACCGGATGCCTGGCGCAGGCGAGCCCGGAAAAACTCGCGGCCGCGAGCGAGGTCGATCAGGTGGTCGGCCTGGCCCGGATGGACGATTTGGTGCGCGCCGCGACCCAACAGGACGTCCCGCGCGTCGCCGTGAGCAATCTGCGCAAAACCAAAGCCGCAATCGACGCGGCCGCGGTGGTGCCGTCGGGACAGACGCGCGCCTTTCTCAAGCTGCAGGAAGGATGCGATCAGTTCTGCACCTTCTGTATCGTTCCGTTCGCGCGCGGCACTTCGCGCAGCGTACCGCCCCGGCAGGTGCTCGAAATCCTCGATGCGCTGCACCATAAGGGCTTCAAGGAGGTAATCCTGAGCGGCGTGCATTTGGGCGGCTACGGCAAGGACTTGTCGCCCTCAGTCGATCTGATCAATCTGCTGGAAATGATTGCCGAGCGCTGCCCGATTGCGCGCGTGCGTCTGAGTTCCATCGATCCGGAGGAGTTGAGCGACGAGATTATCGATTTGGTCGCCGAGGCGGGGAATTTCTGCCCGCATTTTCATCTCCCGCTGCAATCGGGAGACGATGGGATACTGGAGCGGATGCGCCGCCGCTATCAGACCGATGACTATCGCCGGCGGGTGGAACGGATTCTCGATCGGATGCCCGACGCGGCGATCGGAACCGATCTGATTGTCGGCTTTCCGGGCGAAACAGTTGAGCAGTTTGAGCGCTATTTTGCCTTTATCGAAGCTCTGCCGCTCGCTTACTTCCATGTTTTTCCATATTCGGTAAGATCTGGTACAACGGCGGCCAAGTATGGCGACCAGGTTGCTCCAGCCGAGATCAAACGGCGCGCCGAGCGGATGCGTACATTGGGCGAGATGCGGCGCGGGCAGTTCATGCGCCGCTTTGTCGGCACAAAACTAAAAGTATTAGTTGAAGAAACCCGGGAACCCGGCTGTCAGCGGCTGCGCGGCTACAGCCGCAACTACATCAAAGTTCTCTTCCACGGCCCCGATCAACTCCAAAACCATGAAGTCGAAGTTGAGGCAGCGGCTGGCGGCGCGATGGCGCTGGATGGCACAGTGGTTCAGTCCAGCCTATCCGCCCGGACCTGAGCCGGCGCAGCGCCCGCTGCAAGTCGAGCTTGCCGTCGGTTACAACTTTATCCGTCCCGAACTGTTAAAGCTGGCCCTGACTCATCCCAGCGCCGCCGAAGGCACCGATCAGCATTATGAGCGGCTCGAATTCCTGGGCGACGCCGTGCTCGACCTCGCCATCGCGGACATGCTGATGCGCCACTTTCCCAACGGTACCGAGGGTTTGCTCTCGCGCCAGCGCGCCTCGATCGTAAACGCGCGCACGCTGGCGGCCAAGGCCGAGAGTATCGGACTGGGCCAGTGCATGCTGCTGGGCAAGGGCGAGGAAAAGAGCGGCGGACGCCAGAAGACCTCCATCCTTGCCGCCGGTTTCGAAGCCCTGATCGGCGCCATCTACAGCGACAGCGGCCTCGCGCCGGCGCAGCGGGTGGTGGAACGGCTCTTCGGCGGCGATATCGGCGGTCCCAGCGTGGAGCGCGACTACAAAACCGAACTGCAGGAAACCGCCCATCGCTGCTTCCGCACCCATCCCACATATGAAGTAATCAGTGAGAGCGGACCCGATCATGCCAAACGCTTCATCAGCCGGATCCGAATCGGCACACGCCAGCTCGGGGTGGGGGAGGGACCCAGCAAGAAGCTGGCGGAGCAGGCGGCCGCGCGCGAGGCGCTCAACGTGATTCAGGCCGAACAGGCGCGTGCGGGAGACGCCGATGACCAGCGCAGACGCTGACTATCGCGCCGGCTACGTGGTTTTGTGCGGACGCTCCAACGTCGGCAAATCCACTCTGCTCAATCGTATCGTGGGCGAGAAAGTCGCCATCGTAACGCCGCGCCCGCAGACCACGCGCCGGCGTATCCTGGGTATCCGCACCGACCCCGACGCCCAGCTAATCCTGATCGATACCCCCGGCCTCCATGACGCCGAGCGCCTGCTCAATCGCCGCATGGTTCAACGCGCGCGCGCCTCCATGGCCGAGGCCGACGTGGTCGCCGTGCTGGTCCAGGCGGCCCAGCGGCTGAGCGAGGAGGACCGCGCGCTGCTGGCCGAAGTGCGCGCGCTCGGGCGCCCGGCGGCGGTCATCATCAACAAAATCGACCTGCTGCCGCGCCCGCTGCTGATCCCCTTTGCCCAGCAATGCCTGAGCGCGGTGCCCGAGGCGGAGATTGTTCCGGTAAGCGCGCTTTCGGGCGAAAACGTCGCTGAACTTATCGCGACCGTGAAGGCAATGCTCCCCCCGGGGGCGGCCCTGATGCCCGGGGATCAGTTTACCGACCAGAGCGAACGCGCGCTGGTCGAGGAAATCATACGTGAGAAGGTCTTTCTCGCGATGCGCCAGGAGATTCCTTTTTCCACCGCGGTCAAAGTCGAGCAGTTCATCGAACTCGAGCATCGCAATCTCATCCGTATCCACGCCAGCGTCATCGTCGAGCGCGATT
>JAJPJA010000040.1 GCA_021324455.1 Pseudomonadota bacterium | reverse complement strand
TGCCTGTCCTACTTCTGTTCGCGCAGGGTGCGGCGCAGTTCGCTGCGGCGGATTTTGCCGCTGATGGTTTTCGGCAGCTCCTCGACGAAATGGATCTCGCGCGGATATTTGTACGGCGCGGTGACGCGCTTGACGTGCTCCTGCAGCTCGTGCGTCAACTCAGGCGACGGCTTGTAGCCGGCGGCCAGGATACAGAATGCGCAGACAATTTCGGTGCGTTCGGGATCGGGCTTGCCCACCACCGCGGCCTCCATCACTGCAGGATGCTCGACCAGCGCCGATTCCACTTCGAACGGACCGATTCGGTACGCGGCTGAAGTGATGACGTCGTCGGCGCGCCCTTCGAACCAGAAATAGCCGTCCTCGTCGATCCAACCCTTGTCTCCGGTGTAGTACCATCCGTGGCGAAACGCGTTGCGCGTCGCTTCCTCGTCGCCGAGATAGCCGGAGAACAGACCGACGGGACGCGGCTCGGTGCGAACCGCGATGTTGGAGACTTCGCCCGGCGCGGCGCGCTTGCCGTCGTCATCGACAATCGCGACTTCGTAGCCCGGCACCGGCTTGCCCATCGATCCGGGCCGCACTTCCAGCGCGCGATAATTCGCCACCAGCGCCGTGGTTTCGCTCTGGCCGTAGCCGTCGTAGATGGTCAGTCCGCCGGTGCCGTCGCGCCAGGCGCGGATGACTTCGGGATTGAGCGGCTCGCCCGCGCTGGTGCAATGGCGCAGGCAGGAGAGATCGTGAGCCTTCAGATCGGCCTGCACCAGCATCCGATACAGAGTGGGCGGCGCGCAGAAAGAGGTCACCTGATGCTTGCGGATGATGTCGAGAATGGTATCGGCGTCGGGCTTGCCCAGCGCAACCTGGATTACGCAGGCGCGCTCGTGCCATTGCCCGAACAGGCCGCCCCACGCCGCCTTGGCCCATCCGGTGTCGGAAATCGTCCAATGGCGATCGCCGGGGCGCAGGTCGTGCCAGAAGCGCGCCGTCGCGACGTGGCCCAAAGCGTAGGATTGGGTATGGAGCACCATCTTCGGATACGAGACGGTTCCGCTGGTGAAAAAGATCAGCATCGGATCGTCGCGTCCGGTCGGATCGGACGGAGTATCGCCGTCGCCGGCGCGCTCCAGAAGCCGATCGAGATCGCGCCATCGGCCATGATCCGCGCCGGCTGCCGACCAGCGTACGAAATGGCGCACCGTGTGCAGCTCGCCGGCGACATCATCGACCTTCGCCGCGCCCGACTCGTCGGTGACGATCGCAAGCGCGCTGGAGGATTTGGATCGATAGATGAGATCGCGTCCGGTGGAGAGATTGGGCGTCGGAATCGGCACGGCGCCGATTCGGATCGCGCCCAGAATCGCGGTGTACCACTGCGGCACCCGCGGCAGCATCACCAGGACGCGGTCACCCTTGCCGACGCCCATCGCCAACAGCGCGCGCGCCATCCGCCGCGACTGCTCGGCCAGCGCCGCAACGCTTTGCTCGGCCACCAGTTCGCCGCCGGCGCCGATTGAGATCAGCGCGGGCGCGTCGGGGTCGAGCGCGCGCCAGTTGTCGATAATATGGAGTACCGGGTTGAAGCGCTCGGGCACCACGACGCGATAATTGGCGCGTTCCGCTTCGTACGATTTCATCCGGGGCTCAGCCCCGCGCTCAGGGATGTTCACTGGCCTGTCTCTCTCATCATCATAGCCTTGCGCAACTCACACCATGTAGGCGCCGCCGTAGCAGTGCAGCACCTGGCCGGTCAGGATGTGGCTGGGATTGGTCAGGGCATAAACCACGACGCCGGCGATTTCGCTTGGTTCCAGGATGCGGCCCCACGGCATGTGCCGAATCAGGCGCTCGTGGTCCTGGGGTTCGGGCGCGCCTTCCTTGCCCATCGCGGTGGCGGTCGCTCCCGGCGCCACCACCGTAACCACGATCTTGTCGCGCGTCAGTTCGCGCGCCAGCACCCGGCTGAGCGCCACCACGCCGGCCTTGGTTGCCGCATACACGCATTGCTGCAGCAAGGGCTGATACGCCGCGCCCGAGGCGATATTGACAATCCGGCCGCCGCCCGCCGCGCGCATGTGCGGAATCACCGCCTGGCACATCAGCGCGGTGCCGCGCAGGTTGACGTTGATCTGCCTGTCGAAACCCTCGTCGGTCATCTTTTCCAGTGGCTCCATGATAATGATGCCGGCGACGTTGGCGAGCGCGTCGATGCGGCCCAGTTCCTTCGCCACTTTGGAGACGCCGGCATTGACGCTGGCGCGGCTGGTTACGTCGGTCTGCACGAAAATGGCGCGGCGTCCGGTCTCCGACGCGATTTTCTTTGCCGACTCCACGCCCCAGTCTTCACGCAGGTCGGCGATCGCCACGTCCAGTCCGCTTTGCGCCAGCCCGTGAGCGACGCTGAAGCCGATTCCCCAGGGACGCGCCGCTCCGGTTACGATTGCCACTTTCTGTTCGGCCACTTGTGTGTTCTCCCTAAGCTCTGCGGCGTCTTCTGTCATTTTGGACGGAGGCTGCCGAAGTGAAGGATCTCGCGCAATCCTCCGCGCGTTATCCCCGATTTGTCAAAAAAAACGGTTTCCTTTCAGGGCACCGCCGCAAGCCGCGGTATTATATCCAAAGCAGCGGCGCGCGCTATCGCCGCTCGGATTGGGATGGCAGGAATTCGACCAGCTCCAGCACCGTGCCGTCGGGATCCTCAAAGCACGCGAACAATGAACTGCCGCCGTGCGACTGCATCACCTGGGGCTCGGAATAGAACTCCACGCCGTGCCTCTTGAGCTCCTCGTAGGTCTTCTGCAGGTTCGCGGTGCGCAGCGAGATGCGCACGATCCCGGCATGGTTGAGCCGCGGATAGGCGCGTCCTTCGGTGCGCGGACTGAGCCATTCGATCAGGTCGACATTGATCGCGTCGGGATCCGCGCCCAGCTTGAGCAGCCGTCCGCGGGCGCGCGGACTGGGGATGCGCAAGCCTTTTTCCAAACCGCCGCCGCCGCTTTCACCGATATCGGCGACTTCCTTGAAGCCGATCGCCTTGTAGAACTCCAGCGAACGCTCGAGGTTGGTGCAGTTGATGCTGATACCTGAAACGGCGTCGGGTACCGGCGCGCGCTGGGCTTGCGGCTGCGCGGCCGTAGGATTTATCAGCCGCGACCACCATTTTTTGCGTTCCGTGGGCAACTCCCGCACCTGCAATCGGCGGATGCAATCATGACACGGGCGATCACACCAGGTCTATCGAGCAGGCCGGCAATGGCGGGCGATGACGGTGCGCCGCGGCGGAAGCCCTCAGCTCTTGGGCGCGCGCTTTTTGTATTGGACCAGTTCCAATATGGTGCCGTCGGGGTCTTCGAAACAGACCACAGTCGATTGTCCGCCCTTGTATCTGACCGTGATCGGATCGGAAAACATTCTGACGCCCCTGCTCTTGAGCTCCTCGACGTCCTTTTCCAAATCCTTGCTGTAGAAGCATACGCGCGCGATACCAAGGTTGTTCAGCTTCTCGTAAGGCTTCCGGTCGCTGCGCGGATTGATCCATTCAATCAGGTCGATATGACTGCAGTAAGGATCCTCGCCGATCTCCAGCAGCCGGGCGCGGGCGCGCGAATCATCCGGCATGCGCAGGCCGCGGCCCATTTCAGGACCGCCGCCTTCGCCGAAATCCACCACCTCGCGAAATCCCAGCATCTTGTAGAACTCGAGCGAGCGCTCCAGGTTCGTGCAGTTGATGTTGATGTGATAGATGCTGCGCAGATTCATCGGACATCCCTCCGCGCCAATTGACCGATGCTGGTTGAAGCGTTCCACTCACTCCGGCCCCGCTTCCCTCTCCCACAAATAGAAATGTGGGAGAGGGAAGCAGAACCGGACGGCAGCCACCCAAAGATTTTCAGTTGGCCGCCGCGGTGGCTTCGGACTGTTTCGCCTGCACGCCGGAATACGCCAGGCTGACGGGTGTGTTCAGGTCAAACGGGCTCTCCAGTCCGAGCTGCTTGCCGATTTCGCGCAGCGCCGGCAGCACTTCCTGTCCGGTCAGGCGGATGCAGGTCTTGGAATCCTCATGGTTGATCTTGCCGTCGTTGCCGTACAGCGCCAGGATCGACGGCCGCGTCTCCTCCATGATGATGCGCAGTTTCTCGATCACGGTTTTGGGCGTGCCCGCGATCAGAGTCAGGTTCTGCATCTGTTTCTCCAGCGAGGCGTTGGCGCCGCGGACGTGGGTGTAGCCCGCGCGCAGCTCCGCCATCGCGCGGCGCGCCCAGGGGCCCAGGTAGCCCGAGGGCGCCGCCCATACCGGATGGGTCAGGCCGGTGAACTCGCCCTGCATCCACATGAACTCGCGCGCGTTGCGGATGGCTTTTTCCTCGGTCTCCGCCACGTGGCATCGAATCAGGTATCCGCGCTCGGACGGTCCCGCCTCATAGCCGGATTCCTTCGCCACCTGATCGTAGATCTTCCAGACGTTCTTGCTCTCTTCGATCGGCAGGTTGAGCGCGATGTAGGGATAGCGATGCTGCGCCGACCACACGATGGTCTCGCGGCTGGATACGCCGGGAATCCAGATGCGCGGATGCGGCTTCTGCAGCGGCAGCGCCCACGGATTCACCACCCGGAGCTGGTAATGGTTGCCCTCCCAGCGCCAGGGTCCGGGCGTGGTCCAGGTCTTGACGATGAGGTCGTGCGCCTCTTCGAAGCGTTCGCGGTTGAAGGCGGGATTGGCGTTGGCCTGCAGCGATTCGACGCCGCCACCGCGCACGAAACCCGACACCAGGCGCCCTTTGGAGATCATGTCGATCATGGCCAGCTCTTCGGCCAGGCGCACCGGGTTGTCCGCGATCGGCAGCGGGTTGCCGAGCAGCACGATCTTCACCTTTTTGGTGATCGCGCCGAGGATTGCCGCGCAGATATTGATCTTGGCCTGCATGCAGAACGGCGCCGTATGATGCTCGTTGAGCATGATGCCGTCGTAGCCGACTTCTTCGACCAGCTTGTATTCCTCCAGCCGCTCGTTATACAGGCGGCTGCCTTCGGCCGCGTCGAAGAACTTGTTGGGAAACAGCAGCGCCGTGTAACCGTAGCGGTCGCCTTGCTCCTTCGGATACGCCGACATCGGCTGTTCCGTGAAATACATCAGATGCATAGGCGTGGCTCCCTTTTTGATATTCGGTTGCGAGGCTTACTTGCCGCCGAGGAACGACTTGGTCAGCACCGCCAGCTCGTGATGCTTCTCGACTTCGAGGTAATGATTGCCCTCGATCACCTCGAGCTTCGCCTTGGGCATCGCCTGCTGATAGCGCTCGCCGCATGACAGCGGCACCACCCGGTTGTGCCTGCCCCACACCACCAGCGTCGGCACCGTGACCGCCTTGATCAGATGCGGCATGGCCTGGTTGAACATGTAGGGCTTCCACGCGATGCGGGTCGACATTTCCCGATTGATCTCCCATTGCACGAGCTGGTCGACGTCGGGCCGTTCCTTGTACAACTCGGCGAACTTGCCCTGGTCGGCGAAGCCGGCGCGGACGTAGTCCAGCGTGCTGATCAGGAACTGGTCGATGATCTCGCCCTTGGTCGGCTGGATGCCCATCGCATTGACCAGCACCATATGGCTGAATTCGTGATGGCACATGGTCGCCATTTCGGCCGCGATCCATCCGCCAAACCCCAGTCCCACCACCGCGGTGGTATTAAGCCCCAAATCTTTCAGCAGACGCTGGTAGATGCAGGCGATGTCGCGCACGTTGCGGGCCCATTCCGGACGCTCCGATTTGCCGAACCCGGGATGGGACGGCACGTACACGGTGTGGTTTTCGGCCAACTCCATGTAGTAAGGCAGCCATCCGGGATTGCCGATGTCATGATGAAACACGACGATCGGCGAACCGCTGCCCCCCTTGAGCAACTGCACCTTGCCTCCGACCACGTCGACGAAACTCTCGGTGAAACTCATGCTATTCGCGCTCCTCGGCCGGTCGGCGCCGCCATTACCGCACGACAGTCGCCTCCGCCATTGGTTGATTGCCGATCCAGGCGGCTGAACCCGCCGTTCCGGACGGAACGGCCGTTACCGCGCCAAACTAGAATTCGGCCCCATGTGTGT
Organism: Pseudomonadota bacterium; assembly: GCA_021324455.1. Taxonomy (GTDB): domain Bacteria; phylum Desulfobacterota; class Binatia; order Binatales; family Binataceae; genus JAJPJA01. The sequence goes on along the minus strand of JAJPJA010000040.1, from coordinate 8,011 downwards.
CAAGGTTTAATACCGCAATCCGTTGTTGCATCCGGGCAGGTTAATGTTGGCGCAGGGATTGCCCGCCGCGCTGCCCGACGATCCCCCGCGCGGGATGTACGGCTGCCCAGGTACGTCGCCCACGCGCGGCTGGCCGGGATGGACCCTGGTGTAGTAGTCGGCGCCCGCCTCCTGCGCCTTGCGCAGGCGCTCATCCGCGGCCGCCCCGGATGGCGCTACGCCGGCGCCCGCCCGCTCGCCCCGATAGCAGGCCATCGCAGCACGCGCCTGGCTGATCGAGTGATCGCGGTTGACGTTCCTGCACCACGGCTCCGAGGCGCGGCAGAAAGTGAACACCGCATCCTGCATCATATCCATACATTGCTGCGGCCGCGGCCCCGACAGCGAAGCCTGGGCGTTGCTCAACCGGCTCATCGCGTCCATTACGGCGGCGCGCGGCTGGTCGCTCACGATGGCGTTCGCCACCGCCGCCGCCGGCGCGACCAGCGACGGCCATTGCGATTGGGACTGGGCGTAAACGTCAACCGCCGCCAGGAGCAGCGGCGCCGCAATCAGGGACAGATACCTGAACATGGTCCTGATCATCCTTCTTGAAACTGCCAGGTCCTGGGCGAGGTCCCTTTCAGCTTCCAGCGCGGCATCACCAGATCGGAACCGGCCATCGGCTCGAAGACCACGCCGGCAGGCAGGCCGATCGCGACTTCGTCCTCGTCGTCCAGCATCGCGAACGGGATCCGGATCAATGAACCGTCGGGGCTGCGGCAGTCGTCGAGCTCGACCAGTCCGATGACGAAGGGCACCGCGCTTACGAAGGCCGCGGCGACCGGCTGCACGATCACACAATAGCTGTGGACGATTCCGGTGCCGGCGCTTTGATGCCATCCAAGGTCCATCGAATTGCATCGGGCGCACATCGGATAGGGCGGGAAGAACATGTAGCCGCAAGAATTGCACTTGCGCACCAGCAGCTTGCCGGACCTGGTGCCTTCCCACCATTCGACGGTGTCGGGATTGGGATAGATGGTGATCGTGCTGTAATCGATCGGACCGGCCATCGCTCAACTCCTCAGGATAAGCGCGCTGCCGCGGGTGTCTCCGCCCTCGGCGATGCATGCACCCAGCGACGCCTTGCGCACCTGGCGGCAGCCGGCGGCGCGATCGTAGCTGTGCCTGCCCGCGGCCCATCCGGGACAGGCGTCGTCCGCGCGATGGCGCAGCTGGCGGACCACTTCGTTGATCAAACCGACGCCGTGGGCGTAGCCCTCGGATAACTGGCCGCCGCCGGTGTTGCATGGCAGCACACCGTCAAGGCCAAGTCCGCCATCCGCGATGAGGCCCGGCGCCTCGCCAATAGCGCAGAAGCCGAACGCCTCCAGTTCCTCGATCACGCAGTAGGAAACCGCGTCGTAGATCGAAGCGACGTCGATTTGGTCCGCACGCACGCCGGCGTTGCCCCACAAGCGGTTGCGGGCGTAGATGCCCGAATGGACGTAGTAGTTCGGCCGCGAGTAGTTCCATCCGCCGGCCGGATCGGGAGAGCACTGCCGCGCAATTCCGCCAAGGATATAAACCGGCGGCTGCTTCAAATCGTATGCGCGTTCGCGCGAGGTCACGATAAAGGCCTGCGCGGTGTCGTTCTCCAGGCAGAAATCCAGCAGCCGGAACGGCTTGACCACCCAGCGCGAACGCTGATGGTCCTCGACCGTGATCGGAGTACGCATCAGGGCGCGCGGATTGAGACTGGCGTGACGGCGGAACGTGGCCGCGATTTGGCCGAAGGTGCGCGTGCTGGCGCCGAACTCATGCAGGTAGCGCATCGCGGAGATTCCGAACAGCGCGCCCGCCGACGAGATTCCGGCCGGCACCGCAAACTGCTGGTTGTAATGCTGCGTGTCATCGACCACGATGGAGCCCGGCCCGCCGACCGCCTGCCCGCCCATCCGCCGGCCCGTCCGCCCGTTCATCGAGCGATAGATCGCGACAGTGTGGCAATATCCGCCCGCAATAAGTCCGGCGGCATGCAGCGCGACCGCTTCCGGCGTGGAACCGCCCGAATACAGGTCGCAGCCGTAATTCATCCGGATACCGAGCGCGTGCGCGACGTATTCGTTGCGCACCGAATCGTTGACCTGGAATCCGGCCACGCCGTCAACTTCGCGCGCGCTGAGCCCCGCGTCGTCCATGGCTTTCTTGATTGCCTCGCACGACATCGAAAGCGTGGTGCGATGGGAGGCTTTCATGTAGGCCGTCCCGCCCACCCCGACGATGCATACCTTCTCGGACAGCGATTCCAACTACCTGCTCCCTTTCCGTCACCCTGAGCGCCTGCGCGGCGCCAGCCTACCAGAGGAGCGGGAGCAATCGGTAGGGGACCGCACGGCGGAAATCATCGGCGCCCGCAAGCTTCACGGACAGGATGCTCTTTCGGCCAAAAGCGGCCCGATGCGGAAATTGAGTCCCGCGAAGCTTCCGGTGCCTTGGCATCTTTAGCGGACGTCGCGGCGCAAGGCAGTCAGCGCCTGGGATTGCGGCGGCGAGCTCAGGCGATTCCTAAGGTTGACATTCTCACGTGATGTGCTAAACGCTTTAGTGTTCAGTTACAGGTAAGGGCGGGTATCGACTGGGCCTGCCGATTATACAACCTGCCAGTCGTCATCTTCTTCTCCCCGCCGCGATTGTCGGTCGCGTCTGAGCTCTGATAGCCGGCCAGGAGTCGTTTATGCGGGAACTCCGGCTTGTGGATCGACGGTGGCGTGAGAGGTACTCCGTTCAACGGCTGGGCGAATTCGTCGCACGGTGTCGCCGGCGCGGGATTGCCGTCACACCCCAGCGGCTCGCGGTCATAGGGGCGCTGCTCGCTTCGGAGAACCATCCGAGCACCGACGAGATCTGCGCGGCGGTACGCCGCCGGCATCCCCACGTATCATTGGCCACCGTGCATCGGATTCTGGAGCAATTCTGCGCGGTGGGGGAGGCGCGCAAGGTAACGCTCCTGCACGACGTCGCGCGTTATGACGGCAACGTGGAGCCCCATCATCACGTCCTTTGCGTCCGCTGCAGACGGGTACACGATATAGAGATACCCGAGGTGGACAAGCTTCTCGAAGGTACACCCAGCCTGGGCCAGTTCGCATTGCTGCGCTGTTCGCTGGAAATCGACGCTCTGTGCGGACGATGCCAACGGGCCGGGAAGCACACCAACGTCCGCACCGCACCCACAGTCCGGGGAGAAACGTAAGCGCAAGCAGAACAACTCAACACAACAGGCAGGTCTCTGAACCAACATCAGGAGTACGAAATATGGCAAATAATCAGGAGCAAAATCTGTCAGCGGAAGGCCAAACCCCGATGTCCAACGGCGCTCGCAGGGAGGCTTTGCGCAGAGGCCCGACCAATGCGGACTGGTGGCCGAATCAGCTGAATCTGAAGATTCTGCATCAGAACTCCCCCCTGTCCGATCCCATGGATCATGAATTCGACTATGCCGAAGAATTCAAGCGCCTGGATTTGGCTGCGGTGATCAAGGACCTTACGGCCTTGATGACGAAGTCTGAAGAGTGGTGGCCTGCCGACTATGGCCACTATGGGCCGTTGTTCATTCGTATGGCGTGGCACGCCGCGGGCACGTATCGCATCGGTGACGGCCGCGGCGGGGCCGGCGCCGGCTACCAGCGTTTTGCGCCCACCAATAGCTGGCCCGACAATGCGAGTCTCGATAAGGCGCGCCGGTTGCTGTGGCCGATCAAGCAGAAGTACGGGCGGAAGATCTCATGGGCCGACCTCATGGTTCTGGCCGGTAACGTCGCCCTGGAGTCGATGGGCTTCAAAACCTTCGGTTTCGGCGGCGGGCGCGTGGACGCCTGGGAGCCCGACGAGACTTACTGGGGACCTGAGCGCGTATGGCTGGCGGAGGAGCGCTACCAGAGTCCTGGTCAGTTTGACCATCCCTTCGGCGCGGTTCAGATGGGGCTGATTTACGTCAATCCGGAAGGTCCCAGCGGCAAGCCGGACCCGCTCGCCGCGGCCCGGGATATCCGCGAGACGTTCCGCCGCATGGCGATGAATGACGTGGAGACGGTTGCGCTCATCGCCGGCGGACACACCTTCGGGAAAACGCACGGTGCCGCTCCGGATTCGTATGTCGGCCCTGAACCGGAGGGCGCCGACATCGTGGAGCAGGGGCTGGGCTGGAGAAACAGATTTGGCAGCGGTTGCGGGTCGGACACGATCACGAGCGGGTTGGAGGGCGCATGGACCACCAACCCAATCAAATGGGACAACAACTACCTGGAAAACCTGTACGGCTACGAATGGGAGCTCACCAAGAGCCCTGCCGGCAAGTACCAGTGGACTCCAAAGAACGGCGCTGGAGCGGGCACCGTTCCCGATGCCCACAATAAGTCCAAGCGCCACGCACCGATGATGCTTACCACCGACCTCTCCCTGAGGATGGACCCGGACTATGGGCCGATCACGAGGCGCTTTCTCGAACATCCCGAGGAGTTGGCCGATGCCTTCGCCAAGGCGTGGTTCAAGCTGACCCATCGCGATATGGGGCCGCGTCCGCGTTACCTCGGCCCGCTGGTTCCCAAGGAGCCCCAGCTCTGGCAGGACCCTGTTCCCGCGGTCGATCATGAATTGATCGGGGAGCGCGACATTGCCGCTCTGAAGGCCAAGCTGCTGCAATCGGGATTGTCGATCTCCCGACTGGTCAGGACGGCCTGGGCGTCGGCGGCCACGTTCCGCGGCTCCGACAAGCGCGGTGGGGCGAACGGCGCGCGCATTCGCCTTGCGCCGCAAAAGGATTGGGAAGTGAACCAGCCGGCCGAACTGGCCCAGACCCTCAAGACGCTGGAGACGATTCAAAAGGATTTCAACTCTCAATCCGGCAAGAAGAAGGTCTCGCTGGCCGACCTGATCGTTCTGGGCGGCTGTGCGGCCGTCGAAGAAGCTGCAAAAAAGGCCGGGTACGACGTGAAGGTTCCCTTCTCCCCGGGGCGCACCGATGCTTCGCAGGAGTGGACCGACGTGGAGTCATTCGCCGTCCTGGAGCCGGTCGGGGACGGGTTCCGCAACTACCTCCAGAAAGGTCGCAACGGACAGCAAATTCCGCCCGAAGAAATACTGGTGGACCGGGCCCAGTTGCTGACCCTGACGGCCCCGGAAATGACGGTTCTCGTCGGCGGTATGCGCGCCCTCAATGCTAACTTCGACCAGTCCAAACACGGCGTCTTCACCAACCGCCCCGAAACCCTGACCAATGATTTCTTCGTCAACCTGCTCGACATGGGTACGGTCTGGCAGGCCTCCCCTGCAGCCGACGGCGTGTATGAGGGGCGCGATCGCAAAACCGGCGCAAGCAAGTGGACCGCCACCCGTGTGGACCTTATCTTCGGTTCAAACTCTCAGCTCCGGGCAATCGCGGAAGTCTATGCCTGCGAGGACTCGAAGGAGAAGTTTGTGAAGGACTTCGCGGCTGCGTGGGGCAAGGTGATGAACCTCGATCGCTACGACATTGGGCTGGGGGCGAGTGTCAGGTCGCGTGACTGATGGTGCAAAGAGCTGAGTGATTGTTCAAGGAAAAGAGGGGCATAAAACGGTCCAACCGTTGCTCCATCGCAGGCCGCCTGCCCGCACGCGCGGCGCTGACAACCGCGCGTCAGGCAGGCGGCCCTGCGATATCTGTCACTAAACGCTGCCAACGCGATCGATCGCCAGGGTATCGTCCGATACGGCGTTGTGCGGCTGGATCGCAAACCGGATGGCGAGGCGGCGATGAAACCGATTGTCCAGCGCGAAATTCTGGCGTTCGAACAGTGGGAACAAGTCCGCCGCGTGTTGAGACCGCTGTGCATGAACGAGAAAGACCGCCGCCGCCTCGCACTCGGCTCGCATATTACCCTGCTGTTCGAAAACGTGCAGACGGTCTGGTACCAAATCCAGGAAATGTTGCGCGCCGAGCGGATCGACAAACCCGATGCGGTGCAGGAAGAGATTGACACCTACAACCGCCTGCTGCCCGCGCCCGGAGAACTCGCCGCTACTATATTCATCGAATATCCCCACCAGGAGGAGCGCGGCGCCGCGCTGCGCGGGCTGGCCGGACTCGAACGCCATCTCTGGCTCTATGCCGGCGAGCACCGGATCTCGGCCAGATTCGACGACGACCAGACAAATGCGGGCGAGATAAGCGCGGTCCGGTTTGTCCGTTTTCCGATCGGGGCTGCCGATGGCGACACCCTGGTCCAACTAGCCGGAACAGGACGGCTTGCCATCGTGCTGGACCATCCGACGCTCACCGCACAGGCGCGAATAGACGTGCCGCTGGCGCGCGTCCTCGCCGATGACCTGGGTGCGAATCTTTAACCGCAGCCGCACGGCGCTTGTCAGCGGCGCGGGTAATGCTCGGACGCCGCCGGATACTCCGTCATGAATCATCACGGCGCAGGACATGGCCGGTTCTATTTTCGTACCAGCGTCTTCCGGGTCCTGCGTGATTTGATACTCGCATCGACGCTCCGAGTTGTCCGACCCTTCCCGGCTGGAGCACTCTGGTAGAGCAGCTCGATTTTCAGCGTGCCAAAAAGCTTTTCCGCCTCGATGTCATGGCCCTGCGGCTAATCCGGCCGTGCTGGGCGGGCTGTTGCTGGCATGGCGCGCTGGCATAGTGGCCGTCGCGATCGGGATGGTGGATCAATCCGGCCGCCGTCTGTTGATTGGGTCAATGCCGCCTTGAGTGTATCCGGTGATCTGGCGCTCCAGGCTCTGGCTCATCGACCAGCCCAGCCGGCGCGAGAATAAATCCGAAATTACCCCGATACAGCCGGGCCTCCAGGTCCACAGACACGTGATGTCGGTGACCCGGTGGTGTTGGCCTGCTTTCAGCTTGTCCGCCGAGACGAAAGCCCGCTCTCAGGCTGTGGAAGGCACATCGCTTCCGCTCAGGCTGGCCCGCTCAGCCGAACCATCAGACGTTTTTTGAAACAAAGTTAGGTTAAGAGACGCTGTTACCATGTTAAGATTGGGGAGAATTACTCAATTTTGCCGGATTTTGCTATAAATACTTATTAAGTCGAATGATTCTTTGTTATGACCTTAATTTTTCCCATTGACGGTATGATACATTGAAGTTATCTTCGTTTGGAAAAATAACTGCGCCACAAAAGGAGAAAATGCTATGTTCGGTAGAAATTTTTTCGGTTTCTCACTCCTGCTATGTTCGATCGCATTGTGGGTGACAGGTACAGCGAACGCCCAATTGACCGGGCGTAAGATGATCGTCGCATCCGGCGGTGCAATCGACACCATGGGCCTCCAGCCCGAGTTCGGTCATTTCGGAGTGGCCGGGGTCGCCGTGTTCAAAAACAATGGAACCGCGAACTATCTCAATGTCACGGTGGAATACCAGGACAGTTTTAAGGACACCGACGGCTTTACCTGCGTCTTCAACCAACCCGGGGATCTGACCTACAGTTTCCCCAACGGCCCCGCCGCAGCCGGAACGCTTACCTTAACCCGGTCGGAGGGCGACCCCGATTGCTACCAGACTGCCTTTCCCGACAATACCGCCCCGGAGACCGGTAAGAGCATCAGCTTCGTGGTATACGCTTTCAGCGGCAATTTGACCCTGGTCGGTACTTCCACGACGCTGATCGACGTAGATGGCGATCAGATAGACTTCCCGCTTGCCGGGTCCGGAACCAACGTGTCGGCCGGAAGCGGGGGTACCAATACCCTCAGCGGCACCCGCCTGTTGAGCGCCGAGGGCGGAACCAGCGACAACAACTCCGAATCCTCCGACAGCGGCCACATGGGTTTGGCCGGGAGAATAACCTTCAACTCGACCGGCGGCGCCAGCGCGCTCGATGTGACGCTTTCCTATCAGGACAGCTTGAATGACGGATTCGTGTGCGAGTTCACCAATCCCAACGATCTGACGTATAGCGTCAGCAACGGCCTCGGCACGCTGACCCTAACCCTGAGCCCCGGAGATCCATGCTTCGCTCCGTTG
>JAJPJA010000044.1 GCA_021324455.1 Pseudomonadota bacterium | reverse complement strand
TCTGCCAGAGTATCGTACAATGTGTAGGTGTGAATGTGATATGCCACCCTGTCGCCGGGGCTGAGCGCCGCCCGAAACAGCATCGCGAGCAGCTCGTCGGAACCGTTGCCGGCCATAATCATGTGGCGCGCAAAGCGGTAATGACGCGCCGCCGCGGCCACGAATTCGTCGGCGAAGGGGCGCGGATACAGCCGTAAAGCGTCGCCCGCGGACGCCTTTATTATGGCCCGGCGCACCCGCGGCGAGGGCGGATACGGGTTTTCGTTGGTGTTAAGCTTGATCAGGCGCTGTCCGGGCCGGGGCTGCTCACCCGGCGTATAAGGCGCCATCCTGTCGATCGCGGCACGAAACATGTCAGCGCGGTGCTCCCAGTGGCTACTCAGGCAAGGTGGCATACCGATCGCGGCCGGGAAAGGGGGATGAGTCTCAGCAATGCGGCATCTGACGCGTCTTCCTGCTATTGTATGCCGCCGGTGATTGGAAAGGAGCTTCGGGACGATGCTTGCCTCCGTCCCGGATTATGAGCCCATGAATTCACGACTTATCGTGATAGCGGCATTGGTTGCTTTTGCAGGTTTGGCGGCATGCAGCAGCGGCAGCGGTTACGGCGGCAGCGGTTACGGCGCCGCCTATGACGCGGGCGGCGGCGCCGCGCCGTCCGCCGCCAGTTCAGGTTCCAGCCACAGCGATTCCGTGCGCGCCGACATCCACGCGGTCGTACATGATGAAAAGCAGAACGCGCGCATCTTCAAAGCCGAGAAAACGGAGCCGCTGCTGGATACCTCGGGTTTCAAGTCGTTGCCGATCGATACGCCCGCCAAGCACAAGGTGATCGGCGGGCTGCAGCCGCTCACCTTCAACCGCCTCGGACATCACGGAAAGATTCGCTACTGGTTTCCCGACCCCTACTACTGCAACTGCGTCTATGTCGGCGACGAGCAGGCTTATTTGCGTTACAAGCAAGCCAAGAAGGATCGCAAGAAGGAAAGGCAGGAGGAGATGTATCTGGTCGATCAGGAGAACCTCGTAAACGGCCCGATCGACTCCGAATGGGACCCGGTCACAGCGTTCGGGATGCCGTAGGGAAGGCCCAGGCTCATCCACCTCTCGGATTGTTCAAACCCTGTCCGTCTCCGGAGACGTCCGCCTCGCTGTCTGAAACCGCTCTTTTGCGAAGGATCGAGCGTCTCTTGCCGGGAGGGTTCTTGGGCGCGAGAGGTGCGGAGAGTTTTACCGTGGTCCGAGCTTGGAGGCAGTACCCATTGGGCAACGGCCGATCCTGCCGGAGCCGCTATCGCTTGCGCGGGCGGGCTGGTTGCGCCGCCGTCGCGGTGGATTCGCGCACCCAATTCAGATAGGGCGGCGAGCCTTTTTCGATATCGATCGCGACAATCTCGGGAACTTCGTACGGATGGAGTTCCCTGACGCGCGCCTGGAGGGCCTGGTACAACGCGGCCCTGGTCTTGAGCAGGATCAGATGCTCGCGCGCGTCTTCCACCGCGCCGCGCCATCGGTAAATCGAGCGGATCGGGCCGACCAGGTTGGCGCATGCGGCCAGCCGTTCTTCCACCAGCGTGCGTCCGATAGCCGCGGCGCTCTGGCGGTCGCCGGCGGTGACCAGAACTACGATACAGGAGCTTTTCGAAACGGCCATCGATAACCGACCTCGCGGGACAGACGTTTGCGCAATTCGCGCGCGCTGCAGCGGTACTTGAACGCCTTGCGTCCGTTGACGAACAGGACCGGGACTTCCAGACCGAAACGCGCTTCCAATTCCGGATTGCCGCCGATGTCGATCTTTTCCAGCCGCGCCTGGACTCCGGCCAGCTCCCGTTGGACGATTTCCTCCATCTCGCGGCATAATTCGCATTCCGCGCGGCTGTACAAGATAAGTTCGATCATCGCCGTGTCCTTCCGTTGACCGCCAGCAGGCCCATCGCGCGCATCGTGCGAACGGTCGCCGGACAGGCCTGGCGCCGCGCGGGGCTGCGCGCGAGGTCGCAGGCCATGAAATCGAGGTCCGCGGGGCGGTCCACATCATACCACCAGCGTCCGATGCGGTAGCGGACTTTAAGCGAGCGCAGCCGGCGCAGCGTATGCGCAAAGACGCTGGCGCCGCCCCATGGGATACGGTCGAAAATGGCCGGCAGCGGTCCGCATGCACCGATCAGGTAATAGCCGCCGTCCAGCGCCGGCGCGATCACGACCTGCGCCTGGCGCAGGCCGGCGATACTCTCGCGAATGAACGCCGGCGGCAGCGTCGGCGTGTCGGTGCCAATCAGCACCGCGCCGGGCGGGTCGGCATATGCCGACAGGACGCGCGCCATCCGCCGCCCCAGATCGCCATCGCCCTGATCGACGAGGCCGGCGTCGAAGCGGCGCGCGATTGCGGTGAAATAGGGGCTCGCGCGCACGCCGCCGGGGGCGGCGGCGGCGATCACGGTGCGGCAGTTGGCGATGCGGGCGGCTTTCGCCATCGCGTCGGCAATGAACGCGTCGGCCAGACGCGCGGCGCCGGCCGCGCCCAGCCGCGGAATCAGGCGCGTTTTGGCCGCGCCGGCGGCGGGTTCGCGGGCGAACACAATCAGGGTAGGGGCCTTGCGGCGCGTATCCCGCAGCATCATCGCTACTTGACGGTTTCGGGAATCAGCAGGTTAATCGGAATCGCCAAAGTTTTGATTACCAGGTGGCTGATCGAAGTAATCGGCGCCGGTACGACCGAGGGATCGGCAATCGGTCCCTGCACGTGAAAGTACGCGGCGACGATTCCGGATTGACTCTGCGCCAGGCGCGTCCCGATCAGTGGTATATGGTTGAAGACCGTGTCCAGGAGCTGGAACGGCCGCATCCCAACCATCACGTTCATCGCGCTCTGAGCCACATTCACCTTGCCCGCGGCGGTTATCTTCATCACCGGTCCGTCAAGCATGAAGTCGGTGGTCTCAAAGTTTCCGCGCTCGCCGAAAAAATGCGCGGTGATGGTTTTGAACGGCACGCCGTTTACCCGCGGGTCGGGCACGTTGGCGTTGAGCCATTCACTGACGTCGACCAGCGACAGCATGCGCGAGAGCAGTTTGAACTTGAGCAGCACTCCGTCCGTGATCGAGGTGGAGAGGCTGCCGGTAAGCGTATCGAAGAAATCGCCGTTGGTGTCGGCCCACAGGTCGGCCTGCGAGGAGAGGTGTCCGGTCAGGACCGTCTGATTGCCGGCCAGCGCCTCCAGCGCGACCATATCGACGCCGCGTGCGGCGGTTATTATGTGCACCCAATCGTCGCGCCGCCGACCGGTCAGGTCCATCGTCAGATGACCGCCCATCGCATCCGCGTTGATGTCGAACACGCGCCAGTTCTCGCCGTCGCGGCGAAAGCCGGCGCTGAGGTCCTTCATCCGCAAACGCGCCAGCGTCGCCTCCTGCGCCTCGACGTGTCCTTCGAAGGCGGTGTTGTCGATCTTGACCGGCGGTTTCGGGTTCCACGGCAGGCGTACGGCGCTGATCGCTTCAAGGTCGAGCCGCTGCGCGTGCGCGTTGATGCGGATCAACGGCTTGGCGACGTCATCGATGGCCACCGTCATGCGCAAAGGCGAGCCTTCCAGGGTACCGGAGGTAATCGCCAGTTCGCCGCCCTGCCCCGCCAGCATTACCGAAGCGGGCTCGGTCAAAAGGATGGGCGAGCGCAGGAAGGCGAACTTGATCTGGCCGGGACCCAGCGCCAGATTCCCGTCCACGCGATAATGGACCGTGCCGTCGCTGACCTGCGCAACGGTCAGGTCTCCGCTGGCCGGCGCGTGCACGTCCATCATGTCCATCGCGAACAGGCTCGGCAGCCATTCCTCGGCATTGATCTGGCGCATCTGCAGGGTGAGCTTGCCGACCTGCCAGGTGCCGCGGGGGTTGCGCGCGATTATGCCGCTGGCCTTGAGACTGCCGTGGCGCGGCGCAAGATCGAGATTGTCGATTGCGATTTGGCCGGGCGATACCACAATTGCGCCGCCGTACAGGCGCACCTCGGAAGGCGCGGAAGCCACGCCCACGCTGACGCTGCGCGGACGCAGCACGGCCCGATATTGCGGCATCCAACCCGAATCGAGATCGTTCAAAGTGCCGCGCAACTCCACTTCAACCGCGGTGGTGCCGCGCAGGTTCTGCACATGGCTGAGCGGCTCCGCCGCCGCAGGCGGCAGCCGTTTGCGGACCGCGGCGAAAAGTTCGCCGAGGTCGAAATCGCCCGCGATTTTTGCCTCGTACGGCAAATCCGGCCATGCGCGTTTGAGGTCCGCGCTGAGATTGATTTGGTTGAGCGTCGAAGCGCCCAGGCTGGCGTGGCTCTGGCCGATCCGGACCAGCCCGCCGCCGTAGCTGAGCTTGCCGTCGAGTTCCGCGACCGGCGGCAGACCGGCAATGTTGAACGCCAATCCGCCCAGGGTCGCCCTGAGCGAAGTCTCTTCGAGCAGGATTTTTCTGGTGGGAGCTTCCAGTTCCTTGAGCGTGGTATCGAGCGCGAATTCGTCGATCCCGATCTTGCCCGCGGAAATGGTTCTGAAGATCGAGGCCCATTGCGGCAACTCGCCAATCCGCGGCAGCATCGCGCGCAGCTCCGGCGCGTCCACCGTAAAGGGCGCAAGCCGGGCGCGGATGCGCAGGTTGTCGGGCGGCATCGGCGTTACGTTGGCTGCGCCCCGGACCAGGTCGCGCCCTTGCGCGCTCATCAGGAACTGGCTTACGTCCAGACCGTAGACGGAATGAAGCAGGCGGGCGCTCAGCCGGAGTTGATCGATTTGAATCGGCGCGGCGAGAAAGGGCGCGGCCAGCTCGAAGCCGTCGGTACGGGTCAGTGCCTGTCCCATCACCATCCCGTCCGTCCGGATCAAAAAGCTCAGATTTCCCTGTGTAACTCCGCGCAGGCTGACGCCGCGGGTCGCGAGATCGCGCAAATTGGCGTCCCAGAACCAGAACGTGCCGCGCGCAAAGGGAATCTCCGCTCCGTCGATCTCGGGCGCCATCACCAGGCTCACCCCGACCTTGAAATTGGGCAGGTCCACGCCCTTGAACAGACCTTCCAGCCGCACCCGCCACGCGCCCGCGGAACGGCTATGGACCGCACGCACCGCGGCCTCATCGAACAGCACTCGCCCGCTGCGGTCCTGCACGGTTGCCGTCGACATGACTATCTGGCGGGTGACGTTGGACAGGCGAACCAGGAGACGGCGCAAATCTCGTACCGAATCGGCGTCGAGCACCGGCATCGGCCCGGGCGTTACCGATCGCACGGGCAGCACCACCGCGGGCCGATCCAAAGAGACCGCGATGAACGGCAATCCGTGATGAAAGAGCAGGGTGCGGTAGCCGCAGGTCAGGCGGATACGTCCGAACTGGGCGACGGTCTGGTTGCCGTTCAAAAGGCGCGCCGAATCCAGGTTGACGATGACGTGATAGGAAACCGTAACGCTGAGGTGTCCGGTGACCAGGTCCAGCCCGGTTTGCGACTTGACCGCTTCGGTGATGTGCCGGTTGATTTCCGCCGGGGTCAGGTGCCGGATTTCCTTCCACGCCACGATGGCCGCGGCGAGCGCGGCAGCCATCAAGCCGCCGGCAACAACGAACAACAGCTTGCGCATCCTGGCTAGCAAAGCGGCTCCGGCACCTCTGGCGCCGCGCCCTGGGGCGCACGCGTGAAGGCAAAAGTCCTAATCGATGCGGCGGCTCGGCCGGGCGGCCGGTTAACAGGCCAACTGTCCGCACAGCGGTCCACGTAAAGCGCCTGGAGAATCCGGATCCTGTCCTGTTCCAAGCGCCGTTGCTATCTGGAACCGAAGCGCTGGCTTTCGCGCTTTTGCAGTTGGTCGAGCAACTGCTGAATGTTTTTCACCTCGACCACCTGCCACTGGCCGTTTCCATTGCGCGCCATACGGATGTCCCACAGGCGGCCCTTGCGATCGCGAAACTGGGTATAGGCGGTGGCGCCGTTGTTATGCAGCAGAAACAGCGCCCCGGCCACCGCCGCCGACGGCATCTGCACCTCTCTGGCCCCATTGTCTACTTTTTGCTTGGCCCAGTTTTCAACCAGCCGGGCGGCGGGCGCCGAAAACAATTGCACCGCCCCCTTGCCGAGAAACTGGGCAAGCGGGTCGCCCGGCCCGGTCTGATTCTCGACCATCTGTTCGCCCGCATGCTCGACTACGCTTTGAAAGTCGACGAAGCGGGCGGCGCGGTCGCCGTCGCGCGCGTCAATCGCCATCTTGAGTTGCAACACGGCAAAGGTGGGGGTGCCCGGCAGATAAAACACCGCCCATCCAATCACTACCGCCGCCAGCAAAACCGCCGTCCAATGGCGTAAAAGGAAACGTCCCATGATTCTTATCGTCTTAATCCGTGGGGCGGGCGCGCCTGCCCGCCGCCCGCATTTGCTCCACAGGAATTCTCCATCACGATGGGTAACTTTATGCTTAACATGATCGGGGCCCGAACCGAACCATCCCGGACCATGGCGTCGCGGCGCCGGCGCCGGTAAGCTGGAGGAGGTCATGCCGCAATACCCGCCGCCTGCTACTCGCGCTGAACCGTTGGCTCCGGGCCGCAAAAACCTTCGCCTTTGGGTGGAACTCCTTCTGATCGTCGTTGCCGGCGCGCTGGCGCTGACGGTGAATATCGGCCAGCGCCCGCTGCTCGACTGGGACGAGGCCACGTACGCGCAGGTCGCACATGAGACGCTGCACAGCCATCGGATATTCGATTTGACCTGGAATGGCGCGCCGTACGTCAAAAAACCGCCGCTGCTGTTCTGGATGGTGGCGGGATCGTTTCGAATCCTGGGCGAGAGCGAACTGGCCGCGCGCGTACCGTCGGTAATCGCCGGAATCGGCACCCTGCTTCTGATTTACCTGATTGCGGCGCCCGTTATCGGCCGCTTCGGCGCCCTGTTCGCCAGCCTGATACCGCTGAGCTTTTATTTTTTCATCGCGCGCGGCGGGCGCGAATGCGCCACCGACGCACCGCTGCTCTTTTTCAGCACGCTCGCCATTTACGCGCTGATTCGCGGTCCGGACCGGCGCGTATGGCTGGTGCTGTGCGGAATGGCGTGCGGTCTGGCCATCCTGAGCAAGGGATTGGCGGGGATGCTGCCGGTGATCGTCGCCGCCGGAGCGCTGGCGTTTGTTCCCGGGTATTCAGCCGCGGGATTGGGCGGGGTAACGTGGATTGCCGCGGGCGCGGCGCTTACCGCGGGCCCCTGGTGCCTTTACGAAGCGCTGTTCAACTATCCGGCCTTTCTGGCCAATTTTGTGGGTTATGAAACGCTGCGCCGCGTCGCCACGCATCTGGAGGACGATCAGCTCGAGACCCATTTCGCTCTGGTCACCTTCGACGGGGAAATAAAACACCTGTGGCCGCTCATACTGCCTCTGATCGCTTTGACCGTCGAGCTTTGCCGCGCCGGCTTGAGAAGCACGCTGCGCGCAGTGCCTCCTCCGGTGTGGCTGTGGCTATGGTGGTTCGCCGTCACTCTGGCCGCCGCCTGCGCCGTTCAGACCCGGCTGCCCTGGTATATCCTGCCCGCCCTGATTCCCACCGCGCTGCTGGCCGCGGCCATCGCGGCCGGCGCGCTGCGTGAGCGCCCATTGCACAGTGCTGCGGGGCTGCTGGGGTTCGCAGCGTTGGCGATAATCGCTGTGCAGGCGCCCGCCCGCTGGCGAATCATCAACCATATTGAGCAGCGCCAGCGCGCGCACAGCATGCCGAGTTATGTCCTGGGAATGAAGGCTCGCGCGGCCGTCAGCGCCGACCCTGGCGGCGAGCTGTTTTTTGTCGGTGTGCCGCTGCCAACGCTGGTGTATTACAGCGGCATGCGCTGCAATTTCGTCGAAAGCTCCGAGTTGGCTCACGTCGAACTGGCCGGCGCCGAAGCCGCACCCGACACGATCGGCTCGCACGATCTGGTGCTGCTGGATTCAAACGGCAGAGCCGTAGTCATCGGCAACCTCGACCACGAATGGCGCTGGGCGATGGACCATCAGCCGTTGCCGGCGGCGGAACCGCGCAACCTGACCGCCGCCAATCAGGGCGGTTGACGCGCGCTGCCTGGCGCCGCCGGCTGCACGGCGAGACGCGGCAGCGTTGCGAGTTCGCCTCTGAACATTGTCCGCCCTTGGAGCGGGCGGCTATTTCGAATGCGACAGGAGGCTGGCGGCGGGCTTGTCCAGCAGCCACATGACTTCGCCCTGGTTCGCGCCGATGATCTGAGCGGGATACCGGTCCACGTCGCGCGGACCTTCCAGCGCGGCTTTGACCGCCTCGGCCTTGTTGCGGCCCGACACGATGAACATCACGCGCGCGGCGCTGTTCAGCACCGGCGGCGTCAGCGTGATCCGTTTGCGCTGCGGCGCGTCGACTTCCACCGCAACCGCCAGGCGGCTGGTTTCGTGGATCGCGGGAAGCCCCGGGAAGAGCGACGCGATATGGACGTTGTCGCCCAGTCCCAGCAGCAGCAGGTCGAAGCGCGGGAATTCGCCCGCGCCCAGCGAAAAGAATTCGCGCAGTTCGCCTTCGTATTCGGCCGCCGCGACTTCAGGGTCGTCCTCGCCGCGTATCCGATGGATCTGGCTTTGGTCGAGGCCGAGCCTGGAGAGCATTGTGCGATGCGCCATTGCGTAGTTGCTGGCGGGATCCTCGGGCGGCACGCATCGCTCGTCGCCCCAGAACAGATGTACGGCGTTCCAGTCCACGCTGAGATGAAAGCGCGACGCAATCAGACTATAGACATCGGCGGGAGTATTGCCGCCGGTCAGACATAACGTGAACTGGCCATGCGTGCAGATTGACTCGCCGGATACGTGGACAATTTCCTCCGCGGCGCGTACGAACAGCGCCTGCGTATCATCAAGAACAATTACCTGCAGCTGTGCCATTGGCGTTCCCGATCTGAATCCTATCCCCTTATGACCGGTGTGAACGGCCCCTAAGCAGACGCTCGGCGCGCTCCACCACGTTATCCACCGTGAATCCGAAATGCTTCAGCACCTCGGTGTACGGTCCCGACGCGCCGAACGTGGTCATGCCCAAAACGTCGCCGCGCGCTCCGACCCATCGATACCACGACATCGGCGATCCGGCTTCGATCGCCAGCCGCAGGTCGACATCGGCGGGCAGCACCGATTCCCGGTAGGCGGCGTCCTGCTGCTCGAAGATTTCGCAGCTCGGCATGCTCACCACGCGGACGGCATGGCCGCGCTGCTCCAGCAGCGGCTTGGCGCCGACCGCAAGATGCAGCTCCGAACCGGTGCCGATCAGGATGATGTCGGGCTGGCGTCCCGCGGTTTCGGTCAGCACATAGCCTCCGCGCGAAAGCATCGACGCCGGCGCCATCTGCGCCCGATCCAGCGTGGGAATCTTCTGCCGGCTGAGCGCCAGCAGCACCGGTCCCTGCCGATGGCTCATCGCCAGGCGCCACGCCTGCGCCGCTTCGTTGGCGTCGCCCGGACGAATCACGGTCAGATTGGGCATCGCGCGCAGGGCCGTGAGATGCTCGACCGGCTGATGGGTCGGGCCGTCTTCGCCCAACCCGATCGAGTCGTGGGTAAAAACATAGATGACATGCAGGCCCATCAGGGCGGCCAGGCGGATGGCGCCGCGGGCGTAGTCGCTGAATACCAAAAAGGTCGAGCCAAGCGGCACCAACCCTCCATGCAGCGCGATACCGTTGAGCGCCGCGCACATCGCATGCTCGCGAATGCCGAAATGCAGATTGCGGCCGTCAAAGGAGTTTGCTTCGAAGCTGCCGCCATCCTTTATATCGGTGAAGGTGGATTCGTTCAGATCGGCGGCGCCGCCAATCAGCGCGGGAACCCGTCTGGCAATCGCCGCTTCGGCCTTGGACGCCGATTCGCGCGTAGCCAGGTTGTCCTTGGGCGTGAACAGGGGAAGCTCCGCGTCCCATCCCGGCGGAAGCTCGCCGGCCAGCATCGCCTTGAACTGCGCCGCCTGACTCGAATACTTCGCCGCGTACGCGTCGAATTTCCGGTTCCATTCCGCCTCCAGCCGCGCGCCGCGTTCGCGGCACTTGCGCATCTCGTTCAGCGCCTCGTCAGGGACGTAGAACTCCGGCTCCGGCGGCCAGCCGTAATTCTTCTTGGTCAGCTTTACTTCCTCGGCGCCCAGCGCCTTGCCGTGCGCTTCGGCGCTGTCCTGCCGATGCGGACTACCGTAGCCGATATGCGTGCGCACCCGGATCAACGACGGACGCTGCTGCTCGGCGCATGCGCGCTCGATGGCCGCGGACAAGGCGTCGAGGTCGTTGCCGTCCTCGACCGACTGGGTATGCCATCCGTAAGCCTCGAATCGCCTGCAGACATCCTCGGAGAAGCTGATGGCGGTATTGCCGTCGATGGTGATGTGGTTGTCATCGTAGAGGTAGACGATGTTGCCCAGCCGCAGATGCCCCGCCAGCGACGCCGCCTCGCTGGAGATTCCTTCCATCATGTCGCCGTCGCTGGCAATGGCGAAGATGCGATGGTCGAACAGGCCGCTGCCGTCCCGCTCGAACATAGCGGCCATGTGTTTGGCTCCGATCGCCATCCCGACTCCGGTTGCGAAGCCCTGGCCCAGCGGACCGGTGGTGGTTTCGACGCCGGGCGCGCAATTGTGCTCCGGATGCCCCGGGGTTTTGCTGCCAAGCTGGCGGAAGCGCTTGATTTCGTCCAGCGGCAGGTCATAGCCGGTGAGATACAGCGTCGCATACAACAGCATCGAGCCGTGCCCCGCCGACAGCACGAAGCGGTCGCGCCCGTACCATGCGGGATTGGCCGGATTGTGCCGCATGAAGCGGGTGTAGAGGAGATAAGCAATCGGCGCCGTACCCATCGGCATCCCAGGATGGCCCGAGTTGGCCTTTTGCACCGCGTCGATCGCGAGCACGCGAATCGAATTGATGCATAACTGGTCGAGACCGGCCTGGGATGAGGCCTGTTGAATCTTGCTCGCGAGTGCCACCGATTCCTCCTGCCAAACGCCTGAATCTGCAGCGGAGCAGGCGTTCTGGAAAAATGCTTGGAAAGGGGAGCCGAAGCAAGATACGCTCCAGCTTCTTTTCAACAGTAACTGCGGCCGCAGGCGGGCAAAGCCCATGAATCAGCCGCAATCGGGTTGCCCTTGTCCTGATTCTACGGCGGGAGGCGAGAGCTTTCGAGCAAAACCGCCGCTACCATTGCGGGTCCTTGTCCTTGGAGCCGTCGCCGGCCTTGGCCCGCATCACCTCGACCGCCCGCTTGGCGCCGCCTTTGTCGCCCGCGCTCAAGGCCTGGCCGAAACTGGCCGCAATCGCGCGCATCATAGCGCCCTCGGCCGCGTCCAGGCTGTTGGCCAGCCCGGCCAGACGCTCCATCGCCTGGGCGATGATCGCCAGCGCCCCCGGCACGTCGCCGCGTTCGCGCGCCGCCGCCGCCTGGCGCAGACGCGCCCTGAGCTCGGCCACGACCGGGCGCGCCTGTGGACCGATGACCACCTCCAACTCGCCCAGCCGATCGATAAGCTGAAGGAAGGAATCCGATTGTGCTACGCTGGCCACAGCTAATCTTTTCATTTGTTCCGGTTCCTCGGCAAGGCCGGCAGTAAATGGGGCACGATGGCGGGGACGCGGACGGCTATATCGACGCGTCCGGATGAATGCTAAAAAAATGGCTATGGACTACGGTCAAGGGGAATCTGCCTCGATGAGACGAATTTTGGATCGCCGCGTGGTGATAACTGGAGCCGGTCTGGTGACCCCATTGGGCACCGGGGTGGAAAAAAACTGGGACGCATTGGTGGCCGGCCGTTCCGGGATCGGACCCATCCAGGGCTTCGACCCTTCGGACTTTCCAACCAAAATCGCCGGTGAGGTGCGCGACTTCAACCCCGAGGATTGGATCGAGAAAAAAGAAATCAAAAAAATGGACCCCTTCATCCAGTACGCGATGGCTACCGCGGAGCAGGCGATGCGGCAGTCGGAGCTGAAGTTCGATGAAGAGGAAGCGCCCCTGATCGGGGTGATCATCGGCGTCGGCATCGGCGGCCTGATCACTATCGAGGAGGTCCACAAGACGTTTCTCGCCACCGGCCTCAGACGCGTTACCCCGTTTTTTATTCCCAAGCTGATCAGCAATCTCGCGCCGGGCAATATCGCGATCCGGTACGGCGCCAAAGGTATCAACCTGGCCACGACCAGCGCCTGCGCGTCGGGCAGCCACGCGATCGGCGAGGCCTACCGGATGATTCGCCAGGGCTTCCTCAACGCCGCCATCACCGGCGGCACTGAAGCGGCGCTGACTCCGCTGGGCCTGGGCGGCTTTGCCGTGATGCGCGCGCTGTCCACCCGCAACGACGAACCGCAGCGCGCCAGCCGCCCATTCGATCGCGAACGCGACGGTTTCGTGATGGCCGACGGGGCCGCCGCGCTGATACTGGAGGAGCGCGAGCGCGCGCTTAAACGCGGCGCCACCATTTTGGCCGAAATCGTCGGCTACGGCGCCAACGCCGACGCCCATCACATCACCTCGCCCTCACCCAACGGCGAGGGCGCCGCGCGCTGTATGCGGATGTGCCTGGCGGACGAGGACCTCGACCCGACCGAAGTCGACTACATCAACGCTCACGGCACTTCGACCCCGCAAGGCGACCTTGCCGAGACCCAGGCCATCAAGCAGGTGTTCGGCGAGCATGCGGCCAAAATCGCGGTCAGTTCGACCAAGTCGATGACCGGGCATCTGCTGGGCGCGGCCGGCGCGGTCGAGTCGGTGTTTACCGCTTTGGCGCTGCAGCGCGGAATCATCCCGCCCACCATCAACTACGATCATCCGGACCCTGAATGCGACCTTGACTACGTGCCCAATCAGGCGCGGCCGGCCCGTATCAGGCTGGCGTTGAACAATTCCTTCGGGTTTGGCGGCACCAACACCACGCTGGCCTTCCGGCCCCACAGCGCGGATTGACAGGACAGCTTATGGGTTCACGAATCATCGGCACCGGGCGGGGCCTTCCGTCCGCCTCCCTGAGCAATCAGGATCTCGAACGGCTGCTGGACACCTCCGACGAATGGATCCGCTCCCGCACCGGCATCGGCAGCCGTTACCTGATGCGCACCGGCGAGTCGCTGCTGGACATCGCACACGAAGCCAGCCGCCGCGCGCTGGACAAAGCCGGGATGAAGCCCGGCGAGCTCGACGCCATCATCGCCGGCACGGTCTCCTCCGAGTATGCGTTTCCTTCGTTCGCATGCCAGGTGCAGCGAATGCTGGGGGTGACCTCGATTCCCGCATTCGACGTTGCCGCGGCGTGCTCCGGTTTCGTCTTCGCGCTGTCGGTGGCCGACAATTCGATGCGCGCGGGAGTGTGGAAGAAGGTTCTGGTGATCGGCGCGGACGCGCTCTCCACGATGGTCGATTGGGGCGACCGCCGCACGGCGGTGTTGTTTGGCGACGGCGCCGGCGCCGCCGTGATGATCAATGAGGCGGGTCCGCGCGGCGTGATCAATACGCTGCTGCGATCGGCCGGCGAGGCGTGGGAGCTGCTTTCGCTGCGCGCCACCGGCATCCGCGCCAGCGCCGATTCCGAACTGCGCCGCGACCCGGTCGATACGCTCAAGATGCGCGGGCCCGAGCTGTTCAAGATTGCGGTCAAGAGCATGGCCGACATCACGCGCCAGGTTGCCGAGCAGGCCGGAGTCAGCCTGAACGATGTGAGCATCATCATCCCGCATCAAGCCAACATCCGCATCCTCAACGCGGTCGCCGAACGGCTGGGCATTCCCACCGAAAAGGTATTCATCAATCTCGATCGCTACGGCAATACTTCGGCTGCGTCGGTGCCCATAGCGCTGGACGAAGCGCTGGAGGCCGGACGGTTCGGCGACAACGATCTCGTCCTGCTTAACGCCTGCGGCGGCGGATTGACCTGGGGCGCGAGCCTGTTGCGCTGGTAGGACGCCGCGGGTCAGAGGCCAAATCGTGTGATTTCCGGCCTGTACCAGCGCCCCCATTGCTGAAGCCCGCCGATGCTGGATCAACTGCTGCGCCGGCGCGTCCTTATCCTGCTGGGCAAAGGCGGCGTCGGCAAAACCACCCTCAGCGCCGCCGTCGCATGGCTGGCGTCGCGCCGCAAAGGTCCGGCCCTGGCGATGGAGGCTGACGAGCGCGCGCCCCTGGCGGCGCTGCTCGGTTCGCGCGCTTCCTACTCGCCGGTTGCCGTCTCTGCCGAGCTTTCCGCGATGGTTGTGGAAGGGAGCCGCGCGCTGGAGGAATACCTGCGGCTGGTGATTCCGGCGCCCAGGATTTTCCACGCCGTCGCTTCCAGCAAGCTCTATCAATATTTCGTGCAGGCAGCGCCCGGCCTGCGCGAGCTGATGGTCCTGGGCAAAATCTATTACGAAGCCGCAATCGGTCATGACGGCAGGCCCCGATGGGACCTGATCGTGTTCGACGCGCCCTCCAGCGGGCACGCGCTGAATCTGCTGCGGATGCCGTTTGCGGCGCGCGATACTTTCGGCGAAAGCCTGGTGGGACGCGAAGCCGCCAACATCGGCGCCCTGCTGCGCGACCCGCATCGATGCGCGGTGGTTGCGGTCACCACGCCCGAGGCGTTGGCGATTGCGGAGACGCTGGAGACGGCGGCGGAACTGGCCAGGCTTGGAATTCCGCTCGCCGCGGTTTTCCTCAATCGCCACAATCCGGCCGGGTTCACCGCCGCCGACCTGACCCGGCTTAAGAATTCCTCCGCGATGCGCGGCCGCCGCGCCAATGCCGATTATCTGTGCGCGGTGGCGGCGGCGGGCTTGGCCGAGGACGCCAGGTCGCGCCGCGCGGTGCGTCAGCTGCAATCGAAAATCCCCTGCCCCATCATCCGTCTGGGCGACTTCAATGATTTCTCCGGCGCCGCCCTGATGGCCCGGGTCGCCGCCGAACTGAGCAACGAACCGCGCGCTTGGGTGGCGAGGTAGCCGCTGCGCGCAGGCGCAAAGAGAATCACGCGCCCAATCGAGTTAACTCCTTCAGCCGCTGATCCATTCCGGCCGCGCCTCAGTGGGGCTGGAGTTTATTTTAGCGGCATAAGCTTTCCTCCGGAGGCCCGATGGCCTGACCCCCGTTGGCCGACGTATCCGCGGCCGATAAGATCGCCTCGTGACGAGATTCGCGAGCTGTTTTTTACTGGTCTTCGCCGAACTGGCCTTTGGCGGGATGGCGGCGATCGCCGTACCGCCCTTTTTCAAGGTCGAACGCGGATTTTACAAATCCAGCGCCGCGGTTTATCTCGGCGCCGGACTGGTGCCCGCGGTCGGCTTTGCCCTGCTGGCCAGGCGGCCGGCCGAGCCGCAGGCGCCCACCGCGCTCGCGTTGTGGATCGATAGCGCCATCTGGCTGCTCTTCTGCCTGTGCGTTGCCGTTTACCTGCTGACTCTGTGGCTCGAACTCGGCCTGCTCCGCCCGCGATCCTATCTGTTGTCTCTGCTGATCGGATTGGCCGGGGTTATCGCGACCGCGCTTACGCTGAAGCCGGCGGCGTTCGGACCGCTGCCGATGGCGGGATACGCGCTGACGGCGATTTTTTCCTCCGCCGTCCTGGGTCTGGCCAGCGGCGGGATGCTGTTCGGGCACTGGTATCTGATCGATCCCAATCTGCCGGTTGATTACCTGCGTTCGATCGTGCGGCTGCTGGGGCTCGCGCTGATTGCCGAACTGATCGTGCTGTTCTTTGTGATCGGGATGATGGGTCTGTTGGGCGGGCATGCCTGCGCGCAGGCGGTCGCAACCCTGTTCGACAGCGATCGGACCCTGTTGGTGATGCGCCTGATTTTAGGCCCGGTCGCGTCGATCGCGCTGGCCTGGATGACCTGGCAGACGCTCAAGATTCCGCAGACCATGGCGGCCACCGGCCTGCTCTACATCGCTGTGATGTCGGTGCTGGTGGGCGAACTGATGGGCCGCTTCATCCTGTTTCGCACCGCCCTGCCGCTGTGAACCGTGCAACCTTTGGCTCAGCGGCGGATAATGCTAAACGACGGTGTCAGCGGCACGATGATTTGCCTTGCGCGCGGGAGCTGAGATGAGCGGCGGCGTATACGACGAACGCTTTCCCGACAACTTCTATCGCGGCGTGATTGTCAGCCTCAATCGGGCAACGCTGCGGGGCCGGATCCGATCCGATAGCGGCCGCGAAATCCCCTTCCAGTTTCCCTTCGTTGAAGTCAGCGGCGCGCCGCTCGGAGGCCGCGCACCCGGACTGGACCTGCTGCACGTCGGGGACAGGGTCGGCTTCGACGTCGGCTGGAGTTCCAAGGGCTTGGTGGTGACCAGAATAAAGCCGCTATGACCTTGCTGCGGCGGTTTGATTAGTGAGGACGCGCGCCACCGCCGCGCGCCATCCGCGCAGCAAGGATGCGCGCCGCTGAGCCGCCATTTTCGGTTTGAACACGCGGCCCGCTCCTGTGAGCCGCGCCAACTGCGCGGGCGACCGCCAGATTCCGCACGCCAGCCCGGCCAGCATCGCGGCGCCCAGCGCGGTGGTTTCAAGTATCGCCGCCCGCCGGACCGGACGCGCCAGAAGGTCGGCCTGGAACTGCATCAGGTAGTCATTGGCGGCGGCGCCGCCGTCGGCGCGCAGTTCCCCGATGGCGTTGCCCGCGTCGCGCTGCATCGCGGCGGCAACGTCATAAGCCTGGTAGGCGATACTGTCCAGGGCGGCGCGCGCGATGTCCGCCGCCGAAGTGCCGCGAGTGATACCCACAATCGCGCCGCGCGCGCCGGCGTCCCACCATGGCGCGCCCATGCCCACGAATGCCGGCACGAGGTAAACCCCGCTGTGCGGATCGGCTTGGCGGGCCAACTCCGCCGTTTCGGCGGCGGAGCGGATAATGCCGAGACCGTCGCGCAGCCACTGGACCACGGCTCCGGCGACGAAAATCGCACCTTCCAGCGCGTAGGCCGGCTCGCCTTCGGGTCCCAGCGCCGCCGTGGCCAGCAGGCGATTTTTGGAGCGAATCACGCTGCCGCCCGTATGCATCAGCAGAAACGCGCCGGTTCCGTAGGTGATTTTGGCCAGCCCGGACTGGACCGCGCCCTGCCCATACAACGCGGCTTGCTGATCGCCGATCGCGGCGCCGATCGGAATCGGACGCGGACCGATGGTGCCCGCCGCGGCCTCGGCCAGCGGACCGCGCGAACTGACCGCCTGCGGCAGCATTTGCGGCGCGACGCCGAACAGATCCAGCATCGCGGGGTCCCATTGCCGCGCACGCAGATTGAACAGCATCGTGCGCGACGCGTTGGTGAAATCCGTCACATGCGCCTGCCCCTGCGACAATTTGTAGATGAGCCAGCTGTCGATAGTGCCGAAGCATAACTCGCCGCGGGCGGCGCGCCGGCGCAGCGCGCGATCGGAATCGAGCAGCCATTTGAGCTTGGAGGCGGAGAAATACGGATCGACCACCAGACCGGTGCGCCGCGCGATGTCGGCTTCGCGATGGCGCAGGCGCCGGCAAATCTCGCTGCTGCGGCGGCATTGCCAGACAATCGCGTTGTGAATCGGACGGCCGCCGGCGCGCTCCCAGACCACGAACGTCTCGCGCTGGTTGGTAATGCCCAGCGCGGCAACCTCTGCGGCATCGGCGCGCGCCGCCCGCAGCGCGCGCCGGCCCAGCGCAATCACCGACTGATAGATTTCCTCCGGGTCGTGCTCCACCCATCCGGGACGCGGGAAGTACTGCCGGATCTCGGCGTAAGCCCGCCCGCGGACCTGTCCTTCGCCATCGACTGCCAGCACCGTGGTTCCGGTTGTTCCCTGATCTATCGCCAGCACCAGTCGCGCCATCGGCCTCTCCTTGCGCAGTTAAATCAACCCAAGCGCGGGGTTGGGCGCAAACCGGAATGCGGCTTGCGTTGAGCGTTGGCCATGGCCATGATAGGCCGCATCTCACCGCCGGGTGTGAGTGGCACGCGATGAGCGACGAAATCCGCAGCAAAGAGGAACTGCTCGAATATTTTCGGAGCGGCTCCAAGCCGCGCGACCAGTGGCGCATCGGCACCGAATACGAAAAGGTCGCGGTTGACGCCCGCAGCGGCCGGGCTATCCCCTTTTCCGGACCGCGCGGCGTCGAGGCAATCCTGCGCGCGCTTGCCGATCGCTACGGCTACGAACCCCAGGACGAGGAAGGACGGATCATCGCGCTCAAGGGGCCTGCTTCTTCGATCACGCTGGAGCCGGGCGGCCAGATCGAATTGTCGGGCGAGCAATGCCCCGATATCCACTGCGCCCATCGCGAATTCACGCGCCATGTCGAGGAGCTGATCGAAGTGACCCGCGGCCTGGACGTGGCGGTGCTGGCGTTGGGGATGCAGCCGGCGAGCAAGCTGGACCAGATCGAACTGCTGCCCAAGGCGCGCTACCGCATCATGTTCCCTTACATGGCGCGCAAGGGCCGTCTGGGACAGCGGATGATGAAACAGACCGCCGGCGTGCAGGCCAATCTCGACTACGGCGACGAAGCCGACGCCATGAGAAAGCTGCGCGTGAGCTTCGCCTTGACGCCCCTGCTCTACGCCATCTTCGGCAACTCGCCCCTGAGCGACGGCGACCTCAACGGCTACCTGACCTTCCGCGCCCACATCTGGAGCGACACCGACCCCGACCGCTGCGGTATTCCGCCCTTCGTGTTCAATGACGGCGCCGGGTTCGAGGACTACACCGAGTATGCCCTTGATGTCCCGATGTATTTTCTCATCCGCGGCCATCACTACATCGACCTGACGCGGCCGCCCGGGCTTACTTTCCGCCAGTTCATGGATCGCGGGCACGGACGGGAGCGCGCGACGCTGGAGGACTGGGGCAATCATCTGACCACGATTTTCACCGAAGTCAGGCTCAAGAAGTACATCGAGATCCGATCCGCCGACAGCCAGCCGCCCGCGATGATGCTGGCGCTGCCGGCGCTGTGCAAAGGCATCCTGTACGATTCGGACTGCCTGCTGGGGGCCTGGGATCTGGTCAAGCGATGGAGCTACGCGGAACGGGTCAGGCTGGGCGGCCTGGCAACCAGGATGGGTCTGGAGGCGCCGGTTGGCCGCCTCAAGCTCAAGGAACTCGCGGTCGAATTGGTCCAGATTGCGATGGCGGGGCTGGCGCGCCAGCATGCCGTGAACGAACGCGGCGACGACGAATCGATCTATCTGGCCCGGCTGTTCGACCAGGTACGCGGGGGCTATAATCATGCCAACGTCGTGGTCGCCCGCTGGAAGGGTCCGTGGAACTACGATATGAGCCGGCTGGTGGCCGGGCTTTCTTACGCGGCTGAAGGCATCATCTAAATGCGTCTGGTTTTGTCCGAAAGATACGTCGTCGCGCTGAATTTTCTGCTGCTCGCGGGATGCGCCTATTTTGCGGCGCGTGCGGTCAACGACTTGATCGCGCGCCGCCTGACCGTGGTGCCGCCGGCGCCGAGGGTTATGGCCATTGCGCGCCAGCCGCAGCCGCTCACCCGCGCCGCTTACGACATCATCGTGGATCGCGACATCTTCAACGCCGTCAAGCCGCAGCTCGCGGCGCCGGCGCTGCCGCCTCCACCTCCGGCCGCCGACCTGCACATCAAGCTGGTGGGCACCTCTCATCTGAGCTGGACGCGGCCGTTTGCCGTGTTCGAGGATCAGAACACGCACGACCAGGAAATCTACCGCCAGGGCGATCAGATTCCCGACGCCGGAGAACTGCTCTCGGTCGAAAAGAGCCGCGTGGTGATCAATCACAACGGCGCCCAGGTAACGCTGGAGATGCCGGCCGATCAGGACGCCGGCTCGCCGGGTCCGGCGGTGCCGCAGCCGGTGCCGATGATTGCCGCCACCCCGCCCGAAGGCGGCCGCGACGTACAGCGCGTGGGTCCCAATCAGTTCGTGGTGCAGCGCAGTTCGGTGGAACACAACCTGCAAAACATGGGTCAGCTTTTCACCCAGATGCGGGCGATACCCAACATTGAGGACGGCAAGACCGACGGCTTCCGGCTTTCCGAAGTGGTGCCCGGCTCGCTGTTCTCGCAGATGGGTTTGCGCAACGGCGACGTGGTCACCGCGGTGGGCGGACAGGAACTGAACGATCCGACCCAGGCGATTGCCTTGCTCAACAGCCTGCGCAACGCCAGTTCGCTGTCGATCACCGTGATGCGCCATGGCCGGCCGGTGGATCTGAGTTATCAGATTCAGTGAATATCGCAGGTCCTTCGCAGCCGTTCATCGAATTCCCTCCATTGTTGATTCCTGGCGCGCACGCTATTGCGCAAGCCGCCCAATCGCGCCGATAATTTTATCCGCGCCAACCGGTTTTGACCTGCGATAGGGGCCGCGGGCGGCGCTCCCGCGACATGATGGAGGTGGATTACGATGAGGCCGCGGTGTCGGCAAGCAGGCGTCTTTTCGATTTGTCTGGCGATTGCCGCGGGGGCGATGCTTGCCGCCGCGGGCAGCGCGTCGGCCCGCCGTCACTCGCAGCCCCGGCCGCACCGCGCGTCATTGACCGAAGAGAGCGCTGAAGCGGCCGGCAATTCGTCGCTCAACCAGCCCTACGCTGCCGCCTGCCTGATGGAGCAAACCACCGGCCGCGTCATCTTCCAGAAGGATATGCATAAGCCGTGGCCGCTCGCCTCGATGACCAAGATGATGCTGATGCTGATCGTCGCCGAGAAACTGCACGACGGCAGCCTGAAGCTCACCGACCAGGTCTCCACTTCGGCCCTGGCGTCGAAGATGGGCGGCTCGCAGGTTTATCTCAAAGAGGGAGAAACCTTCTCCGTCGACGACATGATGAAAGCGGTGGTGGTGCATTCCGCCAACGACGCCTCGATGGCGATGGCGGAATACATCGCGGGTTCCGGACCGGCATTCGTCGCAATGATGAATCGGCGCGCGCGCGAACTTGGTATGAACGATACGCACTACTACTCGCCGCATGGGCTTCCTCCCGCGCCCGGCGAACAGCCCGACGTCAGCAGCGCCTACGATACGGCTGTGCTTGCGCGCGAACTCATCAAGTATCCCGACGTCCTGCGCTGGTCGTCGATCGACAGCTGCGGTTTTCGCAACGGAACTTTCGAATTGCGCAACACCAATCATCTGGTCAGGACCTATCGCGGCTGCGACGGTCTGAAGACCGGCTTTTATGTCAAGGCGGGATTCAATGTCACCGCGACCGCCAGGCGCAGCGGGATGCGCCTGATTGCGGTGGTGATGGGCTCGCCGCGCAAACAGCAGAATTTCGATGCCGCCGCCACCCTGCTGTCGCAGGGCTTCATGAATTACTACCTGGACCCGGTGGCTAAAAAAGGCGCTCCCATCAACCAGACGGTGAGCGTCGCGGGCGGCGCGTCCTCGCAATTCAAGCCGGTATGGGGCGGGGACCTCCGCGTGTTCATGCAGCACGGGCAGAAGGACATCAAGGTCGCGTATGACCTGCCGCCCACGGTGAGGGCGCCCATCAGCGCCGGCCAGCAGATCGGCAAGGGCGTCGTGATGGTGGACGGCCAGCCCGCCGGCACCGCCCCCCTCGTCGCCCCCGCCGCCATCCCCGAGGGCGGCCTGCTCTCCCGCCTGATGGGCAGACTGTGAGCGAACCTTTGGGCGCCCTCCGGCTTTCCCTTCCGGCAGCGGGAGGGGCAGCGTCCCGCCGGTCAATCCCGGGCTTTTTCGGTCGCAACGCCCGGCCCCCTGATATAGCCTTGGTCAGGTATGTCCTCGTCAACACCCGAAGCGGCGGCTGAGGCTCAACCGGCACCGCCGCCCGCGCCAAAACGCGCGCGCCATCCGGCGCTGGAATCAAGGGTTGTCCTTGTCGCGGCGATCATTTTGATCGCGTGGGGCGGGATCATCCTGGGCCTGCATTTCGGCCAGAAAAGCCACGACCGCCTGAACTTCAACATCGACCAGGCGTTTCCTCCATCCAGACCCTTCGTTCCCGGTGAGATCTACGCCACCACCATGGCGGAGATCATGCAGCATGAATTAAACGGGGGCTTCGGATGGCGACCCAACGATTTTATTCTATGGGGCCCCAGGGTGATGGCGGACAACAACGCTTATCGCCAGATAGGAATTTTAATTGCCCTGCGCGAAACCTGCCGCGTGTTCAAGGATCACCTGACCAAGATTTCCTCCAATGAATACGATCAGAACCTGATTCTGGCCGACACCGACTTCCGCAACGATCCCTACCGGTGGATGCTGCCGGCGGCGGAAACCAAGTACCGCAGCGGCGTCAAACATCTGCGCGCCTACGTCGCCGGACTGCATGCCAAGCCCCCGACCTCGCGCGAACTCAACCAGCGCAATGTCGAACTGATCCGCCTGATGCAGGCCTGGAGCGATCTGCTGGGAGACGCCCATGCCAATCTCTACCGCACCCGCACCGACGATGGACGGCCGGTGCGTCCGTGGACGGTGGACAATTACTTCTACCAAGCGCAGGGCTACGCGCACGTCATGTACTACATGATGCAGGCGGTAAAGCGCGAATATTACCAGCCTCTGCGCACCAAGCCCGTACTCGCGACCTTGTTCGACGAGGCGATCGATCCGCTCGGCAAGGCGGCCATGCTCAAGCCCCTGATCGTGCTGGACGGCGCGCCCGACGGCATCTTCGCCAACAGCCGCCGCAATCTGGACGCCTATATCTCCGAGGCGCGCCAGAAAATCTATTCGATCCGCGAAGAACTTCAGCAGTGATCCTGGTCCCGCTCCAGGGAGACCTCCAGGGGACCGAAAATTTCGATTGCTTTCCATCCCTGTTTGGTTAAGCGTACAGGTAACCTGCGAATGGGGAGCGGAAAAGATGCCCGAGCATGGCGGCTTCAACAAGGAAAAAGCCCAGCGATTTCTCCAGCAATTGATGAAAGACGTGTCGGCGTCGTTTCATTCCGCAATGACTTACATCGGAGACCGTTTGGGAATTTTCAAGGCGATGGCCCAAACCGGACCGGTCACGGTTGCGGAGCTGGCGCAGCGCACCGGACTGCAGGAACGCTACCTGCGCGAATGGCTCGGCTCGATGGTCGCGGCGCAATACCTCGATTACGATCCCACAACCGAACGCTACCGTCTGCCGCCCGAGCATGTCGCGCCGCTGGCGGAGGAGAATTCACCGGTGTTTTTGGCCAGCATGTTCGCCGGCCTGATGCCCCATCTGATCGTCGCTCCCAAGGTCGCCGAAGCCTTTCGCACCGGCGGCGGCGTCGCGCAAAGCGAATATCCGCAGGAACTGTTCGCCGCGATGGAGCGGATGACCGCGCCGATGTACGAACATTACCTGATCCAGCAATGGCTCCCCGCCCTGCCCAGGGTGCAGGCCAGGCTGAACGAGGGCGGAGCCGCGCTGGACGTCGGATGCGGCAGCGGACGCGCCGCGATCAAGATCGCCCAGGCCTTCCCCAATGCGCGCGTGTTCGGTTTCGACCGCCATGCCGGATCGATCGAGCGCGCACGCGCCAACGCCCGCGCCGCCGGACTGGGCGAGAATCGCATCCGCTTCGACGTCGCCGACTGCAACCAGCTGCCGCATTCCACCTTCGATTTCATCACCACCTTCGAAGTTGTGCATGACGCGGTGGATCCGCTCGCGCTGCTGACCTCGATCCGCAATTCGCTGCGCCCGGGCGGGACCTACATGATGGCCGAAGTCAACGCCTCATCGCGGGTGGAGGAGAACATCAGTCCGATGGGCCGGATGCTGTATTCGGCCAGCACGCTGTACTGCATGACGACGTCGCTGGCCGAAGGCGGCGCGGGACTGGGCGCCGCGATGGGCGAGGCCAAGGCGCGCGAGTTGGCCGAAAGCGCCGGCTTCCGCCATTTCCGCCGCCTCCCGATCGATCACCCCTTTGCGGCGCTGTACGAGTTGAAGGGCTGAGCGCGCGGGGGCGGGCATCCGCCCCGCCCGCAAAAGCAATCCGGCGCCGCCGCGGCAATCACGCAATGGCCGCGGCCACTTTGCGCACCTGATCTTCGACCACCGTGCCGTTGAAGAAATCCGGATTCGCCGCCAGCCACATTCGGGCCGGATTGTCGAATACGAAGCGGCGGAAGTCATCCGCCGTGATGATCTTCCGCTCCACCAGTTCGTAAGCCTCGTGGGTAACCTCGCGCATGTCGGGCACGTCCCAGTGGCCGATATCGGAACTGAAGATGGCGTTGAGCCGGGCGCCCAATGGATTGCGGCGCGTATCGAAGGCCGCCGCGTTCATCGGATCGTCCGCCTCGCATCCGAAATAGAAATGTCCGACGAACAGGTCGCGGATATCTTGCGCCGATTCAATCCCGCATCGCGACCAGTCGTCGCGGCTGTCCAAATCGCCGCTCGGATCCGCCGCCGGCAGGGTATAGGCGCGCGAGTCGAGCCGTCCCTCCACCAGCGGGCCCCCGTAGCGCTGGCACAGAGACAGGAACAGCTCCTTATCGATGCGCAAGGGGTTGTAGCGCTGCACGTCGCGGACGTTGCGTTTTTCCCAATGCCCGACCAGATCCGCGTAAAGCGCGGCCGCCCACGATACGCCGCCTTCGAGAAACGCGAACTTCAGCGCCGGGAAACGCCGCGTCACCCCGCCCATGAACAACGCTTTGCACAACGCCTCGCCCGAAGCGGCGAAATGGCCGATGTGGTTGTACATGTAATTCGACATCGAGGTGCGAAAGCCGATGCCCATGCTGAGGGAATGAAAGGTTGGCGCGATGCCCAACGCGACGCATCTGGCCCATACCGGGTCGTAATCGTATTCGCTGTCCAGCGCGAAGGTATCGATCCAGCGGGCGTACGGCGCCGGGAAGTTTCGATCGGCCAGCGCCGGGATCGGACGGCGCACATAACTGGGCATCATCGCCGCCTTGAGCTTGAGCACGCCGACCGCATAGTCCAGCTCCGCGATGGCTTCGGCCGGCGTATGCATCGGGATCACCGCCACCGGCGCCATCCGATCGCGGTACTCGCCGAAGTAGCGCGCGAAGTACAGATTGGCGGCGCGGCAGGCGGCGCGGCGCGCTGGCTCATCTTCAATGTCGGGAAAAATCAGCGCCAAACTGGGATAAAGCACGGTAAAATCCAGACCCATCTCGTCCAGACGCTCGTACAGCAGCCTGGGCAAGGTGGCGGTGGCCAAATCCAGCGTATTCTCCGCCGGCAGCGCCCACCATGGTCCGCGATGCAGCCGCATCTGGCGCCGCTGTTCGGGCGACGCCGCGCCCAGCGGCCCGGGAATCAGGCGCCGCACCTTCTGCACCATGTCGCGGCCGGCAACTTCCGCAAGGCACTCGAACAGCGCCCGCGCGAATTCGATCGCATGGCCGTCCGAATCGATTACCGGATGGTCCAGGCGCTCGCGCAGCGCCGCGGATCGGGATTGTTTGCTGGAGGACATCATCGCCTCCTTCACCAGGGTTAGAGCGCGCCGCGCAGCTCGCGCCAGCGCCGCATCCGCGCTAATCGGCCAGGATGCGGACGCTGCATTGGCGGTGTTCGCGCCCGAATTGCTGCACTTCCTGCTCCGCTGCGCCGCGCGCCGGCTGATTGTCGTCAACCATCAGGCGTCCGGCGGTAGCCTGATCGACGCCGTCGGCCTCGATTGAAAGATTGTGGTCGTCGCAGCAGATAAAGGCCATGGTCGAACTCCCGTCAATGCGCCAGTCTATCGCGGCGCGGCGCGCCTGTCAGCCGGCTAATCTATACACCGGCGCCGGCGGTTTGTGGTACTCGATCGGAGAGAAGGAGCGTCAGCAATGAGTCTTAAGGGCAAGGCTGCGGCAATCGGAATCGGCGAGCTCAAGCCGTATCGCGAACCGACGGACGACTCGGCGTTGGATCTGATGGCGGCGGTGGCGGCGGAAGCGATCGCCGACGCCGGCCTGGAAAAGAAGGACATCGACGGTCTGCTGGTCGGGATGGCCAGCGCGGACCCGGGGATGATCTATCCGTCCGCGATCGGCGAGCTGTTCGACCTGCGTCCGCGGATGCTGAATGTGCTCGACATCGGAGGAGCAAGCGGCGCCGGGATGATTTGGCGCGCGGCCGCGGCGATCGACGCCGGCATGTGCCGGGCGGTCCTGTGCCTGACCGCGGATCTGAACCGGATGGGACGGCGGCGTCCGCCGATGATCTCGCTGATGTACGAATTCGAGGCGCCCTACGGAGCGATTGGCGCCAACTGCAGCTATGCGCTGATTGCGCAGCGGCATATGGCGAAGTACGGCACCAGGCCCGAGCAGATGGCGAAGGTGGCGGTCGATCAGCGGCGCAACGCGCTGGCCAATCCGCTGGCCTTTTTCAACGATACTCCGCTGACCATCGACGACGTGCTCAACTCGCGCTACATCTGCGAGCCGCTGCATCTGTTCGAGATCGTCAGTCCGATGAGCGGCGGCGCGGCGGTGGTGGTGGCTTCACCCGAAGTCGCGCTGCGCTCCAAGCATTCGCCGGTATGGCTGATCGGGGCCGGCGAGGGCAGCGACCGCTGCTCGGTTAGCTACGCGCCGGACATCACCGAGTCCGCGGTCAAGGGTGCGGCCGACGCGGCGTTCAAGATGGCCGGCGTCGATCGCAAGGACATCGACCTGGTCTGCCCCTACGACTGCTACACCATCACCGTGCTGGTCACGCTGGAGGACGCCGGCTTTTGCAAAAAAGGCCAGGGCGGTCCGTTTGCGATGGACCACGATCTTACCTTCTCCGGCGATTTCCCTTGCAATACCCACGGCGGCCAGTTGTCGTTCGGACAGCCGGGGTTGGCCGGCGGGATGAGCCATGTCACCGAGGGCATCCGCCAACTGATGGGGCGCGGCGAGCAGCGGCAGGTCAGGAACGCGCGCCTGGCCTACGTCAACGGCAACGGCGGCATCATGAGCGAGCAGGTGAGCCTGATTCTGGAGCGTGTGTCATGAGCGAGTACAACAAGCCACTTCCGCAGCCGAGCAAGACCAGCCGGCCGTTCTGGGACGCCGCCAAACGCCACGAGCTGATGCTGCAGCGATGCGAGGCGTGCGCTCAGTTCATCTATTATCCCCGCGCCCGCTGTCCGCATTGCTTTTCCGACCGGCTGGTATGGCGCAAATGCAGCGGCAAGGGCACCCTGTACAGCTTCACCGTGGTCCATCGCCCGGCCACGCGCCTGTTCGCCGACGGTCCTTACGTGCTGGCGATCGTGGAGCTGGAAGAAGGGCCGCGCATGACCACCAATATCGCCGCGCCGGCCGATCAGCTTAAAGTGGACATGCCGGTGACGGTGTTTTTCGACGACGTCACGCCGCAATGCACGCTGGTGAAATTCAAACCCGCTTAGGCGGCCGCCGGTCGTTTGAGCGAACAATCACGGGCGGCGATCCGGTGATTTGATAATCGAGCGGGCGCTCAGGCCCGTTTGGACGCGCCGGTAAATTCCTCGAATCGGATTTCGTCGCCGACGCGGGCGCAACTGCGCTGCGCGGCGCCCGCGGCCAGTTCCAACACAAAACTGGCGCCGAACACCGGAGCCGTAAGCCGCCACGGTTTTACCGCAGAGAGGATGCGAACGATGCGGCCGCCGCGGTCAAGGAACACCAGATCCAGCGCGAAGCGCATAAAAAAGGTGTGAATCCACATCAGACGGATGAGCGGGCCCGATCCGATCAGCAGCCCGGCGCCCGGGGCCAGCGCCGCGCGGCCCATCAGCCCGCGTCCGCGCGCCGCCGCGGTTTCAGCTTGCTCGACATCGGCGCATAGAATGCTACCGCGAGTCAGGTTTATGGCCCGGCGCATCAATCCGAAGTTGCATCAGGCGCCGCCGACATTGCAAGCCTGACAGTGGCGCCGGAACTTTTGCCGCGTCTCCCGCGTCCTGGCAATAAACCGATCGCGGCCGGGTTTGATTGTACCGGGCGCGCGAACGGATTAAGCTTGTCGCGCTCGGATGCTGCAGAAAACGCCGTTTAGGCAGGAATAAAAGGAGGGCCAGCGGTGAGAGGTCGCCCCCGGTTCTGGACTGGACTGATCGTCGTGCTTTGCCTTGGCTGGGCATGCGGCGTGGCGCGCGCGCAGATAAATGTTGCCGTAACCTCGTCGGTGGCAATCACCGTCGCCGCCGGCGACAGTGTGTCCAACGCCGGATCCTTCACCGTCACCAACAGCAGCGGCAGCACGATTACCATCAGCTCGGTCAACATATCCGCCACCGGCCCGGGCATTTTCTCCTCGCTGACGCTGACCGGACAAGTCCCCGGCACCACGTCCGTGTCAGTGCAAAGTTCGCCCAACCCGCCCGGCACCTCCAATACCTTCGACTTCTCCGCCCTGCCCCCGCTGCCCACCGGACAGGCCGCAACCTTCACCCTCTCCGCGATTACCTCCAGCATCACTCCTACTCCGACGCCATCCGCCAATTCCTCGGACGTGCTCGGAGGGCGCGTGGCATATGCCGCAATGCTTTTGCCCTCGACTTTGGCCAAAGCCCCGCCGGCGCTGCTGCTCGGATTGATGATCGGCATTCTGCTGATGACGGGACAGCTTCGCCGCCGGCATCTGGTGGTCCTCGCGCTGGCCTTGATCCTGGCCGCGACGGAGCTCGGATGCGGCAATACGTCGAGCGTCAGCGGAAGCTCCACGCAGCAGGTGCAGACCATCACGGTAAGCTCAGGCGGAACGCCGACCGGACTGCCGGCCAACCTGGGGTCGATTACCGTTCAGTAGCGGCCGCGGCGCTCATTGGCCGAGTAAATCCGCCAGCACCTCGGCCGCGTGAACCCGCGGATCGACCTGCGGATACACTCGGATGATTTTCCCCTGCTCGTCGATCACGTAGCTGACGCGCTCCGCGTAGCGGGCGCTGCTGCTGTCGCAGGCGCCGTAGGCAAGCCCGATGGCGCGGCCGGTATCCGACAGCAGGGCGAAGGGAAAGCCGTATTTGGCGGCAAAAGCGGCGTTGTCCTCGACCGGATCGAAACTGACGCCGACAACCGCGACGTTATTCTCTTCGTAGTAGCCGTAGTTGTCGCGCAGACCGCATCCCTCGGCGGTGCATCCCGGGGTCCCGGCCTGGGGATAGAACCACAGCAGGACTTTTTTGCCCCGCAGGCTGGACAAGCGCAGCGGCTTACCGTCCTGAGCCGGAGCGCTGAAATCGGGAGCATCATCGCCGGGTTGAAGCATCGCGCCGCCCTCCGCATCGACCATAGCGCCGTCCTCTCCCAGGCGAAAGCCGGATGGAATCCGCCGGGGGCTCTCTGGTAAGTTGCTGCGCAGATGAACCGTCAGGGCGAACTCGAGTTTGGCGCGCGCAAGCCGGCGCCGCGGGCCCTTAGCGTCACGCAACTGGTGCGGATGGTGCGCGACGCGCTCGACGTCGGTCTAGATGAATGCTGGGTGGCGGGCGAGGTCTCCAATTTGCGCCTGGCCCCGTCCGGACATCTGTATCTGACGCTGAAAGACGCGCGCAGCTCCATTGCGGTGGTGATGTTCCGCACCGCGCTGGAGCGCCAGCGCCTGCGCCTCACCGACGGTTTGCAGGTTCTGCTGCGCGGACGGGTCAGCCTGTACGAGGCGCGCGGCATGCTGCAGTTCTATGCCGACGAAATCCAGCCGCGGGGGTTGGGCGCGCTGCAGCTTGCTTTCGAGCAGCTCAAGCAGCGGTTGTCCGCGGAGGGCCTGTTCGATGACGCGCGCAAACGGCCGCTTCCGTTTCTGCCGCGCACGGTCGGAATCGTGACCGCGCTGGGCGGCGCCGCTTTGCGTGACATGCTCTCGACCATGCTCGGACGCAATCCCAACGTGCACGTGCTGATCCGTCCGGCGCGGGTCCAGGGCGCGGGCGCCGCCGCCGATGTCGCGCAGGCGTTGGCCGACCTCAATCGGGACGGACGCTGCGAAGTGATTATCGTCGGGCGCGGCGGCGGCTCGCTGGAGGACTTGTGGGCGTTTAACGAAGAGAGCGTGGCGCGCGCGATTCGCCGCTCCAACATTCCGGTGATTTCCGCGGTCGGGCATGAGATCGACTATACGATCGCCGATTTCGCCGCCGATCTCAGAGCGCCGACGCCGACCGCCGCCGGGCATCTGGTGATGCCGGCCAGGGCCGAACTGCGCCAGCGCCTGGACGAAACCGCGTCCACGCTGGTCGGTGCGATTCGCGCGGCGGCGGCGGCCTATCGCAAGGAGACGGCGCAGTTGGCGCGCGGGGTGCGCAACCCGGCCCCGCAGCTGCGTCAGAATCGGCAGCGGGTCGACGAATACGCGGCGGCCCTCAAGGCGGCGATTGGCCGCGCGGCGGAGCGGCGCCGCCGTCATCTGGAGCATTTGTCGCAGCGGCTGCGCGCCCCGCTCCATGTCGCGCGCGAGATCCGGATCCGCGCCGCCCGCGCCGCGCTGCATCTGGCCCGCAGCCTGACCGCGATGGTTCAGCGCGAGCGCCTGACTGTCGCGGGACTGGCGGCGCATCTGAGCCGCGCCCCGCTGCGTCAGCGCGCGCAAACCCACCGGCTTGCCATCGACCGCCATCAGCAGCATCTGCTGGTTGCCATGCGGCGCGCGCTGGAATCGCGGCGGCATCAACTGGTCCAATTGGCCGGCAGGCTCGATTCGCTCTCGCCGCTCAAGGTGCTCGAGCGCGGCTACGCGGTGGCAATCAATACCCGCGACGGACGCGTGATAACCGACGCCGCCGCGGTTGAAATCGGCGACGAATTGGAATTGCGGCTAAAGCGGGGGCGGATCGCGGCGGTAACCCGATCGCGGCAGACCTGATTACCTATGGCGGCCCAGGAAAAAAAATTCGAAGACGAACTCAAGGAACTCGAAGACACAGTGGCGCGCATCGACAGCGGCGAACTGTCCCTGGAGGATTCCATCAAGGCCTTCGAGCATGGCGTCGAGCTGGTGCGATCGCTCAACCGGAAGCTTGAGGAAGTGGAAAAGAAGATAGAAGTGCTGGTGCGCGATAACCAGGGCGAACTGCGCACGACCCCTTACCGGCTGGAGGTCAAGAACGGCGGCGACGACGACGATCTGCCCTCATGACGCGGACAATCATCCTGTCTCTCCCATCGGCCTGTACGAGTAGGACAGGCGTTCACGTCTGTCGTTGACGCGCGAGGTCTTTTCTCGCACGACCTTATGTTGACGCTCGGCGGCGCGGGCGTCAGTCCGCGTACAGCCTGTCCGCGTTTTTGACAAACGAAACCCGGCCGCCTCCGCGGCACGGGAAAGCGGAGTTTCAGGCGAGAGTGGAATCTACTTTGACGGAAGCGGGCGCCAGGTGAACACGTACTCGGCGTCGCGCAGGTAGTAATCCAGCTCGTAATGCTCCAATTGCTGGGACTGGCGGGCGCGGCGGAAATTGATAATCTCACGATAAAGGTTGCGCCGCACCTGGGCCGCCATGCTGGCCGGTTCTCCCTCGTAATCGCACGACGAGAAGCCGTGCAGCGCCAGCGCCACGCAGGACGGGTCGCTATGCTCTGCCGGCGCGTCGGCTCCCACGCTCACCCGAGCACAACGCAGGCACAACACGACGCGGGTTGCCCCGATACGGCTGCGGGTCAGACCATCCTCCAGCGCGCGGCGGCCGACGCTGACCTCAACCCAGGATTCGTGGGCGCGGGTAAAGGAAAACCGCCTGATGGCCCGCGCCAGGTCGCGCATGAACGCCTCGGGAAGCTCGCCGCTGGCGGGCGCGATGGTGCTGTCGTCGATGTACAGGCGCTGACCCAGCTCGCCCTTGAGGAAACTGCGCAGGTTTACCGGCAGGCAGTTTTCGAATTTGAGGTTCTGGAACGGCGGCATCCCCGCCGCGGAGATATTGTGACCCGACGGCGAGCGCGTTTCCGGCGTATGACCAGTGGCCAGACCGCGCGCCGAAACCAGCAGCCTCAGCGCGCTGGCGGAATTGGCTCGGGAGGTCTTGGAACTTCCTCGGACCGATGGCCCGTCTCTCAAAGCTCTCAACCTCCCTGCGCCGTTTAGGCCAGTAACCGTGGCGTGCACCGGCGCCGAAATCCAAGCGCCCTGGGGGTGCAACCCCGGCACCAGGCCATCGGTCTACCCGATGGCATAAACTGTCGTCCGCGGTCTGAAATCACCAAGCGCATAGAGCGTGATGTTCGGCTCTCGATGACCTCTTCAACTTGCAGCCTTTTCCCGTTGCGGAGCCCGGCCGTTTGAGCGCACGGGTCCCGAGGATTTTTGTACCGCGCCGCGCACGTCAGGGCAATTAGGTAGTTGGAAATTTTACCACGATGGCGTGCTTGACAGCGCCGATACGGCGTGACCTATTGCGTTGCGGTTTTGGGGATTTGCGCGTAAGGCTTCACCGGAAGATCGGCGCCGCGCCATACTGGCGCAACGATGCGCGCATCCAAGGCCGCCGCTGGTCCGCTATACTGAACGCAGCTCATGCGACGTCAAACGTTCACCGTACGCCAGTCGTTGAACTGGCTGATATCTTTTCTGCTGCTGGCCGGATTTTTGGCGCTGTTCTTCCAATACCGGCATCGGGTGGCGGCGATTCATCCGCACCTCAATGTTCAGCTCTCCAATCTGCCCTACTATGCGTTCTGCTCGTTCTATCGGATGCTGGCCGCCTACGTCCTGTCGCTGGCCTTCGCGATTTCCTACGGGATGGCGGCGGCGCGCAACCCCCGGAACGAGCGCATCATGATCCCGGCCATCGATATCGCCCAATCGGTGCCGGTGGTGGGATTTTTTCCGGCGGCGATTTATTTCTTCGTGGCGATTTCAGGGGGCGGGCGTTTGGGCGTCGAATTGGCCGCGATTTTTCTCATCTTCACCAGCCAGGCGTGGAATTTGGCCCTGGGCGTTTACGAAGCGGTCAAAACCATCCCGGCCGATTCGCTGGAAGCGCTGGATTCATTCGGCGTCACCGGATGGATGCGGCTTAAGCGGTTGTATGTGCCGGCGTCGGTTCCCAAGCTGGTCTATAACTCGATCCTGTCATGGGTGGCAGGATGGTATTTTCTGATCGCGTGCGAAATTATCGCGGTCGGCCCCGCTCATTACCGCCTGCCCGGGCTCGGCAGTTTTTTAATGGAGGCGGCGGACAAGGGCCGCACCGGCGAACTCATCGCCGGTCTGGTCGCGCTTTTGGTAATAATTGTGCTGATGGACGTGCTGGTGTGGCAGCCGCTTTCCATCTGGGCGCAGAAGTTCCGCTACGAGTTCGCCGCCAGCCAGAGCGCCGGCACCACGCAGATTTACGATTTGCTTGTGCGCCTGGGCGTCAATATCCGCCGCGCGATGCGCACGCTGGTCCATCCGATC
Organism: Pseudomonadota bacterium; assembly: GCA_021324455.1. Classification (GTDB taxonomy): domain Bacteria; phylum Desulfobacterota; class Binatia; order Binatales; family Binataceae; genus JAJPJA01. Next base: position 5,393 of record JAJPJA010000044.1, on the reverse strand, counting down.
ACGACCATGTTCGCGCGCCTGGCCCGCGCCGGCGCGATGGCGCGCCTGGGCGCTCTGCTCCAGCGCATCGGCAAGCCCCTGCGCATCGCATGGCTGAGCGCGCTGGTCGCCTTAATCATCTATGGTTTGGGCGACGGCTTGATTGCCCTGGTCAGGACCCTGAGGCAGCCGTGGCCGAGCGAGGCACGGATGATCCCGGCGGCCGCCGGCGCCTCCTTTCTGCGTCTGCTGATTGCCTACGCGATTTCTCTGGCCTGGACGCTGCCCTGCACGCTGGCGGCCTCCGACAATCCGCGCTTCGACCGGCTGCTGGCGCCGCTGGCGGAGATCGCCGGTTCGATGCCGGCGACCGCGCTGTTCCCGGTTATCGTACTGTTTGTGATCCAACTCACCGGCAATATGAACCTGGCTTCGATCCTGCTGATCCTGACCGGGATGCAATGGTATTTGCTCTTCAACCTGCTGGCCGGCGCGCGCCAGGTGCCGGCGGACTTAAAGGAAGCCGCGCGCTCCTTCGGACTGAGCCGCTATGCCGGATGGCGCAAGGTCACGGTGCCGGCGCTGTCGCCGTCGCTGGTGACCGGCAGTATCACGGCGTGGGGCGGCGGCTGGAACGCGCTGATCCTGTCGGAGTACTTCATCTACCGCGGGCATCATTACGAGGTCCTGGGGCTGGGCGCGCTGCTCGACCGCGCCACCTACGAAACCGGCAATGGTACGATGATCCTGCTTAGCCTGCTGTCGATGGTTTTGATAGTAATGGGACTTAACCGGCTGGTCTGGCGGCCAGTATATAATTTCGCCACCGAACGTTTCCGCGTGGACTACTGACCCCGATGGATGACCGGCGCCGATTGGATCGCCTGCAATGACGCGCTGCTGTGAAGCGGAACCCGGAGACCCATGGCCCTGCTTGAGCTCAAGTCAGTGTCGATGGAGTTTGCCCGCGGCAAGGGACGGCTGCGCGTGCTCGAAAATATCTCCGTGACCATAGAACAGGGCCAATTCGTCGCCATCGTGGGACCCTCGGGCTGCGGCAAGTCCACCATGCTGCGCATCATGAACGGCCTCATCCAGCCCACCAGCGGACAGGTTCTGTACGAGGGGCGCCAGCTCGACGGTATCAATCTGGAATGCGCGCTGGTCTTCCAATCCTTTGCCCTGCTGCCGTGGCTGTCAGTCAAGGCCAACGTCGAGATGGGCCTGGAGGCGCGCGGCGTGCCGCCTGCGGAGCGGGAAGCGCGCGCCGGGATTTATATCGACAAGGTCGGTCTGGACGGCTTCGAAGAAGCCTATCCGCGCGAGCTGTCGGGCGGAATGAAGCAGCGGGTCGGTTTCGCCCGGGCGCTGGCGGTCGAGCCCAAGCTGCTGCTGATGGACGAGCCGTTCTCGGCGCTCGACGCCCTGACCGCGATTACCCTGCGCGAGGAATTGCTCGATATGTGGCAGGCGCCCGACATGCCGGTGCATACGATGGTGATCGTGACGCACATCATCGAGGAGGCGGTCGAGCTGGCCGACCGGGTGATCGTGATGGCGGCGACGCCGGGACGTATAGTGGCCGACCTCAAGGTCGATCTGCCGCGTCCGCGCGACAAACGCACCGAAGGTTTCAATGCCTTTACCGACCGCATATTCTCGCTGATCGAGGAACGAGTCTGATGCCTCCGACGGGCATCCATCCGATACCCAGCACCGGTCTGCCGCGGGTCTTTGGCCTGCTGGAAATTCTCGACGATCGGGGCGGCCGCGAGGACGGCTACCGTCTGGCGCGCGATCTCAACTACGATCTGGGCGAGTTGCTCAAAGTGATGAAAGCGGCCGAAATTCTGGGTTTCGTCGAAACTCCCGGCGGCGATATCGTTCTGCTGCCGCTGGGCCGCAAATTTCTCGAATCCGACATCAATGAGCGCAAGCTGATGCTGCGCGAGCGCTTGCGCGACCATGGCCTGTTCAATTATCTGATTCGTCTGCTCAAAGGCCAGGAGGAGCGCTCGATGGACAAGGAACTGGTCCTGGAGCATCTGGTGATGCTGCTGCCCAACGAAGACCCCGAACGGCTCTTCTCCACGATCGTTAACTGGGGCCGCTTCGCCGAGCTTTTCGGCTATAACCAGGACGAAGATCGTTTCTATCTCGATCAGGAATAAACGTTCAGGAACAAGTTTCGCCAGCCCAGGGAGGACTTTCGGATGTCAGCGGAGAACGAAAAAATCGTCACCGACTTCTGCCGCGCATGGTCGCGGATGAACCTCGACGAAATCCTCGCCTTCATGACCGACGACGCCGTGTATCACAACATCCCGATGGCGCCGGCCAGGGGCAAGCAAGCCATCCGCGCGGTCGTCAACGGATTCCTCAAGATGGCCGACGCGATCGACTTCAGGATTCTCCGTACCGCCTCAAACGCAAACGTGGTGATGAATGAGCGGGTGGATTCCTTCGTCTACAAAGGCGGCAAAAAAGGATCCGTCCCGGTCGTGGGCGTGTTCGAAGTGTCGGGCGGCAAAATCAGCGCGTGGCGCGATTACTTCGATATGAAGATGGCGGGCGTGGGCTGAGCCCTCCGCCGATACCAGGCGCCAAGGCCAGGAAGCAAGGAGGCACCCCCGATGGCATCCGAAAACGAAAAAATCGTCGCCGCGTTCTGCGATACCTGGAAGCGGATGAACGTGGACGAGATGCTGAGCTACATGACCGAGGACGCGGTCTATCACAACATCCCGCTCGATCCGCTCAAGGGCAGGTCCGAAATCCGCAAGGGACTGCATCAGTTCGCCGGGATGCTGAAGGCGGTCGAAATCAAAATCCTCAACAGCGCCGCCGCCGGCAACCTGGTCATCACCGAACGCGTCGACACCATGGTGATGCCCGACGGCAAACGGATTGACCTGCCGGTGGCCGGCGTGTTCGAACTGAAAGACGGCAAAATCAGCGCCTGGCGCGATTACTTCGATATGAAGATGGCCGGCATGGGTTGATCTCCGCGCGGCGCGCAACGCTGCCGCGATCGAACCGACTCCAGGGCGATGGCTGCTATCGCACATGCAATTATCGGCACCGCCGGCCATATCGATCACGGCAAGACCGCGCTGATCAAGGCGCTGACCGGGCAGGACACCGACCGGCTCAAGGAAGAAAAAGAGCGCGGCATCTCGATCGACCTGGGCTTCGCGTACTTCACGCTGCCCGACGGCACCCGCGCCGGCATCGTCGACGTACCCGGGCATGAGCGGTTCATCCGCAACATGCTGGCCGGCGCGCACGGTATCGATCTGATGCTGCTGGCGGTGGCGGCGGACGACGGCGTGATGCCGCAGACCGAGGAGCATTTCGAGGTGCTCCATCTACTGGGCGTCAAGCGCGGCATCTTCGCCATCACCAAGGCCGATCTTGCGGGCAGCAACCGTATCGCGGAGGTCAGCGAGGAAATCCGCCTGCTGGCCGAAGGCACCGCACTGGCCGGCGCGCCGATTCTGCCGGTCTCGTCCACCCGGGGCATCGGTATCGAAGAACTGCGCGCGGAGATTAACCGGCAACTGGAGGGCTTTCAGGCGCGCCGCCCCACCGGACTGTTTCGCCTGCCGGTCGATCGCGCCTTTGTGATGAAGGGGCACGGCACCGTCGTCACCGGCACCGCGCTGGGCGCGCAGGTGCGCGTGGGACAAAAGCTGCGCGTGCAGCCGGGCGGCGGCGAAGTGCGGGTGCGCGCGATTCAGGTCCATGGTCAGCCGGTGGAACAGGCCGGCTTGTGTCAGCGCGTCGCGTTGAACCTGGCCGGCGCCGAGAAAATCGAATTGCAGCGCGGGTCGTGGCTGGCCGACGAAGCGCTGGACTTCGACACCCTCCGCCTCGACGCGCGTTTGGAAATCCGCCCGACCGCGCCGGCGCCGCTGGCCAACAACACGCGCGTGCGGCTGTTTATCGGCACGGCCGAGGTGATGGCCCGCGCGATCGTGCTGCAAGCGCAGCGCCAGATTGCTCACGGCAGCAGCGGGCTGGCCCAACTGGTGCTGCAGGACCCGGTGCTGGCGCTGGCGGGCGACCGCTTTGTAATCCGCGACGAAACCAATCAACGCACCTGGGGCGGCGGCATGGTGCTCAATCCGCTGGGACGGCGCAACCGCAAGCCGGTGGAGACCTATGCGGCGCGGCTGGCGACGCTGTCGGGCGCGGCCGGCGCCGGCGCGATCGAGGCGTTGCTCAATCTGCAGGACGCCTTTGCGATGCCGTCGGCGGCGATCGCGGTCCTGCTCAACCAGCCGCATCAGGAGGTGGCCCGCCAACTGGCGGACCGCCGTTTCATCAAGCTCTCGCTGGGCGACGTGGAGGGCTACACCACCGCCGATAAATGGGACCAGCTCAAGCGTTTGGTGAGCGCCGCACTTGCCGCGCATCATAAGGCCAATCCGCTGGCGCCGGGCCTGGAGATGGAGGCGCTGCGCGCGCGTCTGCCCTACGACATCGCGGCGCGCGCGTTTAAGGCGATTATCGATCGGATCGCGCGCGAGGCTGAAATCGTGCGCGAGGACAACAGCGTCCGCCTGCGCTCGCATCAGGTGAGGCTGACGGGCGACGACGGCACGATGGCGGAGCGGATCTGCGCGGAGCTGGCAAAGGCCGGATTCCATCCGCCGGACCTCAATCAACTGGCGCGCGCGCTCAATGTTGCGCCCGGACAGGAGTTCAAGCTGAAGACGGTGCTCGCGGCGTTGGAGATAAAGGGGCGCGTGGTGAAAATCGCCAGCGATCTGTATTTCGAACGCTCCCACCTCGAAGCCGCCCGCAGCCGTCTGCTCGATTATCTGGCCAGCCACCAGGAAATCAACGCCGCGACTTATCGCGACCTGCTGGCCGCCTCGCGCAAGTTTTCAATCAGCCTGCTGGATTATTTCGACCACGCCGGAGTGACCACGCGCGTAGGCGACGCCCGCCGCCTGCGCCGGACGTGAATCAGCGCGGAAAAATCAAGCGCGGTCCCGAGAGGCGGTCATGGCCCTATGATTTGACATCGCGCCGGCCGTGGGCGATACAGCCAATCGACTCTGGCGACAGGCGGATGGTGCATGCTCAAGCGAATTTTTCATATCAATATCAATTGCAGGAACTTCGATCGTTCGCTCGCGTTTTACCGGATGCTCGGGTTCAAGGTGGTGCGGGACATCGGCGAGGGCGGCGGCAAGGTGTTCGAACGCGGCTTTCTTATCCCCAATAACAACGCGCGCGCGGCGATGCTGGCGCTCAGCGACGATCCAGAGGCGACGCAGCTGGATTTGATCGAATGGAAATCGCCGCCCACCGCCGGCAATCCACCGCCCACGCTTTATCATGCGGGTGTAGCGCGGGTTGCGCTCGAGACCGACGACATACAGGCGGAATATGCCAAACTCAAG
>JAJPJA010000109.1 GCA_021324455.1 Pseudomonadota bacterium | reverse complement strand
CTCAGTGCGGCGCGGCCTAAAATCGCGCCGTATCCTTTCACTACCCTTACGCCCAACCTGGGCCGCGTGATGCTGAGCGAGGACGAGGGCTTTACGGTCGCCGACATCCCGGGCCTGATAGAAGGCGCGCACCAGGGACATGGGCTCGGAATTCGCTTCTTGCGCCACATCTCGCGGACTCGGATACTCGTTTTCGTCCTGGACGTGACCTCCGATATGGAGCGCGATTTCAATACCGTGCGCGGCGAGATCGAGGCCTTCGATCCGGAACTGGCACGCCGGCCCGCCCTGATCGCGCTCAACAAGATCGACCTGACCAGCCCCGAAAATGCCGCGGCGGCGCAGCGCCGGATAGCCCAGCTCACCGGATGGGAAGTCTTTTCGATCTCCGCCCAGCAGCGGACGGGTCTGGCTCCGCTGATCGCGGCGATGGCGTCGAAACTGCGCATCGCGCCCTGAGGATGCGCAATCCAGCTCATGTCGCAGCTCGTTTATAAGGCGGACTTGCTGGGGCGCGTGCGCCGTATCGTGGTGAAGGTCGGCAGCGCGGTACTGTCGGACGGCGGCGGTCTGCGTGCGGACGTGATCGAGCGGCTGGCGGGCGATATCGACTACCTGATCGGACGCGGCTACCAGGTGGTGTTGGTGACTTCGGGCGCAATCGCCGCGGGCCGCGCGCGCCTGGGCGCGGCCTCCAATCCCACTATCGCGCTGCGCCAGGCGGCGGCCGCCGCCGGGCAGATCGCGCTGATGACCCGCTATGCGCAGGCCTTCGCCCGCTACCGCCGCGACATCGCCCAGATCCTGCTGACCCATTCCGATTTGGCCGAGCGCACCCGCCACAACAACGCCCGCCACACCATTGAAACGCTGCTGGCGCACGGCGTGGTGCCGATCATCAATGAGAATGACACCGTCGCGGTGGAAGAAATCCGCTTCGGCGACAATGACAATCTTTCCGCTTTGGTCGCCACCCTGATGCAGGCACAGTTGCTGATCATTCTGAGCGACGTGGCCGGCGTGCTGACCGGCGATCCGCGCAAGCGGCCCGGCGCGCGGCTGATTCCGCTCATCGCCGACGCCGAAGCCGAGATGAAGGGGCTGGTGGCGGACTCCGCGGGTCCGCTGGGCACCGGCGGGATGGCGTCCAAGCTGACCGCGGCGCGCAACGCCGCGCGCGCCGGAATCGCCGTGATTATCGCCTCGGGGCATGAAGCCGGCGCGATACGCGACGCGGTCGATCCCGAGCGCGAGCGCGGCACGCTGGTCGTACCAGCGCGAACGCGTCTGCGCAGCCGCAAGCATTGGATCGCATTCGCGCTCAAGCCGTCGGGGTCGCTGGCGCTGGACCGGGGCGCCGCCGACGCGCTGCGCAACAAGGGACGCAGTTTGCTCCCCTCGGGCGTGCGCGAGGTGGCCGGTGACTTCTCCGGCGGCGATTGCGTAAGCCTGCTCGACCCCGAAGGGCACGAATTCGGACGCGGGCTGGTCAATTATCCGGCCGCCGACGTGGTCAAGCTCAAGGGGCGGCGCAGTTCTGAAATCGCGTCGATCCTGGGCTACCAGCTGGCCGACGAGATAATCCATCGCGACAATCTCGTGCTACTATAACTGACCCATGAGCCTTGAGAGCGAAATCGTCTCCAATCTGCAGCGCGTGCGCGCGGCCGGACGCGAACTGGGACTGTGCTCCAGCGAGGTCAAGAATCGCGCGCTGACGCGTTTGGCGGGCGCGCTGCGTTCCTCGCACGGCGCCATCCTGGCGGCCAACGCCCGCGACCTGGAGCAGGCGCGGGCGCAGGGTGTGCGCGCCTCGTTTTTGGAGCGGATGACGCTCAGCGCGGCGCGAATCGAGGCGATCGCGGTAAGCGTCGAGCAGGTCGCTGCGCTGCCCGATCCGGTCGGCGAAGTGATCGCGGGATGGCGCCGCCCCAACGGACTGGAGATTACCCAGGTGCGGGTGCCGATCGGCACCATCGCAGTCGTCTATGAATCGCGCCCCAATGTCACGGTCGAAGCCGCGGTGCTGGCGCTCAAAGCGGGCAACGGCGCGGTGCTGCGCGGCGGCAAGGAGTCGCTTGCCACCAACCGGCTTCTGGCCGAGCTGACGGCCGCGGCGATGGAGCAGGCGGGAGCGCCGCCGGGCGCGTTGTTCTTCGTGCCTACGCCCGATCGCGAGGTGATTCAAATCCTCAAGCGCAGCACCGGCCTGGTCGATTTGATCATTCCGCGCGGCGGCGCGGCATTGAAGGAAGCACTGGCCGGATCGGAAGTTCCCGTCCTGCCGCATTTCGACGGCGTCTGCCACGTTTACGTGGATCGCAGCGCGGATTTGGCCAAGGCCGAGGAGATTTGCTTCAACGCCAAATGCAGCCGGCCGTCGGTCTGCAACGCGATGGAGAATTTGCTGGTGCATGCGGATGTCGCGCAGTCGTTTCTGCCGCAGCTGGCGGCGCGCATGGCGCATCGGGTGGAACTGCGCGGATGCCCCCGGACGCTGGGTATTCTGAGCGGCGCGCGCGCCGCGTCGGAGCAGGATTGGGACACCGAATATCTCGACCTGATCCTTTCCATCAAGGTGGTCGATTCGCTGGAAGAAGCGATCGATTTCATCGCGCGGCACGGCTCCGGTCTGGCCGACGCGATCGTCACCGAGGATCTCTGCGCCGCGTCGCGTTTCGAGCATGAGGTGGATTCGGCCACGGTCTACGTCAACGCCTCGACCCGGTTTACCGACGGGTTCGAATTCGGCTTCGGCGCCGAGACCGGAATTTCGACCAACCGGCTGCATGCGCGGGGTCCGATGGGATTGCGCGAACTGACCACCTACAAATACGTGATTCGCGGCAGCGGACAGGTTCGGATTTAGGGTAAATCGCGTGCGAGTAGGCCTATTCGGCGGCAGCTTCAATCCGATCCATTTGGGGCATCTGCGCGCGGCCGAAGAGGTGCGCGAGGCGATGCAACTGGACCTGGTGTACTTCATTCCGGCCGCTTCTCCGCCGCATAAATCCGCCGACGGACTGGCCGCGGCGGATCATCGGCTGCGGATGGTGCAGCTGGCGACCAAGGGCAATCGCCATTTCATGGTGTCGGACACCGAAATCCGGCGCGGCGGACAATCCTACACGGTCGACACGATCCGGCATTTTCGCGCCACCCTGCGCGCGCAGGCGGTCCTGTTCCTGATGATGGGGACCGACTCCTTTGTTGAGCTGGATACGTGGAAGGAAGCGGGCGAGATTGCCGCGACCTGCAGCATCATCGTGCATACGCGCGCTCCGGTAATCGAGGCGCAGCGTTCTCCGGCAACACTTGCCACTGTGCAGCGCTTTGGCTACATTGCAAAGAGCGGGTATTACGTGCATCCCAGCGGTCAAACGCTCAACTTCATATCCACTACATTTCTGCCTATTTCGGCCTCCTCCATCCGCGCCAAGCTGCAGGCGCAGCAGTCGGCGCGCTACCTGGTCCCGGCCGACGTGCTCGATTACATCCAGCGCCATGCGCTTTACCAGGCCGGTTAGGAATACGGGGTATTAAACAAGGAGTTTAAAAGTATCGCGTGACTCCGCAGCAAAAGACGTTGGCAATCGTCGAAGCCGCCCTCGATAAAAAGGCCTACGATCTGGTCGTTCTGCAGGCCGAACATCTAAGTTCAATCGCTGACTATTTTGTAATCGCCACCGGACGTTCGGACGTGCAGGTGCAGTCCATCTGCCGCGGTATCGAGGAGCGGATGGACCGCGAGGCGGCGCGTCCGCTTTCGATCGAAGGCTACAATCTGGGCTACTGGGTGGTGCTGGATTACAACGACGTGGTGGTGCACATCTTTTACGAACCGATTCGCGAGGTTTACCGGCTGGAAACCAACTGGACCGACGCGCAGCGGGTTGCGCTGCCGGAGCCGTTTCAGTCGCGCGCCCGTGAGCAGAGCGTGTCGGCCTAGTCCGCAGCCATTCAGCGCGCATCAAATCTGCAGACGAAAATCGACGCCGAAGCGCCAAGGACGGTCACGGCGAGAATGGCGCCGGGGACAATCCGGCATTCCTGGAACAACTCGCGCATCAGGCGCGTCTCCGACGTCATCAGCACCATCAGACCGCCGGGCGCCAACACGCGGCGGAATTCAGCCAGCAGTTTCGGATAAAGCCTCCGGTTGTCCGGATGCGATCCCGATTTGCGGCCCCACGGCAGATTGGTGACGATGCGCGTGACCTCGCCGTCCTTAAGCGGCAGCGTTGCGGCGTCCCACTGCCGCAGCGCAATTGGCTGGTAGCGCGGTCCGACATTTTCGCGCGCCGCCGCCAGCGCCTGCGGGTCGCGGTCGCCGCCCAGCAGCATCCGATAGCGCCCCAGATGCGCCCGCTCAATCAGAATCGTGCCGGCGCCGCACAGCGGATCGAGCACCACGTCGTCGTCCGCGGGCTCGGACAGAAACGCCATTGCGGCCGCCACCGAAGGACGCAGCGAACCGGGAAAATGCGCAACCTTGTAATCGCGCTGACGCATCCGATCGTCGCTCAGCCGGATCGCGAGGATCAGTTCGTCGTCAAGCAGGGTGGCCCAGAACTCGACCTCGGCGTTCTCCGCCGCACGCCATCGGCGATCGCCGCGCTCGGCGATTCCCTGCTCGATTGCCTTTTGCAGATCGACGCGGCGGTAGTCGTGAACGCCGGTAGTGCGCACCAGGACGCGGAAATCCAGCCGCCGCCCTGAACGGCTGCCCGGCGTAACCTCCAGACGGCGCGCCAGCGCGGTCTCAACGAACGGAGCGTTGCGGGCCAGTTTGCGCGCCTGCTCCAAGCCGCTCTGATCGGGCGCGAGCGGACGCAGGTACGCGGCGAGCGCGAACAGGTCCTCGGCGCATCGCATGCGCGTGAGCGATTGCGCCCGCTCGACGCGCAGCAGGGCCATCCCGTTGCGATCCGCGATGCTGCGTCGGCCGATTTCGCGCGCGCCCGCAATGCGATTGAGGGCCTCACGAATCGCGACCCCTTCCAGCCCGGGCTGAGTATGAGCAATGACAATTTCGGGGGAGATTTTGAGCCGCTGCGCGCGCGCGCGAGGATCAGGCTCAGCCCAGCGCGCGCGCCGGCCCGATCCTCTCCCCGGCCATTTCCCGGGAACCAGTGTCAAATGGCGCGGGCGCATCGACTAACCCGTGGCCGCGAGCTGTTCCTCGCTGACCCGCACCGGCAGGATCACCATCGACAAGCCGTGGAACTGCAGCCAATTCTGGATTTCCAGCGCGGTCTGGTTGTGCAGGAAGCGGTTGAAGAAGGTGTCGCGCTCGAACACCAGCTTGCCGGCGAAGAACACCGAATGCGGATACTCCTGCGCCACCTGCAGACACAACCGCCGCAGTTCCAGCACCACGTCGGTACCCAATCCCAGCCGCACCTCGGAATGGTAACCGAGATTGGAGGCGAAGCGCGAATATTCTTCAAGGTCGTCGGCGAGCGATCGCTCCAGCGTTTCAACTTCCTCATGGCTCTTGAACAGGGCCGAGTCGACCTCGCCCACCGAGACGAACACCACGTTGCGGAACTGCGACCCGAACAGACGCTGAAGGGAAACGATGGTGGCCAGGCCCAGACCGTTGAAGCCGCTGACCAGGATAACCGCGGTGGGAGCGTTGGGATCGAATTCCTGGCGGCTTTTAGGCTCGGCCGCGAACAACTGCGGCATCACATCGACTTCCAGCCGCTCCAGCGCCCGGCCCACGCGCATGTAATGGTTGCGAACGATGATGCAGAACGCGATCACGCCGCCCGTCATCAGCAGCGTGATCCATCCGCCTTCCCAGAATTTCAGCGTGGTGGTGACCACCAGAATCGCGGCCGTGAACAGGCATCCCAGACCGTTGATCAGCAGCTTGCGCATCCATCTTGGATCGTCGCGGCGGCTCTGGAACCAATGCACCGTCATCCCCAACTGGGACAGCGTAAAGGTCAGGAACACGTTGATGGCGTAGAGCACGACCAGCAGCTCGACCTTGGCCTCGGTGATGAGCAGAATCGTAAGCGCCGCCAGACCCATCGCGAGCACGCCGTCCTGGGTCACCAGGCGGTTGCTGAGGTAGGAGAAGCGCCGCGGCAGCCAGCGGTCGTTGGCCATGGTGGCGAGCACGCGCGGACCGTCCAGAAAGCCGGTCTGGGCGGCGACGAACAGCAGCGCGCCTTCGGTCAGCAGGGCGAAGGTGATGAAAGCGCTGCCCACCGGCAGGCCGCCCAATTGCCACGATCCGGCCAGCTTGTAGAACAGCACCGCGTTGAGCGTCTTGCCGTGCTGCTCGGTTACGTCGAGCAGCAGGTAGCCGATCAGGATACCGCCGGCGATGAACGCCAGCGAGGTCGCCATGTAGAGCATCGTGCGCTTGCCGGTGACGGTGCGCGGCTCGCGCAGGATCGGCAGACCGTTGCTGACCGCTTCGATACCGGTATAAGTGCCGCCGCCCAGGCTGTAGGCGCGCAGGAAGATGATCGCCAGCGGCAGCGCGCCGAGCGTCGCCACCCCGTCGCGCACCTGGGCCACCGCGTCGTGCGCCACCATCGGCAATTCCCCCGCGCGGGTGACGAAGGCGTACGTAATCATGAAGACATGCACCACCACGAAGGCGGCGAAGATCGGCAGCAGCGCCATCACCGATTCCTTCACCCCGCGCAGGTTCATCGCGACCATTACCAGCACGATGCCGATGCAGAAGATGAGCTTGTAATGGTACCAATGCACGGGAAGGAAGCTGAAAATCGCGTCGGCGCCGCTGGCGATCGAAATCGAGACGGTCAGCACGTAGTCGACCACCAGCGCGCTGCCGGAGACCAGCCCCGGGTAGCGGCCCAGCAGCTTGCTCGCGACCAGGTACCCGCCGCCGCCGGTGGGAAACAGGTCGATGGTTTGCGAGTATGACGCCGAGATAACGAACACCGTCAGCGCCATCAGCATCGCCAGGAACACGGCCAGATACTGATGGTGTCCCAGGGCCAAAAACGCCTCTTCCGGCCCGTAGCACGACGAGCTGAGTCCGTCGGACCCAAGTCCCACCCAGGCCAAAAAGGCGACCAGAGAGAGATGGTGAAAGACGTTGGGATCGCGGATATCGCGGGCCGGCCCGATCAGCAAATGGCTCAAAGTGCGCCGGTTGCCGTGACTGTCTTCGCGCTCGGGAACGGCATGCTGCGGCCGCGGTGAGCGGGGATTAACGCTTGAGTTCATTCAGAGGAAGGCGGGTTTTTCGAATGGGAATGAGAGTATCGCGCCGGCCGAACGAGCCGCCTAATCTCAACCGCTCGTGCCGTAGACCAATTTTGACCCATTTGACGCGTTGCCGGAAGCCCGGGCGGAACCGACCAGATTCGACGATACGACTGCTATCCTTTGCAATCTTTAGCCCATACTTCGGCCCGAACAGGGGATTGAAAATAGCAATCCGCATTGCACGGTGCAATGCTGCACTGGGCTGTGCCGCTGCGGCAGGGCGGCGCGCCGCTGCAGCCGCGCTATCAACTCTTTGCCGCATTTGCGGCTAAAATTTGCGCAACCGCAATGGCGCCTGGTCTCTTCGCCACTTTGCCATTTTCACCAACTGAGGTAACGTGCGTTCAAGACAAGGAGGCGGCCATGAAAAACGGGGAACTGGTTATCGACGCCGACGGCCACATTCTCGAACCGCCGGACCTGTGGGAGCGCTATCTGGAGCCCCAGTATCGCGACCGCGCGATACGCCTTAAGCGCGACGATGAAGGCTGGGAGTACCTGGAGATCGATCGCAAGCCTTCCAGATACTGCGCCCGCGGCGCGCTCACCCGGCTCGGTTCGATGGGCCGTCAGATCGAGCAGATGAAAGAGCGCCGCGAGCTGTGGAAGGCGGGCAAGATCGACCGCCCCTTCATCGCGCTCAGCCCCGATGAGGGCTACACCAAGGACCTCGCCTTCGGCGCGATGGATCCCAACGAACGCGTCCAGCGGCTGGACCAGGAAGGGCTGAGCAAAGCCGTCATCTATCCGACCATCGGCATCATGTGGGAGCCCGAATGCCCCGACGTCGAGCTCACCTACGCATACTGCCGCGCCTACAACCGCTGGATCGCCGATTTCTGCCGCGATTCGGGCGGACGGCTGGTGCCCATCGCGCACATCTCGCTGGCCGACCCGAAGATGGCGGCGGCGGAGCTTGAGCGCGCGGTCAAGGACGGATGCAAGGGTGCGTTCTGCATCCCGTTCACGCTCACGCGCAAGCCGCATGGGCATCCCGATCACGATCCGATTTTCGCCGCGTGCCAGGACCTCGACATCCCGCTCGGCTTCCATCCCAACGGCACCGAACCCTCCGACCTGACGCTGCATCAGCGCTACGACGGGATGAAGGGTCCGGCCCGCGTCTGGTATTCGGATATGTTCGTCGGCGCGGGCACACAGATGCCGTTCGCGACCCTGTTTGTTTACGGCGTCTTCGACCGCTTCCCCAAACTGCGCGTGGTGGTGCTGGAATCGGGCGCGGGATGGATCGGATGGTGGCTTGATCGCGCGGACAATCTCTACAAGGGAACGATCCTGGGCGGAGCGCTGCCGCTGCGCGAACCGCCGTCGTACTATTTCGCACGCCAATGCTACATCTCGGCGGACCCCGACGAGCAGCGGCTGGCGCTGATTGCCGATTCGGTCGGCGCCGATAAATTCTTCTGGGCCAGCGATTTTCCGCATTCCGACCATCCGGGCAACTACATGGAAGAACTCGAGGAGCTGGTGCAGAAGATGTCGCCGCAAGCGGCGCGCGGAATCCTGGGCGAGAACGTTGCCCGGGTTTACAGGTTGAACTGATTCGGGCGGCGCCGGCGCATCGCCGCCCCGCCCTGCTCAGATGATGGGAGTTGCGTCAGTGGAATACCAGCAGGAGACGTTTCATCAGCTTAAGTATCCCGGCGCCATCGACGCCGACGGCCACTTCATTGAAGGACCGAAGCTGTGGCTGGACTACACCGAGGCCAGGTACAAGTCGCGCGCGCTATGCTTCAAGTGGGACAAGGGCGTCCAGTATCTGGAAATCAACGGCCGGCCCTCCAAGGTGTCGCGCGGCGCCACCATCAGCGGCGCGATTTTCGGCCGCTTCGGCAACACCCGCGGCAGCGGACGCTGGGATCCCAACGTCCCTTACGGCGAGTGTCCCAATCCCGCCATCGGGGCGTTCGACGCCAAAGGACGGGTTGAGCGGCTCGATCGCGAAGGGCTCAAGGCGGCCGTCATCTATCCAACCCTGGCCCTGCAGTGGGAGACCGAATGCGACGACGCCGATTACGCGCAGGCGATGTGCCGCGCATACAACCGCGCCGTGATCGACTGGTGCTCGGAGGACCCCAAACGCCTGTTTGCCGCCGCGCATCTGTCCCTGGGCGATCCGAAAGCCGCCGCGCAGGAGCTGGAACGGGCGGTCAAGGACGGCCACAAGGGCGGATGGGTCGCGCAGTTCACCATGACGCGCAAACCGCATGCGCATCCCGACCACGACGTCCTGTTTGCCAAGGCCCAGGAGTTGGACGTGCCGCTGGGGATCCATCCGACCTGGGAACCGCCGTGGGCATTTTCGGGCCGCTACGCCTTCGAGCACGTGCATCGGCATAACTTCTGGATCAACGTGACCGCCGGCGAATCGCTCAGACAGGCGCTGACCAGCTTCATGCAGTACGGAACTTTCGAGAAGTTTCCGCGGCTCAAGCTGGTGCTGCTGGAAGCGGGCGCCGGATGGATCAGTTACTATCTGGATCGCATGGACGCGGCGTTTTCGAGCTACGCCGGCCGCAAGGTGCCGCTCAAGGAAAACCCCAGCTTCTACTTCCGCCGCAATATCTGGATTTCCGCCGACCCCGACGAACGCGCGCTGCCCGCCATCGTCGAGCTGGAGGGCGCCGACAAGTTCTTCTGGGCCTCGGACTTCCCGCATTCGGACCACGTGGCCAACTACGTCGAAGAACTGGAGGAGATGGCCGGCAAGCTGGCGCCGGACGCGCGCCGCAAGGTCCTGGGAGAAAACGTCGCGCAGCTTTACAAATTGTATCCATAACGATTCGTGCCCGCCCCGAAACCGGCTTCTTTGAGGCAGCCATCATGAACGACACTTCCGACATCCGCGTCGAAATCAGGGATCACATCGCGACCGTCACCATCGACCGGCCGCCGGTCAATGCGATGAGCCAGCGCATGGTCGAGGAGATGGCGGCGGCGTTCGACTCCTTCGACGATCTGCCCGAGGTGCGCGTGGCGATTCTGACCGGAGCGGGCAAATGCTTTTGCGCCGGCGCCGACCTCAAGGCGCGCGGCAGTTCGGCGGCCAAATCGACCCGGCGTCCGGGCGCGCAGCGCATCTACTCGCGCGCCGGACGCGAAGCCTTCAACTCCATCATGGAATGCCCGGTGCCGGTGATCGGGGCGATCAACGGCGCCGCGCTGGGCGGCGGACTGTGCATGGCCGCCGCCTGCGACATCCTGATCGCGTCGGAGAACGCGGCCTTCGGCCTGCCCGAAGTTGACGTCGGACTGCTGGGCGGCGGACGCCACGCGCAGCGGCTGTTGGGCGTGTACAAGGCGCGGATGCTGATGTTTACCGGTCAGCGGGTCAACGGCGCCGAATTGTACCGGCGCGGAATCGTGGAGCAATGCGTACCGCCCGACCGCCTGATGCCGGCCGCGATGGAACTTGCGGCCAATATCGCGGAAAAAAGCCCGCTCGCCATCAGGATGGCCAAAAAGAACATGGCCACGGTGGAATTCATGACCGTCCGCGACGGCTACCGCTACGAACAGGACGGCACCAACGCGCTGATTCACAGCGAGGATTCAAAAGAGGCGGTCAGAGCGTTCCTGGAAAAACGCAAGCCCGACTTCAAGAACAGGTAAACCGCAAAGGG
>JAJPJA010000013.1 GCA_021324455.1 Pseudomonadota bacterium | reverse complement strand
ATCCGGTCGGTTAACGCAGCCTGGCTGCTGGAGCATCGGCCGGAGCGGGTAATCGAGATCGCGGTGCGCGGGATGTTGCCAAAGAATCGCCTGGCGCGGCGGCTGTTTACCAAGTTGAAGATTTACCGCGGCGCCGAGCATCCGCACGCCGCGCAAAAGCCGGAACCGGTAAAAGTCAAGCGGGATCAGGTTTAACCAGGACTGGATTAGATCGATGGCGGACAAGAAACAGCTCTCCTATGCCACCGGCAAGCGCAAGACCGCGGTTGCCCGGGTGCGGCTGCTGCCCGGCAGCGGTACGATAACTGTCAACAAGCGTGGGTTTGAGGACTACTTCCCGCGCGAAACGGCGCGGATGCGCATCCTGGAGCCGTTGCAGATTACGGAAACCGCAGCGCAGTACGACATTTTAGCCGAAGTTAAGGGCGGCGGCACTTCGGCGCAGGCCGACGCCGTGCGCCACGGCATCTCGCGCGCGCTGGTCGAAGTGGCGGAAACCCTGCGTCCAACGCTGCGCAAGGCCGGTATGTTGACCCGCGATCCGCGCGCGGTGGAGCGCAAGAAATACGGCCGACACAAGGCGCGCAAGCGGCCGCAGTACTCCAAGCGCTAGGCGCCGCGGTAAATTAGCGCCGATTCCAAAGAGGCGTCAGCCTGAGGCTGTCGCCTCTTTTTTTGCTCTAACGGTGCAAAATTCTTCGGCCCGGGCACCATACATGGTTGACTATCCTGACTTGGGACAATAAAAAGCTAGCTCGTATACTAAACTCTCCACATTTCGGTGCTGGTCGTGCGGGTTAGACATTTAAAAAAGCGAAAGCTTCCGTGGACTGTCGCGATATTGATGCAGGCCTTTGTGGGCGGCCTTCTGTGCTCCCTGGCGCTGGCGCAAAACACTGTTGGAACAGTGACCGACCTTGCCGGGTCGGCCCACGTGGAGCGCGGCGGCAGCACCATGCCGGTCACCAACGGGATGCCGGTTGAGCTCAAAGATAAATTCACCACCGACGCCGGCGCCCATCTGAGCATCACACTCAGCGACAACAGCAAATTGGACCTGGCCGAGCAAAGCAGTCTGGTTATCGACGAGCAGGTGGTCGGCGGGGGCGGGCAAACCACCAAGGTCAGTCTGCTTGGAGGACATCTGGAATCCCTGGTGACCAAGGCCTTGCGCGGCACGGCGCCGAGCTTTGAGGTCAAGACCCCCAACGCCATTGCCGGCGTGCGCGGGACCAGGTTTGGGGTGGGCTACGCCCCCTCATCACCGGTGTGCGGCGACGCGCCGACCAGCGACGTTTCGGTGGCGCAGGGCGCGGTCGAGGTCGCGAACAGCGCCAGCCCGGGCGTGGGCATCACGGTCGAAGAGGGATATGAAACCGTAGTATGCGCGGGACGGCCACCGTTGCCGCCGGGGCCCTTGGGAATCGCGGGTCCGGCCGGCACCGGTCCGGCCGGCGCGGGTTTTCCGGGCTCTGACCCGGCTGCGGGCGGTGCACCGCCGCCGGCTTGCCCGGTATGTCCCCCGCCAGGCTGTTAGAGGTTTCGCGGTTACTGCAATAGGAGCATGACATGGCCCGTTTCATGGTGGCGAAGGAAGGCGGTCATCGTATCTGCGGACTGCTGGCGGCAGCGGCGGTGGCCTTGTTTGCATCGACAGCTCAGGCCCAACTGAGCAGCACCAGTCTGCTTTCAGGATCCAATCCATATCCGGGCTTTTTTGACATCGCGTATCCCGGGCGCTTCAGCCTGACGCTGTACGGCGGCGGCTTCATCAGCGATCAGTACGGCACCACGCAGGAGGGCGTGCAGGCGGAGCAAAGCCTGACTCGATACGTGGGAATCGTGGCCCGCGCCACCGGTTACCAGCTTTACATGGGATCTGGATTCGCCAATCCATTGTCTCCCAACCCGGGTTCGCAATCGGGTTCATCGCGGTATAATTTCGGGCGCTTCCAGGGCGGCGTCGATTTTGCCGTCACTCCGACCACCCATGTTTATGTGCTGGGCGGCGACGACGGCGGCGACAGCCATAACGCCAACATCGAAGGCGACATCTCGAGCTGGCTGCTGGTCCATTCGCAGCATCCGGTCAATTTCCTGGTCAGTTCGGTCTACAGCTGGCAGAACGACATCAGCGCCAGCTCGATCGATTTGCGGATGGTGGTGATGTCGACCGAGAACTACCTTTTGATGGCGGGCGGCGGCGGCGCTATCTACGGCAGCGGCTTTATCTCGGGAGTGGCGGGGCAGGGTGGTCCGGATTTGGGGATTTATTTCCGTCCATGGCAGCTCGGACTGGACGCCCAGGGCGGCTATGGCACTCCGCACGGCTACGGCCAGCTCACCCTCTATAAACAATTCAGTTGGGCTGAATGAAGTAATCAGCCTGGCGGGGAATCTTTCGACTTAAAACCGTCGCGCAATACTGTTCGCGGCACAGCCTGCATTTGGATTCATCCCAGGAGTCATCAGATGAAGTCAGCATCGATAGCGTCGGCGGGCCCGATTCTATTGGGTCTGTGTATGCTTTTCGGTCTCGCCGGTTGCGATCCGTGCGCCAGCTGTCCGCGCGAAGTGGTAACAGCCACGGCAACTTCAACTCCCGGCCCCTCGCGCAGCGCCACCGCAACGCCGGCCCGCAGCGCGACCCCCACGGCTACCGCGACCCCCACCGGTACCGCCACACCTACGGCCACGCCTACGCTGGCGCCCGAGGCGTGCGTACCTTCCAGTTCGATCGGAATCCTGGTGCAGGGCACCAACGCCACCGCGTACGCGCCCAGGGGCAACTGGGGCGGTGGACCGGTCGGGGTGAATGTGGTTCCGGTCGAAACCAGCGCCGGGGTGGGAACCGGCGGGTCGCCGGTTACCGTAACCACTCCGAATACGGTCAATTCATGTTCGTCGAACTCGGCGACCGGCAATACGGTCTGCGTGGCCAATAACACCGACGTTTATATTCTGAACGGAACCACGCTTAAGAGCACCCTGACCAGCGGCTCGACCGGGTTTGCCAGCTTCTCGGGCGGCTCCTGCATGAATTGCGGCGTAGTGGTCGATTCCAGCACCAACACGGCGGAGCTGGCGATCGGACTGACGGCGTCGCCGTCGGGTTCCGCCTACCAGGCCTTGAATCTCGCGAGCAACACGTTTTCGCCTCCGGTGAACTCACCGACGGGCGTTTCCGAAGATATCGCGGTCGATCCGGTGCGCCATCTGATTCTGTCGGCCAACGAACGGGGCAACTACGAGGTGGCCAAAGTTTCGGCCGCGAGCACGACCGTGTTTCAGAACCAGATTGTTCCGATTCCAACGCCGACGCCTGCGGGTGCTCCCACACCCAGCTCTGACCTGGATTCGGCCGGAGAGGACTGCACCACGGGAATTGCGCTGGCGACCGACGAATTCACCGGCAATCTTTTCATCACCGATTTGACGCAGGCAACCTTCACTCCGGGAACGCCGAACCTCTGGAGCGCGCCGGGGCAATTCCAGAATTTCCCCGAATTCGACAGCCTTGCGGCTGGCACATCCGGGATCGCGGTCGCGCCTGGAACCCACCTCGGGCTCGTCACCGGCGAATTTGGCGGCGCTATCGAAGGCGTGATTCAGCTTCCGTCAAGCTCGGGTAGCGGAATCCCCGCGGTCACCGATTGGGTATCTTTCACCGTTCCCAACGATCCCAGCGGCTCACCGTGGTCACAGGGTTTTGACCCGCATCCGGCCACCGCCTACGTCAGCCCCAACAGCGGAAAAGCGTTTGGAATATTGGGCAACGGCTCGTTTACCTTCCTTGCCGTGGTTGACCTGCAGGGGATGCTCAAAGCGCCGCGCACCGGTCATGTGGTGAACAACCCGGTTCCGTCCGGACTGGTGACCTTCGTCGCCGAATAGCAGCGCCGCAGGCTTGGTTTTGGCGGCGTGGCGGCCGCCGGGCGGAGAACCAAACGTTACGGGTCGAGCTTTACGATTTCCGGATTCGAAGCGGCGTACCGGCGGGCGAATTCCAGTTGCGCGGCGCTCTCGGCATGCAGCTCCATCAGCGGCTCGCCCTTGCTGACCCGGTCGCCCACGCCTTTGAGCATCAGCACGCCGGCGGAGAGGTTGGCCGGAGCACCGGCGCGTTTGGCAACGCGGGCTATTTCCCAGCAGTCAATTGCGCGGATGTGCCCGCCGCGCGGCGATTCGATCAGGTCATGATAAGGCGCCGCCGGCGGCATCTTGCGCGCGCCCTGGGCCTGCGCGATGCGCTCGAACTGCCGCATCGCCTGACCTGAATCCAGGGTCCGTCGCGCCGCGGCGTAACCTGTGTCGGGTGCGGCTTTCGCGGTCATCTCGAGCAGGCGTCCGGCCAGCCGCAGCGACTTTTCGCGCAAATCCGGCGGCGCATCCGGGTCGCATCGGAGCACCTTCAGCACGTCCAATGCTTCCAGGCGCGGACCGATTCCCCGTCCGATCGGACCCGGCGCGCTGGTGATGGCCACCTCCAGCCGCAGACCGATCTCAGCCGCAACCGCGCGGAAAAGAATCGCCAGCGCCTGGGCTGCACCGGCGCTCCTGATTTTAGCCGTCGCTCCGTATGGCATATCGACCAGCACGTGGGTGGCTCCGACGGATTTCTTCTTGGCCAGGATCGACGCGACCATCTGCGCCTCGGTGTCGATTTCCATCGGACGCTCGACGGTAATCAGGATGTCGTCGGCGGGAGCAAGATTGACCGCTCCGCCCCACGCGATACAGCCGCCGGTGCGCTCCACCACTTCGCGCAGGCGGTTGGCGGGCAAGGCGACTTCCGCCAGCGCGCCCATGGTGTCGGCGGTTCCGGCCGGACTGGTGATTGCGCGCGAAGAGGTCTTGGGCGTGGTCAGGCCCATCGCGGAAAGGATCGGCACCACGATCATCGTGGTTCGATTGCCCGGAACGCCGCCGACCGAATGCTTGTCCGCAATCGGACCGGAGCCGAATTCGATGGTGGTGCCGGTGGCGATCATCGCGCGGGTGTAGTCGACGATTTCGCGCAAATCCAGCGTCTTCAGCGCGCACGCCAGCACGAACATCGACAGCTCCACGCGGGAGTAGCGATGCGCGACGACGTCGGTGAGGATAGCGTCGAAGTCGGCGCGCTCCAGCGGTCTGCCATCGAGCTTGCCGCGCACCAGGTCCACGCTGCGCGGTGCGGCGGCCAGAGTCGCATGCACCGGCGCCCCTTCGGGCAAACCAAGATCGCGGAACGCCTCTTCGCACAGGCCGATTTCGTCCGGATTGACAATCGGGCCGGAGCACAGGTTGAGCACCCCGACCACCTCGCGCAGCTCGCCGGTTTGCGGATGGTTTCCGAAGATGCGCGCGCGGTCAAGCGGGTTAAAACCGAGATTGCCGTTGCGCACGGCGCTTTGATGAATCGTGATGACGTGCTCGCGCAGCGTATCGATCGGCAGATGCTTGATCTTGAACACTAACGGCGCGCGCCGCGGCGGCGGGCCCCCCTACTTGAAATATCTGAATCGCAGGCGCTTGAAATGCGGGTCCTGCGAGGTGCGGCTGCTGATCCATCGGCGCAGGCCCGGCGGCAAGTCGGCATACGACCGCGTGGTTTTGCTGTAGATGTCCATGTAGCGGCCCCGGGTCAGGCTGGCGGCGGCGGCCGCTCCGGTATCGAGGTCGATGGCGAAAGCGGATTGCTCCGCCGCGCAGCGATCGCGGACGCATCCCTGGGCCACGATATCGCGCCCCACCTGATCGATCGGGGTTACCACCTGAAACCGATCCAAAAAGGCATTGAGGCGATCGCCGAGCAGCCGCGCCAGCGGGTCGTGAACGGCGGGCAGCGACAGAAACTGCCGGTCGGGATTTTTGCCGATATATCTGTCCAGTCCGAGATCGCGATCCTGGGCGATCGCGGCGACCGCCGCAAGGATCGCCGCCGCGGCAGCCATCCATCTGAACTTCTTCATCATCCTCGACGCACCACATAAAAAAATCCCCGGTTGCGCGGAGCGGCGCAACCGGGGACTTACGCTTCATAACGGCTAAGCCGTTCAGCTCGCCGCCAGCTGCTGCGACGGCTTGCTCGGCCGCTGCTCGTACTTGGTGATGAAGCCGCTGCGCGACCAGGCGATGAACGCGGGCAGCACCAGAACGCCCGCGAACATGTTGGTGAACATCAGGAACGTCAGCAGCACGCTCATCTGGTTATGGAACAGCAGCGGCGAGAACGCCCACGGTACGATACCGCCGACCATGACCGAGAAGGTTGAGAACACCGCGGCTCCGGTCGCCGAGATACCGGTGATAATCGAGTCCTCCACCGTCTGTCCGCGCATCACCTCGTCCTGGATGCGGGCGACCACGTAAATCCCGTAGTCGACGCCCAGACCGATACCCAGCGAGATGACCGGCAGCGTATCGATGGTGAGGCCGATATCGCGCAGACGCATGTAGATGAACGCGGCGAAGTTCGCCAGCACGCACGACAGCACGAACAGGATGCCCGCCACCACCGAGCGGAAGGCCAGCACCGAGAACACGAAGATCACCAGCAGCACGAACGTGATGTTGATCAGGTCAAGCTTGAACAATACGTCGTTCGCGGCGGCGTACAGTCCCGAAATGCCGCCCATGTAGAGCACGTTGACCTTGGACAGCTTGGGATTCTTGGCCACATACTTGGCCACGAAATCGTCCAGTCCCTTGGTCGCGTCGGCCAGCGTGGTATAGGTGTGATCCGACATGAAGATGCGGATGCAGGTGTCCTGCGCCGCGGTGCTGGAGATGAACTGCTCCATTTCGCCCGGCGCCGTGCCGCCCAAGAACAGGTACCACAGGTTACCGGATTGCTGGGGATTGCGCGGAATCGCGAAGAACTTCGGATGTGCGTAATGGAACATCTGGTCGAAGGGCCGGATGATGGTCGAACCAAAGGAGATGACCTGCTTCATGCGCGGGTCGGTCAGCAGGTAATCACGCATGTCGTCGGCCATACGGAGCACGTCCGGACCCAAGACTGACTGCGGATCCGGGTAAGCCGGTGTGGTCAGGATGACCCAACCCTCGTCCGCCGGGAAATAATGGGCGATTGCCTTGATATCCTGGTTGACTTTGCTGTTGGCTCGATACAGCGGAGTGCCGGGCGTGGAGTAACCGATTTTGGCCCGCTCGCCCGCTGCCAGCCCCCAGGCCATAATGCCGGCGGCCACCAGCAGCAGGGCGCCGCGCACCTTGCCCGGAGTGACCGGAATCTGCACCAGGGCGGAAAGCGCATTCTTGAGCCAGTTCGGCGTGTACACCTCCCATAGCTTTTCCCCGAACGCGCCGCCCTTGAGCCGCGGCACCGGCGAGAAGCTCAGGAAGATCGGCTCGAACACAAACACCATGGTCAAGCTCGACGCCAGCCACACTGCGCCGGCCAGACCGATGTGATGCAGAACGGGGATGCCGCCCAAAGATACGAAGATGATTCCGGCGATATCCGCGATAATCGACAGGAACCCCGGCGGCAACATGTAGTTGGTTGTCGCCACGATCGCGACGTACTTGTCCTTGCACGAGTCCAGCTCGTTGTAGTAGCGGCCCTGCCACTGAATACCGTGGCTCAGGTCGCGCGCGGTCAGGATGAACGGGATGACCAGCATGACCGGGTCGAAGTTGTAACCCATCCAGCCGACGAACCCGAGGCCCCAGACCGCCGACAGGGTGCCGGTAACCGTCGGCGCCCACCAGCGGCTACGATGCCCCAGACTGATGTACAGCAGGATGACCATCGCGAGTACGGCGAAGAAAAAACACAACGCAATCGCCCGCAGGTAGTGATAGCCATATCCGCGGACAATCGGCTCACCCGCCACGTAGATCGAATGGTTGGGGTCCTGGTATTTCGCCACGATCGCCTGGATACCGTCGAACAGCTCTTTGTAGTCGAGCGATTCCTCGTTGAAGGAAGCCGTGATCGCGGCCGCCTTGTGATCGTCGCTGATGAAATTGCGCAGCTCTTCGCGATGGGCGAAGACATGCTTCTTGAGGTCGTCGATGCCGGCCTGGGTGGTCGGCACGTCCGGATACATGTAGGGCTTGGTATCCAGACCGCCGGGAACCGCTTCGGCGAACGCCAACCGGTAAGAGGAAAGCGACTTCACTTCCTGATGGTTGACACCGGGCAGCCGGTCGACGTCGCTGGTGATGTCCTGGATCTTCTTGAGCGTCTTGACGTTGAAGATGTCGCCGTTTTTGACCTTCAACATCAGGATCAGGGCCTGGGCGCCGCCGTAGTTATGGTACTTGCGGTAGAGCTCGACGTTGCGATGGCCCTTGGGGAAGAAGTCCGCGAACTCGGTTTTGATCGTGACCTTGGTGACGCCATAGATCATGAACGCGCTGATGGCGACCAGCAGCAGACCAATCGGAAGCCGCCATCGCAGGACAAACTTTCCGATTCCGCCCAGACCTTCGGTCGCGCGGCCTTCGACCTTTTCCATCACGCCGGCGGGCAGCCGCAGGCGCAGCGAATCGCGCCATCGGGTCTCACCCGCAGCCTCGTTGATGGATCTCATTCTCTCGTCAGTTTCGGATGCCAACGGTGTCCTCCATGTGGCGCGCGCAAAACCCCGCGCCCCAGACCTGATTATGCGAAGGCTTGCTTAGCCTGATTCGACAAAAATTCCAAGACCTTTAACGTGATTTGAGTTCGCAGCCTGGCCGGGAGCGACGCGCGCCTCCCGTTGCCTGCCTCCGGGAAATGTTATCCACAAGCTTCAGCGGGCACTATCTTTGCCATTTTCCCCGATCGAAGTCCAACCCTTCGGAATCCCCGAAAGGTTCACAAGCGGAAGAGTATGCCGAGAATCGACTGATAGAACTCCGCAGACGCCCTAATCTGATCGGCCCAGCGGCGCTTAGCATCGCACCAACTACTTCACTATGCAAGCCAATCTTAACTGGCGGCGGGCGGACTTCTCGCGGAGCACAGCCTCAACCAGGCCGCCGCGTCCCATCGCTTCCCTCGCCCCGTCGCGCAACGGAGCTATTGAACCATGCCGCCGCCAGCATTTAAAACTACGGCACGGCAGCCGCCGGAAAAGCGGGGACTTTGCGGGAGATAAGCTCAATGGGTTTAATGAAATGCGCGACCGCGCACATCATGGCAGCGTTGGCCGCGTGGCTGCTTCTGATGCCGCCGCTGTCGGTCACGCCGGCCGGAAAAACCACCGTCGATGCCGGCGCGCCGTTGTCGAACTGGGAAACCCTGTCCACTCATTCCAGCGCCGCCGAATGCGCCAAGCGGCTCGACCAGCTGCGCGAGCAGGTGGAAAACGCGGCCGCTTCAATTCAGCCCGCAGCCAAGGGCAAGGCCGCCAGAAACTCCGACCACGGACAGATCGCCTTTGCCACGCTCAAAGAGCGCGCCGCCGCCGCCCGCTGTATCTCCAGCACCGACGCCCGCCTGCGTGCCGCCGCGCCGCGCTCAACCCCGCGCTAAGCGCCGTAAACCTACTTCTGCCGGCTGAAACTGCCCAGCCACACGTTGGCGCCGCTGTTGATGAACGCCGCGCCGCTGCCCATGTTGAACAGTACCGCGGCCTGCACCGCGCTGCCGTTGGAACATCCCGGATCGGTCGTCGTGGAGGTCAGATTGATCGCCGCGATACCGTCTGAATTGACCGTATAGGTGCCGCTCAGACTGAAGTGGCAGATGATCCCGTGTTTGTTTTCAGTGAAAGTTCCGGCCACCGCGCTCACGCCGTCGCTGTTGAGAATCCCCACGCCGGCGTCGGGCTTTCCGCTCGAGCCGGTTCCCAAAAACTTTATCGAATAGCTGCCCTTGAACGACGCCGGACCGAACCCCGTCGGAGTGGCGGTTGGGGTTGCCGTGCCAGTGGCGGTGGGAGACGGGGTCGGCGTCGCGGTATTGGTCGGCGTCGGCGTAAATGTCGGCGTGGCTGTAAAGGTTGAAGTCGCCGTCAATGTCGGGGTGGGAGTCGATGACGGCGTGCCGCTCGGAGTGAAGGTCGCGGTTTGCGACGGTGTCACAGTGGGAGTCGGAGTTTCGACCTCATGAACGCAGGTCGGGCACGGATCGCACGCGGCGGCCGTTGCTCCCAGCGCTGCCAGAATCAGGAATAAAATCAGCTTCCGCACTGCCTACCCCGGCGTCTGTTTATGGCTCAGGACCGCGCTTACTGTCTGGTGGCGCTTCCGGAAGTCACCTGGAAGCAGTCGATGCCGGCCAAATCGATATGGCTGGTGACACTGGAAAAGGTGAAGGCGCTGTTGCCGATGGTGGTCGTGCACTGCGGCGGCGAACCGGCGGCGGGCGTGAAGACCACGTTATTCAGCGTTCCGGTGCCGTCGGAGTTTACGGTGTAAGTCCCGCTGAGAGTCCCCGAACAAACCAGCCCGCTGGCGTTGAAAGTCTGCGTTCCGCTGAGCCCGCCTTTGCCGTCGCCGACGAGCGTGCCCTCGATTGCGATCGGCAGCGACGCCGGGGTCCATCCCGAGCAATTCGGCGTTGGACCAGTCGGCGGCGGTGTGAAAATAACTGTCCCGCTGACACCGAAGCCCCAGGTACCGCTGAAATCCGCGGCACTGTATGGCGGTTGAGCGGCCGCGTAGCCGTGGGCGAGGAAGAGAGCGAGGGTGAGCGATATAAATCCAAGCGACAGTGATCGATTTTTCATACCTTGTCCCACCACTATTCCTGGGTGCCGTTTTTAACAGTGATATCCACGCGGAGCAAGAGTAATCACTAATAAGCATCTTAGTCAGAAGAATTTGGGGATTTACTGCAACGCGCGATGGATCTGAGGGCCGCATACCGGCTTACTCGACCCGCCACCTGCCCTGTCTGCCGGGCGCGGGCGGGAATACAATCCGATCGCGATAGGTATAGTGGCCGGGAGGTGACGGAGCTGGGCGCAAAGCAAGCCTCGCCGGGGTCCGCGCACAGATTGGAGCGTTTCAACCGTATCGTCCTGCCCCATCTGGACGCCGCCTACAACTACGCGCGCTGGCTGACCCGCAACGGGCAGGACGCCGAGGATGTGGCGCATGAGGCGATGCTGCGGGCGCTGCAATTCTTCGACAGCTTCAATCGCGAACAGGTGCGGCCCTGGCTGCTGGCGATCGTGCGCAACACCTTTTACACCTGGCTTAAGAAAAACCGCCCGTTGGAGCTGGCCGAGTCTCTCAATGACGATTCGATTCCCGCCAGTCTCCAGGACGACCCCAGCCACGCCGCGATTCTCAACGCGGACCGGCGCGTTTTGAGCGACGCGATCGAGCGTCTGCCCAGGGAATATCGCGAGGCGGTAATCCTGCGCGAGATGGAAGAAATGTCCTACCAGGAAATTGCCGCAGCGCTGGAGATTCCGGTGGGCACCGTGATGTCGCGGCTGGCGCGCGCACGCCGCAAACTGACGGAGGCAATCGCCGGAGGACAATCCAGGGATGTCTATGAGCGTAAACGATAGCTGCCGGCCCCAGATGGTCCAGGCATACGCCGACGGCCAGCTCAGCGCGGCTGAAGCGCTGGTGATCGAAAGCCATCTGAAGATCTGCGCGGCGTGCAGCGAAGCCTGTCGCGCCCAGCGCGCGCTCAGCGGCGCAATCGGCGCCTCCGATTTGTATCACAAAGCGCCCGACAGGCTGCGCCAGCGCCTGGCGATGGCGCTGGCGGCGCAGGCACCGATCCCGGCATGCGCGGCTTTGCCGCCGACTCCCAGGCCGCGACAAGCGCACGCATGGCGCAGTGTGGCTTTGGCGGCCTCGGCCTTCTTCGCGGTAGTCCTCAGCGCCGCCATCGCGGTCCGCTTCAATCCGGTGGGGCGCAATGAGATTCTGCACGACGTGATTCAAAGCCACATGCGCTCCCTCATCCTGAACCATCTGGCGGACGTGCCTTCAACCGACCAGCACACGGTCAAGCCCTGGTTCAACGGCAAGATTGATTTCTCGCCGCCGGTCAGGGATCTCGCGGCTAGTGGCTTCGCCCTTAGCGGCGGACGGGTCGATGTGGTCGACAACCGCGTGGTAGCGGCGCTGGTTTACCGCCGCCGCCGCCACTACATCAACCTCTTCGTATGGCCCAGCGATGACGCGCCGGCCTCCGAATTTACCGCCACGCGCCGCGGCTATAACGTAATTCACTGGAACCGGTCCGGGATGAGCTACTGGGCGGTATCTGACCTGAATCGTCCCGAGTTGGAGCAGTTCGTAAGTCTGCTCAACCGCACCGCCCAACCGTGAGCGTGGCGGTTGGCTCCCCGCCGCATTGATTCAGTTGTCCGCCAGCCGAAGCTTCGCGCAATCGGGCGATCTCAGTGTACCGACACGGTGCACAGTTGGCCTTCCAGAGCTCGGACCGCGGCGAGCAGGCGCGCATGGCGGGCATCCAACTCCCATGGGCTCAGATCGGGCGCGGCGCAGTTCATTACCATCTCGCGCAGGGGCGCCAGGCTGGGCACGCCGTCCGCCTCTTGAACGCGCAGCGATTCCAGCCAGTCGGCGAAACGCGCGTGGAGCGCGGCATATAATGATTGGTCGGCGGCCGCCTGCGCGAAGCTTGCCGGAAGCGACGCCTCGTTGCTCAGGATGAAGCCGATTCGGCGCAGCGTGTCGAGGGTATCGACCAGGTTGGCGGCGTCGATACCGGCGCCGCGCCCCTCCAGTTGGGCGTCGTTGGCCACCGCCAGCATCTCGCGCACACCCCCAATCAGCGCCATCCCGGCAGCCTCGATCTGCGCGGCGCTGAAATCGCGGCGATGCGCCGCCGAGACCAGCATCAGCAGGGCCTGGAGCGGCGGCTGGAATTCCTCGACCAGCGTCCGCCGCGGCCATTCGCGCCACACCATCGATACCGCTGCCCGCAGCAGCATCCCGAAGCTGATGCCCCAGATGGTCCAGATCGACGCGAAGGCGTCGTTGCGGGGTCCCGGACCGCTGAACGCGATCACAAATGCCGTGCCCCCGATCGACAGGTAGGACAGCAAACCGCCTCCCTGGCCGATGTAGGCCATGATCAGACAGCCGGCGAAAACCGCCGCCATGTAGGAAAAGATGGTGGTGCCGTTGGGTGCGAGCAGGATCGTGCCCACCGCCGTCATCGCCATCGCCGCCGCCGCTCCGATCGCGCGGACGGTGAATTTGCGCGCCGTCGCGCCATGGCTGGGCGGACCGCCGATCATCAACAGCCACAACGCCGCATGCATCGCGGCGTTGTTGACCATCAGCCCGCAGACAAACGCCAGCGCCAGCGCGACCGTATGCCGCACGGTGTAGCGCAGCAAGAAGCGGTTGAGCCGCGGCGCGCAGGTCCGGCCCTGCGCCGCGTCCGAGCCGCCATCCGCAGCGCCACCGCGGCGGGGATGGGGCAGTTCGGCGGGCTCGGTCTCAAGCAGGGTGCGAAGCTTGTCGAGCCGCAGCAGCATCTCGTCGCCATGACGCGGTCGGGGCGCCGCACGGCGGTCCTCTTGCTCTACGCCGGCGGCGGCACCGTCATGCGTGAGCGCGGCGGCATAACGCTTCAGCATGGCGTCCAGCACGGCGCCGGCCTTTATTACCTCCTGCTCCAACTCCGGATCGATTGCGTCCGCGGGAAGCTCGGCCGTCAAGGCGGCGATGCGATCGATCTCGTTGTGGACCCGCTCGGCAACCATCACAGCGGACAGCAGCAATCCCGGAACCTCGACGCCGCGGCTGTGATGTGCCGCGGGTCCGAGCAACGTCAGGTGGTAGCCGAGCTTTGAGGCGATCGGACGGTCATCGCGCGGACTCAACCCCTCGCCGCGCCAGATGTCGATCAGGAGTTTCAGGCGGCGGCGCGACCGCTCGATAGTTTCCGCCAGCGACTGTGCCAGCACCTTCGCCGCCGGCCTGGGCCATAGCAGGGTATTGACGGCGTACAGGATGCCGACGGCCAGCGCGATGCCGGCAAACGCCTGCGCGTCGTTCCAGCCGAAGCCATCGGGATCGAACAGCACCAGGTAAAAGGCGGTGAGCACCGGCACCTGCACCCAGACCCACAGGCGTCCCAAACGGGAATCGCCGTAGATCAGATATCCGCTTGCCAGCGAGAGCGCGACGAAGATCGTCAGATGCGGCAGCGGCGAGTCAGCCATCGCGCCCGCCAGCGCCATGCCCAACGCCTGACAGAGGGCGGCGCCGATCAGGAAGCGGGCGGCGGCGCCGAGGCCGAGCGCCATCTCCGGCGCCGCCATATTGAACAGGAGGGTGAGGCCCAACGCGTTGGAAATCTGCAGCGCGGCGGTGGCTCCGGCTCCGATTGCGGTGATGGCCGCGATGCGGGCGGCGCGGCGCCAACGCTGGGGCGTCGAGCCCATTTCGGCCCACAACCCGCGTACGACCTTAAGCGGCTCGAAGCCGGTCAGACCGCCATGCGCGAATTCCTTGGAGTCGGCGATAACGGGGGGAGATCTGTTCAAGACCAGTTCCGAGAGCAGCGGCGTCTTACTTGCCTGCCCGCCAGAGAAGGCCGCACTATTTTCGAAAACCCGGATGCGCGGTGCAAGCCAAATCCTATGCAAATTGCCTCCTCAGAGTTTCGTATGCCGCTTATGAATTCAACCCGCAACGCCATGAGCGCCAAACCGCGCGCACTGGCGGCGCTGTTTATCGCGGCGGCGCTGGTGTGCGGATGCGCCGCACTGGAACGCCGGCCGGAGATCGAACCCGACGATTACGCCCCGCTTTCGGCGGCGCGGGAATGGCCGGCGCGGCCGCAAAACCAGGTCAGCTTCGACCTGAGCGAGGAGCTGGGGCCGCTGGCCGCGCCCCCCGGCTTCGACCCCGCAAAGCGATACAGTCTGGCGGAACTGGTCGAAACCGCGCTGCGCCGCAATCCGCAGACGCGCCGCACCTGGAACCAGGCGCGCGCGGCCGCGGCTGCGATGGGCCGCGCGGACGCTCCCTATTACCCGCTGGCGGATGTCCAAAGCGAGAGCGGCTATCGCAAAATCGCGGACCTCGTACCGAAGCATTGGGGAACCCAACGAAGCTGGCAGAGCCGCAGCCTGCTGTCGGTGAACTATCTCCTGCTCGATTTCGGCCGCCGCGCCGCCGCCCTGCGCTCCGCGCAGGAGGAGCTGCTGGCCGCCAACTTTCTCTTCAATCACAAGGTGCAGGAAGTCGTCTTCAATGTGGAGCGCGCCTACTACACGCTTGACGCCGCCGCGGCCGACGTCAGCTCCGCCGAAGTGATTCTGAAAATGGCGCAGGCGGACCGCGCCGCCGCGCGCAAACGCCTTGAGGTTGGGCTCGCGACCAGGCCGCAGGTTCTGCTGTCCGAGCAGCGCGAGGCGCAGGCGCAATACGAACTGCAGAGCGCGCGGCTGGCGGTGAGCGACGCGCAGGCGCGGCTGGCGATCGCTATCGGCGTGGAGGCCAACGCCGCCCCGCGCATCGAATCGCTGCAGGGACAGCCGCTTCCCAAGGCGTTGGGACAGGACGTGGAGGAATTAATCCGCGTGGCGCTGCGGCAGCGTCCGGATCTGGCCGCCAAGGTGGCGCAGCTGCGCGCCTCCCGGGCCCGGATCGAGGCCGCGCACGCGTCGCTGTACCCCACCCTGGATACTTCCGCGTATTACGGCTTTTACGGATTCAACTACACCCTGTCCAATCCGCCGACGCCGAATCTTACCTCCGGCGTGCCGGAATATGCGGCCCTGGTGACGCTCAAGTGGGACCTTTTCACCGGGTTTGACCGGCTCAATGCGATCCGCCAGGCGCAGGCGCAAAGCGAGGCCGCGCGCGACGAATTGAGGGGCAAGGAACTCGACCTGGTCGGCGAAGTATGGAGCGCGTATTACACCTTCGCGACGGCGCTGCGGAAATACGACTACGCCGCGGCGCTGCTTAAAGCGTCGCAATCCGCCTACGACTCCAACCTGCGTTCGTATCAGCATGGACTGGCCTCGATCCTCGATCTGCTTTCCTCCGAACGCGATTTGGCCGGCGCGCGCTACGCGCTGATTCAAAGCAAGGCGGAGGCGTTGATTTCCGCCGCCTCGCTGTCTTACGCCATCGGCGCGGTTCCCGCACAAGCACAGCCGTGATTTCGCCCCGGGCATCGCGCAACGGCAGGCAGGGGCTGGGCGATAAGCCGATGGGCGATGTCGCGGTTGGGCTACACCACGATGCTCAACAGCTTGTTGGGCACGTAGATCACTTTCTTGGGCGTCCTGCCGTCGAGATGGCGCTGGACGGCGGCGCTTTGCAGCGCCCGTTGGCGCACCTGGTCCTCGGCGCTGTCTGCCGCGATTTCGAGCTTGTCGCGCACCTTGCCGTTGATCTGAACGACCACGGTTACGACCTCGTCCCTGGCCAGCGCGGGATCGAAGCCGGGCCAGTTCTGCAGATGGACCGAATCGGTGTGGCCCAGCGCGCGCCACATTTCCTCGGCGATGTGCGGCGCCATCGGCGCCAGCATCAGTACGTATGTTTCCACCGCCTCGCGGCCGATCTCGGCCGGTTCCAGCCGCGCCAGGTAATTCAATTCATCCATCAGGGCGGCCAGCGCGGTATTGAATCGCAGCCGCTCCACGTGATCGGTCGCGGTGCGGATCGCCTGATGCGTCTTGCGGCGGGTCTGTTCGCCCGGATTGCCTTGAGGACATCCGGCCTCGACATAGCGGCGAACAAAGTTCCACACGCGGGTGAGGAAGCGTGCGGTGCCGACCACGCCGTCTTCGTTCCAGTTGGTGGGCTCCTCGAACGGCCCCATGAACAATTCCCACAGGCGCAGCGCGTCGGCGCCGTACTTGTCGACCATCGCGTCGGGCGTGACGACGTTGCCCTTGCTTTTGGACATCTTCTGCCCGTCAGCGGCCCAGATGATGCCCTGGTTGCGCAGGACCGGGAAGGGTTCCTTGAAGTTGATCAGCCCGGCGTCGTACATCACCTTGGTCCACATCCGCGCGTACAGCAGATGCATCACGGCATGCTCCGCGCCGCCGACATACAGGTCCACCGGCAGCCAGTAGTCCACCGCTTCACGATCGAACGGCGCGCGGGTTTCATGCGGCGAGGCGAAGCGCAGAAAATACCACGACGAGCAGGCGAACCCGTCCATGGTGTCGGTTTCGCGCTCGGCCGGGCCGCCGCATCCGGGACAGGCCGTGTTGACAAACTCTGGCAGATTGGCGAGCGGAGAGCGTCCGGTGCCTGAAGGTTGATAATCGACCATGTCCGGCAGGATGACCGGAAGCTGATCTTCGGGCACCGGCACGATGCCGCATTTTTTGCAGTAAACGATCGGGATCGGGCATCCCCAGTAGCGCTGGCGCGAGATCAGCCAGTCGCGCATCCGGTAGCTGACGGTGGGGCGCCCGATATTGTTCTCCTGCGCGTACTTCGCGACTGCCGCGATGGCCTCGGCCGTCGGCATGCCGCTGATGAAACCGGAATTGACGGTGACGCCGTGATCGGTGTAGGCGCGGTCAGCGGGCGGGCGGCTGCCGTCGGCCGGGGCGGTCACGCGCGGAATCGGCAGATGGTATTTGCGCGCGAACTCGAAGTCGCGCTGATCCTCGCCGGGCGCCGCCATGATCGCGCCGGTGCCGTAGCCCATCAGCACGTAATCGGCAATCCAGATCGGAATGTTCTCTTTGGTAAAGACGTTGTGCGCGTACGCGCCGGTGAACACCCCGGTCTTTTCCTTGATGGTCGACAGACGCTCGATCTCGCTCTGCCGGCGCGCCTGTGCGATGTAGCTCTCGACCTCGGCGCGCTGCTGCGGGCTGGTGATGCGCGCGACCAGCGGATGCTCCGGCGCCAGCACCATGAACGACACCCCGAACACGGTATCGGGCCGCGTGGTGAAGAACTTCACCTGCTCTCCCGGATGGTCCGCGACGGGAAAGGACAGTTCGGCCCCTTCGGAGCGTCCGATCCAGTTGCGCTGCATCAGCTTGATGCGCTCGGGCCAGTCGATTGTGTCGAGGTCCTCGAGCAGGCGGTCGGCGTACGCGGTGATTTTGAAGTACCACTGTTCCAGTTCTTTTTTGGTCACCGGGGTATCCGTATGCCGCCAGCAGCATCCGTCGATCACCTGCTCGTTGGCCAGAATCGACAGACACTTCTCGCACCACCATTGCGCGCCCACCGCGCGATAGGCCAGGCCGCGCCGGTAGAGCAGCAGGAAGAACCATTGCGTCCACTTGTAGTATTCGGGGGTGGAGGAATTGATCTCGCGGGTCCAGTCGTAGGCGCATCCGGCGAGCTTCAGTTGACGCTTGAAATTGGCGGCGTAGCGCGGAACGGTTTGCTTGGGATGCAGCTTCTTGAGCAGCGCGTCGTTCTCGGCGGGCAGCCCGAACGCGTCCCATCCCATGGCGTGCAGCACGTTGTACCCGCGCATCCGATGGAACCGGCCGCTGACGTCGCACGGCACGTAGTTATGCAGATGGCCGACCGAAAGACCTTCGCCCGAAGGGTAAGGGAACATCTCCAGCAGGTAAAACTTGGGCCTGCTCCGGTCCTCCGCAGTCAGATACAGCCCGCTGCGTTCCCATTCGGCCTGCCATTTGGGCTCGATTGCTTGTGCTTCGTACCGTTCATCCATCGGCTGGGAAACTCCGCAAGAGGTCGCGCGTATTGCGCAAGTTTACCGCGCCCGCAGCCGCGGTGAAACGCCGCTGCGCGCGGCTTGCCGCAGCCGCCAAAGGCGGAATATGGTTGGCGCCATGAGCACCGAAGAAAACAAACAAATCGCGCTCTCCTATTTCGAAAGAAGGTCAGCCTCGGACCCGCGCGCCTTCGATCATTTCGCCGAATCCGCCACCTGGACCGTGATGGCCCGCGGGCCGATGGGCGGGACCAGAACCAAAGCCGATCTGGTCAAGATGATCGGGCAGAACAGCGCGCGCTTCGACGGGCCGATCCGCTTGAACGTCACCGGCATGACCGCCGAAGGCGACCGCGTCGCGGTCGAGGCCGAGGGCTACGCCAAACTGAAGAACGGCAAGGTTTACCAGAACCTGTATCACTTTCTGTTCATCATCAGGGACGGAAAAATCCAGGCGGGCAAGGAATATTGCGATTTCCATCACGCCCACGAAGTGTTCGGTTCCTGATTTCCCGCCTCCGCTCTTCAGATAATCCGCTTTACTCCCCCCGGGATCGCGCCGCATCCTGATCGCTTATCCCTGCCAATCAGAGGAACCAACCATGAATTTGGAAGCCGGTTTTATTGGTCTCGGCGCGATGGGCCTGCCGATGGCGCAGAACCTGGTTGCGGCGGGCGTGAAGCTCAAGGTGTTCAATCGCACCGCCGCCAAGGCGCAGCCGCTGGTCGAAAAGGGCGCCGCGCGGGCCGCGAGCCCCGCCCAGGCTGCCGCACCGGGCGGCATCGTCCTGACGATGCTGTCCGACGACGGCGCGGTGGAGAGCATGGTCGGCGGCGAGGATGGGCTCGCGGCGCGGCTGGCGCCCGGCGGAATCCATCTTTCGATGAGCACGATTGCGCCGTCCACCGCCCGGCGGCTGGCCCAATACCATCGCGAGCGCGGCAGCCTCTATGTCGCTTCGCCGGTGTTCGGAAGGCCCGACAATGCGGCCGCGCGCCAGTTGGTGATCTGTACTTCGGGGCCGGCGGCGGCGAAGCATAGAGCGCGTGCGCTGCAGGAAATTATCGGCCGCGCGATTTACGATTACGGCGAAGAAGTTGGCGCCGCCAACGTCGTCAAGCTGGCCGGCAACTTTCTGATTGCGGCGGCGATGGAAGCGATGGCGGAGGCCTTTGCGATTGCCGAGCGCAACGGTATCGAGCGGCGCACACTCGCCGACATGCTGGGCAATACGCTCTTTGCCTGTCCAATCTATCAGCGCTACGGCGAGATGGTCGCCGCCAAACGGCATACCCCAGCCGGCTTCAAGCTGTCGTTAGGGCTGAAGGATGTGGAACTGGTGATAAAAACGGCGGGCGAGGCGCGCGTGCCGTCACCGGCGGCGGCGCTGCTGCGCGATCGGATGGTCGCCGGGCTGGCGCATGGACGCGCGGATATGGACTGGTC
This sequence comes from Pseudomonadota bacterium, assembly GCA_021324455.1. GTDB lineage: Bacteria > Desulfobacterota > Binatia > Binatales > Binataceae > JAJPJA01. Next base: position 117,162 of record JAJPJA010000013.1, on the reverse strand, counting down.
CGCACTTGCGCTGGGCGTGCTGGACGACGCGGGGATGGATCGCTGAAACGCGCTATTCGCCGGCCAGCGCTATTCCAAGCCCGTCCGCGGCGAAATACCAATTCGAGTCTGCTGAGCTATCCAGGACGAGGCTCACGGCCGCCCTTCATTGATCGTATCCTTAAAGATCCTTGAAGCCGCCCAATGTCGTCCCCTGGCTCCTTTTCGATGGTTCGTCCGGCGGCGCGTGCCTTGTCGCGGTCGCCCGGGAAATCGCGCGGGCAACGGAAATCAGCCGCGCGACCGGTTTGCCCCGGCGCGCTTTAATTATCTCCTCACCGGTTTCCACCAGGTCGAGCAGGTGAGCGAGTTTTTGTTTGGCCTCGATTTCCTTCATTTGCGGATCGTCCGTTTACAGCTCAACCAGCTCTCTCCCTCCTGCACCGGCATTATAACCTGACGGGGCGGAGCCGCGATTGACTACCCCGCACGGGGGCTGGAAACTTGGTCATCGTGAGCTGGTGGGATACTCGATGGGCGCGGGTGGCGGCGTGCGTCACGATAGCCTGCCTGCTCTATCTTCCGCGGCTGGGGTCGGCGGCGTTGTGGGAACCCGACGAGGGACGCTATGCGGAAATCGCGCGCGAGATGCTGGTCAGCGGAGATTACGTCACCCCGCACGACGACTGGGTGCGCTACTTCGAAAAGCCGCCGCTGGTTTACTGGACCGTGGCCGCCGCAATTCGCCTTCTCGGCCCCAGCGAGACCGCGGTCCGTTTGCCGATCGCGCTCGCCAGCATCGTGCAAATCGCGCTCACGCAGGTCTTGGCCGAATCCATGTTCGGTGCCGCGGCCGGCGCCGGCGCCGCCGTATGCCTTGGCTTGAGCCCGCTGTTCTTCGGCTTCAGCCGGTTTCTCACCCTGGACCCGATGCTGGCGATGTTCATAACCGCGTCGCTGGCGAGCTTCTATGCCGCCGCGCGCAGACCGGCTCTGGGCGAGGGCCGCGGATGGCTCTATCTGGCGGCGCTGTTCGCAGCGTTGGGTACGCTGACCAAGGGGCCGGTCGCCCTGGTGATCGCCGGCGCGGCGGCGCTGTTGTTCATGTTGGTGGAACGGCGCGGCCGCGAACTGATGCAGGTGCCGTGGCTCGGATGCGCCCTGATCGTCGCCGCCGTCAACCTGCCATGGTTCGCCGCCGTTTCATGGCGCAATCCGGGTTTCCTGAGCTTCTTCTTCGTCCATGAGCATCTGCAGCGCTATGCCGTCAGCACCGAGCATCAGTGGGGTCCCTATTTCTTCGTGGTGGTGGTATCGGTGGGGATGTGGCCGTGGATTTGTTTTGTGCCGCTTGCGATTCGGGATCTGTTGCGCGCTCCCACCGAAATCTCCGCTACCGGGCCGGATGACGCCGGGCAAGCGGACCGCGCCACAACGCGGCGCGGTCTGCGTTTCGCGCTGATCTGGTTCACGGTGGTGCTGGTCTTCTTCTCCATCCCCCGATCCAAGTTGGGCTCCTACATTCTCCCGGGAATTCCGGCGCTGGCGATCATGGCAGGCTATGGATTGGAGCGGATGGGGCGAGGCGACCGGCGCATTGTCACGCTGATCGTGGCCGCAATCGCGGCGGCCGATGTCCTGGTGGTGGCCGCCGCAATCGCCGCGGCGCCGCGAATCAGGGAATTGCATATCATTCCGAAGCTGCGCCGTGATCTGATGGTGGGGACCGGCGCGATGGCGTTGGGCGCGATGGCGGCCTTCACCCTGTGGCGCAAGCGGGCGGGTGCGGTTGCCGCGGCCGGAGCGCTGGCGCTGGGTATGGCTGTCGCGCTTGCGGCGATGGTCAAGGCGCGGGAAAACGCGGCGCCTCTGAACTCTTATCGCAACCTGGCCGCCGCGATCAGCCGCCAGTTGCGGCCGGGCTGCACGATGGCCTCTTACCGGCATCACGTGCAGGCGCTTCCGTTTTATACCGGATGGCGCGAGGCGTTGGTAAGTTACCGCGGCGAGTTGGCGCCATGGTCCTGGAGTCCCGAGGCGGCGGCCAGCTTTATCGCCGACGACGACGAACTGCGCGCGCGCTGGAGTTCGGGCAAGTGTTTGATCCTGGTCATCAACCGGCGCGATTACGATCGGATGGCGAAGACCTTCGATCCGGCGCCCCGGCGAATCGGCACCGAGGGCAAAAAGCTGGCGATTACCAATCAGGAGAACCGGCCGGCAATCGATCGGCCATATTTAAAGTAGCGATCTTTGGACATTTTTCCGGTTTTGTGGCATATGTTCTTCAAGGTGGTTAGAGCGGGTGCGGCGGTGGAGGAAATGGGCAGGACGCAATCCTTCCAGCCTTTTGGCGCCTTAATTTCTGACCAAAAACAACAGCTCTGGCGATGCGTACGCGTTACGCTGAACCTGGTGTGAGCAGATGCTATCCAACTGTATGGAGCCCCAGCACGACAGCGGCAGGCAAGGCGCCGACCTCCAAAGCCCTCTCAGCGTCGGCGCGATTTTGCGCTCGCAGCGCGAAGCACGCCAGATGACGATCCGCGAAGTCTCGCAGCGGATCCGCATTCCCGTCCGATACCTTACGATGCTGGAGGCGAACGATTACGGGGCGATCGCCGACGAACTTTATTTGTTGCCGTTCGTGCGCAGCTATGCGGACTTTCTGGGTCTGGACGCCGCCCCGCTTTCGGCCCGCTTCCTGCGCGCGATCGCGCCGCTGGAAAAAATCGCCGAGCCGCAAGCGCCGCCGCCCGCGGTCGACGAGAGCCGGCGCGGGCGATGGTTCACGACCGCCGCGGTGATGCTGTTCGTGGCGCTGGCGCTTTATCTGGTCGGCTTGAAGTAACCCGCAATACGATTTCACTGTGCTCCGGGGCCTTCGCGGCCGCCGCTACCCGCTGGTTGGGGAGCCAGACCCGGCGATTGCATGCTGCCACTGACCCGCGGCGGTTTTTCAAGCCGCGCGCTTGTTGCCGCACCCGATTGCGGCTTAAAAGAACGGCTCGTCCGGATCCAGCCCCAGCAGCATCCGCCCCGCCGGCCGGTACATCCGCGGATGAATCACGCGATGCTGGCAGGCGGTCATGATGTCACGCATGAAGCGCTCCAGCGGATTGCTGCGAAAGATCGCGCTGGTGGCGGCGAGATCGTACAGCACCGACAGCACCTGTTTGGCCGTCTGATGCGAATGGATCATCATCATTCGATAATGGGCGCGCTGACGCACCGATACGCGATCGCCTTTGCACAGCGTTTCCCACAAGTCTTCGAGCGTCTGGTAGACGTAGCCGCGCGCGGCCCCGATCGATGCCTCTGCCCAGGCGACGGTTTCCTGGGTCTGAGTGTCGTCGCGCAAAAGCTGGCGGCTCGGCATCAGCTCCTTGCGTCCGCATAGCTCCAACACGCAATCCAGGGCGCCGCGCGCGATACCCAGCGGCACACCGGCGTGGCAGACCAGGTAAATCGGCGCGAACCGGTACAAAGGGCCAGGCACTCGCGGCCGCTCCAGCACGCTGACGCTTTCTTCGAGCGGTACAAAGACGTCGTCGACGACGAAGTCATTGCTGCCGGTCCCGCGCATTCCGGTGGTATCCCAGACGTCGATAATTTTTACTTTGGCGGCCGGGATCAGCATCACCCGCCCTTTTTGCTGCCCGTCTTCACGCAGGAGCGGCTTGCCGTTTTCAAACAACACGCATCCGCAAGTCATCATCGACGCATGCTGGCATCCGCTGGCGAAGCGGTATCTGCCGGTGACGCGGAACCCGCCCTCCACGACTTCCGCATGTTGGGGCGGGCGGATCTGTCCGGCAAAGACGCTGTTAACCTGCCCGAACAGGCGGCGCGCGACCTCGGGGTCGAGAAACGCCGCCATCGGACCGCCCGCCGCTCCGATCATCGCCAGCCATCCGACGGACCCTTCCATCCGCGACAGCTCCTCGACCACGCGCACCTGGGTCATCGGGTCGAATTCCCCGCCGCCGTACTCGCGCGGGACCGCCATCCGGAAGACGCCGGCCTGCATCATGGCCTGGACGATTTCCGGCGGGAGCCGGCGGTCGGTTTCGATTCGCTCGCGGGACTCGGCGATCATGGGCGCCATCGAGCGGACGGCGGCGAAGACCTGGTCGGCGGTCGATGGAGCTGGAGTAATCGGTGTTGGCATAAAATGTCCGGCGCTCGTGTTTGACGCGGGCGGCTGCCTGCGGCGTTGCGCACGCGATTATCTCAATGCCCTGTACCGGATGGCAAATGCCCGCTCGCGATCGAGCCCATTCATTTGCAAACCGCGCGGCTTTGTTGTGAATCTGGAGCCGCGAGCGTCCGGGCGAGAAACTTCCCGGCGATGGAGACCGCGATGGCCACAACACAAGCGCTGCCCGCAAAGTTTGCCGACGCCGAAGAAATGCTGCATCAGGCGGCGGCCGCGCAGGTCGGGTTCCAGGACTTCGGCGACAGCGATTACCTGACCGGCCTGCGGGTTCTGCTCCAAGCCATCGACCGCGACCTGCAACTCAGTGAGGTTGGGCGCGAGCGGGTGTATGCCACCGTGCTGCGCGCGCTCAGCGGCCGGCTCTATTCGCAAAAAGGATGGGCGGAACATCCGCAATACCTGCGCAACGAAATCCGCGCCCCGCTGGTGATCGTCGGTCTGCCCCGCACCGGCACCACCACGTTGCAGAAGCTGATGTCGCTGGATCCGCAGTTCCAGGGCCTTGAATACTGGATAGCGCCCAACCCGATGGTGCGCCCGCCGCGCGATCAATGGCACCACCACCCGCTTTACCGCAATACCGTCGCCGCGCTGGAAGCCGCCGACCGCGAGAACCCGATGGCGCGGCTGATTCATGATGTGGCCGCGGACGAACCGGACGAATGCCTTTACATGATGCTGCAGCGGTTCGTGCACAACACCTTCGGCGCAAGCCTTGCCACGCCGACTTATGATGAATGGTGGATGGCGCAGGATGAGACGCCGAACTACTATCGCCATCGCGACAATCTGAAACTGATCGGATTAAACCAGCCCGACAAACGCTGGCTGCTGCGCAACATATCCCACCTGCTCTACCTGGATTCGCTGCTCGAGGTGTTCCCCGACGCGAATATTATATTTACTCATCGCAATCCCGTGGCGGTGCTGCCTTCGGTGTGCAGCCTGATCATGATTGGGCGGCGGGCGATTCTGGGTCCAAAAGCCGACGCGCGAGCGTGCGGGCGGCGCGAGTTTGACTTGTGGCGCATCGGGATCGATCGGGCGCTGAAAATTCGCGACCGGTATCCCGAGCGCTTTATGGATGTATATTTCCGCGATCTTGTGGACGACTCAATCGGCACCCTGCACGCGATTTACCGCCGGTTCGGCCTGACACTGGATGAGGCGACGGAGCGGCGGATGCGGGCCTGGCTGGACGCGCATGCGCATACCCGTCCTGGGTTTCATAAATATACGCCGGAGCAATATGGCTTGACCGCGGAGCAGATCCGCCGCAAGTATGCCGGCTACATAGAACGGTACCGCCTGTAGCTTAACGCCGGCTTGCGTACCGGCGCATCAAGCAGGCCTATTTCGACTGCATACTGCGCATGCCCGGGCGCGCTCAATGCGCCGCGCATCGTGCGCAGCAGCGATCGATCGCCAGCACTGTTCCATTTGCCGGCACTAATGCACCAGTCGCACTCGTATAAATCCCATCCGGATCGATAGCAAGTACGTTAATTCCTTGTGAATCCTGTTCCTGCGAAAAAGGCCGCGCGGGTGGGTCAACTTGCCGGAGCAATCGAGTTGATAGTATGATGGAAAGTGCGGGGGGCCCGCCGGAACCAGCGCCGTATGAGTGTCCCATGGTCATCATGACCGCCATCACGCTGGTCAATATGGCTTAAAAATACGCAGTTGATTGATCGCTTTTCGGCCGGGATTCGCCTTTTGCCGCGCACAGACATCCGGGGCTCGACGTAACCACAGCGGATTTATCTGGATCGGAATTTGCTTTCTTTAACCGTTGCCGGCTCAGGCGGCGCTCCAGCCGGCAAGGAGTTGCCATATGCATCTTGTACTGGCGGGTTTTTGTGCGGTGAATTGCTGGGTGATTCCCAAGCTGTGGGAAGAAAGGCACCGATGGCGGCGCACTCCCATCTCACCGCGGCCCCCAAAGGGCGGCATCGTGATACGGATACGTCCGGCGGTGATCAAAACCGACCAGCCGATGCTGCTCGCAGCCTGACTGGCGTGTTTCACTCCGGCCGCGCTTCATCGGCGCCCGCCAGAAGCTTGTCGCTCTGCTGCAGGTCGCGCAGGCTGATCGAGTCCAGATGCCGCGACTCGATATCGCGCAGGCGGGCCAGCAAACCGGCAATGCGCTGGTCCCCCCACGACTCCAGCTCCATTTTTCGCAGCGTCTCGCCGAGTTTGACTGCGCCCGGGTCCAGCGCCAGAAACAGCCCCGAAGGCGAGTGATGATCGGCGGCGGATTCGATCACGAGCCCGATCTTTTTCATCCGGTCGATCAGCGGAGCAATTTCCGAGCTCGGCACCTCAAGCTCAGCCGCCAGGCTCTCCAGCGTAACCATTTGGCGCCGGTTATTGAGCCGTTCGGCCAGGCGCAGCAGGCTGAGCAGCACCGCATAACGCGCGAAATCCAGCGAGCGCGGCAGAACTTCGTGACGCGTCGTCCCGCGCTGCGCGGCGAAGCAAATCTCCACTCCGAACAGCACGATGATCCATCCCACGTAGATCCACAGCAGCAGGACGGGAATAACCGCCAACGCGCCATAGATCGCCTTGTAGCTGCCCATCCCGACCCAGAAATTGATGTAGGCCCATTGGGCGAACTGGAACATCACCGCCGTGACGAACGACCCCAGCGCCGCCGCCCGCCATTGCACCCGCGTGTAGGGGAAGAAGATGAACAGGAAAAAGAAGCCGATCCACAGGATCAGAGAGGGCAGCAGCAGAGTGACCGTATGCGACGTGTAACGGCTGAAGGAGGCGGTCAGCGTCGCCGCCGCCACCACCAGCAGCGGAATCGTGAATACCACGCTCAGGTAGTCGGTAAACTTGCGCAGATAGGAGCGGCCCGCCGGCACCTGCCAGATCGAATTGAACGCGCTTTCGATGGTGCCCAAAGTCGAAATGACGGTGAGCAGCAGCGCCGCGCCGCCCAATGACCCGAGCGTGGCCGCGTTCACGTTCCCCACCATCTGCATCAGATTGGCGGCCGCCGTCTGGCTGCCCAAAGCCAGATATCGCTCGATTAACGGCTGCAGCCGCTCCGTCCCGCCCAGTCCCTTGAGCACCGAAAACACCAGCGCGAGAATCGGCACAATCGCCAGCGTTACGGTATAGGTCAGCGCCGACGCCCACAGCAGATCATTGTTGTTGATGAAATTGACTATCGCCAGCCGCAGGACCGCGCCGAACCTCAGCGCCACAAGATCGGGACGGGCGAGCCGGCGCAGCGTGCCGGTCGCATGACTGCGATACTCGGACATGTTGTAGGGCAAGTCCATGCGCCTCCGATGCCGTTATAAGGGCATCAACTGATATTCTAACAGAACCGGAACGGGGCGATTAGACAAACCCGGCACGGGTGATGACTAGTCTGGCCGCTCGTACATGCGCTCAGCCTATAGAAGCTTATCCGAATGCAGCGAGCACTGCAGTAACTCACGCCTGTGCCCGGACTTTATACATTTACCGCGGTCCCCGGTTTCTAACCGTCATTCCGAAGCGGAGTCTGCGGAGCGGGAATCCCAGTGGGGCAAGCGGAAGCTGCCGAATCTTGAGCCGCTTAAGAGCGTCATTGCGGCGGACCGCGCATCAGCGGAAGAAACGGCGCGAAACGATTATTTCTGGTCTGAGCAGAGCTTGTGCAGCAGTGCGGCCCAAACGCCCGTTTCACCCGCTGCACACGCTTTGACCGCGACAGTATCCGCCGGCGCGGGGGCCGCCGGGCGGCGCGTCAGCCGCCGATCAGGCGCGCCATCTTCAGCGACTCCCACACAATCGCGGCGGTCAGGATTATTGTCACCCAGGTCATCGAGCGGATACGACCCAGCATGCGGTCGATCTTTTCGACCGTAAACGCCGGCCCGTCGCCATGCGCTGCCACCTCTTCCTGCCGTCCGATGCGGAAGGCCAATCCGAAGGTCACGTAGGTCTGGATGAACACCAGCACAAAAACCAGTCCCAGCTTGATCGCGAGCAGACTGCCGATGCGGGCGAAGTAGTTGAAACCCATTGCCGCCTTGAGGTCCGTCAGACGCATCGCGCCCGTGATTACCAGCACCCCGAGCATCGCCAGCGTAAACGGATTGTAGAAGCGGAAGCCCTGGATCAGGATGGCGCGGCGGGCGGCTTCGTCGGGCGCGCGGGCCGCCGCCGGCAGCAGCATGTACAGCATCGCGAATTGCACGCCGAAGAAAGCCGCCAGCGCCAGAACATGAAAGAAAACCAGCAGCTCGGTCGTCAGCATGAAAGCGCCATCGCGATAGATTGCGCGCCCACGCGGCCCGTTCAGGCTTCCGCGCCCTGCGCTTCGAGCCATCGCTCGGCGTCGATCGCCGCCATGCATCCGGTGCCGGCCGCGGTGACCGCCTGCCGGTAGACCCGGTCGGCAACGTCGCCGGCGGCAAACACGCCGTCCACGCTGGTGTAAGTGGAGCCCGGCTTTACGACCAGATAGCCGACTTCGTCCATCGCCAACTGACCGGCAAAAAGAGCGGTATTGGGCTGATGTCCGATCGCCATGAACACGGCGTCGGTGCGGACGTCGGCAGCGGCGCCGGTCTTCAGATTGCGCAGCCGCGCGCCGGTGACGCCGGTTTTGTCGGGCTGGCCGTAGATCTCCTCGATGACGCTGTCCCAGATAAACCCGATCTTCGGATTCTTGCGCGCCCGATCCTGCATGATCTTGGACGCGCGGAGCTGGTCGCGCCGATGCACCACGGTGACTCTGGAGCAGAACTTGGTCAGGAACGTCGCCTCCTCCATCGCGGTGTCGCCCCCGCCCACCACCAAGGCTTCCTTGTCCTTGAAGAAAAAGCCGTCGCAGGTGGCGCAGGCGCTGACCCCGTAGCCCATCAGCCGCTTTTCCGATTCCAGTCCCAGCAGCTTGGCCGACGCGCCGGTGGCGATAATCAGGGCCTGCGCGCCGAGCGCCTCGCCGTCCACGGTCAGTTCGAACGGATGCCGCCGCAGGTTGACTTGGTTCACCTCGCCGACCATGAAGCTGGTGCCGAAGCGTCCGGCCTGGCGATGGAGCACGTCCATCATCTCGGGCCCCTGGATCCCGTGTTCGAAGCCCGGGTAGTTCTCGACCTCGGTGGTGATGGTCAACTGGCCGCCCGGTTGCGGCCCCTCAATCAGCAAGGGTTGAAGGTTGGCGCGGGCGGTGTACAAGGCCGCGGTCAAACCGGCCGGGCCGGAGCCAAGAATTACGACGCGATGCGTTCCCTGTGCCATGATATGGATTCTACCGTGTCAGCAGCTTCGGATATTATGCCGATGCATTCGATCTCGAAATACCCCGCGGACGGTCGCGATGGCGCACAACAGAAGTACGATACGGCGGAATTTACGCGCAATTGAAGGGCGCAAAACAGCCGGGCAGGGTGCCGCCCTGACCCATCTGGACGCCCGCGGCCGCATCCGCATGGTCGATGTCGGCGGCAAGGACGTGACCCGGCGCGAGGCGGTGGCGCGCGGCGCCGTGCGCATGGCGCCGGCCACGGTCGCCGCAATCGTCGCGGGGCGGCTCAAGAAGGGACAGGCGCTGGCCGCCGCACGCCTCGCCGGTATCATGGCGGCCAAGCGAACCCATGAGCTGATCCCGCTGTGCCATCAGATTCCGCTGGAAGTGGTCGAAGTCGATTTCCATCCCAACCAGCGCCAGGGACTGATCGAAATCCAGGCGCGCGCCGTCACGTCATGGCGTACCGGAGTCGAGATGGAGGCGCTGGTCGCGGTCAGCGCCGCCGGCCTGGCGATTTATGACATGGCCAAGGCGATCGACCGCGCAATGGTGATCGACGCGGTGCGGCTGGTCAGCAAGCAGGGCGGGCGCAGCGGCGATTACCAGCGTGCGGGCGAGAGGGTCTGGCGCACGCGCGGCGAATGACTATGGTGTCGGCGGCGCACGAAACACCGGCGGCGCTTCCGCGCGTGGTTCTCAAGAAAGGCCGCGAGGGGCCGGTGCGCGGCAAGAATCCCTGGATATTTTCGCAGGCCATCGAACGTGTCGAACCGCCGCAACTGGAGCCGGGCGCCGCGGTCGAAGTACGCGACTATCAGCAGGAATTGCTGGGCGCGGGATACTATCATCCGGCGACCACTATCGCGGTGCGGATGCTCTCCTTTGGTGCGCAGACCGACCTGGCCACGATTATCGACGCGCGCATCGCCGCCGCCGTCAGGCTGCGCGAGCGAGCCGTCGGCGCCGGCTCCAACTGCTATCGCCTGATCAATGGCGACGGCGACGGTTTGTCGGGGCTGGTGGTGGATCGCTACGCCGGCGTGCTGGTGGTGCAGTTTCTGACCGCCGGGATGGATCGGATGCGCAACCATGTGTTGAGTGGATTGCGCCGCGCGCTGGCGCCGCGCGCGATTATCGAGCGCAGCGCCGGCGCCGTCAGAAGGGAAGAGGGACTCGCCGACCGGGCGGGAGTGGTGTCGGGCGAGCCGGTCGATGAGGTGATCGCGCTTGAAAACGGGTTGCGGATTGCGGTGGCTCCCGGACGCGGACAGAAGACCGGTTACTTCCTCGATCAACGGGAAAATCGGCGCATCGCGGGCGGTTTGGCGCGCGGCGCGCGGGTGTTGGACGCGTATTGCTACGCGGGAGGATTCAGCCTGGCCGCGATTGCCGGCGGCGCCGGCGAGGTCATCGCGGTCGATACCTCGGCGCCGGCTTTGCAGTGGGCGCGCCGCAACCTGGAACTCAACGCGATGGGCACCGCCAGGATCGATCTGGTGTGCGAGGACGCCGGGCGTTTTATGGCCAAATCCGCCGACCGGTTCGATCTGATCGTGCTCGACCCGCCGCCCCTTGCGCGCAGCCGCAAGGACGCGCTGCGCGCTCAGCGGCTGTATGTTGAGCTGAATCAACTGGCGATGCGCGCGATGGCGCCGGGCGGGATGCTGATGACGTTCAGCTGCTCGCAGCATTTCCGCGGCGAGGATTTTTTCGCGGCGCTGCGCACTGCGCAGGTCAGAGCGGGGCGGCATCTGCGGACCCTGTCGCGGCTTGGCGCCGCGCCGGATCATCCGGTGATGCTGGGGCATATCGAGGGCGAATACCTGACCGGCGCCTTGCTTGCGCGGCTGGATTGATTGTCAGGCAACAGGAGTTGCGCCGATGAAACTCGAACGCCTGGACCATTACGGACTGGAAGTGAACGATCTCAAGCGCGCCGAGCATTTCTACACCACGGTGCTGGGCTTCGTGGTGGTGGCGCGCCTGGGCGATCAGGTGCTGATGGAATGCGGCGGGCAGAACCTGGCGCTGTTCGGCGTGCGGCGGCCGCCGCTATCGGCGGCTGAACGCGGCGCCCTGATTGGGCATCCGCTGGGCAAGGCCCATCATGCGTTCAAGGCCGCCCGCCACGATTTCGCGCAAGCCCGGGCGGAGTTGACCGCGGCCGGCGTCGAATGCGCCCCGATTATCGATTGGGGCGATCACGACTGCATGTATTTCCTCGATCCCGACGGCAATCTGCTGGAATTGGTCTGCTATCGATAGGCGGCGCCCCCGTTTCAATGGGCGGAGCGCGCGCGCTTTCCGGCGGCCCAGCTCTGGATCGCGGCTTTTTGCGCCCCGTTTAGTCTCGCCTGCGGATGAAACAGCAAATAGCCATGCGGCGGCATGGTGCCGGATTCCACCGCCGCGGCGACCTGCCGGATTGCGTCGCTGCGGCGGTCGGCGTCGTATCCGGGCCAGTCGGAGAAGTTAAGCGCCGCCAGGGCCGAATCCCCGAACCATCGCGAGGGCTGCAGCTTCGCATACCATACCGCGGTTCCTTCATCGGAGTGGCAATGGTAGCAGGAAACCTCCAGGATGCGCGCCACCTCAGGATTCGCCGCGACCGCGGGTGCCGGTGGATTGGACTGCCGGGTTGAGCAGCCGGAGCCGGCCAGCATCAGGCACAGCGCCGCCATCAGGCCGCAGGCGGCAGGGGATCCAATGCGCAGCCAGGGTGCCGCAGCGCGACGCGTCCTTCGCGGCTGCGCCATGCGCCCGAAGCCTGCCGAAGTTGTCCACTTGGAGTAAAAACCAATCGTCTTCATCAACTCAACCGGAAATCGAGTTCTGATTTGCAAAAGCTAACAGCTTGTTGTTTATTTGTGAGACACAAACTGAAAGGAGAGTTTTGTGCATGAGCTTTATCGCAACCTTTTTTTCGCTGCTGTTCGGACTGACCAACAATCAGACCGCCTATCTCAACGTGCTGGCCCTGCCCGTAGTATCGGCTTCGGCGCCGGCATTGAGCTCGGCACCCACCTGCGACATAACCCTGTTGTTTTTCGATGGTCAAAGCAACCTCATCAAATCCACCGAAGTGATCATCGATCCGGGCGGTTCGACCACCTATTCTCTGACCTCCAAAGAGGTCAAAAGCCTGGGTAAGGAAAGAGTTCTGGTCTATGGGGAGGTGGGAGTCGGCTCGGACTCCGACGTCAGCTGCGTGATCCAGGCCTCGCTGGAACTGGTTGACCCCGAAGGACGGCAGGAGAGCCTGACACCGCTGGCCGCTAGACGGGGTCCCACGACATTCTGATTCGTCAGGGGGCGAGACGGAGCGTCTCGTCGTGGTTATGTTTCGATCATGAAACCCAGAACGCTCCGTCTTCTCGATGACAAAGCGGATTTCGGCGCGGCTGCCGAGGCCGGCAGAAATCCCGCTGGAAACGCGGACTCCCAGCTTCTGGACGCGTATTCATCCGCGGTTTCGGGGGCGGCCGAAAAGGTCAGCCCGGCGGTGGTCAACGTCCGGGTGCATCACGCCCGCCAACCCGATCCGAGGCGTCCGGCAGGCGGGGGATCGGGCTTTCTGTTCACCCCCGACGGCTTCATCCTGACCAACAGCCATGTCGTGCATGGAGCGTCCAAAATCGTCGTTACCCTGCTCGATGGACGTTACTTCGAAGCCGACCTGATTGGTTCGGATCCCGACACCGACCTTGCCGTGATTCGTATCGGAGCCGCCGGTTTGGCGGCGGCGGCGCTGGGCGATTCGCGCGCCGTGCGGGTGGGCCAGATAGCGATCGCGATCGGCAGTCCGTACGGGTTCGACTACACGGTTACAGCGGGAGTGGTAAGCGCGCTGGGACGGTCGTTGCGGTCAGTCTCGGGACGTTTGATTGACGACGTAATTCAGACCGACGCCGCGCTCAATCCCGGCAATTCGGGGGGACCGCTGGTCAACAGCCGGGGTGAGGTGATTGGCGTCAATACCGCCACCATTCTGCCGGCTCAGGGGCTATGCTTTGCGATTGCGGCCAACACCGCGCGTTATATCGCCGGCCGCCTTTTGCGCGACGGCAGGATCACCCGCGGCTATATCGGCCTTGCCGGGCAGAATATCGTGATGCCGCGGCGGCTGGTGCGCTTTCATCGCCTGGGACCCGAAGCGGCGCTGTTGGTGGCCGCGGTCGAGCCGGGCAGCCCGGCGGAAAAGGCCGGTTTGCGCGAACAGGACCTGATCGTAGCGTGGGAAGGACGCCCGATCGCCGGAATCGAGGACCTGCAGCGGGCGCTGTCCGAAGTCCAGCCGGGTACTGCCGCGAACGTCATCGTGATCAGGGGCACGGAGAAGCTGACCCTGCAGGTGACGCCGTCGGATCGTCCGAGCCGGCATTGACACTCACTGCGGCCGGTAGATTCTTCCCGCCACCCTGGCCGCCAGGCGGCGCGGAACCAGCCGTTGTACCTCGGTCATGACGGCGTTGAGTCGGCCATTGATCGAGATCGCGCGGTTTTTGCGCGCCGCCCGCAGCGCCTGCGCCACTACCGTCTCCGCGTCCATATAAATGAATGCGGGCAGGGTGTCGCCGTTGTGCGCAACCGCCTGAAACTCCGTGCGGGTGGCGCCCGGACACAACGCCATCACATTCACTCCCGTTCCCGCCAGTTCATAATGCAGCGCGATCGAGAAGCTGACGACAAAAGCTTTGCTGGCGCCGTAGGTGGCCATGTACGGGACCGCCTGGAAGCCGGCGGTGGAGGCGACGTTGATTATGCTGCCGCGGCCCGCCGCGATCATTTCCGGCAGAAACAATCTCGTCAGCGCCACCAGCGCGGTGATGTTAAGGTCGATCTGTTCCAGTTCCCGCGCCAGCGGCAGGCGTTGAAATTCTCCCCGTGTGCCGAAGCCGGCATTATTCACCAGCAGTTCGATTTGCAGGCCTGAGGAGGTAATCGCGCGGCATAGCTGGTCCGGCGCCGGCCTGCGGCTCAGATCGGCGGGAAAGACGCGAACATCGGGGGCGCCCAAACGCCGCGCCTCATCCGCCACTTTTTTGAGCCGATCCTCACGCCGGGCCGTCAACGCCAGCCCGTATCCCTGGCGCGCCAGGGCGTAAGCGAACTGCTCCCCGATTCCGCTGGACGCACCGGTGATCAGGGCAGCGGCCACTCAGAGCGCGCTCCAGTCCACTCCCCATGCGGCCGCCAGTTCAGGCGCCGTGCTCAGAACCGCCAGCCCGACCAGGGCATGTTTGAGCACCATGTCACCGTATTCAGGGGGAAATCCGACCACGCAATCGGTCGGAATTACAACGCGATAAGCACGGTTTACCGCTTCGATCGTAGCACCGGTTATGGCCACATTGATTGAGACCCCGGTCGGTATGATGGTGCGGATGCCCATGTTGCGGCAGATGCTGTCGAGGCTGCTGTCGTGGAAGGCGGTCATCCCGTGGGTGCGCCAGATCACGAAATCCCCCTGCTCAGGTTCCAGGCCCGGCAAGTTGGCCGATTCCGGCGACCCCACCACCATTCCCCGCCGTCCGCTCTTTTTCAATGCCTGCGCCAGCCGCGTATTCATCATCGAGCCAAGACCGTCGGGACGCGCGCCGGCGGGGCAATGAAATACATGTACGCCGGCTTTTCGTGCGGCTTTGAGCAGCTTTGAGAGCTGTGCAACCAAACCCCGCGAGGCGGCGGCGTCGCGCAGAGCGGACAGCGGCGCAGGGGTATATTCCCCGATAACTCCCTGCTGGACTTCTATCGCCAGCAGGGCGGTGGTCTGGGGTTGAGCAAATTCCCTCAGGTCGATAGGCATAGGCCGTCATCCTCCCCGGTTTTTGAGTAGCGCCGCAAGGCGACCGTTCCGAATACGAGGCCGCCACACGATAGCAGAGATGGGGACCGATTGGGCAACCGAGGCGATATCGCGGGCTATCAACCGACCTCAGCCGATCTGCGTTTGTAGACCTTTTTTTCGAAGAATAGGCATAATCTTCAATCTCAACTTAACTTTGCCAGCTTATAGACAACATCTCTCGGATAATATTTCCTCCATGATCCGGTTTGTAAAACTTGCATGGGTTCGGCCTCAACTGTCAGCAGAGTCTGAGCTTACGCAGAATTACTCAATGTCTTTCAGGCAAATACCGGAATTCGGATGGAATGGCGGTTCATCGCGAAGCTTGTAATATCTACATCTTACACGCGGGGGCGGTTGTCTGTTGACCGATCTTTGCTCAGGATTCGTTGGAAATAGCCTATGGTCCGACATTTGCTTCCTGCTGAGGCGTCGGTGACCGGCAGCCGCGTCTTATTCTCTCTTTTGTGTTGCTGGTTTCACGAACAAGAAGAATTCCAGCGACCGGCGAGAGGGGCGTATCAATGTCCACATCGGGCCGTCAGGTGGTATCGGAGCCGGAGTCAGGAACCCGCCTTGAGGGTTTGTTGCCGGCAAATTTCAGGGGAGACGCGGTTCTTCCCGCCCAATATTACGACATCGTCGGCCGCCGCCGCTGGCAGGACGGCGAATACCGCTTGGCTTTCGCGGTGCTGGCCGACGCGGTTGCCTGTTATTACAAGTATCGCAACGCCCGCAGCCGCAAAGGCCGCCTGCTGTTCGAAGAAGTCAAGCTGTGGATGCATTCTCACAGCCGCAATGGGGTTTTCGCCTACCGCAACCTGTGCGAGACCCTGGGTATCGATCCCGACGCGCTGGCCAAAGCTTTGGAGAGCGGACGCGCGCTGGCCGAACCGGCCATGCGTGAAATCCGCGTATGGCGCGGCAAACCGCGGCGCGGGATGGCTTCACGCAACCGCATCTCCACGCGGCGCCGCGCTATCGCCCCGCCCGAACCGGAAGCATTCTCGTTGACCTGACGCGGGCCGCGCCCGGCGCCCCGATCAGCTCAATTGCGCCGGCGCGCTTTCGCCCGAGGGTCGCGCCGGGAGTTGGATTTTGAACGTGGTCCCGCCGCCCACCTTGGAATCGACCGCGACCGAGCCGCCATGCAGGTCGATCGCGCGCAGCGCCAGCGACAGGCCCAATCCCGATCCACCTTGCTTGGTGGTGAAATATAGATTGTAGATCCGCTCCAGGTTCTCCTGGCTGATGCCCACGCCGCTGTCCTTGATGGCGACCTCGACGCTGTCGGCGTCGGTCTGGCGAGTGCTCAGCGCCAGCACACCGCCCTGCGGCATGGCTTCGACCCCGTTATTGATCATGTTGCGCAAAGCTTCGCTCAAAAGGTCGCGGTCGGCCCTGATGAATGGGAGAGAGGAGTCGAGCTGATAGTCGATGCGGACACCGGCTCGGGTGATCTGGCCGCCAATTTCGCGCAGCAAATCGTTGAGCGAAAGTTGTTCGTATTTGAGCTGCTCCGGCCGCATGAACCGCATCAGGGCGTCGATCGCCTTGGCCAGGCGCGCGATCTCCTGGGTGACACGGTTGATGCGCGAGTCGGCGTCGCGTCCCCCTTCGATATCCTGCCGCAGCAGCTCCAGCTGCAGTGTCATCACGTTGAGCGGGGTGCGAATCTGGTGGGCGACCCCGGACAGCAGGCTGCCCATCCGCGCCAACCGGCTGGACTGGTCCACCACCGTTTCCAGTTCGCGCACCTGTTCAAGATCGCGCATGATGACCAGAAGCCCCGCGCTCTCCCGCCCCTGACCCAGGGACAGCGCCGAGACCAGGAAGCGGCGCCGGTCCAGCCGATCGCCGATTTCAAACGCCACGTCCCGGACCTCGGTCCCCGCCGACAACGCCGGACCGATCAGCTGCATCAGCGGATGGTCCGCGCCCAGCAGCATCCGCAGCGGCTTGCCTTCGCTGATTCCGCTCCCCGACAGCCCCAGCACATCCTGGGCTTCCTGATTGGCGAACAGCAGGGTACCGTCGCTGTCGACCAGCATCACCAGGTCCTGGATGGAACGCAGGGCGTTGAAGATGCCGCCGCGCTCGCTTTCCCAGCGGTTGCGTTCGGCCCGGATCCGGCGCGAAAGCACATTGAAACGATCGGCCAGCCTGCTGAATTCGTCACTGCCGCCGACGTTGAGATTGACCTCTGAGTTGCCCGCGGCCAGTTGTTCCATGCTGCTGGTGACGGCGAGCACCGGACGCAGGATCAGGTTGCTCATGGCGAAGGCGGCGAGGGTGGTCAGAATCACCGCGATCAATGCGATGATTCCCACCGTCTCGGTAATCTGATGCACCTGGCTTGCGATCAGTCCGGTGGAAACCCCGACTTTGATGAAGCCAAAGGGCTTGCCGTTGATCTCGATCGAACGGCTGGATTCGTAAATCTGGTCGCTCCACAGGGCGCGCACCAGCCCCAGCGGCCAGTGCGATGAAGCGAGCTTCTCCAGGTCGGCAATCGGCCGCACCATCCGCTGCGCGGCGGGAGAAGCGTCAGGGCCCGAATCGGAGGTGGCCAGATCGCGGCCGTCGATCGAGGTGACGCGCAGATAGATCACATATTCACTGAAAGCGACCGAGGACCGGATTGCGGTGTTGAGCGCGTTGTCGTTGTGCAGCACCGCGGCCGGTTCCGCCCCGCCGGCGTTGCTCAATGCGACTCGTACCTGCTCAAAAACTTCCTTGCTGCAGCGATCGGAGGAGGTAATCAGGCCATGCGCCATCTGCCGCAGCATCCGATCCAAATAGATGCCACTGACCGCCACGATGGCGGCGGTCAGCAGCGCCAGGAAAGTGAAGGGTAGTTTGGCGCGCAGCCCCACGCTCAGGCGCGGCCCGGCGAATCACTCGGATTCCACCGGTTCCTTTCGTTCATAGCGCTCAAGGCGATTGTAGAGTGTTTTCAAGCTTACGCCCAGAACCTCGGCGGCGCGAGTCTTGTTGCCGCCGGTGAATTCGATGGTCTTGACGATCAGCTCGCGTTCGACGTCGTCCAGCGTCGAACCCAGCCGCACCTGCATACTGCCGTCGCCCTGTCCCGGTTTGATCTCCGCCGGCAGGTCGCCCAGCGTGAGCAGCGGGGGACGGCCGACGATTACCGCGCGCTCGATCACATTGCGCAGCTGGCGCACGTTGCCGGGCCATGGATGAGACTTCAGCGCCTGCAGGCATTCGTGATCCGCGGCCTGAATCGGCTTGCCGGTCTGGGCGGCAAACTGGCGGATAAAGGCGTCGACCAGCAGCGCGATGTCGTCGGGACGTTCGCGCAGCGGCGGCAGATCGATCGAAAACACGTTAAGGCGGTAGTAGAGATCCTCGCGCAGGCGGCCTTCGCGCATGGCCCGGTCCAGCGGGCGGTTGGACGCCGCCAGCACCCGCACGTTGAGCGGCAATTCGACGCTGCCGCCCACCCGCCGCAGCTTGCGCTCCTCCAGCACGCGGAGCAGCTTGGCCTGCAGGTCAACCCGCATCTCGCTGATTTCGTCCAGCAGCAGCGTGCCGCCCTCGGCCAGTTCGAAATAGCCGTCGCGGCGCCGGTCCGCCCCGGTAAAGGCGCCGCGTTCATGGCCGAACAGCTCGCTCTCCATCAGGGTTTCGGGAATCGCCGCGCAGTTGACCGCGATGTACGGGCCCTGGCTGCGCTTGGACAGCGCGTGGATGGTCTTGGCCACCATCTCCTTGCCGGTTCCGCTTTCGCCCGTGATGATCGCCGATGCATCGGTAGGGGCGATCTGGTCGATCAGCGTCAGCACCTTGCGCATCGGCAGCGAGCGCCCCAGCATCGGACCCAATTCACCCTCGCCCAGCAGGCGGCGGCGCAGGCGGTCGTTCTCCTCGCGCACGCTGAGGTGGTCGATAATGTTGGCCAGCAGGGTCTTCAGATGGGCCGGGTCGATCGGCTTGCGCAGGTACTCGTAGGCGCCCAGCTTCATCGCGGAGACGGCGTCGGGGATGTCGCCCTCGCCGGAGATCATCACGATGGCGAGGTCCAGTCCGGCCTCGCGGATTTCGCGCATCAGGGTGAGGCCGTCCTTGCGCGCCATCTTAAGGTCAGCCAGAACGATCTGCGGACGATGAGCCAAAGCGGCTTCCAGCGCCTGCTCGCCGTCTTCGGTCACTTCAACTTTGTAGCCCCAGGAGCTCAGCAGCTCAGACCAGCTCTCGCGGGTGGGACGGTCATCTTCAGCAATGAGGATTCGCTTCTCAGCCATAACCAATGCCGCTTCGTCGGAACCCGAAACACCTGCCGCCCGCCTCAGCCTGTAAGGCTAGGCGTATGGAGCAGCGCAGGCAAGTTGCCACGCGTTGCGGCTCAAAACCGCACCCAGTGTTGTACGTTTGATTAATTAAAGTGTGCCCCGCGATAGTGGAAATATCAACGCCAAAGCCAACTGACCGATATGTTTTGGCCGGCGCGCCACATTTATCGCGCGGTCCATGCGCCGTCCACCGGCATCACCAGTCCGGTTACGAACGAAGCCGCGTCGGAGAGCAGCCACACTACCGCTTCGGCGATTTCCTCCGGCTGACCCATCCGGCCCATCGGCTGCACCGCCTCCGCCGCCTGGCGCCGGCGGCTGCCGAACGGGAGGCTGCGTTCCACCATCGGGGTGAGAATAAATCCGGGCGCTACCGCGTTGACGCGGATTCCTGCCTTGGCGTATTCCAGTGCCCCGCTGCGGGTGAGCTGCGCGACGCCGCCCTTGGCGGCGTTGTAAGCGGCCATTCCCGGCGTGGCCACGATTCCCATGATCGACGAAGTGTTGACGATGCTGCCGCCGCCCTGCTGAAGCATCCGCGCAATCTCGTACTTCATGCATAGCCATACGCCGGTCAGATCGACGGCGATGATGCGGCTCCATTGCTCGAGCGTGGTCTCGGCAAGGTTTTGCATCGGCTGTTCGACGCCGGCGTTGTTGAAGGCGCAATCCAGGCGTCCGAAGCGATCCACCACCGCGGCAATCAGACCATCGACCTCGTCCGCGCGCGAGACGTCGGCCTGGAGAAATACGGCTTCGCCGCCCGCGCGCAAAATGGTCTCGGCAGTACTGTTGCCGCCGTCGGCCGCCATGTCGGCGACCGCCACTTTGGCTCCCTCGCGTGCCAGCGCCAAAGCGGCCGCGCGTCCGATTCCGGAAGCGCCTCCGGTTACCAGTGCAATCCTGCCGGTCAGCAATTCAGCCATTGACTTCCTTTACCCTGTACCAACGCCATCAGTTCCATGTTGTGGATCAAAGCCGGGCCTGTGGCAACCGCATATCGCGCGCGGCGTTTCCGGGCGCGCCGGTGCCTGCTTGATCGGGTCAGGGCGCCATCGTATGTCTTGCACGTCAGGCTCTGGCCGACTAGTCGCGCCCGGCCCGCGCCGGTACGGAAGGAGATGGGACGATGGAACTCAAAGACGCGGTGGTGATGATCACCGGCGGCGGGTCGGGTTTGGGTGCGGCCAGTGCGGCGGAATTCGCCCGCCATGGCGCCGCCGTTGTCATTGTCGATCTGCCCGCTTCACCCGGCGTTGAAGTCGGCAAATCCCTGAACAAGGCGATCTTCGCCCCTGCCGACGTCACCTCCGAAGCGCAGGTGCTCGAAGCAATCGCGGCGGCCAGGCAAAAATTCGGTGCCCTTCACGTGCTGATCAACTGCGCCGGTATCGCCACCGCCGAACGTATCCTGACCCGCGAAGGACCCGCTTCGCTGCGGCGCTTTACCCGGATCGTCGAAGTCAATCTGATCGGGACCTTCAATGTCACCCGGCTGGCGGCGGCGGAGATGGCAAAGAATCAGCCCAATCAGGAGGGCGAGCGCGGCGTGGTGATTAACACCGCGTCGGTGGCGGCCTTTGAGGGACAGATCGGACAGGCGGCCTACGCCGCGTCCAAGGGCGGCGTGATGGCGATGACGCTGCCGATCGCGCGCGATTTGGCGTCGGTCGGCGTACGCGTCTGCACCATTGCGCCGGGCACGTTTGAAACCCCGATGCTGGCGACGCTGCCCGAACCGGTGCGCAAGGCGCTGGAGGCGAACATCCCGTTTCCGCCGCGGCTGGGCAAGCCCTCGGAGTACGCCATGCTGGCGCGGCACATCGTCGAGAATCCGATGCTCAACGGCGAGACCATCCGGCTCGACGGCGCGCTGCGGATGCCGCCCAAATAGGTATATATCGCGGCAAGAAACCCATAATAGAACGGGACAGGCGCCCGCGCCTGTCATCGACGCGCGAGCCTTCTTTCGGCTCGCACCACCTTTGACGCCCGCGGACTCACGTCCCGATTCGGCCCGATCAAAATGCGTGAGCCCGGGTCACCGCCTGGAAAGCCATCAGGACGGGGCGCGGAAGTTTACTTCGACGTCGGTCGGGCTGACGGCGCGGCGGTTGGTTTGGGCGCCGCCAGCTCCTCCGGCGTCTTGATCAGGTCGGTATAGTCGTACTCGAAAATCCTGTACACCGTGGGGCCGGTGCTGGAAAGCGCATAGTAATCGACCCGGGCGGGAGCGCTCTTGTCGTTCTCGTTGCGGCGCTCGATTCTGGCCAGCTTCACGGTGCCCAGTATCCTGCCGCCCTTGCCCTGGAACGTCACCTCTTCGTTGGGCGAGTTAAGCCCGAACTTTTCCAGGTTGGCGCTGGAATCCTGCGCGATGGTTTCGGCTTTAAGGTCGTGGAAGCGATCGATGAACTGCCTGACTTTGACCGGATCGGCCGGCGACCTGGTGCCGTCGGTCTCGGTCCATTTGCCGCCGGCGCCGCGCGCAACGGTAAAGGATTTGCCGCCGCCTGTGACCTTCACCCCTTCCACCTGGTCGGAATCGAATGCCAGCACGGTGCGATCGCGCAGATCGTTCAGCCCCTTATCGGCGTCGACGAATACATAGTTGTGCACGGTATAGACGTTGGGTTTCTCGCCGCGCCGCACGTAGTAATCGTCCTTGTTCGCGCCGCTTTCTTTTTTGCCGAATTCCAGCGACTGACGCGCCTGCGCGGGTCCGCTGAATACCGAGACCTGGAGCGAAGGCTTGTCCAGTCCGTATTGGGCCAGGTTGGCCGGTTTGTCGCTGGTGAAGTCGTCGATGCGCGCGTTGGATAACGAACTCAGCAGTGTACTGATCCTTTCCGCGTCGGCCTTGTATTTCGCCGGGTTGACGATCTTCCACACGCCCTGTTGCTTGTCCAATTCGACCGGCTCGCCGTCATCCTGCTTGATAACGAGCTTGCTCACCTCGTCCGGTTTGAAGCTCATCAGGGTATGGTCGCGCAGGTCGCTGACAGTGCGTTTGGTGCCGGGACCGAAACCGCCCGAAGTCAACAACACCGCCGGGCTGTCGGTCTTCTTGATATAGACCGAATAGCCAATCGGGGCGTTCTTGCCGACCTCCACGCCGGGAAGCGTTTTGTCTTTGGTGCTGACCACGACGGTAACGCCGGGTTTGTCCAGACCGAACGGAGCCAGGCTCGCCGGATGGTCGTCGACGGTGCGCTTGATGCCGGCGTCGGCGATCTCGTGGGTCAGAGTGCTGATCGCGGCGGCGTCGGCCTCGGTGTTGATTGGCTTGACCAGCCTCCAGCCGCCGCCGGTGCGGTTAACTTCGATCTCCTGATCGGGGTATTTGAGCACCAGCCCGGTTATATCGTCGGCCTTGAGGTTGAAGAGTTTTTGCGTCTGCTCTTCCGGTTTGCCGGCCTGGAAAAAGTAGATGTATCCTCCGACGATTAACAACAACACCAATACGATTATCGTATTGCGAAACTGCATATTCCCCGACGTCCGAGTATCCTGAGCTGGGTTTCAGTCTTGAAGCTCCGGCCGCAATCCGGGCTCACGTGCGCCGCTCCCACCACACCGCGACGCCCAGGATCAGCAGCAATTCCGGCAGCATCAGCACCGAGAGCGCAAATACCAAACTGAACTGATCCACCGTCAGCCGGAAACTCGACGAATGCAGCGTGCGCGGACGAATCGAGATCGACTTCTCCTCGCCTGCCAGCCAATCGACGCTGTTGACCGTAAAGTCGCGGTTGAAGAACTGATTGAAGTACTGGTTGGAGGCGAAGTCGGTGCTGCCGATCACCACCAGGCGGGCGCTTTCCCCTTCCTTGCCGAAGCCCAGCGTCTTAAGGTCGGCGTCCACCGCGTCCGCCACCGCCACCGGTCCTTTCTGATCCTTGCCCGCGTCGAAAGAGGCCTTCTGCTGCTGGAAGATTCCGACCAGATCGGTCTCCGCCCACGAGGTTTCACTGGTCTTGGCCAGTTCGACCACCGACAGGCCCGGCTTGAGCGGGCTTTCGGGTTCCACCGACCGAGTCATCGGGAACACCGTGCGCTGAGTGAAGCCGTTGGTGATTGGATGGGTGCCGTAGCTGGTAACCACCGGGTTAAGCCCCAAAGCGGGGCCCGCGAACAGGCGCAGGACCTGGTCCACGATCACGTCGTCGCCCACCTTAAGGCCCCATCCGCCCAGCATTTTGATCAAGCCCGCTTCGGGGTCGGGCGAGCCGGGCATCGCGGGCCGCAGCGTGACCATCAGATGGCCGCCGCGTTTGAGATACGCGGTCAGCGCGTCGATCACGTGGCTTGAGATTTCGCGCGTCGGCCCCGCGACGATTACCAGATTGGTATCGGCGGGAACTTCGGGCTTCGACGCCAAAAACAACTTGCGTACGGTGTAGCCCTCGCCTTCGAGCGCCTGCTTGAGCGACGCGAAGCCGTTGGCCGATTTGGAATCGTTGGGGTCGCCTTCCCCCTCGCCGTCCAGAAAATCGACCACCTTGCGGGTCCCCTTGCTGACCTTGATGATTGCGTTGGTGAGATTCTCTTCGCTCAGTTCAGTGACGTTGGTGCCGTCGGCGGGATTGTCGCCGTACTGCACCCGCGTGGTTCCCATCACTGACACCTTGTAGCGTTCGGCCAACTCCGGATGCTTGTCCGGATCAACCATTTGGTAGCTGACCTTGGGTGAGGCGTAGGCGTAAGCCTCGTAGAGGTCCTTGGCCTTCTGGTCCTGGCCGCCCTGGAAGAAGCCGTAGAACTTCAGCGGCTTGTTCAGGTTCCTGACCACGTTCATCGACTGGCTGGAGAGGCTGAACACCTTCTCCTGGGTGGTATCGAAGCGATGGTCATGCTTGTCGGCCAAATAATTGATCGCGACCAGCAGGGCGATGAAGGCCAGCGAGTAGATCACCGCGTTGGCGCCGTAGCGCGTGGTGCGGCTGCCCAGCGCCGCGCCCAGCGACTCGCGGCTGGAAGTGGTTGCCCACAGCACCAGCGCAAAGATGCCCGCGGCCAGATTGACGAAGACGAAAAAGCGGAAACCCGAAGCGATGAAGTAATCGATGGTCCCGAAGATGAGCAGAATCAGCCCGATGATTCCGGCCTGCGCCGAACTCTTAGCCATCTTTTCCCCTTAACCCTCTAACGCCAGCGCACGGATTCGACGGACCGCTGCGTCAGAAACAGGGCCACGGCGATTACGCTGAGGAAATAGATAATGTCCTTGGTGGAGATGAGCCCCCGCACCATGGTGGCGAAATGCTCGGGCAGGGACAGATAGCGCAGCAGCTGCGAGAACGATCCGCCGCCGGTTTCCGCCGGCCATGAGATCACGTACAGCAGCAGCAGGGCGCCGAAGCAGCTGATCGCGGCGATAATCTGGTTCTGCGTCACCGAACTGGTAAACAGACCCACCGCGACGAAGGCCAGCCCCAGAAACGCCAGGCCCAAATAACCCGACGCCATCACCCCGATTTCGGGATTGCCGAACAGGACCAGAATCAGGGGGAAGATGCTGGCCAGCGCGACCATCACCAGGATCAGCACCGCGGCGGCGATGAATTTGCCGGCCACCACTTCACCGGTGCGCACCGGCGCGGTGAGCAGCAGTTCGTAAGTGCCGGCGCGTTTTTCCTCGGCGAAGGAGCGCATCGTAATCGCCGGCACCAGGATCACCAGCACGATCGCCATGTTATGCAGCAGCGGCTCGATCACCATCTGGTTGAGATTCATCCGCTGCAGCGCCGCCGGATTCTGCATCGCCAAATACATCTGCTGCACCAGATCGAAACGGCGCAGCAGGGCGAAGAAAAACCATCCGCCCAAAAGCAGAAACACGGTCATCACCACGTAGGCGATGGGTTGAACGAAATAGGCCGCAATCTCGCGGCCGGCAATCACCAGCGCATTCCTCATTGTGCCGAACTCCGACCCGCCGAAACTTCCTCGAGTTCCTGCTCCGCCTCGATATCCTCATGCCCGCGCTCGCGCGCAATCGCGCTCAGGAACACGTCTTCGAGCGAGGTGCCGGCCGGCAGCGCATCCAGCGCTTCCTCCAGCACCACGTGGCCTTCGTTGATGATTACGACCTTGTCGCAAATCTGTGAAACTTCGGGCAGGATGTGGGTCGAAAGCACGATGGTGCGCTGGCCGCCCAGCTCGCGGATGAGCGCGCGGATGTCGCGAATCTGGCGCGGATCCAGACCGATCGTCGGCTCGTCGAGAATCAGCACCTGCGGATCGTGGATGATGGCGCCGGCCAGGCCGACGCGCTGGCGGTATCCCTTGGAGAGCTGGCCGCAGATGCGCGAGCTGACCTCCTTGAGCCCGCAGACGTCGATCACGTGTTCCAGCGCGGGTTCGAGCTCGCCGCGCGCCAATCCGCGCAAACGTCCGGCGAAACGCAGATAGGCCTCAACCCGCATCTCGTTGTAAAGCGGGGGATTTTCCGGCAGATAGCCGATTCTGCGCCGGGCCTCGAGCGACTGCGTGAAAATATCCAGATCGTCAACCAGTACGGTGCCGGAAGTGGCCGGCATGTAGCCGGAGATGATGCGCATCGTGGTGGTTTTGCCGGCGCCGTTGGGTCCCAAAAAGCCCAAAATTTGTCCCTTTTGCGCCTTGAAGGAAACATTATTGACGGCAACAAAGTTGCCGTACATCTTGGTGAGGTTCTTGACCTCGATCATCCGCTGTAGCTCCGCGGCGGCCTCCGCCGTCAGAAAATTTGACGAAAAACCGGCTCGCCTATTCAGCAAACCTCAAATCATGTCAGTAGCCACGCAGGCTCGGGCTGTCAATATACCCTGACGCGCCCGTCTGGCCTCCTACGATTTCGTTCTGTTAGCCTCGCAGCATGAGCGACGCGGGTTCGACCCTGTACCTGGTGGACGGATCAGGATATATATTCCGCGCCTTCTACGCGCTGCCGCAGCTCAATAACTCGCGCGGACTGCCCACCAACGCGGTGTTCGGCTTCCTCCGCATGCTGCTCAAGCTGCTCAAGGACGCGCATCCGCGCCGCCTCGCAATCGTGTTCGATTCGCCCAAGCGCACCTTTCGCGACGACCTGTTCGAATCCTACAAGGCCAACCGCGTCTCGCCGCCCAACGACGTGGTGGTGCAGATTCCCTATATCCATCGGGCGGTCGACGCGTTTCGCATCAAAAAGTTGATGCTGGAAGGCTACGAAGCCGACGACGTGATTGGAACCCTGGCCGTGCGCGCCGCCCGCGACCGCGTCGATTGCGTGATCGTCACCGCCGACAAGGATTTCATGCAACTGGTCGGCCCGCGCATCACGCTGTGGGATACGATGCGCGACAAGCATATCGGCGCGCGCGAGGTGCGCGAAAAGCTGGGCGTCGAGCCCGGCTCAGTGGTCGACCTGATGGCGCTGATGGGCGACGCGATCGATAACGTCAAAGGCGTGCCCGGGGTCGGCGAGAAGACCGCCTCGGCCCTGATCCAACGATTCGGCACGGTCGATAATCTGCTGGCGCATCTTGACGACCTCGCGGCCAGCGACCTGCGCGGGGCCAAAAAGCTGGCCGCGGCCATCGCGCAGCATCGCGCCGACATCGAACTGGCGCGCAAGCTGGTCCGGATCGACACCGACGCGCCGCTTAAGGTCGACCTTAATGACCTCGAATTCCACGGAATCGACGAGAAGGCCACGGCCGAACTGCTGCGCGAGCTGGAATTCAATTCGATCATGCAGGAACTGGCGCCGACCGCCTCCCGGCTGCCGCTTTCCGCCGCCCAGACCACCGACGTCGGCGGCGCGGAGCTCGATCAGGTGGTGCGCCGCCTCAACGCCGCCCCGCGCCTGTCCCTGCATCTCAACCGCACCAGCCCCGGCCCGGATTTGAAAGTCAAGGCCGAGGGGCTGGAGCCGGTTTATCGGTTCGCCGACAAGCTGGTTCCTGAACTTAAACCATTGCTTGAAGCTTCAACGCCGCCCCGCGCCTGCCACGACCTCAAGGCGCATACCGCGGCCCTGCAGCGCTATGGCGTAAGTCTTGGCGGCGTCGATTTCGACACCATGCTGGCCGGTTTCCTGATCAATCCCGGCCGGCCGGAACCCGCACTGGAGGACCTGTTCCACGAGCATCTGGCGCCGTTGGGCGGAGCAGTGGTCGGCTCCGAGCCGGAAGTGGTGGCCGCGCTGCGCGAGGCGATGGTGCCGCGGCTCAGGCAGGACGGGTTGGACCAGCTGTTCGAGGAGGTCGAGCTGCCTTTGGCGTCGGTGCTTTACGCCATGGAAGCGACCGGCATCCGCATCGATTCGGCGGCGCTGGCCGCGATGGGAGTGGAATTCGGGGAACAACTGAACCGGCTGGAGGCGGAATGCTGGCAATTGGCGGGGCGCCGATTCAACCTCAATTCGCCCAATCAGCTGCGCGAAATCCTGTTCACCGAACTCAAGCTCCCGACCCGGGGACTGAAGAAGACCAAGAGCGGATATTCCACCGACGTCGATGTCCTGACCAGGCTGGCCGAGGCGCATGAACTGCCGCGCAAACTGCTGGAATACCGCACTATCGCCAAGCTGAAATCAACTTACGTCGACGGGCTGTCGGCCACGGTCAATCGCGCGACCGGGCGCTTGCATACCTCATTCCATCAGGCGCTGACCGCGACCGGACGGCTGAGTTCGACCGACCCGAACTTGCAGAATATTCCGGCGCGTACGCCGGAGGGACGGAGGATTCGCCGCGCCTTCGTGGCCGACCCGGGGTACGTGTTGCTGTCGGCCGATTATTCGCAAATCGAGCTGCGCGTTTTGGCCCATCTGTCGGCCGACCCCATCCTGCTTGACGCGTTTGCCCGGGGCGAGGATATCCATCAGCGCACCGCGGCCGAGGTGCTGGGCGCGGGGGCGTCGGATCCCGACGCGCGCCGGCTGGCCAAGGTGATCAACTTCGGCATCATCTATGGTATGGGTCCGCAGCGTTTGGCCGGGGAGTTGGGGATTGCGCTCAATGAGGCGTCGCAATACATCGAGCGTTATTTCAAACGTCTGCCCGGGGTCAGCGCGTACCTTGAAGAATGCCTGCGGCAGGCGCGCGAACGCGGCTACGTCACCACGCTGCTGGGACGCCGGCGCTATCTGCCCGAGTTGGCGTCGCCCCAGGGCGGCGCGCGCGCGCAGGCCGAACGCATAGCAATCAACACGCCGATTCAGGGGACGGCGGCGGATTTGATAAAGGTGGCGATGGTGCGGCTGCACCGCTTGTTTGCGCGCGACAGTGCGGTAAGGATGCTGCTGCAGGTGCATGATGAACTGCTGTTCGAGGTGCGGGCGGCCAGCCTGCCGCAAGCGGCGGCCGCTATCCGCGAACAGATGGAACAAGTGGCCGCGCTGCGCGTTGCGCTGCGGGTCGACCTGAAGTCCGGTCCTAACTGGGCGGAACTATCTTGACTCAGGGATGAATTTTGCGATCCCCGCCCTCGTCTACAAACATTGAGAAGCGCCGGCAGACCTGAGGACGACGAGCGCGAACTGGTCAACCGGGCCAGGCGCGGCGATCGCGAGGCGTTTGGAGCTCTGATCCAGCGCTATCAGCAGCGGGTCGCGGGAGTGGCCAGGGCTTTGGTCCATAATCCCGACGACGCGGTTGAGCTGGCCCAGGAGACTTTCATCCGCGCGTATCAGAATCTGCGCAGCTTTGAAGGGCGCTCCAGTTTCTCGACCTGGCTTTACCGGATCGCGTCCAATCTCGCGATTGACTGGCGCCGGCGGGAAAGCAGGCATTCGATCGCGCATGGTGAAGAGGCTGAAAAGGAGTTGGACCGCATACCCTCGGCACAGGGCGATTCCTTCCGCGCCGCGGCGCGCGGCGAACTCAGTCAAAAGGTGAGGCAAGCCTTGAAAGAGTTGACGCCAGAGCATCGCCAAGTGATACTTTTACGCGAGATGGAGGGTCTCAGCTACGAGGAAATCAGCGCCATCCTCAGTTGCCCAAAAGGCACCGTAATGAGCCGGCTGCACTACGCGCGCAGCCATTTGCGCACTCTTCTCAAGGACCTCGAAGAGGCCTGACCGTGGCTCATTGCAGCGAAATCGAACCTCTGCTCAGCGCCTATACCGACGGCGAACTCACCGCTCTGGAATCCGAGCAGGTCACCCATCATCTGGATAACTGCGGCGGCTGCAAAGAGACCCTGCTCGATTACGTCCTGCTCGGGCATCACCTGCGCAGCGCGGTCGCGATGCCGTCGCTGGAGGGTTTCGCCGAAAGCGTGCTCAACGCGATTCCCCGCCGCCGTCCTTCGCTGCGCGAGCGCTTCTTCGACTGGCGCGAGCGGATGCGCGAGCGATGGATCGCGGCGATATCGGTGACCGGCGCCGCCGCCGCGATGGCAAGCCTGGCCCTGGTGTTGTGGCAGCAGCCGCAGGTGGTCGGCGGTATCCCATGGCTGGGTCATCGGCAATCCGGCGGCGCGGACGCGGCCGCGCGCAGTCTCAACCGCAATTCAACCTCAATCCAAATTCCAGATCAGGCACAAAACACGGCCGCCGCCGCACCGGCTGCGGCTGCCCAGGCGGCGCCCTTCAACAGTGAGACCTTCATCTCGCGGCTGGAGTCAAGGCATCCCTCGGTGGCCATGTGGAGCGAGCCCGATTACAAAACCACCGTGATCTGGCTTGGCGATGACGCTTCAGGCAATGACTGACAGATTGCGTAAACGTTCCGGTGTCGCCATTCTGCTGCTGCTGATCGCGGTGGCGGCGGTGGCCGCGCAGAAATCCAAAGAGCAGGTCGAAGTAAAGATCGATTCGGTGCTGGCCGCGGATACCAATCAGGGATGCGACAGGCAGCTTGCCTGGCTCAAGCATCGCCTCATGCGCCTGTTCAATTACAGCACCTACCGCCTGGTGCGGCATGAGGAGGTCCGCACTGGATTCGGCCAGACGGCGACTTTCGCGCTGCCCGGCGGCCGTATCCTGCATATCGAGCCGATCGGCATGGACGGCGAGATGATCAGGATGGAGGTGATGCTGTTTCAGGGCGAGGAACCGATGATGACAACCGACCTGAAAATCATGAACCACGGGATTTTCATGGTCGGCGGTCCCCGCTACGAACGCGGTACCCTGATCATTTCGATCGAAACCGAAGCTCCCGCGTCGGCGGCAACCGAAGTCGGCCAGCCCTCCAACCCCCCCGGCGGGCCAGCCGCTGTCCCGGCCTCGGACCGCTAGCGAGTCTTTTCCCCGCTACGATTTGGACTGGGCGCAGCAGCCGCCCGCGGCCGGCGCGCAGCACGCCTGCGCCGGCTGCCGCTCTTTCACAACCACAATGTCAGAGCCGTATACGGTGCTTGCGCCCAGCGTGTGAAAGGTCTCCCATGGAATCCCGCTGGGGTCGCTGACCCAGCGCTTGTTGCCGCGGGCGTAGCAGCACGCGGCGTTTTCCTGTTCCACGACCGGTTCTCCAGCCGCGGTCAGCCGCTGCGCGACCGCCGCCAGTTGTTCATCCGAGTCCACCTGAAAACCCAGATGATCGATGGCGGGAGTTTGCGCTCCGGAACTGATCGCGAAATTGACCCGCGGGTCGTCCAGCATCCACTTCGCATAGTCCGGTTTGAGCACCGCCGGCGGCTCCCCAAAGAGGTTGGAATAGAAACGCACCGACGCATCGAGGTCGGCGACGCGAACATGAACGTGGAATCGATTCATTATCATGGCCTCCTGTTGCCGTTTTCCGAACTGGTCCGTGCCTCGGCTTTTTCAGATGCCGCGGCAGCCCGACGTGTCCGCCTCGGGCGTTTGGCCGCCTGTGAACAGCACGGATTCCCCACGCCGGCGCCGGTCTGCGGGTCGGGCGAGAACCTGGCGTGCATCTCGGCGCAGCAGTCTTCAGTGAGAAATCGAATCAGATTGGCGGCCTCGCGCCAGTTCACCGCATAGTGGATGAAGCGGCCCGCGCGGCGCGCGCTGAGCAGGCCCGAGCGCGTCAGCGTATCCAGGTGGTGGGAGAGCGTGGAGCCCGGGGTTTTGAGCCGGCGCTTGATTTGGTCGACGCAGTTACCCTGCGGTCCGGCGCGCACCAGCAAGCGGAAGATCGCGAGGCGCTCCTCCTGTCCCAGCGCGCTGAGCTGTTCGATGCGCCGCTTCATTACGATAATTCTAGTAACATAGAAATATAATCCGGATCAAGATGGGTCGACCTGACCGGTTTGCGAATTGGATTTTTCAGATCGGCGGAAGGCGCCGCGGCGGCGCGGGGTTGGCAACTTATGCCTTGCCCGAACGGATACGGAGCTTGGCGAGGGTCGACCTTCTGGGGTAGCGGTCGGGATGCGCCATCCAGGCTTCCAGCTCATGCTCCCAGGGCTCGTGCGCTGAGAGTCCCTTGCGCTTCATCTCATCAACGTAGCGGCGGCAGAGCTCCCAGTCTTCGTGGCTGACGTCGGCGCGTTTTTTCATAATCGCCGTCCGCTCCTTTGGCCTGATGGGCATTGCGCTTGAACCATCCGCGAAGGAAGGATTTCCATAACCAGAGCGTCGGTCCGGGGCTGATCCGCCTGACTGGACAGCTTGATTTCGTCCAGGGCTTTTTGTTCGCGGGCGATTACCGCCCCCGGCAGCCGCGCATAGGACAGGGGTTCGAGATAGTCCTGACCTTTGGTAAGGCCCCACTGCAGAAACTCTATGATCGCGGCGCGCCTGGCCGAATCCGTGATAACCGAAGGAACCAGCATCCAGGTAAAGCTCGAGATCGGATAGGCATCCTGGCCTGGCGCGTCGGTAATCGAAACCCTGAAGTCCGCGGGCATCTGGTCCGCGATACCCGCGGCCGCCGTCGTAAGGCCTGCCAGATTGGCCTTGATGAACCGGCCGGAGCGGTTGGCTACCGTTCCATAGAGCAGTCGTTTGCCAACCGCATAGGTCAGCTCCACGTAACCGATGGAATAGGGAATGCGCGCCACCGCCTGGACCACGCCTTCATTGCCCTTGGCCGCGACTCCGACCGGCCAGCTGACGGAGATTCCCGCCCCCGCGCGCTGGCGCCAGTCTGAGCTGACCTTGGATAGATAGTCGGTCCACACATAGGTGGTTCCGCTTCCGTCCCGGCGATGAACCGCGGCGATTTCATGGTCGGGAAGCGCTGCGCGCGGATTGGCT
Source organism: Pseudomonadota bacterium (assembly GCA_021324455.1). Lineage (GTDB taxonomy): Bacteria > Desulfobacterota > Binatia > Binatales > Binataceae > JAJPJA01. The sequence goes on along the minus strand of JAJPJA010000013.1, from coordinate 84,402 downwards.
TGGGCGATCTCCGGATCGTTCCATTTCGTGATGCTCCCCAGGAAGATGCCGGCCAGCGCCTGCGCGGTGAAGTTAAGCTCGCGGGTTATCCCGGGTAAGTTGTAGATCGGCACGTCCGCTCCGATCGCCAGCGGAAAGTGCAGCACGTCGCAGTTGCGATGAGCGGTGAAATCGAGCATCTGGGTCTTCGTCAGGGGACCGTCGGTGCCGGCGTAATCGACGGTGCCCATCATGATATCGTGGATGCCGGCGCCCGAACCGTTCGACACGTAGGTGAGATGCACCGCGGGATGGTCTTTCTCGTATTCCTCGATCCATTTCCTGTACATGGGATAGGCGAAGGTCGAGCCGCCGCCGCTGATCACCAGCCGATCCGCCTGCGCTGTGGCCGTACGCGGCGGCACGGCGCCCAGAGCGACAAGAAACAGCATGGCACCCGATATCAACCCGGCTTTGCTCTTCACGGGGTTTTCTCCGTTGACAGCGCGGCCCTCAGTCAGGACCGGGTTACGCCTCGGCCTCGGTCAATTTCACCGTCAGCGGGACTGCGCGACCGCGCGGAAGATTGAACGACAGGAGGCTCGCGGCCAGCACCATCAGAGCTGACGCCAGCAGGCAGCCGACAAAGCCGTACAATTCGAAGACCACACCCGACAAAAGAGTGCCGAGAAGCCTGCCGCCGGCATTCGCCATGTAATAAAAGCCGACGTTGGTCGCCACCTGGTCGTCTTCGGAGTAAGCCAGAATCAGGTAGGAGTGGACCGCGGAGTTGATCGCGAAGACGATCATGAAAAGGCCCAGACCGATCATGAGCGCGGGCGACGGTCTGGCGCGCAGTTCAAGTGCGGCCGCCAGCGCGGCCGGAATGACCATCAGGATAAAGGCCCACAGGCGCGCGGTGTCTCCCGTGACTCCCGCGCGCGCTCCGGATTGACGCAGAATTTCCGGCACGATCGCCTGAATCATGCCGTAGCCGATGAACCACGCGGCGACGAACGCTCCCACCTGCATGAAGGACCAGCCAAGCGCCGAAGCCAAAAACACCGGCAAACCCACCACGAACCACACGTCGCGCGCGCAGAACAGAAACAGGCGCGCCGCGGACAGCCAGTTCACCGCCGAGCTTTTTGAAAACAGAGCCGTAAATTTGACTTTCGATTTGGCTTTCCCCATGCCCGCCGGCAGCGCCACTACGGTTCCCGGCAGCACCATCAACAGGCCGGCCGCCATGGCCGCCAGCGCGCCGACAAAGCCCAGCGCCGTCAGCAGAGCGGCGCCCATGAAGAAACCCGCACCCTTCAATGCGTTCTTTGAACCGGTCAGCCGGGCCACCCACTTGAACAGCGCTCCTTCCTCGCCCTGCGCAACCACGACTTTGATCGCGCTCTTGGCGCTCATCTTGGTCAGGTCTTTGGCGATGCCCGACAGGGCCTGCGCGCTCATCACGTAAGCGACCGAGGTCATTCGAGTCCAGGCCGGCTGAAGGAAGGCGAGCATGATCAGCGCCGCGATTTGGAGCAGCAAGCCGCCGTACAGGGTCGCCTTCAATCCGGAACGGGCCGCAATCCAGCCACCCAGCAGGTTGGTGACGACGCCGAAGAATTCGTAAAACAGAAACAAAAAGGCGATCTCGACCGCGCTGTATCCGAGCCGATCGAAATGCAGCAGCACCAGCATCCGCAGGGCGCCGTCGGTCAGCGTGAATCCCCAATAGGCCCCGGTGACCAGGGCGTAATTGCGCACGCCGGTCGTCATTGCCCGGTACCGCCGGCCGCTGCGCGCCCCGCCGGGGACAAGCTGGCGGCGACCTTGCCGGCCAGTTCGACCAGCCGGTTGACGTAGCCCCATTCGTTGTCGTACCAGGCGGCCACTTTGACCTGCGTGCCATCCACGACCATGCTGGAAGGGCCGTCAACGATGGAGGAGCGCGGGTCGTTGAGGAAGTCAACCGAGACCAGCGGACGCTCCTCGAAGCCCAGCACGCCGGACAGCTCCCCCTCAGCCGCGGCACGCAAATATTGGTTGACCTCCGCGGCGCTCGTCGGCCGCGCCACCTCGAACACGCAATCGGTCAGCGAAGCGTTCAGCAGCGGAACGCGGACCGCCATTCCGTTAAGCCTGCCCTTAAGCTCGGGGTAGATGAGGCCGATGGCAGCGGCGGAACCGGTGGTCGTCGGCACCAACGACATCAGCGCGGAGCGGGCGCGGCGCAGATCCTTGTGCGCCAAATCCACCACCGTCTGCGTGTTGGTCACGTCATGAATCGTGGTGATGACGCCGTGCCGGATGCCCAGTTTTTCATGCACCACTTTGACCACCGGTGCGAGGCAGTTGGTGGTGCATGAGGCCGCGGTGACGATGTGGTGCAGTGCCGGGTCGTACAAATGGTCGTTGACGCCCATCACCACGTTGAGCGCGCCCTGTTTGACGGGCGCCGCGACCACAACTTTGCGAACGCCCCGTTCAAAATACGGCTTAAGGGCTTCAGCCGTAAGGAATCTGCCGGAGCATTCGAGGACAAGCTCGACGCCGGCCCGGTCCCACCGCACCTCGCCCGGAGTTGCGAGATTGCTGTAGCCGATGCGCTCGCCTGCAACCGTCAGTCCCAGCGGGTCCGCCGCTATCGGCATTCTCCAGCGGCCGTGGACGCTGTCGAATTCCAGCAGGTGCGCGGAGGTTTCAGGGCCGCCCTTCAGCTCGTTGATATGAACGATTTTGATTTCCCGCATGCCGAAGGCGGCGCGCATCGCCAGCCGTCCCATGCGGCCAAATCCATTGATTCCCACCCGAACGAGCATCTGCTTTCCTTCATGCGCCCAAGAGGCCGTCAGGCCGCAAGGTTCAACTTCCCAATCTCCGCAACAAAGCGTTCCAAAGCGAAGCGTTCCAGGGTTTCGACCGGAAGCGCGGTGAAAATCCGAATCCGCTGCTCTAAATTGCTGCAGGCGTTGAGGAATGCCCGCCGCCTGGCGGCGAAGGCGCCTCTGACCGCGACCGGATCCCGAACCGCCCAATGGGCTCTGATCGGTTGGCCCGGCCACGTTGGGCATGGCTCCTGGGCGGCGCGGTCGCAGAGGGTGAAGACGAAATCGAGGGGCGGGCTGTCAGGCCGCGCAAATTCATTCCAGTCCTTGCTCTTGAGTCCGGCGGTTTCGTATTCCAACTCCTTGAGCACCTGCAGCGTGATCGGATGGACCGCGCCGCGCGGTTTGCTGCCGGCGCTGAAGGCGCGAAATCTCCCGCCGCCCCATCGGTTCATCGCGCACTCCGCCATGATGCTGCGCGCCGAGTTGTGCGTGCACAGGAACAGCACGTTAAGCCTGTGCCCCGGCTCGGCGGTCGCGCCTGCGCCGTCGGGCGCGCCGCGCGCCGGCGCCGCGGTGCAGCAGTTGCGCCTGAGATATTCGATGAGGCTGCTCATCGTGCGGAATCTGGCGCTGTAGATGATCAGCCTGCTCTGCCGGCGCGAGCTGACCAGGGCCGCGTGCCTGAGCTGATTGAGGTGAAAGGCCAAAGTGGGAGAAGGCAACCTCAGCCGGTCGCCGATTTCTCCGGCCGGCAGGCCGGCCGGGCCGCGCTCCACCAACATCCGCACAATGTCCAGCCGGGTCTCCTGCGCCAGCGCGGACAACGCCGCTATAATGTCTGCCTTAGTCATGGTTCCATATATATGGAGACGTATTATCTATGCAAGGACCGTAGCCTTCGAATGTTTCCGCAGTGTTAAAGCCGTGTGATCGTGTGCGAAAGCCGCAAGCGGGATGCTCGCGCGCTCGCAAAGTGCGAGGGGCGGGGCCGGTCGCGGGATATTTGATATGGATCGGGCGGGACTCCGCGGCGGCCGCTGCTCCGCGTTCGCCTGAAACGCCGGCGCCAACGCGCTCGCGTGTAGACCGCGGCCCGGGGTGCGGTCCTACTTTATTTTCGCGTACATCAGGGCGCCGCCCACACGGCTGTCCTTGAACACGTAATTGCGCAGCCGGCCCTCCAGTTGATAGCCTGCCTTTTCCAGCACTCGTGCGGAGGCCGGATTCCATTCGAACACCGTGGCCTGGAGCCGGCGCAGCGGAAATGTCCGGAACGCATATTCTGTGACCGCTTTCAGCGCAAGCGTGGCGAAGCCGCGGCCCCACATCGATTCGCCGATCCAATAGCCAATCTCCGCCGTCATTCGATGGACGTCGGTGAGCAATTCAAGTCCGATTGCTCCGATTGCCTGGCGGTCAAATTCGATCGCAAAGTTATGCGGATCGCCCCTATCTTTTGCCCGCAGCTCCAACCACGCCTGCGCGTCGGCCGCCGTATAAGGATGCGGAAAGCGGTCGCGCAGGTTGAGCCAGATTTTCCGGTTATTGGCGTGGCGCACCAGGGCCGCAACATCGGAGCGGCGCCAGGGCCGTATCAGCAGCGCACCGGCATTAATCATCGGCCGCAATCCTCACCCGTGTCTTCGCGCGTGCGTGATGCTACAACCGTGGGCATGAAATTCGGCACCTTTATAGCTCAACTTCCGGGACTGGATCTCGCCGCGCTGCTGCGTGCGATCGAGCAACTGGGCTTTGAGTCGGTATGGCTGGGCGACCACATCGCGCTGCGCGGCGATCACAAGGCCCATTATCCATACTCGTCCGACGGCCGCTATCAGTTGCCGGCCGACTACCCGTTTTCCGATCCGTTTGTCCTGTTGTCGTACGCCGCCGCGCTCACCACCCGGCTCCGCCTTGCCACCGGCGTTTACCTGCTGCCGCTGCGCAATCCGTTCACCACCGCGAAAGCGGTCGCCACCCTGGACGCACTGAGCCGCGGGCGCTTCATTTTCGGCGTCGGCATGGGATGGATGTCGGACGAATTCGAGCTGATGGGTAGCAACTTCGAGGACCGGGGCCGGCGCATGGGCGAATACCTGGAGCTGATGACCGAATGCTGGAGCAAGCCGGCGGCGTCGTTCGCGGGGCGCACCGTCACGACCCAGGGCTTCAGCTTCTATCCGCAGCCCGTGCAGCAGCCGCATCCGCCGTTCGTTCTGGGCGGCAACACCGACGCGTCGCTCAAGCGGGCCGTGCGGATGGGCGATGGATGGTTCGGAATCGCGACCACCATGGATCAAGCGCGCCGTCTGCTCGCGCGGTTGACGGAATTCGAACGCCAGTCGGGACGGCGGCAGAGGCTTGAACGGTCGCTGCTGCTCGCAGCGAACACCGGCGTCGAAGAGGTGCGCGAATTGGAAGCGCTCGGCCTGGATCGGATGATAGACGCGGGATGGTTCGGGGTGCGCGATCCGTTTGAGTATTTGAGGCGCTACCGGGAGCGCCTGATGGCGGCATTTCACCCTTGATTCCTGAAAGAAGGGCGGGCCTTTGCAATCCCGTGCGAACCGCAAGGAGACGGCGTGCGGCGGCTATCCGCTCTCCGCGATTACGTGCGCGATGGCGTGCTGCGCGCTGTGGCTGATGCTCAACTGAAAGCCCGCTACGCCGCGCCGCGCGGCAAACTCCGCCGCCTTGCCCCATAGCTTGATAGTGGGCGGGCGTCCGCGCGTTCTCAGCACCTCGATATCGCGCCATCCGACATGGCGGTTCCATCCAGTGCCCAGCGCCTTCATCGCCGCCTCTTTGGCGGCGAAGCGTCCGGCGTAGCTTTGATAGCGTACGCGTCCGCGCGATTCGCAGTAGGCGATTTCGGCCGGAGTGAAGACGCGCGCGCGGAAACGCGCGCCGGTTTTCGCACGCTCCAGCGCCTGCCTGACGCGTTCGACCTCGATCAGGTCGATACCGGTGCCGATTATCATCTGCGCAACAACGAGCGCCCGGCGCCGCCGTTTGCTCCTCGCGCCGGTCTGCCGCATGATATCAGCCACCGACCCAAAAGGAAGCCGGAGATTTTTTTAATGGTCAAGGTGACAGTGAACAAGGCCAAATGCATCGGCAGCGGCGATTGTGTGGAGACCGCGCCCAAGGTGTTCGCGTTCGACGACAAGGGCAAGTCCGAAGTGATCGACGCCGCCGGCTCCGACGACCGCGTGATCGTGTCGGCGGCGCGCAGCTGCCCGGTCAAGGCGATTACCGTGGTGGACGAAGCCGGGCAGCAGTTGTTCCCGCCGCCCCGGCCTTAGGCTGCGCCATTCAGCCGAACAGCCGCTTGTAACTGCGGCGGGCGCGAAACGCGGCTGAATCGCCATTTACCGGCTGCTCGCTGGCCGGGCCCAGGTCGAGGATCATGCATTTGATCGAGCCGCCGCCCTTGGCCATGAACTCGCTGACGTTGATCTTTACCGGTTCGACGCCGCGCTCGCGCACCGCGCCCTCCAGTTGCGCGCTGATACCCTCGGGCATGAACAGGTAATGCCGGCCCTCATTGCGGATCTGAAACGAGTTGGCCGCGTACAGGGCGGCGTCGGCCGGGCTCAGTTCGATCAGGCCGCCGCCGAACGCGTCGCGCAGGCGATCGCGCGAAGGCGGGCTCAGGCCGTCCATGTATGCGAGCAGAAATTCGCGCTGCGGGCCGAACGAACACAGCACCGTGTCGCCGTGATAGTGCGCTTCCAGGATCAACTCCAGCGCTACAATCTCACGGTCGGGCACGATCGGGCGCAATTCCTCGATGGTTTCCGCCTCCGAACGCAGTCCATAGATGCGCCGCCACGGCGGTAGTGCGAAAGCCGGCACGAAACGCTGGCGTTCGACCTTGCCGTAGGTAAACAGCATGAAGCGGCCGGCGGGAAAGAAATCCGCCTCGCCTTCGAACCGATGCCTGATTGGGCTGGTTTTGAAGCCCAGCGATTCGATAAACGGCCGATACACTTCGCGCTCCGCCGCGCGGGTCGGCAGCAGGTTGGCGAGATGGAAGGTTTTAGCGGCCGCGGCGCATCCTTCCAGCGGATACAGAAACCCGGCGTTGGCGGGATAGACCAGGCCCGGCAATTCGCGCCGGGCTTCGACCACGAAAACCTCGGCGCCATGCGCGAGCAGCGCGCGGGCCATCGCATGCCACTGTTGGCGCGCCAGTTCCGGATCGACTTTTTTCTTGAGGCCCAGGGCGTTGCGGGTGTGAGGATTGGCGCCTCCGCGCACCGAAAAAAATTGCGGGTCGCCCATAATGATAGTCCTGGCCATCGATCTCCCTCTGCCCCGATCTTACCCGCGTACGAGCATCAAGGTGAAAGCGGTAATCGGCTCGACTTCCACAACCCGGGCCGCCGAATTTTTGAATGGATGCGCCCGCAGCGAAGAAAACGCCCGCGCAATGCCCTCCCTTTCAGGGAAGACTTCCTTAAGTGGGCGTCACTCCAGGATCAGCGGCAGGGTCTTGAGGCCGCGGCCGAAGGCGTTGCCGTTGTATTTGGGAGTCCAGCCCTCCGCGATGCGGATGCGCGGGAAACGTTCCAGCACTCTTTGCAGCGCGACGCGAGCTTCCACCCGCGCCGGAGCCGCGCCGACGCAGAAATGAATTCCCTCGCCGAACCCCAGATGGTCGCCATTGTCGCGCCTGATGTCGAATTGGTCGGGATTGGGAAACTTGCGCGGGTCGCGATCGGCGGCGCCGTTGACTACGCATACCGGCGTCCGCCCGGGGATTGTGAGTCCGCCCACTTCCACCTCTTTGGTCGTGACCCGGAACAGGGTGTGGATGGGGCCGTCGTAGCGCAGCGTTTCTTCCAGCAGCGGCGCCACCAGCGAATGATCGGCGCGAATTTCCTGGTACAGTTCGGGCCGCCGCAGCATCTGGTACAGCGCCCCGCTGATCAGGTCGGCGGTGGTGCCGATGCCGCCCGTAACCAGCACCATCACCATTCCGAACAGTTCCAGGTCGTTGATCTTTTCGTCGCGCTGATGGGCCGCGATGGCCAGGCTGATCAAATCCTGTCCGCCGCTCTCGCCCTTGCGCATCTGGACCAGCTTGTGGATGAACTCGGCGCGCGACTGCATGAAATTGGGATCGTAAAAGGTGAAGGCGCCGTCCTCTCTGGGCTTGCCGACGCCGAGCGCGCGCAGGGTTTCATTTTCGGATTTCGGAATCCCCAGCAAATAGCCGAAGGCGCGGATGGGGACCTCCTGCGCCAGGTAGGCCACCGCGTCGACCTCGCGCCTGCCCTGCCAATAGTCATCCAGGATTTCGTCGACCAGGTGGACAAACTCCGGCGCCATGTTTTCCATCCGGCGCACCGCCAGCGAGGGCGCCGCCACCCGCCGTAGCCGCGCATGGTCGGGTTCGTCGGAAAACGTCATCACCGGAATTTCATGAAACGCGTCGTAAACTTCGGTGCCGGGCAGGAGCGGATTGACGCTGGAGTAGCCCTGGTGGTCGCGCAGTACTTTGACCACGTCGTCGTAGCGCGACACCACCGCCCACGGAATCTGCCGCTGCACCATCACGGGTCCGGTAGCCAGCAGAGCCCGGTAATAAGGAAATGGATCGGCGCATACGGCGGGATCCGAGAAGTCGAATTTGAATCTCAGATCGAGATCGACGCTGTGCGCCGCTATTGTTTGGATGCTCATTTGACCTGTTTGCGGCGCGCGCTAAACCGCCTGCTCGTAAGTGCCGATTTCTTCCGCAAGAAGCTTGCGCCGGGCCGCATCCGCCGGAGCGGTGCCGAACCCCTGATAGATGTATTCGCCCAGGATCATCAGGTCCCGGTCGAACGGCCATACCACCAGCGTGCGGCCCTCGGTCAGATAGAAGGCGTCGGGATCGGCTTCGATTCCCATCGCGGTCAGCACCGATCCCTTCATCGCACTTTTGTTCGCGCCCTCGGTCACGACGCAATAATCGTCCACCACCAGCCGCTCGACAAAGAACTCCAGGTTTACCGACACCGCGGCGAACATCTGGTTGTAGAACTGGCGGATCTCCTCGTGGCCCTGGTATATGCGCGGGCCGCCCACAGCGTCATACGAGACGTAGCTGGCCGTGGGAGAAACGGTGGTAAGGATCTCGTCGATATCGCCCGCGGCCTCGCCCTTCATGTGCTTGATGATCTGCTCCAGTTGGCGGCGATGGAGCGGATTGGGTTCGGTCTTGAGCCGTTCGGCCAGCGTCAGCCAGGTCCGGTATGGATCGATTATGGGCATTTGAGTCTCCTTCCCGATGAGACTGTTGGGACGACAGGGCGCGCCCGCCATTGAGGCAAAGCCGATGGCGGGAACGCGTACCCTTCCGCCGGTCTATGCCTGCGCGCGCTGTTCGGGGCGCTTGTACAGCCCCAGATCGTAAAGCACCTCGCGATTGTTTACCGGGGCCCGCTTCGCGCCCGCTTCCAGTTTAGTCGAGCCGGGGGCTTTCTGGAACGCGTCGAGCAGGCCGATTTCCTTGCCGTACTCGCGCAGCCCCGGCATCACTTCCTGTGCGAACAGACGCATATTGCCCATGCGCTGCTCGTTGCTGGCGGCGCCCTGGACATTGAACATGATGAACACGCCGGGACGCAGCACGCGCAGGACGGTCTTGACCTTTTCCAGCACGGTCTTCGGGCTGCCGGCAATCAGTTGCAGCCGGCCCTCGATTCGCTCGAGGCCCGCCGCGAGCTTCTTTTTGACCTCCGTATAATCGGCGGCGCCGCGCGCTTCGTCCTTGGACAGCCGCTGCAGGTTGTCGCCGCTGACGCCGAGCCAGGTGCCGGTAGGCTGCTTGGCCAGCATCCGGATGGCGCTCTTGCTGTTATACCCCGACGGCATCGCGTACTCCGGCAGGGCGAAGGCGTTCTGACCGCCGCCGAAGATGAAGTTTTTGGCGACCTCCTGCGCCTGCTCGTCGGTCTCGCCGACGACGGTTGGCAGCAGGTAGCCGAAGTTTTCGGTGCCCGCCTGATAACCGTACCTGGCCGCCTCTTCGGCGTAGATGTCCCACAAATCGCAGGTCGGGCCCAGTTCGGTGCCCAGTCCGATGTAGGGGTAGCGATGCTCGGCGCACCACCTGACAGTTTCCGGGCTCAGGATTCCGGGGATCCAGATCGGCGGATGCGGTTTCTGATACGGCAGCGCCCACGGATTGACGTGGCGATAGTGGAAATGCTCGCCCTCGTAGCGCCAGGGGCCGGGTTTGGTCCAGGCCTGGACGATGAAGTCGTGAGCCTCGTTGAACAGCTCGCGATTGTAGGCCGGATTGGCGTTGTTGAAGAACTGCTCGCTGCCCGCGCCGCGCACCCATCCGGTAACCAGCCGCCCTTGCGAGATGAGGTCGATCTCGGCCAGTTCTTCCGCCATCCGCAGCGGATGCTTCAGGACCGGCAGCGGATTGCCGATAAGCACGATACGCACCCGCCGGGTGGCGTACGCGAGCACCGCGGCCTCGACATTCATCACGCTGCCCAGACAGAAGGGATTGCCGTGATGCTCGTTGAGGGCGACGAGGTCGAAGCCCAGTTCCTCGGCGTAGCGGTACTCCTCGATGTAATAGCGATAGTCCTCGGAGCCCTTTACCGGGTCGAAGAACTTGTTGGAGAGACCGAAGAAGGATCTGTTCTTGAATACTTCCTCTTCGGGAACGGATCGGTAAGGACGTTCGGTGAAGTAGCCTATCAGCATAAGATCTCTCCTGTGCCGGCGTTCAGGAAGCCAGAAACTTGCCGACGATTTTGACGAAGTCCAGCGGCCGTTCGATTTCCGGGCGATGCCCGGCGCCGTCGATCTCTGCGACCTGCGCTTTGCCCAGCACCTTGCGATACGCCTCGATACATCCGCGCGGAACGACTCGATCCCGGTTGCCCCAGACCAGCAGCGTGGGCGTGTTATTGCCGCGCAGCAGATGGGGCAGGCTGGGATTGTGCATGTAGGGTTCCCATCCCAGGCGCGAGGTTTCGGAGCGGGCGTCTTCAAACGCCTCGAACTGCTCCGGCGTCAGCTCACCGCCGTAGATTTTGCCGAACTCGGGAGTGCCTTCGGGGTCGGCCACGGTGGCGCGCAGATGGTTGCGGATCGAGAGCGGAAAGATGTCGAGAATCTCGCCCTGCTCGGGCTTGACGCCCATCGGCGCGACCAGCACCGCGTGAGCGAAGATTTTCGGATCGGCCGCCATCATCTCGGCGGCGATAAAGCCGCCGGCGGAAAATCCGATCACGTCCACCGGATCGAGTTTCATCTCGCGCACCACCTGCGAATAATAACCGGCCAGATCGCGGTAAGTGCGCACCCAGGTCAGTCTGGGAGTTTGGCTGAAACCGGGCTGGAGCGGAATCAGCAGAGTGTGGTCCAGCGCCAACTCCTCGTTCCAGGTCATCCAACCGGTGTAGCCCAATTCGTCGTGCAGGATGAGCAGCGGTTTGCCGCTGCCGCCTCTGACCACGGCCAAGTCGGCGCCCGCAGCCTTGATCGTTTCCTCTATAACAGCCGTCAAAAGATTCTCCTGGCGCTTTGATTCGATTCCCGTCCCAGGCGCGGCGAACGCGGCTCTGAGCGGTCAAGCTGGCCCGATTAAACGACAAGCCCCGCGCAGACACAAGAGCGCGAAAGCGCCGCCCGGATGTACCGCGCATGGCCCGCAATGATATTTGTCTGTCGCGCCGCAATCGCAGCAGAGGCAGGGACATGGAAGCGGAAGAACTGACCAAAATCGTCGAAGAGCGCGAGCAGGAGGGCAAGCTGACCGCGTTCGATCGGCAGGTCGCGATGACGATGGTGATCATCGCCGCGGTGCTCGCCGTGATCACCCTGCTGAGCCATCGCGCGGACAGCGAAACGTTGCGGTTGCAGGTCGAGGCGAACAGCCTGCGCACGGAAGCCAACATCTACCATACCCGCGCCTCCGACCAATGGGCCTATTACCAGGCCAAGAACATCCGCAGCGCTGAATACCAGGGGTTTCTCGGCCTGCTTGACGCGTTGTCAAAAGAGCCGCTGACCGGGCAGAGCAAAAGCCTGGAGCTGCAGGAACGATGGGGCGCCGAGGTGCGCAAGTACGAGGGCGTCGAACTCCCGCAACTCAAAGCCAGCGCCGAGCAACTGGTGACGCAGGCTTTGCATACCGAGGCGAAATCGGCGCAGGCCCTCAGAAGCAGCATCCAGGCGCATCATCGCGCCGAACGGCTGGACCTGGCGGAACTCGCCACCGAACTGGCGCTGGTGCTGTGCTCGATCGCGGTGCTGACCAAGGGTCCGCGGTTCTGGTACGCGGGCATCGCCGCCGGAGTGCTGGGCGCTCTGATCGTCGTCATCGCGATGGTGCTCTGAGGCGGCCGCTTTCTTACCCGCCGGAGATTTTGTCCTCTGGGGCGCGCCCGCGATTGCCCGCCATAGCGCGGGTCGAGACTGAACCGCGGCGGACAGAAACCCCCGTTGCCCTGGGCAGAAAACCGATTGGGAAAAAACCCGAATGCAGCGGGAGGCCGTCAGAAGCGTGAGAAGTGATTTCGAATCGCGTCGCACAGCGCGTCGACGGTGTAGGACTTCGGCTGCACCACCACGTTCAACCCGTGCGCGCGGGCGGTCGCGGCGGTGATCGGTCCGATTACGGCGGCGGCGAGTCCGCGCGCCGCGTCTTCACCGACCATCGCGCAGAAGTTAGCCACCGTGCTGGAACTGGTGAACGCAACGATATCGATTTCGCCGCGCGCCAGCATCCGCTTGACCGCGTCGACCGCCGCCGAACGCGGCCTGATGGTCTGGTAGGCGGCGGCGACGTCGACCGCCGCCGCGCCCGCCTCGTGCAGCATATCGATCAGCACCTCGCGTGCGAGCTGGGCGCGCGGGATCAGGATGCGCGCGCCGCGGATGCGATCGGTTCCGATCGCATCGACGATCGCTTCGGCGCGATATTCGTTGGGAACCGCGGCGGCGCGCAGTCCGTAGCGGCGCAGGCGGGCGGCAGTCGCCGGTCCAATCGCGGCGATATTCGCGCCGGCCATCTCCCGCACGTCATGCCCGCGGTCGGCGAGCCGCGCCATCATCGCGTCCACGCCGGTCGCGGCGGTGAAGATGAGCCAGTCATATGTTCCCAGTTGCGCGATTGCCCGATCCAAGTCGGCGTAGCTGTCGGGCGCGGCGGTTTCGATGGCCGGCAGCTCGATCGCGTCGGCGCCCAGATCGCGCAGCGCGCGCGCGAAGGCACCCGCGGTCTCGCGCGCGCGGGTGATGATGATGCGCCTGCCGAACAGCGGGCGCCGCTCAAACCATCCCAGTTGATCCAGCCCAGCGGCGTGTCCGATCACGATGATTGCGGGTGCGGTGATGCGCGCGTCGATCGCCGCCTGCGCGATGGTGGCCAAAGCCGCTCTGACCGTGCGCTGCGACGCCAGCGTGCCCTCCGCGATGGCGGCCGCGGGCGTGTCCGGCGCCATCCCTTCGGCGATCAGGCGCGCGGCGATACTGTCGAGATGCGCCGTTGCCATCAGCAGGACCAGCGTGCCGCGGTGACGCGCGGCGCGGGCCAGTTCGTTCCACGGCACACCGGTAGAGCCGCGCGCTTCATCCTCATGGCCGGTGACGAAGGCGACGAAGGAGCCGTAGTCGCGATGCGTCAGCGGGATTCCGGCATAAGCCGGCACGGCGATCGCCGAAGTAATGCCGGGGATCACCTCGAAATCGATTTGTGCCTGCGCCAGCGCCGCCGCCTCTTCGCCGCCGCGTCCGAAGATGAACGGGTCGCCGCCTTTGAGCCGCACCACGTCGCGGCCGGCGCGGGCATGCTCGATCATCAGCCGGTTGATGGCGTCCTGGTCCAGCGCGCGCTCGCCGCCGCCGCGCTTGCCGGCGTAGATGAGCTGCGCCGTGGGCGGCGCAAGGTTGAGCAGCGCTTCGTTGACCAGATGGTCATAGATGACGACGCCGGCGCGGGCGAGGATATCGGCGGCGCGGACGGTGATGAGATCCACCGCACCCGGGCCGGCGCCGGTCAGATAGACTTTGCCTGTTGGCGGCATGTTGCTGGGCCGCGAGAGCGGGCGCGCTCTGCTAACCCTACTTTCATAAAAGAATGAGCGAACGGATCAGAATCTTGCGCTCCTTGTTGTTCCATTCACGTGGCCATAAGTTCAGACGCGCCGTGCCGCAGCATCCGCTGCGCCAGTTCAACCCCCGCACGCTCGGCGTCAGCCATGCTCCGGCATTCGAAATCGAGCCAGTCCGCCATCGACCGCGCGCCATCCAGACTGAACAGCAGGGCGCGAATCGTCAGCCGGCTTCCCGCCGCCACCGCCCTTACGCCGATCGGCGACGCGCAGGAGGCGCCGACCCCGGCTAGAAACTCGCGTTCGGCCCCAACCTCGAGCCGGGAGGGCGGATGCTCCAGCGCGGCGATAGCCTGCTCGATTTCCTGCGACCCCGCCACCGCTCCATTCGCCGCCTCGATCGCCAACGCTCCCTGCCCCCCCGCGGGAACGAATTCATCTTCGGCCAGCCGCTGCATCGGCGGCAGGTCCGAAACGCCCAGCCGGAGCAATCCCGCCGCGGCCAGGATGATGGCGTCGAACTCGCCGGCGCGCAGCTTCGCGATCCGCGTATCGACATTGCCTCGCAGCGGCAATACGTTGAAATCGCCGCGCAGCCGCAGCGCCTGGAAACGACGGCGCAGCGAGGACGTACCTAAGCGCGCGCCGCGCGGCAAATCGTGCAAATCGGGACCCGATGTGAGCACAACGTCGGCGGTGTCCTCCCTGGCGGGGACGGCAATCAGCCTGAAGCCGGCGGCCAGCCGCGCCGGCATGTCCTTCATCGAATGCACCGCGACATCGACCCGGCCGTCAGCCAGCGCCTGCTCCAGTTCGCGCACGAACAGACCTTTGCCGCCGACCGCCGCCAGCGAGGCTGTGGTCAGCTGGTCGCCGGTGGTTCGGATGGCGACGACCTCGCACAGCAGTCCGGGCAGAATGCGCTCGATCTGCGCCCTGACGATCGCTGTCTGAGCCATCGCGAGCCGGCTCGGACGCGAACCGATTCGAAGCCGCGGCGGCATAACGCAGTTTAATCCTCCGGCTCGTCATCGCCGGCGCGGATGCGCGCGGCGGCGGACCTGAGTTCTTCGGCGGTGAGCTCGCCGCCCAGCAGCCGGCGCGCCACGTCGGCGGCGTAGATGCCCTCGACCACGCCGTTGTTGCGGCGCAATTCGGAGAGAATCTGATGAAGAATCTTATTGATGATACCACGGCTCAAGGCTTCGATGTGCGAGCGTTGATCTTCGGGCAGCGCGGCCAGCCATGCGCGATGGCGCCGCAGTTCGGCCTCGCGCAGCCGTTCGATATTGGCGCGGATGTCCTTGATCGCGGGTACCAGCTCCAGTCCCGACAGCCAGCGCCAGAACGTCTCCAGCTCGATCTCGACGATGGCCTCGGCTTTTTGCGCCTCGCGTTCGCGCTCCTCGCGGGTGTCGTCGGTGACCGCGGCAAAATCGTCGATGTCGTACAGGTAGACGTTGTCGAGCTGGTTGAGGCCCGCGTGGAAATTGCGCGGCACGCCGAGGTCGATCAGGAACATGGGCCGGTACTTGCGCTCGGGCAGCAGAGTTTCGATATCCTCGCGCGCCAGCATGGGACGATTGGCGGTCATCGATCCGATTACCACGTCGGCGATTTTCAGATACGGGCGGAAGCTGTCAAATGGAACCGCGGTGCCGCCCAGCGCGCGAGCGATGGCCACGGCGCGATCAAAGGTGCGATTGGTGATCAGCAGCGATTCGACCCCCAGCCGCATCAGTTGGCGCGCCGTCGCCTCGGCCATCTCGCCCGCACCCATCAGCAGCACGGTCTTCTTTTCGAATGAATCGAAGATCTGTTTGGCCAAATTGATGGCGGCGGAACTGACCGAGACCGTGCCGTGGCCGATCAGGGTTCGTTCGCGGACCTTTTTGGCCGCGGAGAAGGCGCGATGGAACGCGCGATGCAGCACGATACCGACGGTGCCGGCTTCGGCCGCACGCACGTAAGCGTCTTTGAGCTGCCCCAGAATCTGCGGCTCGCCCACCACCATCGAATCCAAACTGGTGCCGACGCGAAACAGATGCCGCACCGCCTCGCGTCCTTCCAAGCGATAAATTGCCGGCGCAAAAAGTTGCGGCTCAACGCGGCGCTCGGCCGCCAAAAATCCGATCAGTTCATTTCCGGCCGCTTCGCTGTGCTCGGCGACGGCGATCATCTCGACGCGATTGCAGGTGGATATCAGCGCCGCCTCCGACACCGACGGCGCCACCAGCTTGAGCCGCGACAGCGCCGGCGCCATTTCCTCATCGCGAAACGCCAGCCGCTCGCGCACTTCGACCGGCGCGGTACGATGATTGATCCCGACAATGAGCAGCGCCTGCGCCATTTCAGCCGAAGCTACCCCCATGCTTGCCCGGATGCAGCAGGCTGACGCCGACGAAAGATCCGACCAGCACCGCGAAGACCACGATAGTCAGGGTGGCGGCGCGGCGCCCGCGCCATCCGACCGTCAACCGCGATTCGAGCAGTCCGGCGTATAGCAGCCATGTGATCAGCGACCACGACTCGCGCGGCTCCCACGACCAGAAACGTCCCCACGTGTTCTGCGCCCATAACGCGCCGCTGATAATCGCCAGCGTCAGCAGCAGAAAACCCCAGCCCAGCAGGCGGTAGTTGATCCGGTCGAGCTTCTCCAGGCTGGGCATCGCGCCGTGCATCGGACGATGCGCCTTGAGGCGCGATTCCTGGAACAGGTACACCAAACTGACCACCGCGGCCAGCACGAACAGCGCTTCGCCGGCGAAGGCCAGCGTCACGTGGACGGGCAGCCATGCGCTGCGCAAGGCGCGGGGCAGTGCGCCGGTGCCGCCGGCCATCGCTTCGGACGCGCCCAACGAAATCAGCACCGACGGTGCGACCAGAGCGCCGATTACCGCCAGGCGGAAGCGAACCATCAGAATGAGCCCGGCCAACGCCGTCACCCAGGCCAGAAACGACAGCGCCTGGGTGAAGTTCGCCACCGGAATGTTCCCCGCCTGGATGCCCCTTGCCACCATGTCGAGGGCATGGAACACCGCGCCCGCTCCCAGCATACTCACCGCGTAGCCGGTGACCCGCTGCACGCGCGAGCTGAAATCGACCGCGAACAGGATCGAGGCGACGGCGTAGCAGACCAGCGCGGGAAGCAGCCAGATGCTCATGGCTGTGGATTGCGGATGATCGCCGCCTCCAGGTTCAGGTCGGCGAGGGTGACGCCGCCGCCCAGGCATCGGGTGAGAATCCGCTCCACCTGGGCGAGGTCGCGGCGGTGGAGCGCGTCCGGCAAGCCGGCGGCCGCCAGCGTATTGAGCTTGCGCGCGCGGGCCGCGGAATCCGGCTCGCGCACTTTGAGCCAGGCGCGAGCCCCGGCCATAAGTTCAAGAAAAACTTCAATTTCATCGCCGAGCCAGCCGGCGATCTTCTGCCGCAGCATGCGCGCGGCCGCCGGGCTCGCACCCTCGGTTGAAATCGCGATCTGCAGGCGCCCGCGGCGGATCACCGAGGGCACGATAAAGGAGCAGAATTCAGGTGCGTCGGCCACGTTGATGAGGATATTGCGATCGCGGGCCTCCTTAAACAGGAGGCGCTGCAACTGGCGATCGTCCGTGGCGGCGTAGACCAGGCAGTATCCTTCCATGTCACCGCGGCGGTATGGACGCTGACTGTACGAAATCCGCCCCGCCTCAGCCAAAGTCGCGAGTTCGGCGCTGACATTGGGGCTGATCAGGGTGACCCGCGCGCCGGCGTCGAGCAGCGGATGGACTTTGCGCGCCGCCACCTCTCCGCCTCCGATCACAAGGCAGGGCTGGTCCTTGACCTGAAGGAATAACGGAATAAAGCCCATGTGCAAGGCAGGATCTTATTACAGCGTTGGCTTTCAAAGCGAGCGGGCGGCGAACAAGTCATAAGCGGCGCGCGGCGAAACCGCGGTAGCCGCGGGCGATGTTGGCTTCGGCAAATAAAAAAGAACCGGCACGCAAACCAGCGCCGCCATCGGCAGCGCCGGTCTTCGCACCGGTTTTTCCGGACGCGGAAATCAGTTCAAATCCATTCCGTACAGCCGGGCGGCGTTGCGCGAGCAGATCTTGCGCCGGATGTAGTAGGGCACGCCCTCCATGCTGCGATCGATCGCCTCGCGCGAATGCGGCCAGGTGGCGTCACTGTGAGGGAAATCGGACCCCCACATGAAGTTGTCCTCGCCGTAAAACTTCGAGGTTATTCCGGCTACCGGATCGTCCTGGAAAGTCACATAGATGTTGCGCCGCATGTAATCCGACGGCTTGAGCTTCAGATGCTTGTCGTTGGCGCCGGCCCATTTCTCGTATTGCCGGTCGATGCGATGAACGAAATGGGCCACCCAGCCGGCGTCATGCTCGGCGGAAACCAGCTTCAACCCGGGGAACCGATCCAGCACGCCGCCGTAGATAAAGGCCAGCAGAGTGCGCTGGATGCCGTGAATGGTGTCCATCCGCGTCATCAACTGCTGCGCCGATCCCAGCTTCATTTCCGGGCCCGACGGCGCGGGCGCCTGGTTCTTGCCGGTGGCGACATGCAGCGAAATCGCCATCCCATGCTCCTGCGCGGCGGCCCAGAAGGGGTTGTATTCCTCAAGGTAATACGGCTTGTCGGCGGGCGATACACCCCAGATCTGGACGCCCTTGAAACCCATCGCCGCGCATCGCTCGAGCTCCTTCACCCCTTCGGCGATGTCGACCAGCGAGGTGAGCGCGACGCCATACAGGCGTTTGGGCGCGGCGGCGCAGTATTCCCTGACGTAGTCGTTGTACACGCGGAAGCAGGCCAATTGCATTTCCAGGTCGGGCAGCCCGAACAGCGGCATCCCTAATGTGGTGTACATCACCTCGACGCCGACCCCGTCCACGTCCTGATCCTTCAGGCGCTCGACCGGATCCCATCCGCCGCGGCGGCCCGATTCCTCGTAGCCTTTGAACTTCGCGATATGGTCATGGAGCTGCTGTCCGTTCAGTCCGATGCCGAAGCCCAGCGCGACCGGAAAGGGACGCACGCCCGGAGCCTGAAACATCAGACTGCCGTTATCGGTGGGAGCCACCCGGGGCGCCTTGTCCAGGTATTTCTTGTCCAGACGCCGCAACCAGAGATCCCCCGGCTCCATAACATGCGAATCCGCCGAAACGATCGTCGTCATAAATCAGCCTCCGTAATCCACGATGCGGTTCAGTACGACATCTTATAGCGCAGTCCAGGCCTCCATCCAACGCATCCGCTGCGCCCATAAGCAGTGCGGGGCGGAACGTCTGCGCGTTCCGCCCCGCGTATTGAGTTCAGGCCGATCCCATTCAGCTCAGTCCGTACAGCTTCATCGCGTTGCCGGCCAGGATCTTGTGCCGCTCGTCCTGCGGGACTCCAGCCAGGCTCTCCTCGATGTACTTCTTAGAATCGGGCCAGGTGGTGTCGGTGTGCGGATAGTCGGAGGACCACATGATGTTGTCCACGCCGATGGCCTTGCGGATCTGCACGCCGATCTTGTCCTCGATAAAGGTCGAGTAGATCTGGCGGAAGTAGTAGAAGCTCGGCGGGTTGGGCAGGTTGAGCTGGGTCCAGTGCCGATGGCGTTTGTAGGTGCGGTCGGACTTCTCGATCCAGTAGCCCAGCCATCCGATGTTGCCTTCAACCGAGACGAACTTCAGCGTGGGATGCCGTTCCAGGACGCCGCCGAAAACGATGCGCGACAGCGCCTCGTAATTGGCCAGCGACGCCATGTTCAACGTCACGCACTTCTCGCCCACCAGCTCTCCGGAATTGCCGAACAGCCCGGCGGCGACGTTGCGCGCGCCGGTGCGCAGATGGATGTGCATCGGCATCCCCAGCTCCTCGGCCGCCTGCCACAACGGTTCGTAGCTGCTGCTGTTGAGCGGCTCGCCGCGCGGATACGTCGGCAGCATCGCGCCGCGCAATCCGGTCAGCTTGGCGCATCGGCGCAGCTCTTCGACCCCGGTCTTGACGTCGTCCGTGGGAATCAGCGCGATGCCGACCAGGCGCTTGGGATCGGTGCTGCAGAACTCGGACAGGAAGTCGTTGTAGGCGCGCAGGCAGGCGTACTGCAGCTCGAAGTCGTCGAGCAGGAACAGGGGCCCGATGCCCAGGTTGGGATACAGCGTCTGCGCGTCGACGCCGTCGATGTCCATGTCCTTGAGCCGCTCGACCGGGTCATAGCAGCCCTTGCGCGCCTCTTCCCAGAACACCTTGTTGGCTTTGTATTCTTCGAACTTGTGCCCGGCCTGGACGCTCATGCCCAGGTTGCCGAACATCTTGCCCTCGATAAACCAGCAATCACCCTGGTCGGTTCGTTTGAGCACGGGCACGCGGTCGCGCAGTTTGGCGGGCGCGCGCTTGACGCAGAGGTCTCCCGGTTCCTGGACGTGGTCGTCCGACGATACGATTCTATACTGCATGTGCAACCCTCCTGGCGCGGCCGGTTCCCCTGATCGCTGGCCTCGCACCCAAAGACGTGAATTTCACTGACTTGGCAACTTACTGAAAGCTGGTACTTGAAGCCAGCTTCGCGTACCAGGCCATTATTGGAAAAATCACCCGTGCCTACAACTGTCCGCCGGCCGCCTTGACCACCGTGGGCCCCGCCGGTCTGGCGTATCGGGAAGGCGGCTTGCGTTTCATCGCGCGCTCGATGATCGGCGCCATCCGCTCGGCTTTGCGCCGCGACAGCTGCTGGTCGCGATCCTGGAACTCGGGCAGCACCTCGCGCGCGAACCGCTCCAGCGATTCGCAGATAACCTCGTGCTTGTTGCGTCCGCCCTGGGTCTGCAGCAGGACCTGGTCCACGCCGTGCTCCTCGTACATGCGCAGGAATTCGCGAATCTCCTTTGGACTGCCCACGCAGGGGCTGATCTGG
This sequence comes from Pseudomonadota bacterium, assembly GCA_021324455.1. GTDB lineage: Bacteria > Desulfobacterota > Binatia > Binatales > Binataceae > JAJPJA01. Next base: position 63,628 of record JAJPJA010000013.1, on the reverse strand, counting down.
CCGGTGGAAGTGTCGCCGAAGCCGGTCTTGATCACCTTGTCGGTCCCGCGGACGGTCTTTTCGTAGGACTCCCAGACGCTGCTCCTACCCGGCTCATGCTCGCCGAAGACATAGTAATAGCCGACCGCGTAGGTGAAGAAATTGCTGCCGTCGCGATCCATCTCGATCGCCTTCTCGCGCGTGGGCCCGCACATCATCATCGTGGTCAGCGCGATCGACGGATTGACCGCGAGTCCGATCGGCTCGCATTCATTTTCCAGCGTCTGATAGTAGTCGTGCACCCATTTGTGCGATTCCTCGGGCGAGATGAAGGCGAAGGTCAGGGCGCCGAGGCCGAGTTTGGCGGCGAGCAGGATGGTCTCGCGCTTGGAGCATGCCACCCACAGCGGCGGATGCGGTTTCTGCACCGGCTTGGGCACCACGTTGCGCACTGGCATGTTGAGGTATTTGCCGACATGTCCCTGGAAGGGCTCTTCCGCCATCATGCGGCAGATCGCTTCCAGCGCCTCCTGCCACATGGCGCGTTTTTCGGCGCGCGGCACATTGAAGCCGCCCAGTTCCATTTCCGAAGACGATTCGCCGGTGCCGAATTCGACCCGGCCGTTGCTGACCAGGTCCAGCGCCGCGATCCGTTCGGCGCAGCGGGCGGAGGGATTGAAGCCCGGCGGCAGCAGCATCACGCCGTGTCCCAGACGGATGTTTTTGGTGCGTCCGCTGCAGGCGGCGAGGAAGACTTCCGGCGCCGAGCAATGCGCGTACTCCTCCAAAAAATGATGCTCGACGCACCAGGCGGCGTGGAAGCCCAGCTTGTCCGCCAGTTCGACCTGTTCCAGCCCCTGCTGAAAGGTCTTGAGCTCAATCCCCGGCTCCCATGGGCGCGGAATCTGAAGTTCGGTGAAGACGGATACTTTCAATGAAATCACCCTCCGGCTATGGCTGCCGGATTATAACGTCCGCGGCGCAAATGTCATCGATGCGCCGGCGGCCTGAAAAGCCGGCCGTTGCCCAGCGCCTCGGCGGTTGCGCTTCTTTTATTCCATTTACCAGCATCGCGAGATGAAAGCGGGCCGGCCTCGCCGGCCCCGGCGCCATGCGGCCAATCACAGCTTGCTCAGCACACGATCGTGGAAATTGCGCATCGCGGCCAGCGAATCGCGGCTGATTAGCTCGCGGCCCGGCATCATCCGCGCCACTCCCAGATCTTCGAGTTGCCTGACCGTGTCCAGGTTGACCGGACCGACGCCGATCGTGATTTCCAGCGGCCTGGCGCGGTCGAACTGGCGTTCGATCTCGCGCAGGCGTTTGATTTGCGCGCGGGCGTCCTCCATGTCCTGGGCCGTGATGTAAAAGCCGTCGGCCAGGCGCGCCGCGCGCTTGTAGGCGGCCTCGCCGTGGCCGCCGATGATGAATGGCGGATGGGGCTGCTGGACGGTCTTGGGGTTGAAATAAAAGCCCTCGGCGGAAATCGTTTTGCCCTTGAAGGCCGGCCGCTCCTCGCTCCACAGCGCGGTGAGCAGCTTCATGTACTCGTTGCTGCGCAGAGCGCGGTCATCCCAGTTCATCCCCACGTATTCGAACTCCTCCTTGAGCCAGCCCACGCCGATTCCGAAGATGAAGCGCCCATTGGAAAGCTGGTCGAGCGTCGCCACCGCCTTGGCCACCGCAAAAGGATTGCGCAGCGGCAGCACGTACACGCCGGTGCCGAAGCGAATCCGGGTCGTGATCGACGCCAGGTAGGCAAACACGATCAATGGGTCGGGCAGATGGATGTCGGGACGCACCGGCGGCTTGCCGTCGGGCGAGCCCGGATAGCGCGATTTGAATTCGAAGGGAAAGGCGATATGTTCCCCCATCCACACCGACTCGAAACCCAGTTGCTCGGCCAGTTTGGCGTTGGCGGCGAGGTCTTCGCCGCGCCGTTGAAACAGCATCGCACCGAATTTCATTTACGCTTCCTCCTCCCATCGATGGCGGCTCCGCCGAGGGGGCGCGCGCCTGAAGCACCATCTACACCCGCCTGACCTTACCGTCCATCCCTCGAAGTGCTATCCATACAAGGGCGCGCAGCGCGGGCCGATTCCCTGATACGACATGAAAGGCGAAGCCTGATGCTGGAATGGTATCGGACGGAAGGGACTCCGTATCCGCCGGGTGCGGTCTTTATCGACGAGGAGCGGGCGTACAATTTCACGCTGTACTCGCGCCAGGCCACGGCGGTGACGCTGCTGCTGTACGGCGCGGACGATCTTTTCAATCCGATCGTGCGGATTGCGCTGAATTATCTCAAGCACAAATCGGCCCGCATCTGGCATTGCCGCGTGCCGGAAAACCAGATCGGACCGGCGCGCTACTACGCCTACTCGATCGAGGGCCGCACTCCGCCGCAGCCGGGCGACCGCTTCGATCCGCAAAAGGTACTGCTCGATCCTTATGCGCGCAGGATCTTCTTTCCGCCCGGCTTCAGCCGCGCCGCCTCGCGCGTCGCGGGCTCGAACGCGGGCAAAGCGCCGCTGGCCCAACTGCCGCGCAGCGATTATTTTGATTGGGGCGCGGACCGGCGCCCGGGCCATACTTTCGACACCGTCATTTACGAAATGCATGTCCGGGGCTTTACGCGGCGCGAAAACTCCGGCGTCAGTGCGCCCGCCCGCGGCACCTACGCGGGTGTGATCGAGAAAATTCCCTATCTCAAGGATCTGGGTGTGACCGCGGTCGAACTGCTGCCGGTCTTTCAGTTCGATCCGGACGAAGGCAATTACTGGGGCTACATGCCGCTGGGATTCTTCACCCCGCACGGCGGCTATGCCTCCAACCAGTCCGAGGACGGCACAAATGAGTTCCGCGCCATGGTCAAGGCGCTGCACGAAGCCGGCATCGAAGTCATCCTTGACGTGGTTTACAACCACACCACGGAAGGAGACGAAGAAGGTCCGACCTACAGCTTTCGCGGCATCGACAACAGCACCTATTATCTGCTGGAGCCGGACATGAGCCGTTATCGCGACGACACCGGCACCGGCAACGTGCTGCGCTCGGCCCATCCCAAGGTGCGCAAGTTCATCCTCGACAGCATGCGGGTATGGGTGCGCGAGATGCACGTGGACGGGTTCCGTTTCGATTTGGCGTCGATCTTCACCCGCCGCGACGACGGATCGATCGACCTGGGTCAGCCGGCCGTGATCGCCGATATTACCGGCGACGAAGATTTCGCCGGTGTCCGGATGATCGCGGAGCCGTGGGATCTTCAGACCTACGAATTGGGGCGCAGCTTTCCCGGCCATATGTGGGGTCAGTGGAACGGCCGCTTCCGCGACGATATCCGATCCTTTGTGAAAGGCGACAATGGCAAGGTCGGCGCGCTGATGACCCGGCTTTACGGCAGCGACGACCTTTTCCCCGACGATCTGGCCCAGGCGTATCATCCGTATCAGAGCGTCAACCTGATAACCTGTCATGACGGGTTCTGTCTTTACGACCTGGTCGCTTACAACACCAAGCACAACCAGGCCAACGGCCAGAACAACCAGGACGGCACCGACAACAACATCTCCTGGAATTGCGGATGGGAGGGCGACATCGACGTTCCCGCCGGCGTGATCGAGCTGCGCAGGCAACAGATCAAAAATTTCTGCTGCCTGCTGTTCCTGTCCAACGGCACCCCGATGTTCTGCGCCGGCGACGAGTTCATGAACACTCAGGGCGGCAACAACAATCCCTACAACCAGGACAACGAGACCACGTGGCTCAACTGGGATCTGCTTGAGCGCAACCGCGACATGTTCCTCTTCTTCAAAAGCATGATCGGGTTTCGCAAGGCGCATCCGAGCCTCGGACGCAGTCGCTTCTGGCGCGATGACGTGCGCTGGTACGGCGTCGGCCGGGACGTGGATCTGTCCGACGCCTCGCACACTCTCGCCTTCTGCCTGCATGGCGCCTCGCAGCAGGACGAGGACCTCTACGTGATGATCAACGCCTATTGGGAAAACCTCGATTTTACCGTGCAGGAAGGGCGGGCGGATGAATGGAAACGCGTGGTCGATACCAGCCTGACCAGCCCGTTCGACTTTGCCGCCCCGGGAACCGAGCCGCGGCTCAATTCGCCGGTTTACACGGTCAAGGCGCGCTCCATCGTGGTGCTGATAAGATCGGTGTAGAGAGCGGGCAAGAGGATGAATCGCGCCGCGGAGATTTTGGATTTCTCTGGCTGCGCTCCTCCCTCCAGTCCGCGGGCATGGTCTGCGGCTTGCCTGAATTGCCTTTCAGGTTGACCGGATCGAGCACGGCAAACCAAAAGGCGGGATGCGCGATGAGGCGGATGAAGGCAATCAGCGTGAATCCGAACGCGGTCTGTGCGATCGAATCAGACCGCGGCGGCGTCGATAATGCTGAACGGAGTGGGGGTGGGGATGATTTTGTCGGCTTTGAGATCCGCGGCTTTGAGCAGCGCGTTGAACTCGGTTTGCGAGCGTTCCCGTCCGCCTGGCCCCAGCATCATGGTCAGGTCCGGCATCACGATCATTTCATGCTGCGCGATGGCTTCGATTCTCTGCGGGACAATCTGCTCAATCAGAAGCAGCCGCGCGCCCGGCTTCATCGCCTTGCGGCAGTTGGTCAGGATTTGGGCGGCGAAGTTGTCCTCCCAATCATGGATAACGCTTTTGAGCATATAGCCGCCGGCGCCGCCCGGCACGGTTTCCAAAAAGCTGCCGCTCTCAAACCGGCATCGATCGCTCAAACCGGCCTGCTCGATATTGCTGACGGCGCCGGCCTGGGCATGCGGCAGGTCGAAGATCACGCCGCGCATGGCCGGGTTCTTGCGCAAAATCGTGCATAGCATCTCGCCGTAACCGCCGCCCACGTCAACCAAATCACCGAGCCTGGAGAACTCGTAGGCGCCGGCAATCCCGGCGGCGTGGATACGGGTGATTTCCAGCATCGCCTGGTGAAATATTTTTGCGGTTTGTGAATCGCGGGCAAACGCGTCGAACGGTTGCGCGCCGTGCGTGATGGCATATGCGGTCTGGCCGGTTCTGACACTGTCGGCCAGCCGGTTCCATCGCTCGATTACCTGGGTGCCGAAAAACAGCGCCGCACAGTGCAGCGATTCCGAGGTGCCGCTGCGCAAAGCCTCGCCCGCCGCCGTAAGCTCGAACATATCGCGCGAAATCTCTACGCACAGGCCCATCGCGCACATCGCCCGCAGCAGACGATAGAGCGAAGCGCGATTGATTTTGCCGGCGGCGGCGAGCTGCTCGCTGGATCTGGTTTCGCCCGCCAGCAGGTCGGGGATGCCGAGTTTGACCGCGGCCGCGATTACGTGCGGCTTCCAGAAGCAGGTAAGCATCTGCATCACGGCCGTCGGCACCGCGGGATTACTGCTGTCCAGGCGCTCGGCCATGGCGGATTACCTCCTTGCGAACGCGCCGCGAGTTGAAAAACCCGGTCCAGGATTGCGGCGGCTCTGTTCGATCATTCCCCTCGCGCCGCTTAAAGGAAAGTATTTGGTGGGTGGTTAAGCTCGGGGCCTAGGCGGGTTCGGAGAAAAGCGAGGAACAACGTCCGCAAGGAAGGGGATGTTCCGGGTCCCTTCTCCCACATTCCTTTTTGAAAGAGGGTGAAGGCGCCCGATACGATTACAGCATTTTAACGACCGTCTTCGGCTTCGGTAATCGCGCAACTGGAATGACTGCGTACCGTGCGCAACGGAACTATACTGCCGAAAGGGCACCGGCGCGCGGGCGGCAGGGTTGGGCGACGGATGCCGACGGCGGCGTTCACTGCGCGATGGTGCGGCGGCGCGCGATTTTGCGCCGCCGCTGGCGTTCGCTTACGGAAAGCTTCTTGTCGGCGTATTGGGTCAGCAACTCCTGCGCGCTCGGGCTGGTGTCGTCGAACGGCGCCAACGGCGTGTAGCTGCCGTCGGCGTGGAGTTCCCACGCTCCGTGTCTGGTGTTGAGCTGGGTATCGAGGATCATGCGCAAGTCCTTGCGCTGGGCGGCGTCCTCGATCGGGGCCAAAACCTCGACGCGGCTTTCAAGGTTGCGCTTCATGCAATCGGCGGAACCGATGAAGTATTCTTCAGCGCCGGCGTTTTTGAAGTAGTAGATGCGGCCGTGCTCCAAAAAGCGGCCTACAATGCTGATGACGCGGATGTTTTCCGACAATCCCGGCAGTCCGGGACGCAAGCGGCAGGTGTCGCGCACGATTAACTGAATCTTCACGCCCGCCTGCGCCGCGCGATACAGCGCCCGCGTCACCTGTACGTCTTCCAGCGCGTTCATCTTGAACTGGATCAGCCCCGCCGCGCCCAGCTTCATCTCGCGCTCGATTTTGCCAATCAGCGCCCGTTTGAGCGCGACGGGCGCCGGCAGCAGCTTGCGGTAGCTGCGCTCCAGCTTATAGCCGGTGGTCAGGTAGTTGAACAGCTCGGTGAGATCCTGTCCGATCGCGTCGTCGCAGGTGAGCAGGCCGAAGTCGGCGTAAAGCCGCGCCGTGCCGGGATGATAATTGCCGGTACCGACGTGGGAGTAGCGGCGCAAGCCGTTGTAATCCTGGCGCACCACCAGGATCACCTTGGTATGCGTCTTCAGTCCGATCACGCCGTAGGTGACGTGGATACCGAATTCCTCCAGCTTGGTGGCAAAGCGGATGTTGGCCGCCTCGTCGAAGCGCGCCTTAAGTTCGACCACCACCGCCACCTGCTTGCCGTTGCGCGCGGCGTCGCACAGGTAGTGGATGATCTCGGCGTCGGCCGAAGTGCGATACAGCGTCATCTTAATCGCGCGCACCTTGGGGTCTTCGCTGGCCTCGCGCAGAAAACGCGCCACCGAAGTGGAAAACGACTGATAGGGATGGAACACGAACAGCGAACCGGCGTCGCGGATGATGTGAAAGATGTTGCGCGAGGTGCGCAGCGACGGATGTTCCGCCGGACGATGGATGGGGTCGTGCAGCGCGGGGTTTTCGATCGATACCAGCTCCATCAGATCGCGCAGCGCCAGCATCCCGTCGACTTCGAAGACGTCCTCGCGTTCGTTCAGCCCCAGCTCAAAGGCGAGCATTCCGCGATGCGCCGCGTCCATGCCTTTGCCCACTTCCAGCCGGACGATGGGAGCGAAGCGGCGGTCGCGCAGCTCCGATTCGATCATCTCGAGCAAATCGTCGGCTTCTTCCTCGTCCCTCTCGGTATTGGCGTTGCGGGTGACGCGGAAGAACTCGCTGGCCGCAACCGTCATGCTGGGGAAGAGCAGGTCGAGGTTATGCGCCATCACGTCTTCCAGCGGCACGAAGTGGGTTTTCGAGCCGACCGGGATGAAGCGCTGGATACCGGCGCCCAGCGGCACCTTGATGCGCGCAATCAGCTGGTCGTTGGTCTGCGGATCGCGCAGGCTGACGAGCAGGTTGTGCGAGAGATTGGATACGAACGGGAACGGATGCGCCGGGTCCATCGCCAGCGGTGTGACCAGCGGGAAAATATTCCTGAGATAGTTCTGGCGGACCTCCGCGCGATCGGACTCGGACAGCTCGTCGTATTTGACGATCCTGATGTCGTGATGGTTCAGCGCTTCGAGCAGCTCGGCCAGAATCTCGCGCTGGCGCTGCTCCATGCGGCGGATTTCCGCATAGCATTCGACGATCTGCTGGCGCGCGGTGCGTCCGTCGGGCGTCAATTCCGTCATCCCGGCGACCACCTGCTGCTTGAGCCCGCCGATGCGCTTCATGAAAAATTCGTCGAGGTTGGACGCAGTGATGGCTAAAAATTTGACCCGCTCGAGTAGCGGATTGCGGCGGTCCGCGGCCTCGGCCAGCACACGCCAGTTGAACGCCAGCCAGGTCAGTTCACGGTTGAGGTACAGTTCGGGGCGGCTCAGATCGGTGAAATCCGGCGCTGACAGCGGTCTTGCAGATCCGCTCTGAAGGGTCGCATCCATCGCAACAGCCGCGCCGGCGGGCAGCGGCGGCGCCAGGCTTATCGGGGTCTGGCTTGAGAATAAAACGCCGGCGCCAGTCGTGGAACCGATGGCGCCGTTGGCTTGCGGCGCGTCGGCGACGCTGACCGAAGCCGACGTTTCGGTTGCGGGCGGTGCGATTGTAGGGTTGCTCATGCAGACTTCGGCCCCTCCTCGGCGGCGCGGGAAGCCCGCGCTGCTGCGCCATCACCATCCACCTCAGGCGCAAACTTCACCAGTAGAGCATATCGCATCAAGCTTCCGCTCCATAGGGCGGATCGGGTGGACTAAACCAGTCTTAAGTAAAGAAGGGTGGCGCGCAAGAGCGGCGCAAATTCAACCCACTGCCCGCCCCATGCGATCTTATGTTCAATCTGTTGCGGCCAAAACCCGAATCTGCCGCTACCCCATCAGGTTCAACGCGATGAAGCACAAACCCATCAGCGGAATTCCGATCAGCAGGCCGATCCGCGCCCATTCGCGGCTGCCGATTCCCAGCCGATTGGCGGCGACGATATTGGGAATGTTCCCCGGTATCAGCATCCCGCCGCTGACCAGCAGACCCATCAGGATGGCGCGTTGCTGACCGCGGGCCAGCGCGGGTCCGATTTCGGCCGCGGTCAGAGTGGCGTTATCGACCACCGCCGAGATCGAATTGAGCCAGAACAGTGCGGCCTGCGGAATGCGGCCTAAATGCGGCTCGACCAGGGGACGCAGGCCGAAGGAAAGCCCGACCAACCCCGCCACGAAGGCATAGATGCGAAGCGCGCGAAGAACGATTTCCTTCCATCCTTCCTCGGGACGCGCCGCGTAAAGCGATGCCGCGGGGATCGGCGGAATGAACAGACTGAGCATCGCGACCGCCACGATAGCTGGAACCACGATCGGCCCCAGCAGCAGCATCAGGTACCAGAAATGGGCATTGAGCGCCGCGGTCGCGATGGTTCCCAGCGGCTCGCCCAGCGGCGTCAATCCCGCGCCGATACCGATCGCGAAGCACGCCATCACAACCGCGGCGGTCTCGCTCTGCCGATCCAGCTTCAGCATCGCAATCGCTTCCACCAGCAGCAGCGCCGCAATCACCGCGGTGATGATGCTGGAGAGCAGCCCCAGAACGACAATCAGCGAAAAATAGATCCATCGCGGGGGAAGGGCGGCGCGCAGGCGCTGGATGGCGCGATCGAACTGCGGGCGCAGCAGGCGCGCCAATGCACCGAATACCAGCACCGCCGCCGTGATGCCGAGCGGCTGGGTGAGCGCGTCGTGGATGACGGCGCGTCCGAATTGGCCCGCGGCCAGCGCGGCCAGTGCGCCGGCAACCAGGAAGAACAGCTCGATATTATGTTCGATCGGCTTGACCAGAAGCGGTCCGAGCAGGACCGCGATCAGAATCAGACCAGGAAGTATAGCCACAGCGCACCCGTAAGCCAGAATTGTGCCGAGCGCGCCGCCGCGAAACGAGAGCGGCTCTTGGCAAGAGTGTTCATCTATGGAACAAACTGATGAACCTCACAGGCCGCGCGGGCGGTTTTTTGGGGTGAAGGAGGAGAAGGGCTTGGTTACGGGTACTGCTTTGGATTGCACACGGGGCAACAGGCTTGATGGTACAAATAGCATCAGGATTGGCGGAAGGTGGGGCATCGCGGGACTTGCGCTGATCGTGCTGGGGCTTTGCGGATGCACCTACAATCCGCTGCTGGGCAAGTGGAAGATCGAGCGGCGCACCAAGGAAACCTATGTCAGCTACGTCGATCCGCTTTCTTCCAATATCAAGAAGCAAACCGGCAACGACACCATCGAATTCGCCAGGGATTCGCTCACCATCAGCGGCGGCCCCCGGAGCTTTACCGAGGACGGGATTCATTACCAGATAACCGAGCTTGAGGGATCGGCGGGCACCGAAATCAAGGTTTATCAGCCGCGCAAGGACGACCCCAACAACTACGACATCGACCTGTTGCGCGTAGCGCCGGACGGCAAATCCGCCCATTTGGAGACGCCCAGCGAGACCGCCGAATTGAAGCGGATCGAAGATTAGCCCGTCACTTGTCGACAACCACCGCGACCCGGGTTTCGATCTCTTCCCAAACCTGGGGATTGGCAGTCCGGAGCACGCGCTGGATTACGGCAAAGAGCCCGGCGGTGGAGATGCCGATCAGCAGCATCCCGTCCAGCGCTTCGAGCGGACCGAGCAGGCGCCAGCGGGCCGACATCACGATATCGCCGTAACCCAGCGTCGTGTAATTGATGGCGGAATGATAAAAGGCCAGGCCGAAGCTGCTGAACTCGCGGCATAGCATCAGGACCCCCGCCCAGATCATGACCTCGGCCAGATGGGCGCTAAGCAGCATCATGGCGGCGAATGCGATCAGGGCGACGTCGTTGCGGAAGCGGGCACCGGCGATACCGCGGCGCAGGCTGCGAACCACGAGCAGGATCATCGCGCGGCCCGCGGCGCCATGGATGAAAATGGTAAGCATGGTGGTGAGCCCGCCCACGGCGAGCGGAAGCAGGAGGGCGGTGTGGTCAATTGTGTACGGCGGCATATTCATGCGGCCATAATGCCCGAATGGCCGGAAAGATAGCATCCGGGACAGCTTGTGTTTTATGCTGACGCTTCGCTAAAGCCGGAAAAACACCGCCCGCGGCGTTCGTTTGTGGGAAAGCAAGCCAAGACAAAAACCGGATCGGAGCGGCATTCCGCCGGGGAATCGGCGCCCGCCGCCCCGATTTGCGTGTTGCGCAAAGCCGGAGAATTCTGGACCGTCGGCCACGGCGGCGCGCTCTCCTACGTCAAGGACTCCAAGGGGCTGGCCTACATCGAACGCCTGGTGAGCCATCGCGGAGTCGAGTTTCACGTTCTCGATCTGGCCCGGATCGGCAGCCCCGAGGCGTCAACCGAAACCGCGCCATCGATCGGCGGTTTGCTGCAGGAGGGGATGCGCACCGGGGCCGCGGACGCGCTGGGCGACGCCGGTGAATTGCTCGACGACCGCAGCAAGGCCGAATACCGCCGCCGTCTTGCCGAACTGCGCGAAATGCTCGACGACGCGCGCGAGCGCAGCGACGTGGAGCGTGCCGGCGCCATCGAAGACGAAATCGACGCCTTGTCGCGGGAGTTGTCCCGCGCCATCGGCAAGGGCGGGCGTCATCGGCGGGCCGCCTCGGCGCCCGAGCGCGCGCGCGTTGCCGTGACCAAGGCGATCAAGTATGCGATCGACAAAATCGCCCAGAACGATGCGATCGTGGCTTCGATCCTGGAGCGATCGATCAGAACCGGGACATTCTGTGTCTATGACGACGGCGCCGCGCCGGTAATGTGGCAATTGGGCGCGGCCGCCGCGCCGTTGTCCGCGTCGGATAAGCTCGCGCCGATCCAGTTGCCGCCCGCAATAGCGTCGGGGCGGCGCACGGAATTCGTCGGTCGCGACGCCGAGCGCGGTCAGGTTCTGGCCGCCTTCCACAATGCCATCGGCGGCGAGGGTTCGGTGATTGTGATTGGCGGCGGGCCGGGCGTGGGCAAAACCCGCCTGGCCATCGAAAGCGCGCGGCAGGCGGCGGCCTCCCGCGCGGCGGTATTGCTGGGACGCTGCTATGAGACTCAAGAGCCGCATCCCTACATCCCATTTGTTGAAATAATCGAGACCGCGCTGGCTCACGCTGCCACCCACGACAGCTTCCGTGCGGCGCTGGGCGAGAACGCCCCCGAACTGGCCCAGTTGGTGCCGCGCCTGCGGCGGCTGTTTCCCGATATCCCGCCGCCGCTGGAATTGCCGCCGCCCCAGGCCCAACGTTATCTGTTTGAAAGCGTCTACCAGTTTCTGGCGCGCTCCGCCCGCGCCCGTCCGGTGTTCCTGATTCTCGACGATCTGCATTGGGCCGACGAGGCCACCCTGGCGCTGTTTTCGCATCTGGCCCGGCGCCTGCACGACGTGCCTGCCGTAATTGTCGGCACCTATCGCGACCTGCCGGCGGAAATGAACGCGCCGCTGGTCAAGACCCTGGAGGACCTGATCCGGGAAGGGATGCGGGCGGTGCGGTTGCAGGGTCTTCCGGCTGATGCCGTAAATCAGATGATACGGGCGTTATGCGGCAGCGAACCGCCGGCCGAGCTGGGACTGGCGGTGTATTCGGAGACCGGCGGCAATCCGTTCTTTGTCGAGGAACTGGTCAAGCATCTGATCGAGGAGGATCGGCTGTTCGACCGCACCGGACGTTTTCGCGCGGACCTCAGGCCGGGCGAGTTCGCCGTGCCGCAAAGCGTGAGTTTGGTGGTCGGCAGACGGCTGGACCGTCTCGCCCAAGGCGTGCGCGAGGTGCTGTCGGGCGCGGCGGTGCTGGGCAGCAGCTTCGAATCCCAACCGCTCGAGGCGGTGGCGGAATCCGATACCGCCGCGGTGCTGGGTGCGATCGATGAGGCGCTCAAAGCCGGCCTGATCGTAACGCGATCGAACCGCGACGCTCCGCTGGCCTTCGTCCATGAGATAGTGCGGCAGACGATTCTGGACCGGGTATCGCCGCCGCGGCTGCAGCGGATGCATCTGCGGGCCGCGCGCCTGCTGCAGGCGCGCTACGCCGAAAGCCTCGACGAGCACGCCGCCGATATAGCGGGCCATCTGATGGCGGCGGCGGCGTTGGCGCAGCGCTCCGAGCTGATCGAATACTTCACCCGGGCGGGCCGGCATGCGGCGGCGGCCGCGGCTCATCGCAACGCGCTGCATTTCTTCGAGGCCGCGCTCAAGCTGGTGGCGTCGGGTTCCGCCCAGCGCGCCGAATTGCTGTCCGATCTCGGGATGGCCAAGCGCAGTCTGGATCTATGGCAGGAAGCGCTGGCGCATTGGCGCGAGGCGCTGGACTACTACGCCGCCGCCGGCGACCTGTCCGCCGTGGGGCGTTTGTCCTTCACCATCGTCGAAGCGCTCAGTTGGGCCGGACGCTATATCGACGCCGCCACCGTCGCCTACGGGGCCCTGGCGCAGCTGCGCGGCGCGGTCAGCGCCGATCGGGCGCGGCTGCTGGGAGCGGTCGGGATGATCAACAGCGGCGCGGGCGCCTATCAGGCCGCGCATGACGCGCTGGCCCAGGCCGCGCAACTGGCCGAGCAACTGGGCGATTACAGGGCGCTGGGCGCGGTCGCCTCCTACCAGGCTCATCACAACTTCATGTTCCTGCGCGTCAATGACGCCATCAGCGACGGCCAACGCAGCGCCGACCTGCTGCGCGCGGAGGGCGCGTTATGGTCACTGGCGCAGATGCTGGGCTTTCTGCAGAGCGCGACCATGCAGGCGGGCAGAATCGAGCAGGCGCGCGCAATCGGCCGCGAGTTGGAGCCGCTGGCCGTGCGCCTGGGGCATAGCGCGGCGCGGATGCTATGCGGGCGGGTCAGCGCGTGGTGCGACTTTTGCGCCCATCCCAGCCTCGACGTGCTGGAACGGGCGTTTGAACAGGATTTGGAAATCACCCAGTCGGCCGGGCTGCCGTGGATTGCCACATCGTATGCGCAGTTGGGTCTGGTGAATTTCCTGCGCGGCGAATGGCAGCGGGGACTGGAGTTCTGCGAACAGGCCAACGCCGCCGAATTTCCCAATGCCTTTGACGGCTTCGGCGCCGGCGTTTTGGCGCGTCAGCGCGCCTATCTCGGGGATCGGGCGGGAGTGCTCCAAGTGCTCGAGGCGAAAAAGACGCGGATGCCGCAGGCCGGATCGCCCCATCCGATCGGCTCGTGGGCGCTGTTGATGCTGTTGATTGAAGCGCTGTACGTATGCGGCGAGCGGGAGCGGGCCGGGGAGCTCTATCCGCTGGCGTTGCAGGCCGCCGACACCGGGCTGGTCTGCATGACGGTCATATCCCGCTTCACCGATACCATCGCCGGCGTTGCGGCGGCGGCGGCCCGGAAATGGCAGGATGCCGAACGTCACTTCCAGGCCGCCATCGCCAGGGCCGGGACCATGCCGCATCCGCTGGAGCGCTGCGAGGCGCATCGCTTGTACGGGCAGATGCTAATGGAGCGGGCGGCGGGCAAGGACCGGGAGCGCGCGCGCATTATCCTGGGCGAGGCGGCGCACGGGTATCGGGCAATCGGGATGCCCCGGCATTTCGAGCTGACCGCGGCCCTGCTGAAGCAGGCCGGCGGCTGAATCGCTTCGCGGCGATTTTCTTTCGATCTTAACGAGCAGGATTAGCCGCTCGTTTGGCGGCTTAATCCCTGACCAGTCACTTTCAGCTTGCGGCGGAGGCCGGAGAGGCCATCAGGTTATCTCACAAGATTGTGAGAGAAATTGTTACGCCCTCATGTTGCGGGCGAAGCAATTGCGTTCCGCATATTTGATGGAGGGAGACAAAAATGGCATCGGTCAGACATTCGGTTCCAGGCAGCGCGCGCAAACCTTTGCCCGGTTCGCGCGCAGTCGGCGCCGCCGACCCCGGCGAGCGCATGGAAGTAACCGTCGTGGTCCATCCCAAATCCCGGGACGAAGCCGAAAAGCAGGCCCGCACGTTAATTGAAGCCCGGGCGCTCGGCGGCATCTCACCCGAAGAGGAGCGCCGGGCGCGCAACAATTTCCATCTCGTGCATGACGCTAATCCCGACGACCTCGACAAGGTCGAGCAGTTCGCGCGTCAGCATCGCCTGACTGTGGTGGAGAAGAGCGCCGCGCGCCGCAGCGTGGTGCTGTCCGGTACGGTCAAGGACTTCAGCGAAGCTTTTGGCGTAGACCTGGAGCGCTACGAATATGACGGCGGAACTTATCGCGGGCGCACCGGACCGGTGCAGATCCCATCCGAACTCAAGGATGTGATCGCCGGCGTATTCGGGCTTGACGATCGTCCGCAGCTCAAGCCGCATCTGCGCCACAGGGGAGCGCGGGGCAACGTGCAATGGCATGACAGCGCGGCGAAGTCGGCCGTCTTCACGCCGCTGCAACTGGCGAGTCTTTACGGCTTCCCGCAGGGTGCCGACGGCAGCGGGCAATGTATCGGGATCATCGAGTTGGGCGGCGGATTCCGTCCCCAGGACCTGACCGAATACTTCAGCAAACTCGGGGTTCACAAACCCGAGGTGGTGGCCGTTTCGGTGGACCATGGCAGCAACCATCCCACCGGCGACGGCAACGGTCCCGACGGCGAGGTGATGCTCGACATCGAGGTGGCCGGCGCGGTGGCGCCCAAAGCCAGGATCGCGGTGTACTTCGCGCCCAATACGGATCGCGGATTTATCGACGCCGTCACCAGCGCGATTCACGATCAGACCAACCGGCCCTCGGTGATTTCGATCAGCTGGGGCAGCGCCGAGCCGGGATGGACGCAGCAGGCGATGACGGCGCTGGACGAGGCGTTCAAGGCCGCCGCGGCGCTGGGCGTAACCGTATGTGCGGCCGCGGGCGACAACGGCTCCACTGACGGCGTCGAGGACAACGCCTCGCATGTCGATTTCCCGGCCTCCAGCTCGTATGTGCTGGGATGCGGCGGGACGCGCGTGAGCGCCGCCGGCAACGCGATTACCGAAGAAGTGGTATGGAACGAACTGCCCAACGAGGGGGCCACCGGCGGCGGTGTCAGCGCGATTTTCGACCTGCCCGACTGGCAGAAGGGCCTCAAGGCCACCATGACCGGCGGCGAGCGGGTGGCGCTGCGCAATCGCGGCGTGCCCGACGTGGCCGGCGACGCCGACCCGGTGACCGGCTATGTGGTGCGGGTCGACGGCGCCGATACGGTTATCGGTGGAACCAGCGCGGTGGCGCCGCTGTGGGCCGGCCTGCTGGCATGCATCAATCAGCTCAAGGGCCGCAGTGTGGGATACATCAATCCGGTCATCTACGAGCATCCGGAAGTCTTCCACGACGTACAGAAAGGGAATAACGGCGCTTATTCGGCCGACCTGAACTGGGACGCGTGCACCGGTTTGGGGAGCCCCGACGGCAAGGCGCTGCTCGCAATTCTGTAATGTGATGCGGATTGACCCAAACGCGACGCCGCAACCCGCCTGGACCTGCGGCTGACCGAAGGGCGGGCCGCCCGATCAGTCCGGCGGCCCGCCCGCCTGCGAGCCGGCGCGCCTTGCTTTTGCCGAAAGCATCCCTCTGACCGCTCCCAAATCTTTTCGTCGAAGCGCTCACCGTGAGGGTGCCTGGTAGCGGTCGCGGCCGCAGCTCCGCGGCTTCACCGGTGAATTCCATGAGGAGACCGAATCAACCGTGACCGCGGGCGGCCAACCGTTCCATTCGATCTCACGATTTTGTGCGTCGCATCGTTACGCCCTCGATTCGTAATCCACAGCATTCAGCCGCTTTGAGTCGCGCGGGCGCCTGGTCTTGTGCTCGCCGGAACCACCGTGCGCGCGCGGCGAATGCCGGGGTGAAACGATGCAATCGCGCGGCTTGCCGGCTTTCATCCGCTCCAGCGTTCTCAAATGGACGATCATTGCGATCTCGTTCCTGATCGCGGTGGCGGCATTTTACTGTCCGCCGAAGCTGACGCCGCCGGGTTCGGCGGTTTTGGCGGCGCCCCGATCCGAATCCGTTGTCGGTGCGCCCGGCCGGATGCCGCCGTCAGCCGGCGACCGCACGCCGCGCCGGTATAAACGCGATCGGATGGTTAATTCGTCAACCAATGCGGTTGGCGCGACGGGAATCCGCGGCTGACGCGGCGCCTATTCCAGAGTCTTGCGGAATCTGGCCGCGGCCACGGCCAGCGTCACGACGGCGAACGCCGCCATCCCGGCGAACTGCGGCCACAGCCGGTCCATCCCGATTCCCTTCAGGAACGTGCCGCGCAGCACCACCAGGTAATAGCGCAGCGGGTCCAGATAGGTGAGCCATTGCAGCGCCGCGGGCATCGAGCTGATCGGAAAACCGAAGCCCGAAAGCGTGATGGCCGGCTGGATGAAAAAGAACGACACCACCATCGCCTGCTGCTGGGTGTTGGATACCGTCGATATCAGCAATCCTACTCCCAACACCCCGCAGATGAAGAGCAGCGATCCGGCAACCAGGATCAGGGCGCTGCCGCGCATCGGAACTTCGAACCACAGCACGCCAACCACGCTTATTACCGCCAGTTCGAACAGCGCGATGATCAGATACGGAATGGTTTTGCCGACAATGAACTCCAGCGGACGGATCGGCGTGACCATGATCTGTTCCAGGGTGCCGATCTCGCGCTCGCGCACGATTGCGAACGCGGTCAGCGTCATCACCATCACCATCATCACCGAACCCAGCGTGCCGGGCACGAAGAACAGCCGGTCTTCGAGGTTGTTGTTGTACCAGGGGCGCTGCTCGAGCATCACCTGCGGGGCGCTGCGCGCGGCCAGCGGAGCGATGCGGTTGAGGTAATCGCGCCGGTAGTCCTGCTGGTACTGCTGCGCAATCTGGTTGACGTAGCCCAGCGCGATCAGCGCGGTGTTGGAATCGGTGCCGTCGAGAATCACCTGCACCGACGCGTCGTCGCGCTTGCGCATGTCCTCGGCGAAGCCGGGCAGGATTTGAATCGCCAGCGCAACGCGGCCGCGGTCGATCAGTTGGCCGATCCGGGCGCGGCTGGCGAGCACGTCATCGACTCTGAAGTAGCCGCTGGCGGCGAAGCGCGCAATCAGTTCGCGGCTCTCCATGCTGTGGTCCAGGTCGAGGATCGCGGTGGGCACGTTGTGCACGTCGAAATTGGCGGCGTAGCCGAAGATAATGACCTGGATGATGGGGGGCACGATGAGCGAAAAACGTGCCCGCGGGTCGCGCCATACCTGGATGAATTCCTTGATCACAAACTGCCAGATGCGCCCGAACATCGCCGATCCCTCAGTCCAGCGTTTTGCGAAAGGCGCGAACCGCGGCGCCGCCCACTATCGCGGCGAAGATCAGCATTGCGGCCAGCGGCACCGCCAGCGCCGCGGCGCCGGTCCCTTTGAGGAAGATGCTCTTGAGGGTGGTTACGTAATAACGGGCGGGAAACACGCGCGTCACCATCCGCACCGCCGCCGGCATCTGGTCGATCGGGAAGGCGAAGCCGGAAAGCAGGAAAGCGGGAAGAAACGTGGTCAGCAGCGCGAACTGACTGGCCGCCAGTTGGGTTTTGGCCAGCGCCGAGATCATGAAGCCCAGCAGCAGCACGCCGATCAAAAACAGCGATGAGGCGCCAAACAGCAGCAACAGGCTGCCGCGGAACGGAACCTCGAACCACCACGCCGAGATGGCGGCGCACGATCCGGCGTCCACCATCCCGATTACATAGTACGGGATCAATTTGCCGGCGATTACCTCCAACGGCGCGACCGGGGTCGAAATGAGCTGTTCCATCGTGCCGCGTTCCCATTCGCGCGCGATGGTCAGCGAAGTGAGAAAAGTGCCGATCACCGCCATCACCAGCGCGACCACGCCGGGCACGATGAAATTGCGGCTTTCGAGCTCCTCGTTGAACCAGGTGCGGGCCTCCACGTTGAGGACCGGAGCGCCCAGCGCCGGTCCCCTGCGCTGCTGGTAATCGATTTGAACGTCAGCGGAAAAGCGGGCGACCACCGCCTGCGTATATCCAATGATGAGATTGGCGGTGTTGTTGTCGGTGGCATCGATCACCGCCTGCACCGAGGCGGGCTGTCCGGCGTTGAGCAGCTTTGAGAAATACAGGGGTATGACGATGCCGACCGTGCAGCGTCCGCTTTCGATCGCGTCCGCGAGCGCGCGGTAATCCTCGGCGTTGAGCTTGAGGCTGAAGTAGCGGTTGGAGACGAAGCGCTTGAGCAGGTCCTGGCTTAACTGGCTGCCCTCCCGATCGTAAACGCACAGCGGGATATCGGTCTGGTCCAGCCCGATTCCATAACCCATCAGCGCCATCAGCATTACCGGCATCAGGAGCACCACGATGAGGCTGCGCGGGTCGCGCCTGATCTGGATCATCTCCTTGCGCGCCAATGCGAACAGGCGGCGCGCACTCATCGGATGGGCTCCGCGGCGGCGGCCGAAGCGGTGAGGGCGACGAAGGCGTCTTCCAGACTGGGCCGGATTACTTCGAGCCGCAGGACGTGCGCGCGGGCGGCGGCGAGGGCCGCGCGAATGGGCTGGTTGGCGTCCGCCGCGCCGGCCACCACCAGGTGCAGGGCGTTGCCGAACACCGCGGCGTCGCGCACCTGGGGCAGCTTTCTCACCGCTTCGATTGCGCGTTGCAGCGAATCCGTCTCCAGCAGCATCAGATCGCCCTGCACGGCGCCGAGTTTCAGTTCGCTGGGAGCGCCCAGCGCGATCAGGCGCCCGCGCATCAGCAGCGCCAGCCGGTTGCAGTACTCGGCTTCGTCCATGTAGTGGGTACTGACGAACACAGTGACGCCCTCTTCCGCCATCTGCTGGATCAATTCCCAGAATTGGCGGCGCGACAATGGATCGACGCCGGAAGTGGGCTCGTCGAGAAATACGATGGGCGGGCGATGCAGCACCGCGCATCCCAGCGCGAGCCGCTGCTTCCATCCGCCCGACAGCGTGGCGGTGCGGCTGTCCTCGCGGCCGTGCAACCCGGCCATCCGCAGCGCCCAATTGATCCGCTGGCTCAGCCGCGCCCCGGTAACCCCGTACAGTCCGCCGTAAAAGCGCAGGTTCTCGAGCACGGTGAGGTCGTTGTAAAGCGAGAACTTCTGCGACATGTAGCCGATCCGCCGGCGCACCGATTCCGGATCTGACGCCACGTCGAAGCCGGCCACGACCGCCCGTCCCGAGGTGGGGCGCAGCAGGCCGCATAAGATCCGAATGGTGGTGGACTTGCCCGATCCGTTGGGTCCCAAAAAGCCGAACACTTCCCCCTTGCGCGTTGAGAAGGTGACATGATCGACCGCGGTGAACGCGCCGAAGCGTTTGACCAGGTCCTGCACCGCGACCGACACTTCGCCCGCGCCGGCCCCATCCCTATCAAGCGGAGTCGAGTTCACGCGGCGCGCTCCCGTTCGCTGACCGCGTTGACGAACAGGTCTTCGATGGTCGGCGTGATTTGCACAACCTCGTCGAAGGGCAGACGCATCGATTCGAGCGCGCGGGATATCTCCGGAATGCGGCGGGAGGCGTCGTCGACAAACAGATGCACCGCGTCGCCGATCAGCAGCACGCTGCCGACGCCCGGCAGACGCCCCAGTGAGTCGCGCAGCTGCGACGCGGCCGGCGATACCACCGCAATCACGTCGCCAGGCAGGCGCTGCTTGAGCCGTCCGGGCTGATCGCAGAACAGCAGGCGTCCGCGATGCATCAGGGCTACGCGATGGCATCGTTCGGCCTCGTCCAAATACGCCGTCGAGTTGACTATAGTAACGCCCTGTCCGACCAGGTCGTAGAGCATCGCCCAGAATTCCCGCCGCGATACCGGATCGACGCCGTTGGTGGGCTCGTCGAGCAGCAGCACCTGGGGCGTATGAATCAGGGCGCAGACCAGTCCCAGCTTCTGCTTCATCCCGCCCGACAGTTTGCCGGCCAGACGGTCCTGGAACTGGCTCATACCGCAGGCGGCGAGCAGACGCGCGGCGCGGAGATCCCGCTCGCGCCGCCGGACTCCGAACAGGTCGGCGTAAAAGCGGATGTTCTCGCGCACGGTCAGATCCTCGTACAGGCCGAAGCGCTGCGGCATATAGCTGATGCGCCGCTTGACCGCCTCGGGATCGCGCACCACGTCGCATCCGCCGATAAGGGCGGAGCCCGAATCGGGCGACATCACGCCGGCCAGCACGCGCATCGTGGTGGTCTTGCCGGCGCCGTCGGGTCCGACCAGACCGAAGATCTCGCCGCGGGCGACGCTGAAGGTCAGCCCGTCGACGGCGCGTACGCCGGGGAAGTCCTTGACCAGGGCGCTGACTATGATGGCGTGTTCGCTATCCGGCATGGGGCGTCTGGCGCGGCCGTACGGCATTGCCCTGCGGTCCGCGATAGCCGTCGCGCTGCGGACCGCCGCCGCTCAGGTCGATTAAGGCGTCCGCGGGCATTCCGGGCTTCAGTTCATGCTGCGGGTTTTCGACGTCGATTTTGATGCGATAAACCAGGGTGACGCGCTCCTTATGCGTTTCAACGCTTTTGGGCGTGAACTCGGCGCTCGAAGCGACGAACGAGATGCGGCCTGAATACTTTTTGTCCGGATAGGTGTCGGTGGTAACCACGGCGTCCTGGCCCCATCGGATTTTGCCCAGGTCGGTTTCGCTGACATAAGCGCGCAGCCAGACATGATTGAGGTCGGCGAGCGTCACCACCGGGGTGCCTGGTTGCATGACCTCGCCCAACTCCGCGTTGCGCACCAGGATTACGCCGGAAAAGGGCGCGCGCAGGGTGGTATAGTTGAGAATCACCCTGGACAGTTCGAGGTTTTTCCGCGCGCTGTCGAGATTGGCCCTGGCCACTTCAACTTCGCGGTCGGCGGCGCGCGAGGAGGCAAGGTCGCGCTGCAGGACGGCCTGCGCCTGCCGAAGCGCGGTCAGCGCCAAATCGCGCTCCTCGGCGGCGATCGCGTTGGCGGCGAATAAGCGGCGGCGGCGATCGTAATCCAGTTCGCGCTGGGCCAGCTCGGCGCGGTCGTTGACCACGCTGGCGCGGGCGACTTCGACTTTCTCCGCCGCCGAATCCATCTCTCTGCGCGCCACCGCCACCGCCGCCTCATTGACTTCGACCTCTTTGGCGTAATCGGCCGCGTCCAGACGGGCCAGCACGGTGCCGGCATTGACCCATTGGCCTTCGTCAAAGGGCAGTTCGACAATTCTCGACTGCACGGCTTTGAAACTCACCAGGCTTTCGTGCGCCTCGATATTGCCCGAGACCAGCAGCCGGTTGGCGGGAGCGCCGCGATCCAGCATCCGCTGCGACACAATCCATGCCGCGGCGGCCGCCAGTGCCAGGGCGCCGAGCACCATGACCGCCTTTTTCACGCCCAGCAGTCTACCAGAAGTTTGGATTTCATGAATCCGCTGCGCGGCGCGCGGCTGAGCGGGGTATCGTGCGCGGTGCGCGGATAGTATAGTTGACGCCGAAGCGTTTCGTTGGGGCCCAGAATTATGACTCCCGAGGCTGCGGCAGAGCTGCGGGCCATGCCCGCAATGGGCGACATCTCGCGCGAAGAGATCCTGCGCCGGCTTAATGACAAATCGCTGACCATAGTTGACGTTCTCAGTCCCGACTCCTACGAGTCCGGCCATATTCCGGGGGCGATCAATCTGCCGTTGGGTGAACTGGAAGACCGGGCACGAGAAGTTCTGCCCGATACGGCGGCCGAAATCGCGGTCTACTGCGCCAAGTTCACTTGAGACGCCGCCGAGCGGGCTGGACGCCTGCTGCTGGATATGGGCTACTCCAACCTGCGCCACTATCACGGCGGTATCGCGGACTGGAAGGAATCGGGCGCCCCGATAGCCATCGGTTCCGACGCCGTTTCGGTGGCGGCGCCCCCGATTCCTCCTCCTCGCGTGCCGATCATGAACAGGATGACCGGCGTCATCCATCAATGGTCCTGGGGCAGCAGGCTGGTGGAGCTGATCGACAGTCAGCCAACCTCGCGGCTTTTCCTGCTCTGGATCGCGATGACCCTGGTGTTTGGCGTGTTCTACTGGGCCGCCGGCCTGCTGCATCATTCCGGTCTATACGACGAGGGCCAACGGCTTGACGGCAGCCTGCACGGACTGGTCAGCGCGCTTTACTTCAGCTTCGTCACGGTTACGTCGGTGGGCTACGGCGACGTGCTGCCGCGCGGCCTGGCGCGTGCGATGGCGATCGTGGAAGCGGTCAGCGGCCTGCTGATCTTCGGTGCGGTGGTGTCAAAATTCGTCTCGCGCCGCAACGACCAGGTGATGGAGGAAATCCATAGAATCACCTTTGAAGAACGCCTTGATCGGATCCAGACCAATCTCCACATGGTGCTCTCGGAGCTGCAGTGGGTGTCGATGATGTTCGGCGAAAAAAAAGCGCCGGTGGAGCGCGTCATCGCGCGGCTGGAAAGCACGGCGCTGGTATTCGCCGCCGAACTGCGCACGGTCCATTATCTTCTGTATCGACCGCAGCAATCGCCTGAGGAACCGGTTCTGGCCGGGATTCTGGCCGGTCTGGCGTCGGCGCTCAGCACGCTGGAAGACTGTTTGCGCGCAGCCCCGGCGGGATATCCGCGTTCGCAGGTGCTGACGCATGCGGTAAAGACGCTGTCGAATCTGGCCGGCGATATCTGCGCCACCTGCGTGCCGGTGGTCTACGCCCCCGCACTGACGGTCTGGATGGATCAAATCCACGAAATTGCCGGCCGCATCGCCTAGCCGCACACCGCGCCTCCGATCGAACTTACTCCGAACCGCAGATACCGCGAGCCTGCTGCGCCTGGCGCTGCCGGACCGGACGCAGAAGCGGGCCGCTACTGCGGACAGGCGATACTGATTCCGCCGTCCACCATGATCATCTGACCGGTTACGTAGGCGGCTTCATCGGTGCACAGAAAACCGGCGACCGCGGCAACGTCGGACGCCTTGCCCATCCGTTTCAGCGCGGAGCGCTGCTGCGTGGCCTTCACACGCTCGTCGTAACTGTTATCCAGTCCGAGCGCGTAGCGCGACGATTCCGTCTCGAACAGTCCCAGGCCCAACCCATTCACCGTGATTCCACGCGGACCCAGCGCAAAGGCCAGCGTGCGCAGGATGCTTTCCATCGCCGCTTTAGCCACGCCGAGTACTTCCGTGGTCGGAGTGGGATAACGCAGCGTTGTGTTGCCCGAAATCAGCAGCACACGGCCATGGTCGGAAATGATGCCGCCGAGTTCCTGGGCCGATATCAGAAACCCGCCGACGTTCATCGCCATGGTGCGCCAGAAGCTGTGCGGCTTGACGGTGAGCAGAGATTTGGTCGTGGTCGAGACCGCGTTCATGATGAAGATGTCCAAACCGCCCAACTCGCGCGCCGCCCGCCGCACCATCGAGCGCGTCTGCTCCTCGTCCTCGAGGTCGGCCTTGAGCAGGAGCGAGCGCGGGGCAATCTCCCGCACCTGGCGCAGGGCCGCGGCGGCGGCGTCATCGTTATGGCCATAGTTGAGCGCGAGCGTTGCGCCCATGCGGGCCAGCGTCAGGGCCATTTCCAGACCTACGCCCCGGGTGCCGCCGGCAATCAGCGCGCGTTTGCCGTTAAGACTGAACATCTCACCTGGTCTCCCTGGGCGAATCGACCACCCCGGTTGAATCGGGGAACAGCGTCCAGCTCTCGCCCTGCTTGATCCATCCGGCGCCGGCAAAGGTGCCGCCGTCAACGTGGATGGTTATGCCGGTTACCCAGGCGGACAGATCCGAGGCCAAATAGACCGCCGCGCCGGCCACGTCTTCGACCCGCCCCATCTGTCCCAGCGGGACCACGCGCGCAATCGCCGCTTCAGCCTGGGGCGTATGCAGTTCCGCGGTGTGCGGCGTATCGATCATGTCGGGCGCGATGCTGTTGACGCGAATGCCGCGGCGGGATAATTCCAGCGCCGCCGTCTTGGTGAAGTTCTCCATCGCTGCCTTGCACGCGCTGTAGACGGAATAAAGCGGACCGGCGCGGCTGGCCTCGATGCTGGAGATATTGATGATCGCGCCGCGGCGCGCGCCCGCGGTCATCGCCCCAACCACGGTATGCGTGCAGTTGAGCAGCCCCATCAGGTTGAGCTCGACTGACCGCCGCCATCGCTCCGGGTCCATCGACATGAACTCTTTGGGCCGGGCGCCGCCGGCGTTGTTGACCAGGATGTCGACGCCGCCGAATTCCTCCACCGTGCGCTCGACCATCGCCTTGACCTGGTCGAGGCTGCGGATGTCGGTGGCGATCGACAGCGCCTTGCGGCCCAACTGGCGCACCTGCGCGGCCGCGGCCTCGCCCGCGGCCGGGTTGAGGTCGGCAATCACGACATGGGCGCCGAAGCGGGCATAGGTAAGGGCAATGCCTTTGCCGATGCCGTCGCCGCCGCCGGTTATGATCGCGACCTTATCCGTCAACAACACGCTTGAGGGATCCACGGGCACCTCCTGATGGGCGCGGCCGCCGGGGCCGGCGTCAGGCTTTTAACTGCAACAGATTGCGGTTGGCTTGCAAGCAGCGGCGGGCAGGATACGGCGCTCTTTGCGGCGCTGTCGATAGCAAGCCGGGTCATCCGAAAATTCGAGCAGCAAAAATTACACGGGTTCCGAACATGCGAGGCCTGGCGAGCACACTCATCGGCATCCGGAAACTCCCGCCGGAGCTTGAATTTTTTTGGTTGCAGGCTCTAGCCTTGGAGGGTCGGTTCAACTGGCAAAGGGCTTGCTGTAGTCTGCGGCGACTCCTGTCACTTTCCTGAGCAATGGTCGTCATGGTGCAGGAAAAAAGGAGAACGGCGTGGGTTATTTGCTGTTAGTAATCGCGCTCAGTCTGGTGGCCGGATGTGCCAGCGCCAACCACGTGGAGGAGCGGCCCTTCTTCCAGCACGAGTACGATTTGGAAAGCCATGGCCGCAAGACCCTGCTTGACCATATTGTCGAGTTCGATCCCGGCGGTTTCGACGTCAGGGTAAGCCCCGCGTTCAAACGCAATCCGCCCGTGCGTATCGCCGTGCTGCCGTTTACCGACGAAGGCAGCGCGAACTTTGTGGTGGACAAAATTCCGTTGACCTTCCGCAGCAAAAAGCAGCGCTACAACTGGTCGTGGACCGACGCGCAGCGGCTGCGGCGCGCGATGCAGGGCTATCTGGCGCAGCGCGAATTCCTGCTCGCCAACCTCTACGGAGTGGATGCCGTGATTCAGGACCGCGGAATCGGCAATATGGCCCAACTGGAGAAGGTGCCGCCGCAGGACCTCGGCAACTGGCTCGATGTCGACGCGGTGATGTACGGCAAGGTGCTGCATTACGAGGCCTACTACCTGGGTCTGATCGCCGCCTGGCAGGTCGGCATCCACGTGCGGCTGGTCTCCGCGCATGACGGCCAGACTTTGATTGAGGCCAGCGGCAGCCGCTGGGACGTCAACCTGCTTCCCGCGCTGACCCTGCAGGATATCGCTATCAATTCGGCGGAAAATATCCTGCAACTGCGCGATATCAACCTGGCCCGTTCCGAAGAGGAAGCCTGCCGGGAAATAGTGCGCCGCATCCCGATTTCGGACGAATTGGTAACCGAGATGGCGGCGCACGCCCGCGAGCATGAGATTCGCGCCGAAGTACGCCGCCAGCTGCTCGAAACCTACGCCCACAATTCGCACTCCGAACCCTCCAATTCCGTCATTCTCGACCCCGCCTACGACCCGCCCGGCAATCCCTGACTGTGCTCTGCATGAGTAAGCGGCCGCCGTTGCACCGCGGGCGCCGGCGCCTGCTTGACCGATGGGGCGAAATAGGCCAGCATGCGCGAAATTCTGACTTATAGCGGAGGCTGATTATCAAATGAGAGTAAGGCGGTACTTTGGGGTCTGGGCAGCGGCGGCCGTGGTTACCTGCGTGCTCGCTTCGACAGCGGCGGCGCAGAACAATCCGCCGAGCCAAAAGCAATTGGATATCGCCGCGCTGCGCGCCCAGCGCAAAGCCGTGATCGGCGCCAACATGAAGCTGACTCCCGAGCAGGCCAAGGCATTCTGGCCCCTGTATGAGCAGTATGAAGACGCGATGGACAAGGTCGATAAGCGCCACGCCCGCGAGATCAAGGAATACGCCAAAAACTATCAGAACCTGACCGACGCCCAGGCCAATCAGAAACTGGACGAGGTAATGCAGGTGGCGCAGGACCGAATCAATGTGCAAAAGCGCTTCATTCCAAAATTTCGCGCCGCACTGCCCGGAATCACCGTGACCCGGTTCTTCCAGGTTGACAACAAGCTTCACGCCCTGGTGCAGTGCCAGATTGCGCAATTGGTGCCGCTGGCCAGCAAGCCCGACGGCGACCAGTAGACCGTATCGGCGGCATCCGGGAGGCCGGGCGATGCGGCAAATCGCTCGGCTTGCGGATTTGCGCGCCGCCGGTTTACTTCGCAAAGGAATTTCCGCGCGGCGAATTTCCGCCCCTCAAGAGCGCCTGACGCGCCTGGCCCGATCATTTCGCCTGGCTGCGGTTGCGATGGTACTCGACCATGTAGCAGCCGCCCGCGATGGCGCCGCCGTCCACCGGCAGCACGGTTCCCGTGACATAACCTGAAGCGGGCAGGGCGAAGAACCAGGCGGCGTTGGCGATGTCGGCCACGTTGCCCATCCTACCCATCGGCACGTGATGCGATCGCACCGATAAATCGGCGGAACCGGAGCGCAGCAGCGGGGTATCAGTGGGGCCCGGCGCGATCGCGTTGACCGTGATGTTATGCTCGGCCAGGTCCAGCGTCATCCCCCGCATCAATCCCAGAATTCCGGTCTTGGCCGCGCCATAGGGAATGTTGGTTCCGATCGGACCCTGCAGTGCCGTGATCGATGACATCAGGATGATGCGGCCGTACTTGCGCTTGACCATTTCGCGCGCCGCCAACTGCGAGGTATAGAACGCGCCGAACAGATGCACCTTGACCACGCGCTCGAAGGTCTCCCGCGGCAGGTCGACCAGATGGCCGCCGCCGGCGATGCCGGCGTTGCTGACCAAAATGTCGATACGGCCGAAGGTCTTCACCACTTCCGCCATCAGCGCCGCGACCTGGTCGTAATCGGCAACGTCGGTCACGCTGGTGAGCGCGCTGGTGCCGATTTTGCGCACCTGCTCCGCCGTTTCGTTCGCGCCGGTGTCGTTCAAATCCGCGATAGCGATATTGGCGCCCGCCTGCGCGTAGCGCAGCGCGATTGCTCTGCCGATACCGCTGCCCGCGCCGGTGATGATTGCGACCTGGCCCTGAAGTTCCATAACTGCTTTCTCCTCTCAATTGCGTGTCTGAACGCGCGCTCAATGTAACAGCAGCCGCGCCGCACGCGTCAACCCGGACCGCCGCGGTTGAATTGCCGCCCGCTTATGAGCTACGCCATCCGCAGCGCCGATGTTTCTTCAAGCGACGAGGTTTTTCCGATGGAAGGCAAAGCGAAACGGATGTGGGCGCTGCCCGGCGCCGAGTTTATCGCCAACGCCGCCGCGATCATGCATGGCGGCTCCACCGAACTCTACGCCATGCCGGTGCCTTGTTACCTGATCGAACATCCCAAGGGCCTGGTGCTGTTCGACACCGGATGCTCCCCGCGCATGCTCGACGGCATCAACGACTATCTCGGCGCTTTCGCCAGCGTAATCCGGCTGCGCTTCAGCAAGGAGCTGGTGGTTGACGCGCAAATCCGCGCGCTGGGCTACAGGCTGGAGGACGTCAGGTACGTGGTCGCGTCGCATCTGCATTTCGATCATGCCGGCGGGCTTTACCTGTTTCCGCATGCGCGCTTTTTGGTGATGGCCAACGAGCTGCGCTACGCCTGGTGGCCGATCCCCGAGCATCGCCTGATCCTGAACATCAACGACCTGATGCCAACGCGCAATTTCAACTGGCTTGAGATCGACGGCGATTACGACCTGTTCGGCGACGGCAGTATCCAGATGCTGAAAACGCCCGGCCATACGCCCGGCGAATGCTCTCTGTTAATCCGCCTGCCCAATCGCACGGTGGTGCTGACCGGCGACACCACGCATCTGCGGGCGGCGCTGGAAGGGGAAATCACGATGCCGGGAGACGTCGATCCGGAGACCGCGGTGCGGTCGATGCGCCGGCTCAAGGCGATTCGCGACCTGCACGAGGCGACCTTGCTGATCAGCCACGATCCGGAAGACTGGGCGGCGTTTCCCCACGCGCCGGCTGCGATAGAATAACCGCGGGTGCCATCATGCCGCTTTATGAATGGGAATGCCTGGCTTGCGATATCAGGTTCGAAGATCTGGCCTCGGTCGGCGAAGGACGGCTGGAGCGCGCATGTCCGCATTGCGGCGGGATGAGTCCGCGCGTGGTCTCGACTTTCGCGATTGCGTCGGCTGCCGCGCCCCAGGCTCAGGCGCAGAGCACCAGACCGGCGGCCAGCAACGAGCCGCCGATCTGCCTGCGCTATCCGCATATTCCACTGCTCTGCCACATGGACAAACCGACGGCCGAACGCGCGGTGGCGTACGCCCACGGACGCGGCGCGGAGTACGACGACCGCAAGGGACAGGCCGAGGAGATGCGCAAGAAGCGCGGATTGCCGCCGCCTGCGCCGCCCGCACCGCCCGCCCATGCGCATCCGCATAACCCGCGGCGTCATCGCGCGGGCGATGCGTCCGGGGCCGACCCGCAGCGCCATTCGCACGCGGCGCATCAGCATGGCCCTGAGCGGAGCGCGAACAACGCCGGCAGCGGGAGCCCGAAGAGCGGCGCCGCGCCCCCTGCGCCGAGCCGCAGTCATTGATGAAAAGCTTAACCCTGCCGCACCACGATTCCGTCCGGCCGCGCGCCGCGAGGCCGGCGGAGGAATCAACGCGGCGCGATTATTTTCCCAGGCGCGCCGTTGGAGTCGTGGGCAATGGCGTTGGTCGATTCTCTGCTGTCGGCCCGAATGACGGCTATTGCGCGCGCACCGCGCTGGCCGCCGCCAGCACCTCCCCGATTGCCAGTTCATAATATTCGCGCAGTTGCCGATCGCCAGCGGCCTCCATCCGGTTTTCCAAATCCTGCGCGACCAGGTCCGCGATTTGCGGATTGGCCCTGATTAAAACCGTCAGCAGCGATTGCATCACCAGCCGGCTGACATGAGTTCGGCTGATGAGGTTGAGCACGACTTTGCCGGTGACCGGGTCGATAGTGTCCGCCATGGATCTCCTGGATGGCTGGCGCGAATGTACGCCGCCGGATATTACTCACAAGTCTTAAGACGGCGGGCGGCGCTTTGCCAGCTATCGTGCGAATGATTTCGTCAGGAGGCGTTTGTTAATGAGCGGCGGTAAGTTCAGCGTCGAAGGCAAGGTTACAATCGTGACCGGCGGCGGGACCGGAGTCGGCGCCGGCATCGCGCGCGAGTTTGCGCTGGCCGGAGCGCCCGTCCTGATTGCCAGCCGCAAGGCCGACAACCTGACCCAGGTCCGCGACCGGATTCGATCCGAAGGCGGGAGGTGCGAATTGCAGGTCTGCGACGTGCGCGATCCGGCCGCGGTTGACCAAATGATCGCCGCCGCGGTGAAGCATTTCGGCCGCCTGGACGTGATGATCAACAATCACGGCGCCAGCCTCAATATTCCTTCGCTTGAACTGTCGCCGAATGCCTGGAAGGCGATTGTCGCGGTAAATCTTGACGGCGTTTTCTTCTGCTCGCGCGCGGCTGCGCGCCAGTTCATCGCGCAGCACAGCGGCGGCTCGATTATCAACATCAGCAGCGAAGCGTCGCTCACCGGCTTCGCCCTCTATCCACCCTACGCGGCCGCCAAGGCGGGCGTGAACAATCTTACCAAAACCCATTCCAGCGAATGGGCCCGCTACGGCGTGCGGGTGAACTGCCTGGTGCTGGGACCGATCGAAACGCCCGCCTGGGAGTTGCTGCTCGACCAGCCCACCAAGCGTCGAATGGCCGCGGCGCGCGCGCTCAAACGTCTGGGTACTCCGGAAGAAGTTGCCTGCCCATGTATGTTTCTGGCCTCGGAGGCGTCGTCCTATATCACCGGGGCGGTCATCGAGGTGGGCGGCGGCGTCGATACCACGCCGTAAAAAAAAAGCGGTGACGCGCATCCGGACCGGGCGGCGGATGCGGCGTCACGCTTTTAGACCTGAACGCCGGGGCCGATTATCAAACCGGCCGCCCCTGTCGCAGTGCTACGGATTGGGGGGCGTGCCTCCGGTGCCGCCGGCTCCCGAGGGCGAACCCATGGTGCCGCCTGCGCCCGAAGGAGCGCCCATAGTTCCGGATTCACTGCCGGCTGCCGCGCCGCTGCTGGGCGAAGTCATCTCGCCGCCGGAGGTTCCGCTGCTGCTGGCGGTGCAAATCAGCTTGCCATGGCGTGCCGACTCGCAGGTGCCGTTTACGCTCTCGCCTTTTTTGGTATACGAGCAGGGATCGCCCGCCGATTTGTCGCTGCAAGCCTGGATGCGCTCGGACCTCATGGAATGGCGTGCGAACGCCGCGGGCGAAAACGCTGCCAGTGCTCCCAAAACCAGAAATGAAGTAAAGATAAGAATACTGCGCTTCACTCGTTTGCTCCTCGCTTTAGTTTGTTAAGTGAACCCGCTCCGCCGCTCAAATTGCGGAGCCTCGAAGACCGTGCTTACGCTACGCGGGTGCCCCCGGTTTCAGGCCGGCCTACTCGTCTTGACCATCAACAGTATCGACTTAGCGGTCTGACGGCTGCAACGATTTAGTTGGGGTGGGGGCCCGATTGCGGAAACAATCCGGGCGGCGGCGATTGCGCTTGCGCGCGCGGGCCATTGACTTGCATCATGATCGGCGCGTCGAATTTATCGGCCGGCGGTCAGAAGTCCGAAAATCCGGGCATTCTCGCACCGCGTCAACCGCGGCGCATAGCGTTCGTCTTTATCGATTAGATGGCCAAGGTGGAGCGTTTGCCGCTGGAGCACGACGATTTTCGTGACCTCTACACCGAGCATCAGGCCCGTGTGACGCGGTTATGCCGCCTGATTCTGGCCGACGCCGACGAAGCCGACGAGGTGGCGCAGGAGATCTTTCTCAAGGCGCTGCGCTTTTATCGCACCGGCCAGCGGCCCCAGGCTTGGAACAAATGGCTTGCCACGGTGACGATCAACGCCTGCCGCGACCGGCTGCGCTCCAGTTGGTGGAAGCGATGGCGCAGCCGCACCGAGGAATTCGACGAGTTCAAGGATCCCGCCCACGGCCATCACAGTGCCGAAGACGGCGCATTGCAGCGCGAAACCCAGCGCCTGGTGTGGAGCGCGTTCGCCAGACTCTCCGGGCGCCAGCGCGAGATTTTTGCCCTGCGCCATTTCGAAGGCTGGTCGACCGAGGAGGTCGCCGCGCATCTCGGACTCAGTCAGGGCAGTGTCAAACAGCATCTGTTTCGCGCGGTGCGCGAACTGCGTAAAGGAATTGCCAAAGCACTATGAACCGATGTCTGTCCGAACAGCTCTTGCTGCAATGTTTTATGGGCGAGGGTGGCGCCGACCAGCTGGCGCATTTGAAGAGCTGCCTGAGTTGCGCCGGACGCTACCGCGCGCTCGAAGCCGACATGGGCCTCATCACGCGGGGTCTGCAGGCGCCGCCGCCGCGCCGCCGCCATGCCTACGCTGCCGGGTTCGCGGGCTGGCGGATGGCGCTGCCGGCGGCGGCCGTGCTGGCGGCGTTTGCCGTCGGATGGTCGCTGCGGGGCGCTTCCTTTAGCGCAACGAACCGGCCGCGCGCGCAGATCGTATCGCGCAATTCGTCCGCGCCGCCCCAACTCGCGCGGCAGCCCGGAGTAAGGCCGGCGATGTACGCCGAGTATGTACAGGGCGCGTTCGGCGGCGATAACTGCTCGGACGCCAACGATGTTCTGGAGCCGGGATGCTTCTGACGGCGGCGCCGCGTTCATGAGGATTGCGGCCATGTTTAGACCAACCCCCAAAATCCTTGTTGCCATCGCCGCCGGCGTATTCCTGCTGTGCGCGCTGGCCGCCGATACTCCCGCTTTCCAGGGCGAGCCGTCCGGCCGCGAACGCATGGCGATGACGCCGTTCGAGGCCGTGCTCAGCGCCGATCAGAGACAGGCGCTGCTCTCGATGGTCAAGGCCGACAAGGCCAAACTGCGCGCCTTGCATCAGCGGCTGCATAAGGCCCGCGAAGCGCTGATCGACAAGCTGCTCGCGCCCGGCGCCGCGGTCGACGTCAGCAAGGAGACCGCGGAACTCAAAGCGGCGCAGGCCGCGATGATCGACGAGCGCGTGTCGATCGCGTTGGCGGCGCGCAAACTGCTCAGCGCCCAGCAACTGAAAGACGCCGCCGCCTTTCACGCCAAACTCGAGGATCTGCATCGGCAGGAAGCCGCGCTGATGGAGCAGATGGAAGACGCCCGCGGCGGCCGCCCGCAAACCGGTCAGTAAGCCGGCTCCCTCGCTGTTGGGATTCATCCGCGGGCGAGCGTTGCGGATGCGGTCTGGCGCAATCCCCTGCAGGAGCGGGGCAAGAGGCGCACGGCAGATACCGTCCGCGCGTCAAAAAAATTGTTGCGGCGCGCATATCCGTGGTAGCATGAAGGCGTGCGCCGGAGCTGGCTGGCGATGTCCGACTCGGCCCGATTAATTGTCCGCGCTTGCGCAGTTCCGGCAACAGGATTTATTCAGCCGCATCAGGCTTCCCCCGCAGCATCGGCGCGGGCATCAAACCAGATCCAGGGCGGCCGCGGTATCGTCGGCGCGCTGTTGCAGTCATGTCAGAGAAGATTCAGGAAAAAATCGAGCCGGGTTTTCAGGTGTTTACCGCGGACGGCGGGCAGGAAGTCGGCGCGGTGCGGACCGCGCCCACGCGCTCGCGTCCCGAACTGGTTATCTATGTCGAAAACGCGGGCGACTTCACCGTCTCGCTCGACGCGGTGGAGGCGGTTCATTTCCAGAAAGTAATCCTGAATTGCGACCAACTCGAACCGCGCCTCAAGGCGGCGATTCGCCACGCGCACGACGCCGAAGACCCCAACGCCTGAATCCATTGGGCGCCGCCGCATCGCGCGCTCGAGCTCTTCGAACCGGGTTTTTGGTGGCCGGCGCGCCGGGCGGGGCGGTCCAGCAGGTTCTCGGCCCTTGCCGATACGATCTCCGCGCGCTCGCGCATCCATCGGGGAGCGCTGTGTCACCGGGCCGGTCGGGAATCGACACATCCGCCGCGCTTTTGATACGGTAAAACGACTCCCAGCCGTTGCGTTTGTGCGGTGTTTTCCACCCCGCGAACCGCCATGGAGCCGGCAGGCGGCTCCAACAACGGCGGAATTCAAGGCGCCTGAGTGCGCCCCCTTAGCTCAGCAGGATAGAGCACAGGATTCCTAATCCTGGGGTCGCGCGTTCGAGTCGCGCAGGGGGCGCCATACAAACCCCAGCAAACCCCTACAAACGCTACATTTTTCAAGTGACCGACCGTACAGAGTCGCGGGCCTTGTACGGGTCTGTTGTGCCCTGTTTCGGGCACACTTTAGGCACACTGTCGGGCACATACTCCCTGTAAGAAAGACCGGATCTCGGTTCAAAGTCGGTGACCAGCGCCACCCGGCCCTTCAGACCAAGGTCCATGACGGTGCTCCTTCAGCTTACCGACAGATCGGGGCGCTTGGTCAAATCCGCCAAGCGGGATATCACGCCGGTTGTCGCTCGATTTACGTCCCGTGGCGGCCCACGATTGGACGCGCAGGCACCACCTGCGGTCCCGATGGGCGGACTTCAACTACCTGCCCCGCCAGCCGATCGTCATGAACGAAATTGAGCACGACGTCCGCGATAGCATCGGGTTGAAGCAGGCTCTGCGGCTTTACCGACTTGAGCTCCGCCTTTTTGCGGTTGTCCAGCATCCTGGCCACCATCGGGGTGTTGGTTATTCCCGGGCAAACACAATTGACGCGGATACCGTCCTTTTGCCAGTTCACCAGCGAGTAAGTTAAATGGACAACTCCAGCCTTCGCCGCGGCATACACCGGGTCCAGCGGCATCGGATAGACTCCAGCCATCGAAGCGGTGTTGACGATCACGCCACCGCCGCTCTGCTTCATCAGGGGAAAAGCCAGATGGCATCCGAGGATGACGGCTTGAAGATCGACGTCGAGCACCCGGCGCCAGACTTCCAGCGCGACTCTCGGGAACCCCGGCGGCGGCAAGGCGAGACCGGCGTTGTTGTACAAAATATCGAAGCGGTTGAAGCGGGAAAGGACCGAGCGCAGCGCCGCGCTCATCTGCTCGGCATCGGTGACTTCGGCCTTTGCGAAAGCCGCGCGTCCGCCGTTGCGCTCGATCAGGCCGACAGTCTCTTCTCCCATGCGCTCGTTGAGATCGACGATCATGATCGAAGCACCCTGCGCCGCCAGGCGCAGGGCGGTGGTTCGTCCTATTCCCGATCCGCCGCCGGTGATTACGGCCGCTTTGCCTGCTGGATCCATGTTCTTACTCCCGTCTCCTGGTCGAATGTATGTGAGGCATCGTCAGACGGCCAACTTCGCCGCTGTGCGTCTCCGAACATAACGGCCAACCTGCTGTCCGGCACTGAAGCGCCGGTTAAGCCGAACTGCGCCGAGGCGTTCAGACCAAATATCCGGCGTCGACGCCAATGACCTGGCCCGTAATCGCGGCGCCCTGATCGGAAGCGAGCAGAACGGCGACCGGGCCGTATTCGTCGGGATCGAGAACCCTCTTCAAGGCCGTCTTGTCGACGACTTTCTTGCGCACCTCATCGACGGTGGCAAGGTTATACCAACGCGCCATCTGCTCCCAGTCCAACGCGCGGCTCTCTGTAAGACCGGCGGAAATCACATTGATGTTGATTCCGTGCGGCGCGACCGCATAGGCCATCGAGCGCGTGAATCCAACCAGCCCATGCTTGGCGGTCGCGTACGCTACCGGTCCCATTCCATGATGATCGCCGCCGCAGGAACCGATGTTTATGATGCGTCCCCATTTCTGTTTTATCATGTATGGCAGCGCGGCCCTGGTCGTATAAAAGGCCTGAATCAGGTTAAGCAGGAGATTATCTTCAAACGCCTGCGGATCGTGATCGAGCGGATTAAGCGGCGGGCCGTCATGAATAGTTCCACCGGCGTTGTTGACCAAAATGTCGAGGCCGCCGAGTTCCTCGGCTGCTCGCTTGATGCCGGGACCAATCGCCTGCCTGCTCATCAAGTCGAGCACCAGGCATACGCCGCGCCGGCCTGAGGCCTGGATTTCGTTCGCAACCGACTCCAGTTCAGCTTGCGAGCGGGCCGCCACTGCCACATCCGCGCCGGCTTTCGCCAGCGCCAGCGCGATCGATCGGCCGATGCCGCGGCCGCCACCGGTAACCAAAGCCCGGCGGCCGTTGAGCTCAATCAGATGCCCCACGTTTGTCTCCCCTGTTCGGCTGCGACAAGCGCTTAAGCGCAATTGCGGTTTGACTTTTCGATTCAGCCCCGGCTTTTAAAACAAAAGGTCTCCGTCGGCAAGTTCTCGCCGCGCCCGAAGCGCAACGCGCACCTGGTTGTTTTTCGAATCGACTCCGCTTATATGAAACTCAGACGCTTTTTTCTTTTTTTTTGCGTCTCGCGTTTACCGGGCGCGGGCCGGGGAACATGTCATAGCGTCAGCCGCAACCGTTAGGCATCGGGATAAATCTGCGAGGCGAGGGTAATGGAATACAACGTCATCGACGCCGATGGCCACATTCTCGAACCGCCGGACCTGTGGGAGAATTACATCGACCCGAAGTTCCGCGAAGCCTGTCCGAAACTGCTGATCACCGAAGACGGCCGCGAAGTTCTGCGGATCGAGGGCGATGAGGCAATCGACCTGGGCCGGGGCAGGAAACCGCTGACGCTCGGCGGACTGGGGACGTTTGGCGCCCGCGCAGGCGGAGTCAAGCCGATGCGCGTTGCCTATCTGAATGGCAAGCCCGGAGGCTTCGACCCGCACGCGCGCATTCCGGATATGGACGCCGAAGGCATCGACGCGGCGTTTCTCTATCCGAGTCTCGGCCTTTTTCTCGGCGCCACCCGTAATGCGGAATATTCGGCCGCGGTCTGCCGCGCTTACAACCGCTGGCTGGCGGATTATTGCAAGCCCTATCCGGATCGTTTGTTCGGCGCCGCGATGCTGCCGATGCAGTCCATCGACCATTTGGTTGATGAGATGGTGTTCGCGAAAAAGGAATTGGGGTTCCGCTGCGGCTTTATCCGTCCCAATCCTTACAACGGCCGGGCGCTGCATGATCCTGCTTACGACTCCCTGTGGGCTGCGGCACAGGAGATGGACTTTCCCATCGGCATTCATGGCGGCTCCGAAAGCGGGCAGCCAACGCTCGGCTTCGACCGTTTCGCGCGAGGGTTCGCCGTGCGGCATATGGTCGCGCATACGTTCGAGATGATGGCTGCGGCGGCGAGCCTGATCATGTGCGGGGTTTGCGATCGGTTTCCAAAGCTTCGCATCGCATTTCTCGAATCGGGCGGCGGATGGATGGCGGGATGGCTGGATCGCATGGACCGGCATTTCGACGACGCCGCCATGAACGACACCGGACTTAAGACTCGCCCAAGCGAAATCTTCCGCCGCCAATGTTTCATCTCGTTCGAGCCCGTGGAAGGTTCGCTCAAGCACCTGGCGAATTATATCGGTTCCGAGAATATACTGTGGGCGACTGACTATCCGCACGCCGACGGCTTTCCGGACGCGCCCAACATGATCAAGGCGATGGGACTGGCGCCGGAAACCCTGGCCAACGTCCTGGCCGGCGGCGCAAAACGCTACTACAACCTGCCCGCGCGCGCATAGCGGGCCGCCCGGCGCGATCGGCGGGCGCGCCGCAACCGCCGTGAAGGACCCGCGTCTTCAGCAGGCAGGATTGGAAGGAATAGTCAGAACCGGGCTTTGGGCACCGCCAATCCCGGTATCGGTGAGCGGGTGCGGTAGACGTTGGCACGCGCGGGCGGTTGTACGTTGGCGGGATCCTCCGCCAGGTACCGCTCATCGCCGGTCATTATATAGAGATCCTGCATATCTTTTCCGCCGAACACGACACTGGCTACCAAAGTCAGGGGAACTTTGATCTGCCGATCCACCGTTCCGTCGCTGCGAAAGCGCACCACTTCGCCGCCGTAGGCCGCCGCCACCCACACTCCGCCTTGCACGTCCACGGCCAATCCGTCGGGCATACCATTGGGCATTTTGCCAAACGGGCGTCGATCCTTCAGGGATCGATCGGGCGCGACATCGTACACCCAAACGGTGTCCCCGCCTGAATCCGAGTGGTACAGGAGCTTGCGGTCGGGGCTGAAGCCCAGTCCATTGCTGAATATGATTCCATCCCACACTGGAGTCAGTTTGCCGGGCGGATCGATCCTGAACAGCGTGCCAGGCGGAGTCACCTCGGGCCGCGGATGCGCGAATGGGTTGAAGCCGAAAATCCCGGCATAGAGGCTGCCGTGATCGTCAGGGGTCATGTCATTGAACTGAAGCGGCTTGCCTTCCCAGTGAGTAACGATTTCGCGAACGCGTCCGGTGCGTTCGTCCCAGGCGATCACGCCTCCCGCGCCGCAAAGCACCAGGCCGCCGCCCTGGTTGAACGCCATGCCGCCGATATGCTTGCGCGCCGGAATCACGGTCTCGATCTTCCCGTCGGGGCCTCGCCGGTAAATGCCGCCCAATACCATATCCGAGAAATAGAGACGGTCGTGTTCGTCCACGCGCGGGCATTCCAGCAACCCGCGGGCGGATTCCAAAAGTTCAAGTTCCATCGCTTGCGCCAAGCCTCCTGGCCTGATGTATTGTACCGGTCAAATCGGACGGTCATCGGGAACGCAATACGATTCCCGGCGCGGCGCCGGTATATTCATTGTTCCGATGCACTGGCACACCGTTAACGATTACATGCGCGATGCCTTCGGCAGGCGCAACGAGTCTTCGATGGCCACCGGGGAGATCGTTGCGATAGACCCCTTTTTTGGGCGAATCGACCTTATCGAAATCGAAGATGACAATGTCCGCCGCGAAATCGGGCGCAATGCGGCCGCGGTCATGCAGATTCAGCAGCGCCGCCGGCTCGGAAGTCAGCCGCTTTACGGCGAATTCCAAACTGAGAGCTTTTCTTTCGCGCACCCATTTGCCTAACAGATAGGTGCAATAGCCGGCGTCACAGATCTGGTCCAGATGTGCGCCGCCGTCCGCCAGCCCGATCAGTGTCCGCGGATCGTTGAACAGTATGGGAAGAGTGTCCTCGCTGGCGAACAGGGGAACGAGATACCGGGTCTGAAGGTCATCTTCGAGCGGCAGTTCGATAAGCGTATCGAATGGGTCCTGGCGGCGCCGCTTCGCGGCATCGGCCAGCGATTTGCCGGTCAGTGACGGGTAGGCGGCACATTCCACCACCTCGATCTCGTCCGGATGGCCAAAGAAGGCGACCCGGTGGATCGGGTTCGCGTTCAGCTGCTCACGCAGGCTCTGGCGAAATTGCGGATCCCGGTACACCTTTTTCTGTTCTTCCACCGAACGGTTGTAAAGCTGTTTGCCGCATTTCAGTGAAGAAAACAGCAGCGGCTCGTGCAGATTGAGTTCGACCATCAGCGGCCGGCACGTGACCTGCGGAATCGCGCGGCGTTTGATCAGGTGGTCCACCTTTGCGAGCACCTCCAGGCCTTTGTCCGGGCGATCCTCCCGGATTCGGACCGATGACCAGGTGATGGGCCGGCCGCTGCGGTTTACCAGCATCTCCAATAGCTGGTATTCGGCCTCGGTCATTGTGCCCGGATTCTGCGTTAGTCTGATCTGGATAATTCCTTTACCCAGTTCCTTGAGCACGTCGGCATACGCGGCCAGTTCGTCGCGGCTTGCCAACCGGCACGCGATCGGCTTGCCCTGGTAGCCGATATCGCCCTCGCAGATGGTGGTGGAAAATCCCATGGCGCCGGCCGCCACGGCGTCGCGCAGCAGGGCCTTGATTCTGGTCGTCTCTTCGGCCGTTGCCGCCCGCTCAAGCGCGTCCGGACCCATCACGAAATGCCTGAATGGTGTCAGCGGGGCCAAAAAAGCCAGATTAATAGCACTACCGCGCCGCTGCGCCGCGTCCATATATTGGGGGAACGTTTCCCAGTCCCAGGTCAGGGCCGCTTTCAACACCTCGATCGGAATTGCTTCCAGGTTGACTAAATCCCACGCTGCTACATC
Organism: Pseudomonadota bacterium; assembly: GCA_021324455.1. Lineage (GTDB taxonomy): Bacteria > Desulfobacterota > Binatia > Binatales > Binataceae > JAJPJA01. The sequence continues at coordinate 23,973 of JAJPJA010000013.1, read as the reverse complement.
CTGCGAATGCGGGTCTTTCCTGCACGGAGCGATTCCGACGCCGCAATTCCCCAGCAATACTGTTGTGACTCCGTTCCAGGAGGAACTGCTGATTTGGGGATCCCAGCAGATCTGGGCGTCATAATGAGTATGCGGGTCAACAAAGCCGGGACTCACTATCAGATTCGACGCGTCGATGATGCTCTGAGCCTTACCGGTCAGCCGCTTTCCCACTTCAACGATCCTGCCCGCAGCGATTCCGACGTCGGCCTGACAGGCAGGGGCGCCGGTGCCGTCAACCACCGTCCCGTTTCTGATCAAAAGCTCAAATGCCATGACCAATCTCCTTCGATAACATCACGCCGCGTTCGAATGCGCTTGTTTGCAGCGGACGTTGCGTCACCGATTAGCTGCCTGCCAGGCCTTCCACGGCTCGACCGAGCCGACCGATTCGGGCTTTCCGTGTGCCGGCAAGGGACGGGAACCGGGCGTTACTTCAAAGGGGGAAGTCAGCTTCAATTCCCTGCCGAACTCGCGCAGTGCCGGCATCACCTCGGTGGCCAGCAGCTTCAAATTACTCTCGCGCTGCGCCCGAGTGATCGGCCCATCGTTTTGCCACAGCAGCAGAATGCCGGGGCGCAAGGTTTCCAGCACGACGCGCAATTTACGGATTACGGTATCCGGGGTCCCGCAAATAATATTCAATGTCCTCACGCCCTCGGCGTGGGAATCCATAATGATTTTGCGCGTGTGCTCGAGATTGAATTCAGGCTGGGCCTGCCAGACTTTGGAGCGATGGTCGACCTGGGCACTGGAAATTGCGGCCTCGGCGGATTTGCTATTCGCGGCTTGAAATGGAGAACCGCCGGTCACGTTGCCGGGGTCGCCAAACTGTTCCGCCAGGCGGCGGACCGCGTTTTTCGAACTGTACCCGGGCGGAAAGAAGAACTCCGGCGTCGAGAAAAGACTATAGCCCGAGCCCGCGCCGCCAAACACCGAAAGTTTTGAGATCTCGTGAGCTTTCTCCTCGGTCTCCGCCACGTACACATTCTGCAGGAAACCGAAGTTTTCAGAACCGATTTGGTATCCGGCTTGCGCGGCCGTGTCGCGGTACACGTTCCACAATTCCACGGTGGGTTCAAGCGCGGTAGCCAGTCCCAGGTAGGGATAGCGCTTCGCGGCGGCCCACATCGCGGTTTCGGGACTCAGCAGCCCCGGAATCCACATCGGTGGATGCGGTTTCTGCATCGGCAGCGGCCACGGGTCAACGAACCGGTAATGAAAATGCCTGCCTTCGTAGCGCCACGGACCGGGCTGCGTCCACGTCCTGACGATAAAATCGTGAGCTTCCTCAAAATATTCGCGGTTGTAGGCCGGGTTGGAATTGTGCGCGAATTGTTCGCAGCCCGTGCCCCGCACCCAGCCGGTAACCAGGCGCCCGCCGGAGATAACGTCGATCATGGCCAGCTCTTCGGCCAGCCGCAGCGGGTTGCCCAGCGGCAGCGGATTACCCATCATGATGATCTTTACTTTTTTGGTAATGCGCGCGAGCACGGCCGCTTCCACGTCCATGACGCCGCCCATCGTAAAGGGGGTGCCATGATGCTCGTTGAGTCCCACGCCGTCGAATCCGAGATCTTCGGCCAAAAGCTTTTCATCGAAGTATTCATGGTAAAGCTCATAGCCCTTAACCGGATCGAAAAAACTGTTGGGCGTTCCGAAAAAGCCCTTTTCGATAACCCGATCCTGGGGTGCGTAGCGGTACGGACGTTCGGTGAAATAGGCCAGATGCACTCTCATTCCTCCGTCAACCGCTGAAGCCGAAAAGCTTCGAACGGCGCAGTCAGATTCCGTACAGGCGCGCGCAGTTGTCCCACAAGAATTTGCGCCGGGCGTTGTCGGTCAGCGGCAATTTCATGAACAATTCGACCGCATGCGGAAACCGGCTGTCGGGATGCGGATAGTCAGTGGAGAACACCACGTTATCGTCGCCAAACCATTCCACGAAATTGCGCACTGCATGTTCCTCGGGTTCCACCGCGACGAAGCAGTTGCGCTTGAAGAACTCCGACGGCTTGCGGGAGAGCTTTATCTCGAACCTGCCGGTGTAATCCAGATAATGATCGTCCAAACGCCCGATCAGCCACGGGGCCCAACTGCAATTGGCTTCCAGAAGGCCCACCCGCAGTTTTGGAAAGCGATCGAATACACCGCCGGAACACAAGGCTACCCCCGCCGACATCGGACCCAGGCAGTGGGAAAACGTGTGCCGCATCATCAGCGACTCGGTCAGTCCCAGGCCGAAATCCGTCAGTTGATCCGGCACTCCGCCATGAAAGCCGACGGCGGCGTCGAGGCGCTCACATTCGGCCCACAACGGATCGTAATCGGGATGATGCCACGGGCGCCCCTTGATCAGGCCCGGCAGCAGGAAGATGCCCTTGAACCCGAGCTGTTTGACGCAGCGCCGCGTTTCGGCAACCGCCGCGTCGACGTCGTGCGGAGCAATCATTGCGACCCCGATCAGGCGCTTGGGGTCCGGCTTGCAGAAGTCGTACATCCAGTTGTTGTAGGCCCGCGCGATCGCGGCGGCGAAGGCGGGCTCGATGCCCCGTTCGCCCACGAACTCGACGCTGTCGATTCCGAGCACTGCAAGGCCTTTGGTCGGGTACTGAAAAGCGATGTCGATACCCTCTTTGTCCATGGCGTGAAGTTGCGATACGCCGTCCCAATTGCGTTCCACGGCGTAAGCGTAGTCGGCCATCTGGGGTTCCATGTGCCGGACCAGCGGATCGAACCATTTCAGGCCAACCAGGGGACTGGTCAATTGCTTTCCGGGCATTTCAACTCCGTGGAGCCGCGGATGGGCAATCTTCTCCGGCCCAGCGGGCGCAATGTTTCGGTATTCGGGCTCGATGTAGCGTTTCCAGAGATCCCCGGGCTCCATCACGTGCATATCGGAATCCATTACCTTGAGTCCGTTGTGTGCCATGGCTGCTCCTCGCCTATGTGCTTGATCGGAGGGTATGAGGGCCGGGCGGCGGCGGTCTTGAAGAAAAGCGGCGTTCTTTGAACAAATGGGGCGAAGCCCGGCGGAGCTGGAGTCGGCGGCCGGATTCGCTTTCGTTCAAAAAATGACGCTTCCCTTCAAGATCACGCCGCCGTTTATTAAAACCAGCCCGACAGAGCGAACCATCACAGCCCGCCGCGGAAACGCCGGAGAGCGGCCGCTCGGCACTATTCAAAAGCTTTTGCGTAATGCACGATGCACGCGAGCACGCCGACGGAATCGGGAGGTCAGCCATGCAGGCAAATCGAGGCGTCGTTTACCTCAAGCCGGGATTGGTTGAGGTGACTGCGCGGTGGATTGCGTCGGCTTTGAGGCGCGCGGCCACCGCGCAGACGCAGGCCAGGAGCGTCCCGCAACCGTGGCCGCGGAAGGAATCAGACAGCCAGTCGTGGTCGATGCGCACGAGCGCGGGCGGCGGGATTCATGTTCCGGAAAACCCGGAGCCGGATAGCGGCAGGAAACATCCACTCCCATGCGGTCCATCGGCCAAAGCCGCGACTTTGGACTCCATTCCGCTTTCGACCCGTTTCGACTCAATCGGCCGGATTTTCACGAACCAAGGACGAACTTTTTGGGCGTCACGCCGGTTATCTTGTGAAAGACTCGCGTGAAATGACTCTGATCGCTGAAACCCAATTGCAGACTGATGTCCGCGATCGGGGACTTGCCTTCGCGCAGCAGCCGTTTCGCCTCTTTGATCCGCGCCCGCAGCAGGTACTGATGCGGAGTCAATCCGGTGGTTTGTCTGAATAGCCGGCCGAACGTGTAGGGGCTCATCTGCGCGTTTTCAGCCATTTCCTCCAGCCGCAGGTCCGCGGTCAGATGCGCCTCGATGTATTCGATGGTCTGGCGCAGCCGGTTCCCCGGCATGCCTCCTTTGATTTCCCGTATCCTTGCCGGCCACACGCAGTAATGCCGGGCCAGATAAGCCGTGAGCGACGCTCCCAGCAGTTCCGCGTACAGGCGCCCGGAAGGGCAACCGGCCGATATCTCCATCTGCAGCGCCGCCCCGAGGCTGAAAATCTGGACGTCCCGCACGCCGGTCGTATCGCGCAACTCCACGGTGGCTGGCGCGTCTTCCTGCAGCACGCGCGTGAAGATCCCGGGACTCAGCTCGATTACGAATAGCTCGAAGCTCTGTTTGCATCCACCGGCGGGGGTCGGGCTTCCCGCCGAAGCGAGATGGGTGCCGCCTGGCCTGACGAACGCATTATGCCTGCGGCCGTTCTCATACCAGTAGACGGGAGTCGGGCCGGCCATGTGGATGCATAGATGGTGGTTTAGATATGACTTACCCTCGTTGGCATAATCTGACAGCCGGTGCTGCTCGCATAAGATGCCGTCCCATTGGGATTGCGCGCTGCTCAGATAGGGTGCGGTGGCAAAAGCGGTAAGCGACCGGCCGTTTTCCAACGCTCCGATCCGCCGCGGCGGCGCGCCGCCGCGCTCACGCCCGGGTGTCCGGCGCGGATCGAGCGCCAGTTCCATTCCGACGCTCGCTGCGGGATCTTTACGCGCGGGCATCTCCCTGCTCACTCCGAAACGGCTCAAGCAGTAATTGTCGCACACCGCACTTCAGGACGACCGCTGCCGCCCCAGCCGCCCAGAACTGAGGATTAGCCCTGAGATTACTCCGGTTCAAGGATTCGGAAGGATTCCGTCGAGTCTGGCCGCCGTGCCAGCGGCTCGGTGGGCTACACCGCGGTGTAGCCGCCGTCAACCACCAGTTCGGCGCCGGTTACGAAAGAGGCTTCATCGGAGGCCAGAAACAGGACCGCCCAGCCGACTTCTTCGGGTTGAGCGGCGCGCTTCATCGGGGTCATGGCGATGGATGGCCGCAGCACGCTTTCAGGAACCTCCTCGGTCATCGGGGTCCGGATCACGCCGGGATGGATCGAGTTGACCCTGATTTTTTCCTGCGCGTATTGAACCGCGGCCGATTTGGTCAGCAGACGAACGGCACCCTTGCTGCTGTGATACGCGGCCATCCCGGGCGAGCCGATCAAGCCGTAGATCGAAGAGATGTTGACGATTGAGCCGCCGCCGCGCCGGCGCATCGCGGGTACCGCCGTCTTCATCCCGAGCCATACGCCCTTCTGATTGATGTTGATGACCGCGTCCCAATCTTCCTCGGCGGTGTCATCGACCCCGCCCATCTTTGCGATGCCGGCGTTGTTGACCAGGATGTCGAGGCCGCCGAATTCGCGCTCGCAGGTTTGCACCGCGGCGCGCCAGTCGGCCGCGCGCGTTACGTCCAGATGCACAGCCGCAATCACTCGGGCGCCTGCCTTCTTGTTGATTTCGTCGGCCAGCGCCCTGGCCTGATCGTCGAGCACGTCGCCCACGACCACGCTGGCGCCTTCGCCCACGAACAGACGCGCCTCAGCGGCGCCCTGACCGCGCGCCCCGCCCGAAATCAACGCCACTTTGCCTTTGAGCCGGTCCATCGATCCTCTCTCCTCAGGTAATCAAAATGATAAAGCCGCGCGGTGTCCGCCGGGAATTTCCGCCGCACCCTCGTCGAGCGGCGGCATGGACAGAAATTCTTTTTCCGGGAGGCATCAGACGGGTTCATTTGGCCCTGAACCCGTGCATGTTGCCGGGTCCCCAGAAGGCGCGCATCTCGACCACCTTTCCCTGGTCGTCGAAGCGAAAGGTATCGATGATCTCGATCCGTTTTTCACCGGAGGGATCGAAGAGAGCCGAAAACGCAAAGGCCGCGTAATTGGCGATCGTACGCACCGGGCCCTCAAGCCGCAGCCTGGCCCCTCCCGCCATCGCTCGGGTATAAAACTCCCGGATCGCGGCGCGTCCCTGGATAATTTGCGCACCCACCGGGTCTTCCACGGTTCCATTCTCGGCGAAGAGTGCGACAGCCGATTCCGGGTCGGCTTTATCGAATGCGGTGACGTAATCGTGAACGGCACGAATCATTTGCTGCTCAGTCGGCATAGCATCTCCTTCAAGCTCGCGCTGCGTCCGCGATGGTTGCTTTTGAGCCGCAACACTACAAATTCGGCTGCAACACCGCAAGCGGCATTGCGGCGAGGCCCGGCAAAACCTGCGCCGCTCGCGGGCGTCCGGGCCGATCGAGAATTCCGTTTCGCCGGACGCGGCGGGAGCAGGCAGGGCGATTTCCGCAAGGCCGCCGTCAGCGGTGCCCTGATCAAAGTGGATTCCCGCACGGCCGCTTTGGATTGCGCAGTTGCTAATCGAAAAAACAGACCGCATGATGCGGGGTTGCTACCCAATTCCAACAGCTATTGAGTCACAGGCTATACAATGTCGGGGAGCTGCTTTATATCGCCGCCTTTACAGCTTGACAGGATCGCACGTGTGCGAAGAAATTTACCCTGATGGAATGAAAAGGAGCTTCAGGCAGCCGCAATCACCGGCGCCGGAGGCGGGATTGGCAGCGCCATAGCGATGAATTATGCGAAACCTTCGCCGTTGCCGCTCTCGCGTCAATCTGACCGCGGATTGCCGCGGCGCCGGCGGTAGACATCGATCCGCTGCACGAGGTATAGGCAAAGCGGTCCCTCAGTCATAACGTTCGGAGATAAATCATGATCCACAATATGTATTTCTTCGGCCGTAAGCCGTCGGTGTCCAGTTTCGAGTTTCATCGCCACTATCTGGAAGTGCACCCGTTCGCCGGTCCGCGGATTAAAAGCATCACCCGCTACATCCAGAACCATCGGGTGCACTCGCTCGGCGGCAACGCGCCGTTCGACGCGGTCTCGGAATTCTGGAGCGAAATGCCGGCCGTGCTCCAGTCGCGCAACGAAGAAGGCGCCCGGACGAGAATCGCCGACGAGGAGCACTTCATCGATCCGCGCCGCACGGCATGGATGGCCGCCACCGATCGGGTTGTGGTCGAAGGAAACCTGAAGTCCGGCATGATCCAGGGCGTTTTTCAGCTCACCCACAGGATGGGAATAACCATCGATGAATTCCGCCGCTACTGGACCGAAGTCCACGGGCCGATCGTGCGCGCATTGCCCGGCCTGACCCATTACCAGCAGTGCATCGAACCCGAGGAGGCATACACGTACGGCGACGTCCGCTGGGACGGCGTCGAGGAGATTTGGTTCGAGACTTTGGAATCCGCCCGCAAGGCGCTGGAATCGGTCGAGTACCAGCGCAGCTTTGTGCCTGATTTCGAGCGGTTCTGCGAACCAGTATGGTATTTTTTCTCCGAGGCGCAGTTGGTGACGTGGCCCGGCAAGAGCAAGGATCAGATCGTGCGGGAGATCAAGGCCAAAGTGGCGCAAGGATGGCCGCAATGAAGCTTTTCGGATATTTGATATGGAGCCTCGCGCTAAGGGATCTGCGGGGCGTAATCCGTGCCGATGTGGCCTTGCCGTTCCAGCTCCTCGTACTCCCGATCTGAGTAACCGAGCAGTTGCTTATAGATGAATTCGTTATGTTCGCCCAGACGAACCGGCGGATGGCGCATCGCGGCGGGCGTCGACGATAGTTTCCAGGGCGGGCCCGGATAAAGATGTTCTCCGCATTCGGCTTGCTTTAAGCGGACGAAGAACGCGCGTTCACGCAGATGCGGGTCCGCATAGGCGTCGGCGTCGTCCAGGACCGGCCCTGCCGGGACGCCGCGGCTTTGCAGCATGGAGGCGGCCTCGCGATGCTCATGTTGCAAGGTCCAGCTCTCGATCAGCGGGTCGAGAGCGTCCTGGTTGCGGATGCGGTCGCAGACTGTGCCGAAGCGCCGATCGTCGCACCAGGCCGGATTGCCTGCGGTCTCGCGCAGGCCGCGCCAGTGTTCGTCGGTCGCGATGGTGATCGCGACCCAGCGGTCGTCGCCTTTGCAGCGATAGACTCCCTGGACCGCGTCGCGGTCGCGATTGCCCAGACTCTCCTGCACGCGGCCATTCATCGTGTAATCCATCACGATATGGCCGACGTTGTTGAGAAAGCTCTCAACCATGGATACGTCGATCAGTTCGCCCCGCCCCGTGCGGCGGCGCCGAATCAACGCCATCATGCATCCGATCGCGGCCGATAACCCACCCGCATGGTCGGAAGGCACGGCCCAGGAATTGTGGCTCGGGTCCCGGTCGCGATATTTGCGCAACAAATCGTGACCGCAGAACGATTCGGTTTGCAGACCGAAGGCGCGGTAGTCGCGATACGGTCCGGTCTGACCGAAGGATGACAGACGCACGAATATGATATCCGGCCTCACGCCGCAAAGCCATTCGTAAGTGATGCCCATGCGCTCCAGCGAACTGGGCGTGTTGTTTTCCATTATGGCGTCGCTGATGCGCACCAGACGGCTGAACACCTCCAGTCCCGAAGGCTTGCGCAGATCGACCGTCATCCCGAGCTTGTTGCGGGCCATGTAGTTGAAAAAAGGATAACGGTTCCAGGGGCGCTCGCCCGGCTCGCGATCGTTGGGGTATCCGCCCGACGTGGTGATCCATTGCCTGGCCAGCTCGCGCGTCGGGCGCGCGAGCACTCCGCGGGTCAGATGCGGGAACACCTGCGTGGTCTCGACCCGGATGACCTCGGCGCCCATGTCCGCCAGCATCATCGTGCTGTAGGGGACCGCCGCGACCACACCGAGGTCAATGATTCGAATCCCTTCCAGCGGCAGTGAAGCCATCTGCGATATGCCTTTGGCTGCGCGCTCAAATCACCGCGGCAGCGCTGAGCGCCGCGAGTTCGGCGGTCTGGTAGCCCAACTCCCCGAGAATTTCGGCGTTGTGCTGCCCGAGCAGGGGAGCCGGGCGGCGGACCACGTAAGCGGTCTCCTTCATCTTGAATGGCGCCCCCGGATAGGTGAGCGGACCGGCCGCCGGATGGTCGATGCGCACGAAGAAATTGCGCTGCATCAATTGCTCATCGCCGGCCAGATCGGCGACGGTGTTGAGCGGCGCGCAAGGCACGCCGCCGTTCTGAAATCGTTCGGTCAGCTCGCGTTTGGTGCGCGCCCTGCACCATGGGCGCCAGCGCGCATTAAATCGCTCGCTGATCGCGGGGTCGCGCACCGGCGGCCGGAAAGCGGGATCGTTTATCCAGTCTTCTCCGACCGTTCGCACAAAAGCCTCCCACCGATCGATGCCGACCAGGATCTCAAACAGACCATCGGCGCATTGATTCATAAAAGGCGGCGGGTCGATAACACGCGCGGCCGACTGGCGGCGCAGCCGATCTCCGCAGTACTGATAGGCAACCAGCGCCACCCCCCTGCGATCGGGCGCGGCGGCCAGAACCTCCATGATCGACAAGTCGACGTGCTGGCCGGTGCCGGAAACCTGGGCGCCGTAAAAGACGCATAGCGTGGCCGCGCAGGCGGACTGGCCCGCCAGATGAAGATTCAGCTTGTTGGCGACGCCGGCAGGTTCGGCATCCGGCGCGCCCGTCCCCCACATCTCATGGCCCATCGCATAAAGCACCAGCTCCGACGCGCTCCAGTCCCGGTACGGCCCGGTTTGGCCGAAGTTGCTGATCGACGTCATTACCAGCCGCGGATTGATCTCCCTGAGCGAGGCGTAGTCCAGACCAAAGGAGGACATCACGCCGGCGCGAAAGTTTTCGACCAGGATATCCGTCGAGCGCAGCAGCTTGAGCAATATGGCGCGGCCGGTTTCGGATTTGAGATTGAGCGTGACACTTCGTTTGTTGGTATTGAGATGCAGAAACAAGCCGCTGCGCTCGGGATCGGGCATGCCGCCGGCGAATGGTCCGATCCAACGCGCGGGGTCGCCCTGGCGCGGCTGCTCGATCTTGATCACGTCGGCGCCGTAATCGGCGAGAAGCTTGGTGCAAAACGGCCCGGCCACATGACGGGTCAAATCAAGCACCCGCACCCCTTGCAGTGCCTGAAAATCAAAATCCATGATCGCTCACCTCGAAAAGCCGCGCACGGAGGACGGTTTTGAAGCGAGTTGATTCCATTCCTTGCACCATACCCGCGTCCCGTTTGCCGGCAACTCTGCGCCCGGAAGCTCTTCGATACCAGAGGCGGAACATCGCCAGGCCGCCAGTCCGGATCGAAGCATCGGCTGCGCACGGTCTCGCGCGTGCTGCCTCTGTCCGGTCAGCGCGCGGCTGCGGAAGGTCACCGCCGGCACGGCTGCCGCGGCATCTGCCGAATCTCCAGCGCAGTGGTATTGCGCCCGGTTTGGTACGCGTTCACGACGGCTTGCCATAGGCGCGGGCGAAATTGTCCACCAGGATCTGCCGGCGTTCCAGAAAGCCCCGGCTTTCCGCGGCGGTCATGTGAATATGCGTGTGAGCGTCAATGTAATCCGCCATTATCTTGCTCGCCTGCCGCCGATACGGCGCTTAGTGCACAGGCATCAGGACACCGACAGTTTGAGTGATCGGATCTGCCAATTGGTCAGAGCGGCCAGCCCGCGCCTGACCATCGACCATATGGAGTCGGCCGCCTCGCCTGAAACGGCGCTGCGCCGCAGCGCTTCGCGGACAGGTTCAAGCAGGCGGGCCGCGACTGCGGGATGGTCGAGCATCGCCTGCGTCCGCGACTCCTCGCTGCCGCCCGCCAGCCCGGTGCGCGCATGTTCGATTTCCTGCAGCAATTCCGATAGCCGTGTCAGCGCGCCGTGATTACCGCTTGCGGCCATGACCTCGAAGGTCCGGCCGGGCGCCGTGTTCACAGTCAGCCGATCGTTCCTGCGCGCCATCGGCGGCGCCGACCTGATTGCTATATGGAAGCCTCGATCCGCCCATGATTCCCACGGCGCCGCGCCCAGTCCCGCGTAATCTTCCGAACTGAACAACAGCGCATAGTAGAATTGCTCGACGGCCTTGGCGAAGCGAAAAAACTGCGTGCTGATCAACATCGAGCTGCAGTCGACAACCACTCGCAATTCGTTCATTTAATCCACCAATTGAAAGGTGCATTCCCCGCGTTCGGCGCGGCATTCGCCGACGCCGGCGCTGACTTGCGGGCCCGGCGATTTATCGCGGCGTTTCGGTTATGGCCGCCTGCGGGTCGAGGCCGAGGAAATCACAGGCGTTGGTAACCAGGACTTTGCGCCGGTCCTCCTCCGGAACATCCTCGAGCAGTTCACCGAGGATCTCTTTGGAATCGGGAAAGGTGCCCTGGCTGTGCGGAAAATCGCTGCCCCAGATCAGCATGTCCGAACTGCTGTAATCACGCAGTTTCATGGCGAGGCGGTCGTGCACGAAACCGAACAGGCAATGGTCGCGCCAGTACTGCGAGGGCATCTTCTTGAGCTTGAGATCGAAGTAGGTGTACCAGCGCAGATAGAATTCATCGACCCAGTTGAGCGCATGCGGCAGCCATCCGGCCTGGGTCTCGGCGAAATAAAAACGCAACTTCGGAAACCGATCGAATACATAAAGGATCAGGCGTCCGATCGTGCCGCAGCTGGGTCCGGCCTGCAGAGTGCCGCACACGGTTGATTCCGCGGTCACCCCCTCGACCATGTGCGGCGGGCCGCCGAAGCTGACGTGCGCAGCCATCTTCATGTCCAGATCCGTCACCGCGCTCCAAAAGCGATCGTCCTCGGGCCGGGGATCGGGGCTGCCGTTGGGCCACATTGTCAGCGTGGCGCCGCGCAGGCCCATCTTGCGGCATCGATTCAACTCCGCGACGGCATCGTCGATTCCGGTCTCAGGCACCAAAGCCATGCCGAGCAAACGGTCGGGAGCCGCACTGCAATATTCCTGGCCGAGAAAAGTGTTGTAGGCCTGGATCAGGGCGAGATAGCATTGCGGATCCTTCGCGATCATTTTTGCCATCAGCCGCGGGCCGTAAATCGGATAATACAGAATTTCCGCGTCGATCCCGTCCTGATCCTGCTCGCGCAGGCGCTGCACCGGGCTGCCGGCTCCCGGCCTCGGCGAACCGTCGGGATGATGATAGGTTGGGGCGCTTTTGGGCGTGAACTCGTCGTAGCGCAATCCGCAGTACAGATTACCGATACAGTCGCGTTTCCATTCATCCATGATCCAGGTTTCGGTGCCGTCGGCGTTGCGCACCAGATGGGGCGCGCGATCGCGGTACTTAGCCGCAACGCGGGTGGACCAGTCCAGGGGAACTTCGACATGACCATCGCCGGAGATTACCTGATACGTGCGCATCGTAATTACCCCACGGTTTGGCTAGGGCGAATAACGCCCGATAATTAGATCACCTGTTTCATGGGTTCAAGCTGACGGCCGCTTGGACCGGGACGCCTGCCCGTCATCCCTTATAGATAGCTCTTTTTACAGGTATGGATAGCTCTTTTCGCGGCAACTCCATAATAACCTCGGCCCGCGGATCTTCGCGATCCTGGCGGGATCGGGACTTTTGACACGCCATCCGCAACCGCAATTGATGCGGCCCGGCGGCAAGGAACAGACCGGGGAACTGGTTTCAGGATTACGCGAACGACCGTGCGATTTGCGCCGATGACGCGCGGCGGCTGTACAATTTGTAGCAGATTCGCGCACGCTCGCAGCGGCGCCGGCTGCCGATTGAACGGCGCACCGACTTGTGTCATCGGTTGGTTGCGGCTTGCCGTCCAAGCCGGGCGGAGCGCTGCGGCAAACAGGGGAGAGATCTATGCATGACCTGGTCATAAGAGATGTGCGAATCGTGGATGGAACCGGGGCGCCCGCCCGCAACGGCGATTTAGCGGTGGACGCCGGCGTCATCAGCCTGGCCGGCGGCAAGGCCGGCGCGGGCCGCCGCGAAATCGATGGCAGCGGCCTGATGGCGGCGCCCGGATGGGTCGATATCCACACCCATTACGACGGTCAGGTCTTCTGGGACCCATACGTCACACCTTCGAGCTGGCAGGGCTCGACCACGGTGATAATGGGCAACTGCGGCGTGGGCTTCGCGCCGGTGCGTCCGGGACAGGAGCAGTATCTGATCGAGTTGATGGAAGCGGTCGAGGATATTCCCGGTCCCACCCTGGCTGCCGGAATCAAGTTCGGATGGGAGTCGTTTGCGCAATACCTCGACGCGCTCTCGCAGATTCGCCGCGCGATCGATATCGGTACGCACATGCCGCATTGCGCGCTTCGCGCCTACACGATGGGCGAGCGCGGAGTGCATAACGAAGAGGCCGGGGCCGGCGATATCGCCGCGATGAGAGAGCTGGCGCGCGAGGCGCTGGCCGCGGGAGCCCTGGGCGTAAGCACCTCGCGCACCTCTCTCCATCGCACGAAAAGCAAGGAGTACGTACCGGGCACTCATGCGAGCCATGAGGAAGTGGCGGGGTTGGTGCGCGCCATGGGCGACGCAGGCCATGGCGTATTCGAGATCGTCTCCGACATGAGCGGACCCGACGCCGACCTCAACTGGCTGGTCGAGCTGTCGCTGCAGACCGGATGTGTGATCTCACTGGCCGCCCGCCTTCCCAATCCGGATTCGCCGGTGACGGCCGCGCAGGTCATGCAGGCGATCCGCGAGGGGCGCAAGCGCGGCGCGCGCGTGGTGGCGCAGGTCGGGGCGCGCGCGGTCGGTATCCTGATGAGCCTTCAGGCCAGCCTGCATCCGTTCAGCACGCATCGCCAGTTCAAGGCGCTGGTCGGCCATCTGCCGCATGCGGAGAAAGTGGCGCGGATGCGCGACCCGCAGGTGCGCGCGCTGATCCTGGCCGATCAGCCGGCGGTGCGCGATTTCGACACGCGGCGGCTCGTCACCAGCTTCAACAAGTTTTTCGCGATGGGCGATCGGCCCAATTATGAGCCGACCCGCGACCTGAGCATCGCGGAACGCGCCCGGAAAATGGGCGTTACGCCCCAGGAACTGGCCTACGACACGCTGCTGCAGCGCGACGGCACCGAGGTCATCTACATGGCCAACGGCTACCGCAACAACCTGGATCCGACGCTGCGGCTGCTGCGCGCCGAGGACGTGACGGTGCTGAGCCTGAGCGACGGCGGGGCGCATTGCGGCACCGTGTGCGACGCGACGATGCCGACCTTCATGCTGACGCATTGGGCGCGCGACCGGCAGGGCGAACGTCTGCCGCTGGAGTTCGCCGTCAAACGGCAGACCAGCGATACCGCCCGCGTGTATGGTCTCTACGACCGCGGCGTTCTGGCGCCGGGCATGAAGGCCGACATCAATCTGATCGATCTGGATCGCCTGAGACTGCTGGCGCCGGAAATGGTATTCGATTTGCCGGCCGGAGGGCGCCGTTTTATCCAGCGCTGCGAAGGCTACAAGTACACCATCGTAAGCGGGGAGATCGTTTATCAGGACGGGCATCCCACCGGCGCTTTGCCGGGCAAGGTGATTCGCGGACCGCAGGGCCAGGCCGCATAAGCCGCGGCGCATCGCGCTCACGGCTGGGCAAGCCTGGCAAGCAGCGCGTCATAGCCCTGGCCGTTGATCACACCCGCGTATTCCTTGCGATAGCTGTCGACCTCGCTGATACCGGCGATGTTCAGGTCATAGACCTTCCACACGCCGTTTTTCTGTTTCAGCAGGTAATTGAACCGCAGCGGTTCGGCCAGCATCGGGTTGACCACGTTGGTGTAAACTTCGGCGCGGTCGGGGCCGTTGCGGCTTTGGTTGACGAAATCGATGCGGGCACCCGAATAATCCTCGATGATTTTGACGTAGCGGCGCTCCAGGCGCTGATGAAAAAGCCCGACGAACCGCGCGCGCTGTTGCGGCCCCAGCTTCTTCCAGTACGGGCCCAGCGAGGAACGCGCCATGTCATCGAAATCGAAATTGTCATCGAGCAGCTTGAGCAATTCGGCCCGCCTGCTCTGCGGCGCGGACTTGTAGCCGGGATCGCTCAAAATCCGCTGTGCTTTGGCCACCGCCGACTTGACCTGCGCCATCGGATCGGCACCCGACGCGGCGCCCAGCGCCGCGGCCGCGACGAGCATCAATGCAGCAGCAAGCGCAGTCTGCCCGAACCGCGCCAAAGAATCGGCGCCAGCGGAAGATCGTGCCGCGGCAAGCTGTACGGCCGTTTTCATACGGTTAATTCCTCGGGGCGATTATTTACCCCGGCCCGCAGCTTTGTCACGTTCAACTCTTGCGTTGATGTGATGCGATGGATCGCGGGATTCGCGGGGGGAAGGCGTGATGCAGGACGACATCGGTCGGGAAGGAGAACTGTCTGAAGATCGCGACCGTTTCGAAGTACCATTCGGGGTCGGCGAAACGGCGCGTGGTGCGGCCGTTGAGGGTCTCGAATTTCCATTTGACGCGGCCGAATAAAATCCGTCTAACCAAACCCGTAACCGGTTTCCCGACCTCTTCGGTCCCGCACATGATGCAGGTGCGGCGCTCGTCGCGCCGATTGCGCATCAACTTGCATAGACTGCCGGGCCGGCCGTTCAGCGCGATCACCAGGCAATGCCCGGTCGTCTCGCAGCGGCTTCTGAACCGCTTGATAAGATCGAAAGCGTCCCGGTGGCGCTCCCAGACGTGACCGGGACGTTCGGCTTCGGTCCTGGCGATGGTATCTCTGAGAGCCCTCAAGTCATCAGGCAAGTGTTCCGTTACGAGGACTGCAGCGTCTCCGTTGAACATCGAGGCGCACCTCAGCATCGATTATGCATGAGCAGCGGCGCCCTGGTTAAGAAAAAAGCGGGCGCCGTCAGCGCATTGGACGCGCTGTCGCCCAATCAAAATTGTTAAAAAAAAGCGAGCACCTGGTGCGATTCATAGCGGAGGATGACGATTGCAGTCCAATTCCTGCTCCAGCGTCCGCGCTACCGCCAGGACGGTTTCTTCTTCGAATGCGCGGCCCACGATCTGGACGCCGACTGGAAGCCCGTTGCGATCCGTCCCGGCCGGGACGACCGCCGCCGGAAGGCCATGGAAGCTGGGCCAGATGGTGGGCCAGATTGCCGCGAGCCGATTCCATCGCGCCCCGCCGAGTTCGATCTCGTCGCCGGCGTCATGCCGAAACGCCGTGATGCAGCATGGAATGGTCAGGATGACGGGATAGCGTTGCATCCAGCGGGCGAGCTCGCCGCGCATCTCGTCGCGGCGCATCGAGGCCTTGAAGAAATCCGCGGCAGTCGTCTCCGACGCCAGCGACGCGATCATGAACTTCAACAGCCGGGGGCGGCAATGCTCGATGTCGGCGCCGTACCATTCCAGATTGAGCCGCCGTCCGTCGGCGCCGTAGTAAGCGCGGTTCTCTCGCGCTATGTCGCCGATCGGAGGATCGATTTCGTCGACAGCGATCCCGCTTCTGGAGAGAATCGCCGCCGCGCGGACCGCAGCCTCTTTTATGGCGGGCTCGGGCGGCGGATTGCCGCTCATCCCGGTGAAGAACGCGCATCGCAAATCCCGGACGCGTACGCGCTCAGGACGGGCGTCGGCGGAGGGAACGGTGTTGGGCGAATCCCAGGTCGGACCTTTGATGACGTTGTAAACCAGAGTCAGATCGTCCACGCAGCGCGCCAGCGGACCGACCGTCGCAACGTTGTGGAGCGGCGGCGAACTGGCGCTTTCCGGCGGCAGGTGGCCCGTGCGTGAAACCGTCGCCCATCCGGGCTTGAGTCCGGCCACGCCGCAGAAATGCGAGGGGATGCGGACCGAGCCTCCGGTATCCGAACCCAGTCCGAATGCGTTGAGTCCGGCGGCGACCGCGGCTCCTTCGCCTCCGCTGGAGCCACCCGGCGTTCGCGAAAGGTCCCATGGATTGGAGGCGGGGCCGAAGACGGGATTGTCGCAATCGATATCGCCGCCCAGTTCCGGCACGTTGCTCTTGCCGATCAGGATCGCGCCGGCGGCGCGCAGGTGGGACACCGCAGCGGCGTCGCGCTCGGGGATGTAGTTCGCCAGTTTGCGCGTGCCGGCGGTCGAGCGTACGCCCTGCGTCGCAAGGGTGTCTTTGACGGTGAAAGGCAGGCCTTCGAGCGGGCCGATTGCATCTCCTCCTGCGCGGCGGCGGTCGCTGGCCTCGGCCTCGGCCAAGGCCCGCTCTTCAACCAGCGTCACGACCGCGTTGAGCCGCGGATTCAGCGCGCGGCATCGATCGATAAACATGCGGGCCAGTTCGGTGCTGGAGACTTCGCGCCGCTTGAGCAAATCCAGCAGTTGGCCGGCGGTCGCGTAACAAAGCTCCTGGTGCAAATCCATCGCTTTGGTCCCTGGTTTTGTGGCTCACCGGGAGTGCCGGAACTTTCAAAGCTCCCGCGCACTCGAAAACGGCGGCTGACGCTGGTCTTGGTTTAGCACAACCCCGGACGCCCGGCTTACTGACATAGCCACTCGCATGACGTCAATCGCCGGCGGCCGCGTTGGACGCTTCGTGCCGGTCAGCCCGGCCGCGGCAGTGCGAGAGCGAAATCTCAATTGCGAGAGCGATGCCGCAGCGAGCGCGGTCTTGCAGCGGTGCGGGGCCCGTGCAACCTGGTTCATTTACCACGCGCGGCTGAGCGTGTTTTTCCACTTCCTGCCGCAGCGGACCGGCTCATCAACTCATTTACCACGGTCTTCCAGTGATCTACCACCGCGTCCATCATCGCCCAGTCGCTTTCGCTGAGGGCGAAGGAGACTTCGTCGGCATTATCCTCGGTTTCCTCCGGAACGTCAGACAGGATTGCCGCTTTGCGGCTTTCCGGCAGGCGCCAGCGGCGGACCCGCCCCTGGTACGCGAGCAAACTTGACTGCTGGTCGACGTCCGGCGCCACGACCCCTGATATAAAGCATAATTTCGGATATTGTTTTGAGATGTCCCTGACCAGTTGATCGCAGTCGAAACCGGCGAGTTGAAATTTGTAAGTCAGTTCGGTTGTGCCGTCGCCATAGCGTTTGAGCCGATCGACGGCCAGATCCCATGGTTCCTCGATATCGACCGGAGCGCCGGCGGAATTTTTTCCCGGCAGCGCCGCCCACAATTTTTTGAAGGACAACAACTGGTGTTCAGGATTGACCGTCAGGCAGCCTGGTTTCGAGCGACTCGAAGCAGCCTTCCTGAAGAGCTCGACCTCAGCCGCCGGTCCACGCACGACCAACCTGTAAAGCGCCGAATCCATCGCGCGAGCTCCGAAAAACAGATTATGCGTTTCGAATTGCCGCTGTGAGCGGCATCCGCTCAAATTACCGCATCTTAGCAACCCTCTGTTTCTCTGTCCAATTGGACTATTCGGTTCCTTTACGATAAAAATTCCACCGGGTCTGGCGGTCAGGGGACTTGATGAAAACACAATTCCTATTGCTGCCATGGTTGCTTGTGGCGTGCGCGGCCAATTCAGCCGCAAGCACAGCGGCGCGCGCGGGCCCCGAGCCGGCGCGCGTAGACCTGTCGAAATTCCAGCCGGGCGAGCAGCGCGGTTCGATCGCGGCGCGGATCGGCGAGCCTGAGTTGGTCCTGGCACTCGACAACGGCGACAAGTGCGAAGTGTATAGTGCGTACATTACTGATAAGACATTGCATCACGGATTCGCGCCTGAGTCTGGCAGGGGACTCAATCCCGAGCAGACCATACTCATACCGATAAATAGCATTCGGCTCGATCAGTTGAACGCGGCGAATCTGAATCATCGCGTCGTCCTTGGCGCCGGCGTCAACCCCGCCGATAAACCCACGCTTGTGGCGATGGGTACGATTCCGCCCGATCGATTGAACGCCATAAATCTGAAGGACCTCGTCGTGCTTTGCTACAGAAGCGGCCAGCTCGACCATGTAATGGCAAAACCGTGCCTGAGCGCGGCGTGTACGGTTCCGGTGCGATGACCGGCTTCTGGCATTCACTATTATGTCGGGACGCCAGTTCGATTACGATTAAACCGGCGCGCCAGCGGACCGGCGGCGCGCCCAAAAATGTCCGATGCTGGTTGAAACTCATTGTCATGTGGTGTCGCCGGACCAGGTGAAATATCCCAGGAGATTGGCCCGGGGCGCGCTCGGCCGATGGGTGCGGGATCTTTCGATCGAGCAATTGATCGCGGCGATGGAGGAGGCCGGGATCGACCGCGCCGTCGTGGTGCAGGCATACGGAGCGTATGGCGGCGACAACAGTTATTTGGCCGATATTGTCGCGCGCTATTCCGGCCGTCTGGCGGGGGTTTTTGCGATCGATGCGTTACAGGCCGACGCGCCCGCACAGGCGGCTTATTGGACGCGCGAGCGCGGTCTGCATGGCGCGCGGTTGGTGACTTTGACCCGGCCCGAAGTGGCGCTGGACGACGCCCGCGTTGCTCCCATCCTGGAGCAGGTGGCGGCTTTGAAAATCCCGCTTTGCCTGCTCACCCGGTTCAGCCAGTTGCCGTTGCTGCCGGCGCTTCTGGAACGTTTTCCCGATCTGATGGTTGCTTTGGAGCACATGGGAACGCCGGATCTCAGCGGCGGGCCTCCTTACGACCGCGTCAGGCCGCTGTTGGATCTTGCACGGTTTCCAAACTGCTATATCAAGTTCTCGACCGTGAGCATCGACGCGGCGATGGCGGGGCGCAGCACCAGCGCGGATTTCTTCCGCCGTCTGACGGACAGCTTCGGGGCGCGGCGGCTGATTTGGGGATCGAACTTCCCCGCTACTTACGACCGCAGTCTGAAGCAGCAGGTCGAACTGGCGCGCGAGCAGCTGGCCTTCCTCGGCGCCGGCGAGCTGAACTGGATTTTCGGCGCAACCGCATTGACCCTGTGGCCGACGCTGCGCTGAGCGGCGCGGCTACTTTTTGGGAGCGAACTCCGCGCGGATTCTGGTGCCGTCGGCGTCAAGCTGCGGGGCGGGTTTGCGCGCCGGCGGATCGGCCAGCGTGCTGATCTTGATCGGATTCCCCGCCATCCTGACGCTGCCCGCAGTGACTATCATGTTCCGCTCGCGCACTTGCGGATTGTCGAGCGCCTGCGGAATGGTCGCGACGATGGCGCAGGGCACGGCGGCCTCGGCGAGGATGCTCTCCCATTGCGCGGCGGTGCGGGTGCGCAGCACTTCCTCCATCGCCGACTTCAGCGCGTCTTCATTGGCTTTGCGATCGGCAAGCGTGCGGAAGCGCGGATCGTCGGCCATATCGGGGCGTCCCAAAGCCTCGCACAGGCTCCTGAATGTAGCGTCGTTGCCGGCGATGATCATCAGGGGCCCGTCCGACGTTGCGTAAGTATCGCACGGCGCAACCGACGGATGCCGGTTGCCGATTGCCCTGGGAACCGGTCCGCCGTTGAGCGCGTTCATCAGCGCGCTCTCCAGCACCGACATCTGCACGTCCAGCATCCCGATATCGACCTTGGCGCCTTCTCCGGTCCGGGTCCGCTGATAGAGCGCTGCCTCGATGCCAGCGAGGCAGAACATGCCGCTCAGGTAGTCCACCATCGAGGTTCCGACCTTGGTGGGCGGGGTGCCGGGCTGGCCGTTGATCGTCATCATTCCGCTCATCGCCTGCAGAATCGGATCGTAGGCGCATCGCTCATGCATCGGCCCGGTCTGTCCGAATGCCGAAATCGCCGCGTAGATCAGACGCGGGTTGATACGCCGCAGGGCCTCGTAGTCCAGTCCCAGATGCTCCAGTGTGGCATAGCGCAGGTTCTCCACTACCACATCGGCGCGGCGGATCATTTCGAGCAGCAGGTCCTTGTCCTGCGGCTTTTCGAATTCCAGCGCAATCGATTCCTTGCCGCGGTTGACGGTGGCGAAATAGGCTGAAGTTCCGTCCACCAGCGGCGGGAAACGGCGAGTCTCGTCGCCGTGGCCGGAGTGTTCGACCTTGATCACGCGCGCGCCCAACTCCGCCAGATACATGGTGCAGTACGGGCCCGACAAAACATGAGTCAGGTCTATGACCAGAATGTCCGAGAGCGGTCCTTCAGCCATCATCTTCCTCCACTGGCCCCTCGGGGCTACTTCCACACCTGGGTCACCGCGACCGGTTCGCGGCCGATAAGCTTGAGGCCGCCGCTGGATGAACTGAAGGCGACCTTATCCGCGCTCCAGGGCTGGCCGTGTTTGAAGTTTGCGGTCAGCCCCGTCATGTACGGACAACCGTTGTCGCCGCAGGGCTTCGAATCCGAGCATCCGTAGGGAACCGCCAGTCCGGCGACGAAAGCGATGGTTCCGGTCTGAATTTCGCAGTCGGTGCCGTCAGCCAGTTTTACCAGCCACGGACGGGGATGGGTTGGACTTTGACCGGAGGGTTGGGGCAGGGGCCTGGTGAGTTTGAGCACGAAACCGGCGGTGCCCCTGGCCGGATTGGCGTTGCAGATTACGGCGCCGCGCAGATCGGGACTGGAAAAGCAGGGGTCGTAGATTTCGTTGCCGACAGTGCATCGCCATGCGCCGCGCCGCGCGACCGCAATCGAATCGGTCCAGCAACTGCCCGTGCGCGATTCTCCGCCGGGAACAGCGGGGCGGAATACCGTCACTTCGGTTTTGTTAGCTCCCGAGGCGGCCCGCACGCGCGGCGCGGCCAGAAAAGCTGCGCACAAGATCAGGACGATTGGCGCTTTCCTCATCCGGCGATGGGGCTAACCTTTCGCGCCGCGATGCGGCAACGGATTGTACAGGTGCAGGAACGAGAACGCCGCGATCACCAGTGCATGGGTGATTTCGCCGCTTGCGATCAAATCCCTGATCGACGCCAGCGGGACCAGCACGACTTCGGTCTCCTCGGTGGTGTCCATTTCGAGCTTCACGCCGGGGCGCACGCCGCGCGCCAGAAAGGTATGGCAGTAGTTGCCCTGGATGGCGGGGTTGGGATGCACCTTGCCCAGTTCGACGATATCGTCGGAGTCGTAGCCGCTCTCCTCGCGCATCTCGCGCCGCGCCGCCGCCATCGGACTGGCGTCCTGCGGGTCCACCATCCCGCCCGGAATCTCCAGCGTGAAATCCTCGATTCCATGCCGGAACTGCCGCACCATTACGACCGTCCCGTCGTCGGTCAGCGGAATGATATTGATCCAGTCGGGCGCGTGGAGGACGTAGAAATCGTGATGGCCCCGCTGATGGTGATGGCGGCGATGATGATGCAGGTCGAAGATGCGGGTGGTGTAAACCGTCCTGCTTTCCACCGTTTTCCAGGCGGCGGGTTTGGGCTTGCCGTGGGGTGCCACTAAAACAGCCGTCCGTACTCGATGGCCGGGCAGCGATCCATCACGACCGTTATCCCGGCTTTAGTCGCGCGCTCGGCCTGAATCGGATCGACCACGCCCAACTGGCACCAGAGAATCTTCGCGCCTTTCGCGATCGCCTGATCGACAACTTCGGGCAGGAATTCCGAGCGCCGGAACACGTCCACGATTTCGACCGGCTCGGGAATCGACTTCAGGTCGGGATAGCAGCGCTCGCCCAGCGCCTGGAGCAGGGCGCCGGGCGGCAAGGTGGGATTGACCGGGATGACTTTGAAGCCCTTGTTCCTGAGCAGCATCGCGATCCGCAGGCTGTCGCGCGCGGGACTGTCGGAGCATCCCACCACCGCCACCGTCGCGGGCTGGGAAAGAATGCGCCTGATTTCATCGTCATTGGGATTGCTGAAACTCATAGGGATTGCTGAAACTCATACCGGCTGCTCACTGGAGGAATTTGCGGGCGAGTCTAAAAGCATCCGATCGATGACGATCGGGAGCATCCGCTTGATCTCCTCGCGGCAGGCGATCCACACCTCGATGCCTTCCAGCCAGGGGTCTTCGACGTCGCCCTTGCCGCCGGCGAACTCGCGCAGGGTATAGATGGGGCGCTCGGAGTCGCGCAGGAAATTGGCGCGCAGGTCCGCCGCCTGCTTCTCGGTCATCGCGAGGATCAGGTCGGCTTCTTCCAGCATCTCCGGATGCCGCCGCAATGCCGTCGATTTGGCCTCGTCGCTGATGTCGATACCGTCCTCGCGCAGGGTGATGCGGGTGTCGAGCGAGACCAGCGATCCGTCGCGGGCGTAGGGCGCGATACCTGCCGAGCGGACAGTGACTCGCTCGTGCAGACCGCGCGCCTCCAGTTCGCGCTTCATGATGTATTCGGCCATGATGCTGCGCGCGGTGTTGGCGGCGCAGATGAACAGCACCGAACGATAACGCAGCCGCGGCTGCGCGCCCGAATTTTCCTCTGGCATCCGCCGCGCCGCCTCAGGACAGGACCGACTTGATGACGCCGCCGAGGGTTTCCTTCTGCGTAATACCCCTGGTCAGCTCTTCCTTGAGCCGCTTGCCGAGTTCGACCGGATCCCAAACCGCCTTCTGCGCCACCATCGCCACCGTGCTCCAACCCTTCAGCACCCACACGCCGCCCAGCCCGGAGCGGAACACTTCGCCGTGAACGTCCTTGGCGTCGTCGCTGGCGAGCCACGCCACCACCGGCGCCACATTGGCGGGGCTGTACGGGTCGAAGCCTTTGCCCTCGGTGCCGGAAAACATCGAAGAGGGCACGCCCTCGACCGTCATGCGCGTGCGGGCGACCGGCGCGATTGCGTTGGCGGTGACGCCGTAGCGCGCCATCTCGCGGTCGATGATTATTGCCATCGCGGCCAGCGCGGCTTTGGCGGCGCCGTAGTTGCTCTGTCCGGCGTTGCCCAACAGGCCGGAATCGGAACTGGTCATGATGATGCGGCCGTTGAGGAGGTTGCCAAGCTTGTGCTGCTCGCGCCAGTAAGCGCAGGCGTGGCGCGAGAGATTGAAGGATCCTTTCAGATGCACGGCGATGACCGCGTCCCAATCCTCTTCCGACATGTTGAAAATCATGCGGTCGCGCAGGATGCCGGCGTTGTTGACCAAAATGTTGAGCTTGCCGAAGTTGTCGATGGCGCACTCGAAGATGCGCTTGGCGGCCTTGAAATCGGTGACGCTCTCGAAGTTGGCCACCGCCTCGCCGCCGGCGGATCGAATCTCCTTGACCACTTCTTCGGCGGGCGAGCGCGACTGTCCGGTGCCGTCGAAATGTCCGCCGAGGTCGTTGACCACGACTTTGGCGCCATGCCGGGCCATCAGCAGAGCTTCCTCGCGTCCGATGCCGCGGCCGGCGCCGGTGACAATCGCGACTTTGCCTTCCAAAAGTGCCATTGGACGATTCCTCTTTCAGTT
>JAJPJA010000058.1 GCA_021324455.1 Pseudomonadota bacterium | reverse complement strand
GCGCAAGACCGCCTCAACTCCGCTCTTCTTAAGGCTCTGCGCAGTTCGGCAATCACCGTTCCCGCTCTGCGCGACCGCCGCGAGGATATTGCGCTGCTGGCAGATCATTTTATTTCCGTTCTCCGCGAAAGGTCCGGCCGCCCGGTTTATGGCCTCTCGCCGCAGGCCTTGAGCGCGCTGCGCGAGTACGACTGGCCCGGCCATGTCAGAGAACTATCCGACGTGATTGAGACCGCCTTCGAGGCGGCCAAGGGCAACGTGATCGATCTCGCCGAGCTGCCGGCCTTGGGCGGCACCCCGCCGCCCACCTCGCGCCGCGATATTCCAAAGCCATCCTTGCCTCTGGCCAGCTTCGCCGAGCACGAACGCGAGCTCATCGAGCGCGCGTTGCGATCCACCGGCGGCAACAAGGTCCAGACCGCCAGGCTGCTGCACATTTCCCGCAAACGGCTCTACGCACGCATCAGAAAGTTCGGCCTGCAGCAGACTTCGTGATGGCGGACTTTCCCAGCATCGGATAGAGCTGCCGCCCCACTTTTCGGATCGGCACCGCGTTGCGCCTTTATTTGCCGTTTCAATCCAAATTCTGTTTGGCCACAAAACCGGTCTCCCCGCGCATCGCTCCGGAGATAATCTCGACCACGGCGCCATTATCATCGCTGGATACGACCTTGACCGGAGTCTGATCATCGATCTGCCGCGTTACCATCTTTTTTCCGACATCGCCCACCATTCCCTGCAGTCCGCCCGATTGCTGCATTCTGGAGTATTTCAAATAGTCATTCTCGTCCGCATAAAGCGGAATACTATGCTGGTTGCCGGTCACCACCAGCTTATGCGTGACGACCGGCTGCTGGCATCCCGCTGCAATCGCCATAAGACAAAGAACAACAGACGCAATAAGGATTTTGACCTGACGTTTTAATGTGTTCATCTGCTCTCGATTCCGCGGCGCGCAAATTGCCGCACAAAGTTATCTTCCATCATTTTAGTACACAGGGCGGACACTCTACCGTTATTTTTTTTGCTTAAGCCGGTACGCCGGGGCTATCCTGCCAATCGGGTTTACTGGGGCCGCGGAACCAAAGGCGCGTATAATCGGATCGTATATCCAATCGGCCGGGCGAAGATCATGAAAACAAATCGTCACAATCGGATAAATATACGCACAAAAGGCGCACAATGGTCGCGCGACATCACAACCGTCTCCACCTTTCCGCCGCCTGGAACCTTCACCAAATCCGGCCGGGAAATGGCGCGCATCATGGCACGCAAAGACGTCTCGCCCAAGGGACTGGGCTCGGCAATTCGGATGCTGCAGATGTTCATCAATCGTGCGGGCAAAAACCTCTCGGCGGCGCGCAAAAAAGAACTCGAAAAAGCCAAGCGGATTCTGCAGCGCGAAATGGCCCGAAAAGCGGCGCGCGGCTGAGCCGGACACTCCCGGCACGGCATAAGTTTTGCCCACGCTACTGCTGCGCACGATTGCCTCTGGCCAACCGTGCCACAACCACATCCGCGGGGCCAATAAGTTCCATCTTTCAGGGAGAAGCCCGTTACATGGTTAAAATAGGATACTCACTTTCAAGCGAAGAGTTTGCCCCCGCCGATCTAATCAATTGCGCAACACTCGCGCAGGATCGCGGCTTCGACTTCGCGCTGATCTCCGACCATTACCATCCGTGGACGCACAGCGAGCCCAACAGCTCCTTCGTCTGGAGCGTGCTGGGCGCGCTCTCGCAAAGGGTGGATCAAATGCAAATCGGAACCGGCGTCACCTGCCCGCTGATACGCATTCATCCCGCGATCGTCGCCCAAGCGGCGGCAACCATGGCCGCGATGATGCCCGGCCGCTTCTTTCTCGGCGTGGGCACTGGCGAATACCTGAACGAACACATCACCGGCCAACTCTGGCCCACACCGCACCGGCGTCTTGAAATGCTGGAAGAAGCGATCGCGGTGATGCGCAAGCTGTGGCGCGGCGCATGGCAGAGCCATGAGGGGGTTTACTATACCGTGCGCAACGCGCGCATCTTTACTCTGCCGCCTCATCCGCCGCAGATCATGGTCGCCGCGGCGAAACCCGGCGCCGCCGAATTGGCCGGTCGCGCCGGCGACGGCCTTATCAGCTATGAGGCCGACGCCGAAATCGTCAAAGTCTTCGAAAGCGCCGGCGGCAAGGACAAGCCGCGTTACGGCCAGTTGACGGTGTCATACGCCGAGACCGAGGAGCAGGCCGCCAAAGCAGTGCATCGCTACTGGCCCAACGCGGGCATCGGCGGGCGGATGATGACCGATATGGAACTGCCGCATCACTTCGAAGAGGCCATTGCCCTGCTCCAGCCGGAAAAGACGCTGGAACGCGTCCCGCTCGGACCCGATCCGCGCCGGCACATCGACGGCATCGTTCGGTACCTCGATGCCGGCTATGACCACGTCTATATTCATCAGGTCGGTCCGCGGCAGGAAGAATTCATCCGCTTTTATGCGGGCCAGGTGCTGCCGCATTTCAAAAGGCGTGTGCACGCCGGCTTCAATTCAGCGAAACGCGAGCGAACCGAACCTTCGAAACAACGCGCGCGTGCGATTACTCACAAGCTGGCCCGCTCAAGCCATAGTGTTCGGCGGAAGTAGTTCGCGTTTTCACAGTCGAACCCGGTCGAGGCATTGGGTTTTGGCGGAGGAAGGCCCGCTAGCGGTTTATGCAATCGGCATGTTCGGAGTAGCGCGGCAATTATTTGAGACGTACTAATTGGAATTTCTTTCCCGCTATTGCATGCTTAAACAAGATCTGATCATGAAAAGGCGCCGTCAGTTCGGGCGGCGGAGTGTTTGCGCTCTTCATGACATGCGCGAACAAAATGCTTGCGATAGCGCTGCTTGTTTGCGATACTGAAACGGTGGGTTTCTAGCCCGTCCCGTAGTCTAAAAGAGTTTACTTTTTCAGGACTACTAAAAGGCTAGGAAGAGCCGTTGCCGCGAGGCAGCGGCTTTTTTTCAATTCGAACCCGGTCCAAACGGAGTTGTGCAGAAATGCTTTTCCGGGCTGGACTCTGGTCGCGACCTCGTTCTCGTCCTGGGAATTGGCGCGGTCTGTTGCAAATGCGTATGGGTCCGCGAAAACTTGATCGAGCACGCGCTGCGCTGCGACCGTGCGCATAAAAAATGGTCCTTCGGATGGGCCGGTCATACAAACCGTCGCGTCCTCGGTCGCCGCGCCGAGCCCGCGCAAAGCCAATTCGAATTCGCCGAGCGGCGCAGTCTTGCCTAGCGCGATTTTGAAATCCGGCATTCAACCGTTGGGCGGCTTGGCGGGCGGGCCGCCGACCAGGGTCATTTGGCGGTCGAAGCCGGGCAGAATCGCCTTGACAAAAGCGTTTCGCACCACCTCAACGAACGCCTCCCATGTGCTGGTTTTGGGATTTGTCAGCGTGCCGTTAAGACTGACCTGGGTCGCGACTTTCTGCGTTTTCTGGTTTTTGAACACATGAGCGGCGGCGCCGATTACAGCTTCCTTGGCCTTGTGAAAAAAGCTTTTGTTTTTTTCCCGCTCGGGGCCATACACCTTCAGGTTTGAAAATATCGGCTTGACGTACCCTGACATGGCGGCATTTTTGACGGCAATCTGCGAATAGACCGACAAATCGCCCTGCGCCACTTCCACCTTGCCCTGCGCGCGCAGCAATGGATTCAGTGCGGTCAGATCGACATTGATTATTGCGATATTGACCGCGAATTCGGGCCCGCTCCCCGCGGCCACAAAGGTTCCGAAAAGCCGGGTGTCGCCGCTGTCCATGAATTTTCCGCTTAGATCGACATGCGACCGTCCGCGCGCGCCATGATTGGTGAGGTTGGTGATACTTATATTGGCGCCGGAAATGAATAGTAAGAAGTTCGGGTTTGCCGCCTCGTCGCGATATGCCACACGGCTGTTGCGGATTTCAAGTTGCCGCACGTCAACCAGCACGGTCGGGTTATTGTTGACCTTTTCGACGGTCCTCCCCGCACGGGTTACGCGCTGCTCCTCGGCGCTTCGCGTCCGGGCCGTGTGCACGTAGGTCAGGTCAACCGAATCGATCGCCGCATTGCGGACCTGCACCGCGGTGACCTTGGGTGAATACTCGACAAACCCCTCGCTGGATAAAACGCCGCCCGTGATCATCAGATTGACGTGGCGGCTGGCCGGGGTAATCTCTTGCAGGGGGACGTTTTTGATTTCGTAGTTGGTTTCGATCCCGGGGTATGGCTCCATCAGGAAATTGGCCCGGCCATCGAGTTCAAGGCGGCCCCTGCCAAACACCCCCAGATTGGCGCGAAAAGTTGAGGGATATACATTATTCGGTTCGCGGATGTTGCGGATGTTATCGCTGACGAATTCCAGGTTTTCCAGATGTATAGGTTTGGCGCCGGTCTTATCGATGTACGTCACCTCGCCGTCCCTGATTGAGAGCCGGTTGATCTTGAACGGATACACCGCCTGCAGCGCGTCCTGCCATCCGCGCTGACGTATCGGCGTCCTGTTTTTCGCTTCCGCCGTCAACTGCGGCCGGTTGATATGGATCACCGGACGCCGGATTTCAACTGTTGCCGCCACGTGCCCGCTCAGCAGTTCCCTCCAGTAAAGATGGAAGCGTATAAGCGCAATATGTGCCACCGGAGGCGCCGGATGCGCGTGCTGTGCGATGGTGAGATTTTTCAGGGTCAGGCGCAATCCGATCGGTTGGACATGCGCACTCCCCAGGGTCACGTGATAACCCTTGAGGCTGCTGTTCATTTTCGCTTCCAACCGCGGCCGAATGGTGCCGTCAAGAAAGAACGAGCCGATAAATACGCCCAGAACCAGCAGCGCAAAAACCGCGGCGAACCACAGCGCGGCTCGTCTTTTCGAATTGCGGCGGCGGGTAGAGAAATTCGCGGAGCTTTCGCTCTGGGTTGGCGATGAATCCATAACTGGGCCGACTCGACTTCGAGGACCGACGATGCTGCGTCTGAGCGAGCCACCGGGTGCAATCGCCGGACCACCGGGAGGCGTCGCATACTCAAGCCGCCGCATCAGTGCCGCACCCCCACTTCATGTAAAAACCGAAGGCGTCGCCGCGGAATGCCCTCTGCCGTTGGCGTGCGGGGGGCCGATCCATTTTCAGTCTCGACGCGGCAACGCGCCTAAGCTAGGCGCCCTTGGCTTTTGCCGCTGCCGACATGCGCAACTGCAGCGCCACCCCCACGCACATGATCGCAAATCCGCTGATCAGGAAAGAAAGCCACCAGGCCAGCCAGAGATGAATTAAAAGAACTACACCGCCCAGCAAAAACAGCGACCCATACGCGCAAGCGATCAGCAAAAACAGAATTCCGGCGATTTTTTCGGTCTGCGCCTCGACTGCACGCTGCAGCGTGCGCTCCAGCAGCGTGACTTCGGTTCTGGCGATTTTCGACAGATCGTCAACTGTCTTGGACACCAGGTCGGGCCAGCTCGCCGGCTGCGCCGGTGCTGGATCGTAATCGACCTGGTCGGTATGTGTAGCCATGGATTCACCTAATATCCCCGGACTGCACGCATCGCGGCCTGTGTGGCCACTGTGGAGAGGGCTGCTTTAGCGGCGGGCTTGCCGGCCGCCAGAATCTTTCCGCCCCGGTTACCAAGGATAAACCCGCCCAGCGCGGCCAGACCGAGAATCAGGAAGGGATGGTCGAGGAGAATCCGTTTGGGGCTGACCGTTTCGCGCGCGGCTTCCACGTTGCTGCGGATTTGTTCCATATCCTGCCGCAGCTCTTCCTTGTGGTGCTGGAGTTGGGAATCAAGGCGCTCGATGTCTTCGCTCATAACCATGATCTGCTTTTCACTCTGGCTGCCTGGAATACGGCCGGCACGCTGAAAGAGATAGTGCAACGAACATGCCTCGAAAATGCCGGCGAATTGCGCGAATCTGCGGGCCTTTGACCATCAGCATCGGCGCAGCCTGTACACAGTCGGTAAGAAAGGCTTTTCAAACGCGCATCCCCGCGCCTGACGCCGACCGTGCGGTTGGCCGGCGCGGCTACGCCGGCGCGATCTCGGCCATGAATTTTTCTGCCTCGCGGATGAATTGAGCACAGTCAGCGTACCTTCCCAGATCAACGATGACGTAGGTGACGCCGGCGTGGGCATACTGCGCCAGCCGCTCGCGCGCCCGCGCGGTATCGTCGATCGGGAATCCGGAGCGTGCGACAATCTCCAGAGCGGTCTTTCCGCGCGCCGCGGCTTCGCGTTTGACCCGTGCGACCGCCGCGCCCAGCTCAGCCGCGCGCAGCATCGGATGCCATCCGTCGCCGAATTCCATCACGCGGGCAATCGCGTTGGCGCCGTTGCCGCCAATCCAAATCGGAGGACATTTGGGCCGCGGCTTGAAGACGAAAGCCGGGAAACTGATCAATTCGCCGCGATAGGGTTCAGCTTCATTGGCGAACAGATGCCGGATCACGCGCAGCGTCTCGGTCGCGATCGCTCCGCGTTTTTTGAAATCCACGCCCAGCGCGTCAAACTCCTCGCGCATCCAGCCGCTGCCGACACCCAGGATCATCCGCTCCGCCGACAGCTCCTGGATGGTCGCGAGGAGCTTGGCCGTAAACACCGCCGGCCGATAGGGAAGCACCAGGACGGAGATGCCCAGGCGTATGCGCTGCGTGGCTCCCGCGATGAACGCGAGCGTGGCCAGCACGTCGAGGTAGCGGCCCCCGGATCCTTCGGTCTGGCCGGGCGGGATACAGAGATGGTCGGAGACGAACAGCGCGTCGAAGCCGATTTGCTCCGCAGCCAGCGCGCATGCCCTGATGGCCGCGGCGGTGGACTGCGGTCCCATGTTGCGAATCGCGATTCCGAATTTCATCGGGAGTCTCCTTCGGCGCGTAGCCTGGAATATTCGTTTGTCGCGCAATTGGACCCTCTTGCCAATGGCGCGGCAACAATAAAAGATCGGTGCGGCGCGCTTTTTCGCCGATAAGCCGGACCAGGAGAGGCGATGGACTTTTCATTCACACCCGAGCAGGAAGCGTTTCGGATGCGGCTGCGCCGCTGGCTCGAGGAAAACCTCGACCCCCAATTGCGCGTTTACGATGCGATGGACGAACGCGTAGCCGCTTCACGCGAGGTCTTCGAAAAGCGCCGCCAATGGCAGGCCAGGCTCTATGCCGCCGGATGGGCCGGAATCGCGTGGCCCCGCGAATACGGCGGGCGCGGCGCCGGGTTGATCGAACAGATCATATACAACGAGGAGTATGCGCGGGCGCGCGCGCCGATCGTGCCCGGCTATCTCGGCATCGG
>JAJPJA010000035.1 GCA_021324455.1 Pseudomonadota bacterium | reverse complement strand
CCATCGAAGACCGGGCCTCGATCAAACCCCACAGCCAGATACGGTCGGCGCCGCGGATGTAGACCGGCGAACCGCTCAGCTGCGGCGCGCTCAACCCTTCCAGAAAACACAGGCGCTGCGACCCCGCTGCGGCCACGCTGCCCGCCACCGGGTCGGCGACCGAAACCCGGCCGAAGTGCACCGTCATGATCGGCGCCGATTCGGCCGCGTCGCTGAGCAGCGACACGTAATAGGCGTCGGCGCCCAAATTCTCCGAACCCGACCCTTCCAGCACGCTGCGAATCGGAACGGTGGTGAAATCGACTCCCGGAGGAGAAAACGGCAGTGCCGCGAGGTCGGCGTACCGATCATGCGGATCGAAGAACCATTCGCGCGCCGACGGCAGCGCGGATATCGCCGGCGCCCCGCCTTTGCCGTGTGCGATCACGAAGGTCAATTGCGGCAGCGGCCGGCCCGCCCCGTCCAGCAGCACATGCCGCGCGGTCACCAGATAGATGAACGATTTGCCTTTAAAGCTCCGGGTGGGCACTTCGACAAAAAATCCAATTCCGACCGCATGGCGATCCTCGCCCACCCCGGTGACAATCAGACCCGAACTGCCGAGGCTTTCCGGTGTTACGTTTTGCGCGAATGCGACTCCCGCCGCCATCGCCACGGCCGCTATCACGGCAGCCACCATCAACCGTCCCTTCATCGAGCACCTTTCCTGGTTGGCGTCACGGCCGGGCATCCGCCTCGGATTGCCGATCAGCATAACGGATTGGAAACGGACAGAAAGTTGCGCATCAGGGTGTTTACCAAGTCCGGCTTTTCCTGCTGAACCCAGTGGCCGGAATCAGGCACGTACCTGATTTCGAAACCGCCCGCAAAGCGATCCTGCATCCCGTGGGTCAGCTCTTTGGTCAACGCGATATCCTGCTCGCCCCAGATGACCAGCGTCGGCGCCTGCACCTTGCGGTTGAGCCAGTGATCCGGCGGCGGGTCGCACAAAAAATCACGCCGCATCAAGGCGCGATAATAATTGAGCGCCGCGGTCAGCGCGTATGGCGGGCTGAGCGCCCGGCGAAAATGGTCGAGATCGGCGCCGCTGACGGCTTCTTTCTGCACCAGCCCCACACGAATCGCGCGCATCAGGAGGGAGAAGTTGCCCGCCCGCAGCGTCAGCTCGGGAATCCATGGCAGTTGGAAGAAGAAGACGTACCAACTGCGCGCCAGTTGCCTAAAATTTGTGCGCAACTGCTGCCGCATCCGGGCCGGATGCGGCGAATTCAGAATGATCAAGCGTTCTACCACCTCGGGATGCATGAGCGATGCCACCAGTGCGATCACCCCGCCCCAGTCATGTCCCGCCATCAGCGCCCGCTCCCGGCCAAGGGCGTGAATCAGGTTTTTGACGTCCCCCGCCAGCATCTCCACGGTATAATTGGAGACCCCGCGCGGCGCGTCGCTTTCGCCATAACCGCGCAGATCCGGCGCGACGCATCTATACGAGGAGGACAGCGCCCGCAGTTGATGCCGCCACGAGTACCAGCATTCAGGGAAACCGTGCAACATCAGGAGCAGCGGACCGTCGCCGGCTACGGCGGCGTTCAGATGCACACCGCGGCAGACCGGGATGCGCTCAAAATGCCACGGAACGCCACGATTTAACCTTTGATCTTCCTGTATTGCCATGGCGCAGGCGGCTCGTCGAAACGAAGCAGGGCGGCGCTTCGTCTAACCTGTTGTAATGGCAGGCCAGCGGCACCGGATCATGCGGCCTGATTTACTGCCATTCGATATGGGCGAAATGGCGCGCCCAATGCTCCGGCTTGCCGCCGGGCGATGCAAGTATCATGATTAATACGCGGGGGTAAACCGTAGTGAAATTGACTGAATCCGGCATGCTGAGAACCACCGCCTTCCTGGCTGTGGCACTATCAGTTTCGCTGCTGATGGTCTCGGCTGCTCTGGCCCAGCAAGGCGGCGTGCAGCCGCCCCCGGTAATACCCCGCAGCCAGAGCCCCGGCACCGGTTCGGTGCTGGAGATTCCGGCCAACCGCCAGCAGCCGCAGACCGCCGTTCCCGCCCCGGTGGCGCCGATGCCGCAGGTGGGGCCCGAACTGGAGATTCCCTCGCGCGCATTGCGCACCCAGCCGGGTTACTCGCAGGCCACCGTCACCGTTACCGATCGATCCGGAAGCCACATAACCGACCTGACCAAGGACGACTTCCGCCTTTATGAGGACGGCGTGCAGCGGCCGATCGAATTTTTCCGCAAAGACCTCAACACCCCGGTGTCGGTGGGCATTATTGTGGATACCTCGGGCAGCATGGAGCCCAAGATTCCGCAGGCGCGGGCCGCGATTGCCGAATTCATCCGCAATCTGAATCCGCGCGATGACGTGTTCCTGTTCGCGTTCTCCGACCGGCCTTACCTGCTCCAGGGCTTTACCACCAATCATGCCGCCGTAATGAACCGTTTGGCGCTGCTGTACGCCTTCGGCCGCACCGCGCTGTACGACGTCATTCTCGACGGCCTCATCATGGTATCGCGCGGCCGCTATGACAAAAAGGCGCTGCTGGTCGTGACCGACGGGATGGATACCGCCAGTTCATCGAATCTCGATCAGGTGGTCGCGCAGGCCCGCCGCCAGGGCGTTCTGGTTTATTCCATCGGAATCGGCGATCCCAACATCTCATCGACTGGCATAATGCTGGGACCGTTCGGGGTGCTTTTGGGCGACGCCACCGACCGGGTCGACGCGCGGACCCTGCAGACCCTGTCCAATGAAACCGGCGCCAAGACCTATATCATCCGCGAAGTCGGCGACGGCGAGTTGCTGCGTCAGGCCACCGCCTCAATCAGCGAAGAGTTGCGCCAGCAATACACCGTCGGGTTCACCTCGCCCGACCCCACGCGAACCGGCTACCGCAGCCTCAAAGTCGAAGTACCTTCCCGACCCGACCTGACGGTGCGGGTCCGCAAGGGCATCACCATCGGCCACAGCCCGGAGACGTTCGCCGACGGCGGCGGTCCCGGTTAGCAGATATTCGCTTTCGCAAATCGGTCGCATTCAGAGCTTTAAAACGCGGTCTGGGGACGCGTCGCGGCGTTGACCTGATGTAATCGCGCGGCGTAAGCATGACCCTGCCTGCATCCATGCGGCCGGGAGGTATTGCCGATGAGCGCGGCGCTGGGACCCAACGATCTGATCGCCAGCCACTATTCGATTTCCGGCGCCGACGTGATGACGCCGGCACGGCATTCATTTGCCCAACGCGTGGCCGCTGCCGCGGCGGCAGGTTTTGCCGGAATCGGCTGGACCCCAGACGACTACGACAGTTGCCGCGCCGCCGGCCTGAGCGACGCGGAGATGCGCGCGATTCTCAATGACAACGGCATCCGCGTGGCTGAACTCGAGTTCGTATCCGACTGGGTTTACGGCGGCGAGCGCGGGAAGGCCGCGCGCCGAATCGAGGATCGAATGTATCGGATGGCGGAGTTATTCGAGCCGCGCCATATCAACGTCGGCGAACTGCATCGCGCATCCGAAATGGCACCGATTGAAGCGGCGGCGGAGCGCTTCGCCGCCCTGTGCGATCGCGCCGCGGCTCACGGTCTGCTGGTAGCCATTGAGTTCCTGCCCTGGACTGGCATCCCCGATCCCAAAACCGCGTGGGAGATCTGCCGCCGCGCCGGCCGCGCCAACGGCGGCCTGCTGGTCGATTCGTGGCATTACTTTCACAGCGGCGCGGACGCGGCGGCGCTGCGATCGGTGGCACCGGCGCAGATCGTCGCAATCCAGTTCGATGACGCCCCGCGGATGGTGTCCGGCGCCGACATGCTTTACCACACGCTGCATCGATGTCCGCCCGGGCAGGGCGTCTTTGACCTGGTTGGCTTCGTCCGCCTGCTCGATGAAATCGGCGTGCGGGCCCCAATCTCGGTCGAGATTATTTCACCTCAGCAGCAGCAGCTTTCCATCGAGGAGGCCGCCCGCATCGCGCACGACAGCAGCGCCGGCGTAATCGCGCGCGCCCGCGGCGCGCGATGACAGCTCGGGAGCCTTGGGGCCGCGATATGAACCCAGGGCGCGACTCACCGGGCGCCGGCTTTTTGCAAAAGGCGTTTCAGGTCGGCCTGATCCAGCCATCCGCCGCCGTCTTCGGGACAGCTCAGGACGGTGATACCGTGATGCTCGGTTTTGACCAGTTGATGATGGCATCGGGGGCACAGCGCGCCCATGGTTTCGGCGGCGGCGCTGACCGCGGATTTGAGTTCCGCCTGCTTGCGGCGCAGGTTTTCGAGCAATTCGCGATCGCGCTGCGCGGCCCATTGATCCTCACGGGCTTTTTCGAGATCGCGGATTTTTTCGCCGAATCTGTCCTTTTCATCCGCCACGGCATTAACGCTCCTGGATAATTGAATGGCTCCGGCGGACGTTCATAGCCTGCGCTTCATGACATGTCTTTGATCAACTTGCCGCTGCGGGCCTTTTCGACCGTCGCCTCGAATTGGGGGCCCAAATCAACCCCCATCTGCTGCGCCCGTTTCTTCGCCGCCAGACCCACGTTGCGCGCATCTTTGTAAAAACTCTCGCCCCGCGCCTGGGATGGATCGAAGCGCTGCAGCCGCGATGCTTCGGTTTCCATCACCGCAAAGGTGGACATCACGCGGCGGGTGCCGCGCGCCCCGCATTGCGGGCAGGCCGGAGCCCCGGCGCGGTCTGAACCCATCACAATCTGTGACGCCACCGCGCCGCAGCGGCCGCATTCGTATTCGTAGATGGGCATACAGAGACGAATCCAGCATAATCCCGTACAGCAAAACTGGCAACGCCGTCGACGCGCCCGCCGGGACCGCGTTAAAGCTTTCATCCCGACCGCCAACAGCGGGCAGCGTCAGGCAAGAGGGCGAAGGGAAGCGATTCTCCGTTTTGCCGCGGGCTGGAACAGCCCTCTGTGCCGGCGGTTTAAATCCGGTACGGGGGACTGAAGCCCGAACTCCGCGCAGTTCCTACAATTCTCTCAGAGAATGGTCAGCCAGTGGATTACCGACTGCGAGCAGTAAACCGATTGCGAACACCACGGCGCCGCATCCGGCCCACCATGGCGAACGCCATCCGGCGCCCAGTCCAATCATAACCGCGCCCCATACGGGCAAAGCGAGCGAGACCGCCATCCGGATCATGAAATCGACCAAAACCTGCAGCTTCTCGCTACTCATATCTCCTCATCAATCTTGACCGGGATGCGATCCAGAACCGATCAGTTCTCCGCGCTAACGACGGATTTGGAAACGTGATGGATCACTCTTAACGCTTGCGCGCGGATGGTTCAAACCGAACTGTCTCGTTTTTCAACAATATCAACCTGTGACCATCAGATCCCGGATGCGACGCCAGTACCGGATGACCAGGGCCGGGGAATAGCTTGCCGCTGAGCCAGCTATCCCATACCAGCAGGTAACGCGGTGCGGAGTCCGACGCGGTTTGGATGGCCTGCGAATGCACGTCCAGCATCCGGATGGGCGCCCCGTAATAGTACGACACCTCGTAATCCGGGCCGCCCGGGGTATAGACCGGCTGCCCGCCGGTAACCGTCCGCATCTGCAGCGCGAAGTTCCGAAACGTGCGCCGCCGCGCCAGACCTGGACGGATTACGCCGATCCAGAGGCTGACGCCGGCCATCCCGGCCAGTGCGACCGCCGCCGCCGCGGCGCCGCAGCGGCCGCGCCGCCAGCCGATGAGCGCTCCCATGGCCGCGGCCGCAAACACCAGCATCAGCGCCCCCTGACGCCATCGCCAGAGGCCGGCGGTGAAGAGCGTCAGGTAAGCGGCGTCGCTGGATTGCAAATGCGCAGTCAACCGATGCAACAAGGCGGGGCTGGCGCCCAAAACGATAACGCCGACCGCCATCGCCAGCATCCCCGCCCCCGCCGCCAGCGCCGCCCAATCGCGCAGACGCGCGGCCCAATCGGGGATTTGCCGCGCCGTCAACATTGCGGCCAGCACAATCGCGAAGGGAGGAAACGCGGGCAGAATGTAGTCGTCGCGCTTGGCGCTGGCAATCGAGAAAAGTCCCAGCACCGCGATCATGAATCCCAACTGATACAGCTCCGGACGGCTCACTTTGCGCAGCGGCCGCCATGACACGATCAGCGCCGGCAGGTACAGTGCCAGCGGCATCGCGGTGCCGGCGAACCGTAGCAGAAGATAATAGAAAGGACGGCTCGCCTCGCCCGTACCGCCCATCCGGGCGGGAACCAAATGACCCAGGTTCTCCTGCATCAGTTGGACGCCGGCGATGGCGCCGTGGGTTTCAATCATGGCGGGCACGTACCACGCCGCCGCAATTGCGGCCGCAATCGCCAGCGTCATCCATGGCCATGCGCGCGCCGCCAGCCGCAGCGGATTGCGCCGCGCCAGGAGCAAATACACCGCGGCGCCAAGCGCGCACAGGACCAGCGCCAGCGGCCCTTTGGTGAGCGTTCCCAAACCCAACGCGATTCCGGCAGCAAGCCAGTTTCGCGCGGGCCCGTTGTCCTCGATTACCGGGTAGAGCAGGCAATACGCGCCGAACACGAACAAGGTAAACAGCATATCGGTGCGCGCATAGCCGGCATGAGAGCAGAACCCGTAGCATCCGAGCAGGACCATCCACGCGAGCCATCCGGCGCCGGTGCCGAACCAGACCGCGGCATATGCCATCACCACCGCCGAGAGCGCGGCCGCCGCGATCAGCGACACGACGCGTGCGCCGGCTTCGTCCAGCACGCCGCCGCGCAGCTTTGCGGCGGCGGCCGAGAGCCAGTAATACAGCGGGGGTTTGCGGGTTACTTCGCCGTAAACGTCGGCCGGGAGGAGCCAATCGCCGCGCTGCACGAGGTCGGCGACGATACTGGCGGGCCGTGCTTCCTCGTCCTTCTCGAACGGCGCGGTCAGCCCCTGACTCAGGAAGACAAGCGCGAGCAGGCCCGCAACCGCGAGGCTCAAACCCCGCACATTCATGGCGCAAACGACTCCGATACTACAGGTAGCCGAGATCGCGCAGGCGGCGCTCGATTATTTCCCGCTCTTCGTCGGTGTAGTTGTCGGTGGGCGCTTGCGCGGCCAGTTCGGGCGCCGGCGCCGCGGCAACCCGCTGCGGCGCATGTGCGCTCAGGTAGCCGGAGCTGAACAACTCCGCCAGCACGCGTCCTTCCATCTCCTGCGGAATTCCCAGCCCCTGACAGAAGAGGATGGTTGGCGCCAGATCGCTGAGGGACGCGCCGTGGATTGCGCCGGGACCGCCGAACGCGCCGCCCATCGCCATCAGGATGCCGTTGGGCCGATGGCTGCCGCCCCGTGTCGCCATCTCATGGCTATGGAATTCGTGCGCCGCGAGCCGCCGGATGCTCAATGCACTGCTGTCTTCCAACGAGCGTCCGCTGAGATAGCTGTAGCCGGAATCCAGGTTCCAATCGATCAGGAGATCGGGGGCGCGTTCGACCTGCTCGCCGCGATAGATCTCCTCGCGCCGGTAAACCCGCCGCACCAGAGGAGCATCGGTCTCCGGGTCGCGCCAGCTGCGCAAGGCTTCGGCGGCGCGCGCGCAGGTCTCGGCGTAGCGCGCGGGCGGGACGATACCGGCGCTTTCGCGCCCCTGCAGATTGACCCATAGGGCCGGGAAGTAGGGCGATTCGTCGGAGTAGACCGCGGTATGCCGCCAGTCGATCCCGCCGAAACGGATGCGCGATTCGATCTGATTGCCGAGCTTCATCGAACGCAGCAGCGGGGTGCGCAGCGCCTCGGGCAGGTAATGCAAGCCGATATCCTTCATCCGCGCCATCGCCAGCCTTCCGCTCAGGCGCAACCGCCCGCCCAGCGAACTGGAGCGGCTGGTGTCGGCGGCAAACTTGAGCATCCCCTGCTGCTGGAGGAAGCGGTTGACGAATACCGCCTTGGTGCTGGCCCCGCCAAAGCCATGGTCGGAAAAGATCAGCACCCCGGCGTCGGGATCGGCCGCCATCACGCGGCCCAACGCCCGGTCGATCGCGGCGTAGACTTTGGGCAGACCCTGGCGCAATTCTTCGGGGGCGCCGGCGCGATATTGGGGCGAGGCCGGATCGTAGTACTTCCAGTATCGATGCCCGGCGAAATCGCTTTCGATCAGCATGAAGGCGAAGCAGTCCCAGCGCTCGCGCGCCTGCGCGTACAGCGCGGTTTGCACCTTGCGCTCGATGGTCTCCAGGATCGCACCGATGCCCTCGCCCGGATTTGCTTCCGCGCGCAGCATGTCCACGGTGGGCGTGATGATGTAATCGCCGACCTCGCGCCGCAGCTCGTCGTAAAATGACGCCGGATAGAAACACGATCGATCGGCGCGCGCGCCTATCCCGGGCGCGTCGAAACCGCTGATCATGATGCCGTTGATCGGCTCGGGCGGATAGGTCACCGGAAATCCGATTACCGCCACGCGCCGGCCGCCCTCGCTCAGCATCCGCCACAGCGTCCGGCTGCGGCGCGAGTTGGCGTTGACGAAACGAACCCCATAGCGCCCCGGCACGCGCTCGAAGAAGTCGAACACGCCGTGCCCGCCCGGATTTTTCCCGGTCATGAAGGTGGTGAAGGCGGGAAACGTCATGGGCGGAAAGGTGGAATTCAGATCGCCGGCGACGCCTTGCGCCATGATGCGCGCGAAATTGGGAAGCAGGCCCTGGGCAGCCAGCGGCCGCACGATGTCCAGGCTCCCCCCATCCACACCGAATACGATTAACCTATGCATGCGGCTTTGCGCGCAGTCCTCCCGCGCCCGGCGCTCCTTTGGCTGGAACGCGGGCGAATCCTAAAAACTGTGGTCCGACTTGGAACGCGGGTCAAGACGATCGGCGCGGCGCAAAGCGGCCTGTCCACACCTCCGCGCCCCGACCGATCCGCTCCGGCGCCGCGGTTGGGCCGCGCTGCGGCAGCCGAACCCGAACCGCGTCAGGAAACGGCTGATGGAAAAAGGCGGGGGCAGAGCGGTTCAGGGTCTCAGAGCGCGTCGAAGAGATGGACAGTGGGACGATCGATCAAAGT
Source organism: Pseudomonadota bacterium (assembly GCA_021324455.1). GTDB lineage: Bacteria > Desulfobacterota > Binatia > Binatales > Binataceae > JAJPJA01. The sequence continues at coordinate 50,108 of JAJPJA010000035.1, read as the reverse complement.
CCGAAACGGACCATGACCGTGCATCCACCACGGACGCCAGCATCGCCGGCACAGCACGATCGCGAGCTGCCAGGCCAAACTGTCGAAATTGTCCAGGCCGTCCTCAGCCCCGTCGTCGTCGAGAATCGGAATCAAAATGTCCTCAGGCATGAATCGGGTTCTCCAAATCGCGTCAGTTCGGGGCAGTGGTTACGCACGAATAATGCCAACCGCCGCGTGACCCGCGACTTTCGCCAAAAACGCGCCTCGATCTTCTACTCCGATGACGCATTTCAACACAATCGGCCTGAGATGCCCCCGAAAGAGTCACCTTTGCTACTTTTCGTAGGATAGAAAGCAGGCACCTCTGCATTCATTCCGATGCGCCGGACGCCAACCAATCGCGACAGTTCAGCCTGAGTTTTACCAGGCGCCCCCGGACGATCGCGCCGATGACAACGTCCATGGGCGCGGCAGGTTAGCACAAACCGCCCTGGTGTGGACAAGAGCGGCTATGCCGATTCCTGTAATCCCACCCCCATCCGCTTGCGCGCCCGCCCTCGCCCTGTAAACCTTTGGGCGATGAAACGTCTTGCGATTATCGGACTGGACTGCGCGGCGCCAGCCCTGGTCTTCGACCGTTTTGCCGCCGATCTGCCGAATTTGCGCCGCCTCATGCACGCCGGTTCATGGGGTCCGCTGACCAGTTGCGACCCGCCGATCACGGTTCCGGCATGGTCGTGCATGACCGCCAGCCGCGACGCCGGTCAACTCGGCTTCTACGGTTTCCGCAACCGCCGCGACTACAGCTACGACGGCTACCAGATCGCCGATTCGCGCGCCGTTCGCGTGCCGCGGTTGTGGGAGATCCTGTCGCATGCGGGCCACGACGTAATCGTTCACGGCGTGCCCCAGACTTATCCGGTAACCCCGGTCAAAGGCGCGATGGTCAGTTGCTTCCTTACCCCTTCCACCAGAAGCCAGTACACGCATCCGCCCGAACTGAAACAAATTGTAGAGCAGGTGAGCGGCGGCTACGTGCTCGACGTCGAGGACTTCCGCACCGAGGACAAACGCGCGCTGCTCGACCGCATCCATGACAAGACCGCCAAGCATTTCAAGGTCGCCCGCCATCTGCTGAAGACCCAGCCGTGGCAGTTCTTCATGATGGTCGAAATGGGCGTCGACCGCGTGCATCACGGCTTCTGGCGTTTCATGGATCCGGCCAACCGCAACTATGTTCCGGGAAATCCGCTGGAGGACTCAATCCGCGAATATTACCGCGCGGTCGATCGCGAAGTGGGCGAACTGATTGCCCTGCTGCCCTCGGATTGCGCCGTTATGGTTGTGTCGGACCATGGCGCCAAGTCGATGGAAGGCGGCGTCTGCGTCAACGAATGGTTGATCGAGCGCGGCTATTTGAAGCTCAAGCAGTATCCGGACAAGCCGACCCCGATTACCGCCGCCGCGATCGATTGGGACCGGACCCGCGCCTGGGGCGACGGCGGCTATTACGCGCGCATCTTCATGAACGTGCGCGGACGCGAGCCGCAGGGCACCATCGCGCCAGCCGATTACGAACCGGTGCGCACCCAACTGGCGCGCGAACTGGAATCGATCAGCGATGAGCGGGGCCGCGCGCTGGGCACCCGCGCGCTGCGCCCGCAGGACATTTATCGGGAGGTCGGCGGCGTCGCGCCCGACCTGATTGTCTATTTCGGCGACCTCAACTGGCGCTCGGTGGGCAGCGTCGGCCTGCGCGCCATTCTGACCTATGAGAACGACACCGGCCCCGACGACGCCAACCACGACTACAACGGCATCTTCATAATGGATGAGCGCGGCTCGCGTTCGGCCGGCACGCGCGGGCGGGTCGAAGGACGCCGGCTTTACGACGTGGCCCCGACGGCCTTGCGCCTGATGGGCTACGAACCGAACCCGGGCATGATCGGGCGTTGCTGGGTGTAAGCGATGTTTTATGGCAAGAATCCCGATTGAGGATTTCACCGCTGCGGTCCGCCGCGCCGGACTTGATTTAAACCGCGCGCGGATAACCGAACTCTACGCGGCGTGGGAAAAAGTCGAGGCAATGCTCGACCGCATCCGCACTCCGGCGCCGCCGCGCGACGCCGAACCCGCGACGATTTTCAAGCCGGTGAAATTTTCCTGATGGATGAATTCCTCACCATTGCGCAAGCCGCCCGTCTGATCGCGGCGCGCACGATTTCTCCCCTCGAGTTGACGCAACACTGCCTTGCGCGCATCCGCCGCCTCGATCCGGTCCTGCACAGCTTCATTACCGTAACCGAGGAACGCGCCCTGTCCGACGCACGCGCCGCGCAAGCGCGGCAGATGGCCGGCTCACTGCGCGGCCCGCTTGACGGTATTCCGATTGCCCACAAGGACATCTACTGCACCGCCGGCATCCCCACCACGGCGCATTCGCAGCATCTGCGCGGCTACGTCCCAACCCGCGACGCCGCGGTCGTGCGCAAACTGGCGCAGGCCGGATGCGTGCTGATGGGCAAGCTGGCGACGCATGAATTCGCTTTCGGCGGACCCGCCTTCGATTTGCCGTGGCCGCCCGCGCGCAATCCGTGGAATCCGGAACACTTCACCGGCGGCTCCTCCTCGGGCACCGGCGCCGCGGTCGCGGCCGGGCTGATTTTGGGCGGCACCGGATCCGATACCGGCGGCTCGATTCGCAGTCCCGCCGCTTTGTGCGGCATCACCGGCATCAAACCCACCTACGGCCTATGCAGCCGCGCCGGCGTTCTGCCGCTGGCCTTCAGCATGGATCACGCCGGGCCGCTGGCCTGGACGGCGGAGGATTGCGCGATGCTGCTGTTTGCCATGGCGGGGCCCGACGAGGCCGATCCGGCCAGCGCCGGACGCGCGGCGCCGGATTACCTCACCGCGCTCAACGACGGCATTGCCGGGATGCGCATCGGGGTGGTGCGCCATTTCCATGAAACCGATCACCCGGCCAGCGCTGCGACGCAGCAGGGCATCGCGCAGGCGATCGAGGTGTTCCACGCTCTGGGCGCGCGCATCGCCGAAGTCCGGCTGGCGCCGCTGCAGGACTACTCCGACTGCGGATGGCTGATTCTGCTCGCCGAAGCTTTCGCCGTGCATGAGCATTGGATGCAGTCGGGATTCGAGAAATACTGCGCGATGCTGCGCGATCGGGTGGCGCTGGGCGCACTGCTCAGCGCGGCTGACTATCAGCAGCTGATGCGGCGGCGGCGCCAGCTGTCGCTGGCAACGGCGGCGGCGATGAAGGAGGTGGATCTGGTTCTCACCGCATGTCAGCCGGCCGAAGCCCCGCGCATCGACGCCGTGCCCAAGTGGGGCATCCTGGATAAACCCAGCTTCACCGTTCCTTTCAACGTCACCGGGCAGCCGGCGATTTCGATCTGCTCGGGTTTCGGCGGCGGCGGTCTGCCGGTGGCGATTCAACTGGCCGGCAAGCCGTTTGAAGAAGCAACACTGCTGCGCGCCGCCCACGCCTTTGAAAAAGCAACGCAATGGCGTTCACGCCGCCCGGCGCTGGCCGAAGCCGGCCTCGCCCTCTCCACCGGGGCAAAGGGAGAGGGCGTAAGATAGTCATTCACGCCACAACTGTGTTCGGACAGCATGCATCGCGCCGCGATGTATATCGTATCGGCGCCGAATCAAATCTTCCGGCTATTTCATAATCTGGGCCAGCCCGCTCGGCGAAGTTACTACCGCCATGTTCCGATACTGAATCGGCACGTCGTTTTCGAAACTGGGGGCCTGACTAATCGCGGTACTGGCATGCGTATTCTGGAAATCGATTCCCATGGTGGAGATGGAAGTTCCATAGACCATCGTGCGCTGACCGCGATAGGGCAGCGGCGGAAAGCCGTTCCATAGCAGCTTCCACAACTTGCCGTCGCGATCGTAGCTCTCGTTCATCACGTTCATCCAGCTGTCCGCGTCGATGTAGTAGATGCGGTGTGAAAAACAATAAGCTCCCTTGGCCGGAAGCCAGGTGAGATCGAGTATATAGAAGTTGCGCAGCATCCAGTGGGCGGCGCCGGTCCCCGCCTTGGGCCATCCGGGGAAGTCGTCCCAGTGCCCGTCGTTGGTCATCCCGATCCAGTTCGCGATTTTGTAGCCCTTGTTCGGATCGGGGTCGGGTACGATTTGCAGCAGCTTCTTCTCGCCCAGAAATTCGACCTGATAATTGCTCGGCAGCCATGAATTGTCATCCTGGACATAGTCAGTGCCGAGCACGGGCGCGCAATGCGCCGCGCTGGACAGCCGCAGCGATCGCCGGATGGCGGGCAGAAAGACGTATACCTCCTGGAGCCGGGTCGGGTCGTCGGTCTGCAGCGTCATTTCGGTGGTGTATTTCGACTGCTCGGGAAAATCGACCATGAAGCGCGTGCTATACAGGATGCCCGGGGCGAAACTGAAATCCGGCGCGATACCCGGATAGCTGATGTGCGAGGTCCGATACCATCCCGCATCCACGCGCTGAAAGCTGCGATTTCCGAAACGGTCGATCAGCGCGCCGTCGGACCAGAAATGCACCGCCCACGGCAGGAATTTCGACCAGGTGTTATACAGAATCTTCATCCCCATATGCGGCTGCGCCGGATTGGGAAACGGCAGACCGGCGACATAGCCGCTCCAGCTGAAGCCGCCGTCGGGCAGCGGTACGAGTTTGGTCGTGTTGGCGAATTTCTCGCTGTCCTCGGCGAATTTCCGCGGCAGCGGATAATGCACGCTGGGCTCGACCACGATCGCGAACTCGGGACCGGCGCCGATATGGGCGGCGTATTCGCCGCTGAACGCCGCCTGCATCCAGACCGGCATGAACTGCCGGTATTGGGTCCAGTTGCGGACCGTGATTGTGGTGCCGGGCGGGATGCCGGCGGTCGAGTCGATATCGGCCAGTTGCTTGAAGTTGCGCTGGTCGAAATTCAGCGCCTGCGCCGCCGCGGCCGTAAAGCAGACCGCATACATCAGAGCTGGAACCCATGCCAGGCGGACAATTGATCGATTCATCGCCGTGCTCCTTTGCCGCTTGCGATTTTCAGGAAGCCAGTTCTTCAACCGATGCCACCGGTTCGGGTTTGCCCGACGAAGGCAGCGGCCGTTCACCGATTCGCCGCTCCAACGGATCCTGAAGCCCCAGTTCCCGCGCCGTTTCCTTGAGCGCGGGGATCACTTCCCGGGCCAGCAGCCGCATGCTCGTAAGCCGCGCCTGGCGGCCGATTGGTCCGTCATTCTGGCAGAAACCCAGGACTCCCGGACGGATGATGCGCATCAGACGGCGCAGGCGCGGAATGATGGTTTTGGGCGTGCCCACCATCAGCATCTCGCTGCGCCGCGCGGCGTCGTAGTCCGGGCCGTGATACTTGCGCAGCTCGTCCTCGACCTTGAACTCCTCCGGGATTGGAACGTTGCGCACCAAACTGGTGGCCGCCTGCGCCATCCGGCGGTTGACTTCTCTGGAGTTGTAGCCGGGCGGAAACATCCATTCGGGCCGGCCGTAGTTCATCCAGTTGCCGCCGAACATATCCATGCGCCCCAGCTCCTCGGCCTTCTCCTCGGTCTCGGCCACGAACACCTTCTGCTGGTAGCCGAAGCATTCGGGACCGGCCTGATAGCCCTGCTCGGCGGCGGTCTGCGCGTACAGGTTCCACATCTGGATCGTGGACTCCAAACCGGTGGAGAGCGCCACGTACGGATAGCGGTTGCGCGCCGCGAAGATCACCGACTCGGGACTGAAGATGCCCGGAATCCAGATTGGCGGATGCGGCTTCTGCACCGGCAGCACCCACGGACAGACGAAACGGTAATGGAAATGCTTGCCCTCGAAACGAAACGGACCCGGCTGCGTCCACGCCCTGATGATCAGCTCGTGCGCCTCGTTGAGCATCTCGCGGTTGTAGGCGGGGTTGGCCGAATTGAAGATGGTTTCGCATCCGGTGCCGCGAATCCATCCGGAAACCAGCCGGCCGCCGGAGATCATGTCGATCATCGCCAACTCTTCGGCCAGGCGCAGCGGATTACCGACCACCGGCAGCGGATTGCCCACCAGCACGATCCTGGCCTTGTTGGTGAGCCGGGCCAGCACCGCCGCCTCGACGTTCATCACCGCGACCATGCAGAACGGCGTGCCGTGATGCTCGTTGAGGGCCAGGGCGTCGAACCCGAGTTCTTCGGCGTAGACCTTCTCGTCGATGTATTCGTTGAGCAGCCGCGCCCCGTGATTGGCGTCGAAGTAGGTATTGGGCAGGCCGAAGAAGCTGCGCCGCCGCACGATTTCCTCTTCGGGCAGGCCGCCCAAATAGGGCCGTTCGGAGAAGTACATGATCATCATGGGTTTCGATTCTCCCTCTCAGTCCAGAAATTGGCGTACGAGGTTTACGAACTGCGCGGGATTTTCGATCTCGGGGCGATGCCCGGCGGCGGCGATAATTCGCAGTTGCGAACCGGCGATCGCGCCTTGATAGGCGCGGGCGGCGCTCAGCGGCACCACCCGATCCTCGCTACCCCATATCAACTCGGTCGGCAGGCCGCGCACGCCCTGCAGCAGATGCGGCAGGCTGGGATTGTACATGTATGGTTTCCAGGCCAAACGTGCGGTCTGGATGCGCGCCTCTTCCCACGCCTCCATCCGCTGGAGCGGATCGTCGGCGGCGAACAGGCGGTCGAATTCCGGGGTCGATTCGGGATCGGCCACACTGGCGCGCAGATAGGCGTTGACGGTGACATTGTAGAGGTCGAAGATTTCACCCTGCGGCGGCCGCACGCCTGCCGCGCCGACCAAAATCATGCGGCGGAACTGCGCCGGGTTGTCCACCGCCATCTCCGCCGCAATCCATCCGCCCAGAGAAAATCCGATCACGTCAAGCGGCGCCAGCCGGTTTTCGCGCAGCACGCGGCCGTAAAACGCGGACAGATCGCGCACGCTGGTGATCCAGTCCAGCCGCGCGGTGCGGCCGAATCCCGGATGCATCGGGATAAGCAGCGTGCGGTCGCGCACCAGCGCCGTCTGCCAGCGCATCCATCCCGGGTAGCCCAGCTCCTCATGCAGCACCAGCAGCGGCCGGCCGCTGCCGCCCCTGACAATCTCCAGGTCGAGGTCGCCGACGCGGATTCGATCCTCGACCCATTCACGGCCCGCCGCCGAGGTCGGGGTATTTTCCACCTGCGGTCTCCTTCTTCAGCCCAGCCGGTACAGTCCGGCCGCGGTCTCGAACACCATCTTGCGCAGCTCCGGCAGCGGTACGCCGGCGAAGTCGCGCGCGATCACTTCGCGCGAATGCGGCCAGGTGGAATCGGAATGGGGAAAGTCCGAGGCCCACATCAGGTTGTCGGCGCCGATCGCGTCGCGCGTGCGCACCCCGATTACGTCGTCCTGGAAAGTGGCGCGAATCTGGCGGCGGAAATAAAAGCCGGGCGGATTGGGAATTGCCCCCTGCGGTTCGAGATAGCGGTATTTCTCGTAGCTGTGGTCCAGGCGCTGGATGAAGTGCGCGATCCATCCGACGTCATTTTCCACCGATACGATCTGAAGCCGCGCAAACCGCTCCAGCACGCCGGTCAGGATCAACTCCGACAGCGTGCGCTGGATTGCGTGATGCAGCAGCGGGTAATAGCGCATCACCGTGGTCTTCCAGTTGGCGCTGCGGCGCTCGGTCAGGATGTGGAAGCTGAGCGGCACCGCCAGGTCCGCCGCCGCGGCCCAGAACACGTCGTAGGCGCGGTCGCCGTAGGGCCGCTCGGCCGGCGCGTCGCCCCATATCATGGCGCCGCGCAAGCCCTTCCCCACCGCTTCAGCCAAATCGTCGGCGGCCTGCGCCGGATCGTCCAGCGATATCATTGCGACACCGGCCAGGCGGCGCGGGCTGTGCGCGCAGTAATCCGCCAGCCAGTCGTTGTAGGCGCAAAAGCTGGCGCGGCGCAGCTGCGCGTCCTCGAGCTGGAACAGCGTCATCGCGAGGCTCGGGTACAGCACCTCGCCGGCAACGCCGTCGCGCTCCTGGTCGGCCAGCCGCAGCGCCGGATCCCACGCGCCGGGCCGCACGCCGGCGTACCCGCGCGTCATGCGGTCGGGAAACTCGCTGGGATCGAAGCCGGCCACGGCGAACCCCGAGACCGGAAACGGCACCAGTCCCTCGGCAACGAACACGTCGGAGGGGCGGCCGTGAAAGTCCTGGCGCACGACCCGCGGCGCGCGCTCGCGCAGCGCCCGCGGCATGCGCGCGGTCCACAGGTCGGCGGGTTCGATTATGTGCGAATCGGCGGAGACAATCGCGAGGTCCGGCATGGCGCGGCCGCCCTCCTTTGGAAAATTTCAAAACCGCTTGAGTATTTCTCAAAAACGGCTTGAGTATTTCTCAAAACCGCAACGGATTTGAGTACTACTCAAGACAGGGCCGGATGTCAAGCGCCGCGGGGGCGCGATTGCGCGCGCGCCCCGGCCCGCATAGAATAGCGCGCCAGGAGGTTTTGAGTGTTGCTCAAATCGGCGGAAAAAAAGAACCACCCCGCGCCGCGCGATCCCGGATACCGCGCCGCCGACCGGCGGCGCGCCGCGATCATCGACGCCCTGCGCCGCTCCATGCTGGACAAGGGCTTCGCCGGCACCTCGCTCACCGATCTGGCCAGAGGGGCGGGCATGTCGGTCAGCCACTTTCTGTACTATTTTCCCGACAAGGAGACAGTGCTGGTGGAACTGGCCAAATCCATAACCGACCAGACTCTCACCTATATCGCCGGCCTTACCCGCAAGCCCGCGCCCCAGCAGTGCGTCGAGCTGGTGAAGTTCTTTTTCGGCGGCGGCGTGCCGCCCGCTTACCGCAGCCTGGTGCTGCAAACCATGGGCGTCGCCACCCACGATCGGCAGCTGCTCAACCGCCAGCGCCATCAGGCGCGGCAGTTCAAGGCTTTTCTGCGCCGGCTGTTCCGCAAATCGCGCGCGCGCGGGATCGAATCCGACGATTGCGCGACCCTGGCCGGCGCGATCTGGATGGGCCTGTTCGTTAATTCCTATTTCGATCCGGATTTGACCATGGCCCGCGCGGGCCGCCTGATGCTGCTTGGAATGTCGCTGCTGGGCGGCTTTGAGCGCGGCGTCCGGCGTCCTCAACGCCCGGGGGTTAAGGCCGGCGGCAAACGGGCGCAACCTCCGCAATCCGCCGCGGGGCCGCCGAACGGTTCCGACGCCGCGGTTCTGTAGGCCGCCTGCGGCAGGAGTCAGGCGATGAAGCTCGGACTTCAACTTGCGCAAAATCCCGCCGCCCCTGAAGAAATAGCCCAGGCCGCGCGCGCCGCGGAGCAGCGCGGATACGCGTCGCTGTGGGTCAGCGATCATCTGCTGCTGCCGGCGGCGGGCTCGCCGCTGCCGCCGCTGGAAATCATGGAACCGGTTGTACTGCTGTCCTACGCCGCGGCGGTCACGCGCACAATCCGCCTGGGCACCAGCGTTCTGGTGCTGCCCTATCGCAACCCGGTGCATCTGGCCAAGGAACTGGCGACGCTGGCGATTGTGTCCCGCGGCCGATTGATCGCCGGGGTCGGCAGCGGATGGCTGGAGGCGGAGTTCCGCGCTCTGGGCGCATCCTACCCCCGCCGCGGCGCGTTCACCGACGAAGCAATCCGGCTGATGCGCACCTTGTGGGCCAGTGAAGAGGCGCAGTTCAAGGGCGAGTTTTTTGAGTTCGAATCGATGCGCTTCGGGCCGCGTCCGCCCGCGGGATCGATTCCAATCTGGGTGGGCGGACAGAGCCGCCGCGCGATCAGGCGCGCGCTGGAACTGGGCGACGGCTATCACGGCTCGCGCCTGACCGCGGAGGAGCTGTCCGTGCGGCTGCGATGGCTGCGCGACGCGGCGGCGGCGCGGGGACGCGGTCTGGACGGCTTTGCCCTCACCCATCGCGTTTACCTGGGATTCGCCGACCGATGGACCGAGACCGGCGGCTATTTCCGCGGCGTGCTGGCGCCGCCGGACCGCCTCGCCGATTACCTGAACCGGTTTGCGCGGCTCGGAATCGAAGAGATGGTCATCGTCCCGCTGGGCGCCGCTTCGCGCCTGGAGTCGTTCCTCGACCGCTTCGAGCGCGAGGTGCGCCCGCGCCTTGATTGAGCGGGCAGCCGGATCCGGTCTTGATCTTTCCACTGCCGGGTAACATAAGCATGTTGTTTTGAGTAATACTCAAACCCAGGGATGGAGGTGTGCGGAAAATGACCGGACAGGAACGCCGGCTGCTGCGCGATTTCGAACAATTTCTCGCCTCCCCGCCTGCCGCGCTCGACGCCCTGCGCGGGCAAATCGACGCGTTCACCGACCGCTTTGAAGCGCTGTCGCCCGATCCGCCGCGCATCGGCGCCTATCACGTGAACGTGCCTTTGCGCGCCGGCTTGCGCGCCGACGTGGCGGTTCCGCCCAATCCGGGCCCGCATCCGGTGCTGCTCTATCTGCACGGCGGCGGATGGGTCGCGGGCAGCCCGAAAAGCCATCGGCGCCTGGTGCAGCGCTTTGCCCAAGCCGGCTGTCTGACCGTCAGCCTCGACTATCGGCTGGCGCCCGAATATCCATTTCCCGCTGGCTATGACGACTGTGTATTCGCCGCGCGATGGACGCGGGAGAACGCCGCGCGATGGAACGGCGCGGCGGATCGGATCGCGATTGGCGGCGATTCCGCGGGCGGCAACCTGGCCGCGGCGGTCGCCGCAGTATCGGGCGAGGGCTTGCGCGCCGCGATACTGATTTACGGCATCTTCGACTTCGCAGCGGCGGTCGCGCGCGGCGCGATGGGGATCGAAGGAGTGGCGCGCGCCTACCTGGCGCAGGCGTATCCGGCGGCGCTGTTCGATCCGCGGGTCAGTCCGCTGCGCCGCGTCACCGCGCAATTTCCGCCCGCCTTCCTGACCGTCGGCACCGCCGATCCGCTGCTGCCCGAATCGCAAGCGATGGCCGCCGCGCTGAGCGCCGCCGGCGTGCCGCACGAGTTGCACATTTGCAATGAGATGATCCACGGTTTCATCCAGTTGGAGATGCTGGACGAATGCCGCAGGACGCAGGCCGCGATGTTTGAGTTCCTGAAGTCGCGCCTGCAGCCCGGCGCATAACCCGCGCAATGCGGCCGCTTTGACACCGCGAATTTGCGCCGCCGCGATGGCGCGCGGCTGAGCGGCAGGAATCCGCAATGCAAACATTCGGCGTTCAGCTCACCGACCTCGACTTCTGCGCCGCCCACGACCCGCGTTCGCTGGGGAAACGGATGCGCGCCGAGGACCCGAGGCGTTGGGCTAACGGCAACCTGAGCCGCGGCTTGTGGCCGATTACCAAATATGAAGACGCGGTCCGCGTGCTGCGCGGCCCCCTTACATCGGGCGCCGAAGCTTTTGAGCGTGTCGATGCCGGCGCGATCAGTAGCCGGGCACGTCCAGCAGCGGGAACGCACTATGCACCGAAGGCGCCGCCACCGGCGGCGCCGCGCGCAGGTAGGACTGGTCGAGCTGCGAGAGCTGGGTAACGCCCAGCAATCCCATACAGATCCGGATCTCCTCTTCGAGGATTTCCATCACCCGCACTATTCCCGCTGCGCCTTCAGCCGCCAGGCCGTACACGTACAGACGTCCGACCACGGCCGCGTCGGCGCCCAGCGCGATCGCCTTGACCACGTCGCTGCCGCGGCAGATGCATCCGTCAACCAGGATCCGCGCGCGCCCGTTTACTGCCGCGACGATTTCCGCCAACACCTGCATCGAGCCGAGTCCATGATCGAGCTGGCGGCCGCCGTGATTGGATACGTAGATGCATTCGATTCCGCGATCCAGCGCCATCAGCGCGTCCTCGACTGTGGCGATGCCTTTGAGAATAAACGGCGCGCTGAATTTTTTGCGCCAGCGCTCGACGTCCTCCCAGCTCATCTGCGCCTGGAAGCCGTAGCCCGGCCCGGTACGCCGCACCAGGCCGAAGCGTTTGGCGATATCGCGTTCGCGGCGGCTGAGATACGCGGTATCGACGGTGAGGCACAGCGCGTCATAGCCGCAATCGATGGCGCGGCGGAAATGCTCCTCGACATAGTCTTCATCGCCGCGCGTGTAGAGTTGAAATATTTTGAGCGCGCCTCCGGCCTTGTCCGATGTGGTCTCCAGCGCCGGCAAGGTGCCCGAGCTCACCAGCATCCCGACGCCGAAGTTGCGCGCGGCTTCTCCCACCGATCCGGCGCCGCCCGGCTCGAAAAGCTGCAGCGCGCCGACCGGCGCCATCAGCACCGGAATACGCAGCGGCTTGCCCAGCAGGCTGCCGCCGCTGTCGATATTCGAGACGTCGCGGAGCACGCGCGGTCTGAAGGCGAGCGCGTCGAGCGCCTGGCGATTGCGCGCCACGGTGGTCTCGGTCTCGGCGCCGCCGATCAGATAATCCCACACGTTGCGATCCAGTTTGGCGCGCGCCGCGCGCACAATCTCGTGCAGAGTCTGAAACCGATCCTCGATTGATTCCGCCATTGGATCCTCCGGCCAATCAGCCAAAGACACGCGATCGGCCGGATTTAATCACTTGCGCGAGGCGTAAGACTAGACTGCGGCCCGGATGGCCTCCAAGCGCGCCTCTTCCGCCGCGCGGCAAACAAGCGCGCCGTGAAAAAAATAATCAGATACTGCGTTCCGGCGGGGTATAAAATTTCATCTGCGAATTTTTTCGCCGATAGCTGCTGTTGAGGAGAATATGGTAACTGCGCGTCCGCTTTCCTGGACCTCCGGTGCCCGCGCGCTATTTGAGAAAGCTCTGATTTTCGCACTCGCGGCCCTGGCCGCCTATGGATGCGGCGGCGGCGGCAACCCGCAGCTCACTCCGACACCGACTTTAACTCCGCTTGTGACGCCAGGCCCCTCACCGGCACCCAGCTCCGGGATTTCCTCCACGCCCACCCCGAGCCCCGTTTCCAGCCCGACTCCGACACCGTCGGGGAGTATTTCGATTTCCGGCACCGCCATTCAGGGCGCGATGACCGGCAGCACGGTTACCGCCTTCGCCGTCAACCTCTCAGACGGCAGCAGCGGCGCGGCGCTGGGCTCGACCGCGACGCATGCCGACGGCAGCTTCACCTTGAGCATTGCGCCGCAAAGCGGTCCGGTGCGTCTCAGCGCCAGCGGCGGTTCGTACAGCAGCGAAATGGACGGCAGGTCGATCACGGCGCCGGCCACAGTCTCGCTTCTGCTGGCGGCGGCCGCCGCCGACAGGTCCGGAGTTTCCCTCAATCCGCTCTCGACATTCATCGACAGCCGCACCGTCGGCATGCTGAGCGCGGGCGGCGCATTTGGCGCGGCGCTCAGTGCGGCAACCTCCCGGATCGAGCGCATCTACGGATTGACCAGCGATCCCGGCACGCTGATTCCCGACTACACCGCCGCCGGCAGCGACGCCGCCAACCTGGGGCTCATTGCGGGCGCTTTGGTCAACGAGGACCAGCAGCTTTGTCCGCGGTCGCCCGGCCGCCTGGTCACGGCGCTGGCCAATGATATCGCTGACGGCGTGTTCGACGGGATGGCGTCGGGGGCGGCGGTGCCTTACTGCGGCGGTCATCTACCGGCGATAGCTGGAACGGCGGATTTTCAGGACGCGCTGTGCGGTCTGCAGCAGTTTCATCTGCTGTCGCGCGGATTTATTTTCGGCGGCACGGCAAACATTCTGACCGCGAACGGTCTGGCCGATTTGGCGCTGGACGGGACCACCGCATATCCCATCGCTCCGCCGGCGGCGATCAATCAGGCGCTCTCCGCGGCGGCTCCGGCAGCGGTCAATTCGTTCGCTCCCTCAAGCGCCACCGCAACGATGGTCACCGTTCGCTACGACGCGGCAGCGGCGGCTCTGCCCAACGGCAAATTCTTCATCGCCGGCGGATCCGACGGGTCCAGCACCTTTCTGACCAGCACCGAGCTTTACGACTCGGCCTCCAATACTTTTCTCAATCCGAATCCGGCCGCTCTGAGCGCCCCACGCGCCAACGAAACCGCGACATTGCTGCCCGGCGGCAAAGTTTTGGTGGCCGGCGGCGCGATCGACAACACGACCTGGACCAACACCACGGACCTTTATAACCCGGCCACCAACACGATCACGGCGGGGCCGCCGATGAATGAGGCGCGCGAGGGCGCCACGGCAACGCTGCTGCCCAACGGCAAGGTGCTGATCGCCGGCGGCCGCAACACCGTCTTTCTCAACAGCTCCGACCTGTATGATCCCGCGGCCAATACATTCCTTGCGCCCGACCCGGCGGCGATGACCGTGGCCCGGGAAGACGCCGCCGCGGCCCTGCTGCCCAACGGCAAGGTCCTGATTGCGGGCGGCCGCGATGCCAGCGGCACGGCGCTGGCCAGCACCGAAATCTATGATCCATCGGCCAACTCGTTTTCAGCCGGACCCTCGATGGGAACCGCGCGCACCAATGCCCGCGCGATCCTGCTGCCCAACGGCAAGGTGCTGATCGCCGGCGGACTGGGCAACGGCAGCGTGGTGCTGGCCAGCACCGAGCTGTACGATCCGGCCGCCAACAGTTTCACTATTCCGAATTCCGCCGCGATGAAGACCGGACGCTACTTTGCCGCCGCAACCCTGCTGCCCAACGGCATGGTGCTGATCGCGGGCGGATATGGCGGCGTCGGCACGAATCCACTCATCAGCACGGAACTGTACGATGCGGCGAGCAATACCTTCAGCGCGTCGGGCGGCCCGCCGATGAATGCTGAGCGCGGTCTGGCGGCCGCTGCGCTGCTGCCCAACGGCAAAGTGATAATCGCCGGCGGAGTCAGCGGGACCGGAAGCACGATCAGCGCCAGCAGCGACTTGTATACGCCGTAGCAGGTTCCGTGAGGGCCGGGGTGGGAGTAACGGCGATGGCCGGACGAGCGGCCCTGCCGGTTGATGCGCGAGACCCCTGCGCGCCGCCTTATTTCAGACATTGAGCCGGGCGCAGCGTTACTGTCCGGCGTCGGGGTTGAAAACATCAGGCGGCGCGAGGCAAAAAAACGCTCGCGCCTCGATGACAGCCACACACGCCTGTCCTACTATCAGAGTGCGGACCGGAAATCATGGGGGCGGATAACATGGCCGGCGGCGCGGCCGGATTGAATGAGCAGCAGCGCACGCTCTCAACCGCTTCGGCGCGCCGGCGCTTTGCCGCGTCGAAAGAACCTCCTTCTCCGCCTGGTCGTTTTCTGCTCGGCAACGTTCCCGAACTTACCGCCGATCCGCTGGGTTTCGTGGTCCGCGCGCGGCGCGACTACGGCGATGTGATTCGGCTGCGCTTCCCGCTGCTGCGCGCCTACCTCGCGGCGCATCCGGATGACATCAAGCACGTCGTTCAGGACAATCACGACAACTACACCAAGAACAACATCGACTACCGCCTGCTCAAGCGCGGTCTGGGTGAAGGGCTGCTGACCAGCGACGGCGATTACTGGATTGCTCAACGCCGTCTGATCCAGCCGATGTTCCATCGCGAGCGGATGGCGGATTATGGCGCGATCATCGCGCGCGCCGCGCAATCCATAACGGAGGACTGGGCGGCGCGGGCGCGCAGCGGCGATCCGTTCGACATCGCCGCGGAGATGACGCGGATTACACTGGCGGTGGTAGCGCGCGCAATGTTCAGCGTGGATATTGCGCAACACGCCGCGATAATCGGCGCGTCGCTCACCGCGATGAACGAGTCGATGGGTCAGGCGGGCTTGTGGGCATTGTTTCCGTTTATTCCAACCCGCGGCAATCGCCGGATTCGCGCCGCCAAACGCGACCTGGACGCTGTTATTTTGCAGCTCATCGCCGCGCGCCGCGCTCACTCCAATCCGCCGGACGATCTGCTCTCGCTGCTGCTTTCGGCGCGCGATCCGGCTGCCGGCCAGCCCCTGAGCGAAGCGCAGATCCGCGACGAGGTCGCCACCTTCATGCTGGCCGGCCACGAGACCACCGCCAACGCGCTGGCCTGGACGTGGTATCTGCTGGGACAAAACCCGCACGTGCAGGAAAAGCTCGACGCGGAACTGGCGGCGGCGCTCAACGGACGCGCGCCGGAGCTCGCGGACCTGCCGCGGCTGCCATACGCCGCGATGGTGATCGACGAGGCGATGCGGTTGTACCCCCCGGTGTGGGCGTTTTCCCGCTCCGCCCTGGCTGACGACGAATTGGGCGGCTACCGCATCCGGCGCGGTTCGCTGATCTACATCAGTCAGTATGTGACGCATCGGCATCCCGCCTTCTGGCCCGACCCGGAACGCTTCGACCCCGAGCGCTTCAGGCCCAAGCGCGTCGCCGCGCGCCCCAAATATGCCTACTTTCCTTTCGGCGGCGGCCCGCGTGCCTGCATCGGCAATCAGTTCGCGCTGGCCGAAGCGGCGTTGATTTTGTGCACCATCGCGCAGCGCTGCCGGATGCGCCTGGTGGCGGAGCATCGGGTGGAGATGCAGCCGCTAATCACGCTGCGGCCCCGCTGCGGCATCATGGTGACCGCGCATCCGCTGTGACGCGGTCGAGCTTTTTCTCGACATCGCGGCGGAAAAGAATACGATTCGGTTGAAACATTAATCGGGGCCGGATGCGGTTGGGGCCGGCGCGGTAGCGGATTTTGCGCGTAAGCGGGGCGTCCAGATGGAAGATCGGCAAGCTCGAATGTGGCGGGTAATCATAAGCCTGGCGCTGGTGCAGTTCATCCTGCTGGGGCCAACTTACGGAACCCTGGGGTATTTCTACTCGCCGTGGATCAGGGAGTTCGGCTGGAGCCACGCCACCGTGGCGATCACCACCACGGCCTTTCTGTTCGCGCAGGCCGCCGTCAGTCCGCTGGTGGGATGGCTGCTGGATCGGATTGCGGCGCAGGTCGTGATGACGGCGGCGGCGCTGGCGGTAATCGCCGGCTACCTGTGGGGAAGCACGATTCATTCCTTCACCCCGATGGTGGCGGCGTTCGCGCTGATCGGCGGCGGCGTCAGCGCGTCGACCTACGTTCCGGCGATGATGGTGGCGGCGAACTGGGCCACTGACCGCCGCGGACTGGCGCTGGGCGTCGTGCTGGCCGGCGCCGCGCTGGGCGGAACCGTGCTGGCGCCGGTGTTCGAAGTCATCCTCGTGCGCTACGGATGGCGCAGCGCGATGCTGTGCCTGACCGTGCCGATGTGGCTGGTGGCGATTCCGCTGATCCTGATCATGGTGCGCACGCGGCCTTCAACCGGCGTCGAGGCCCGCAGCGTCAGGGAAGAAGCGCAAGGATTGCCCGGACTCGAGGTTGGCGCGGCGCTGGTGTCGCTGCCCTTCTGGATGGTGGTGGCGACCGAATTCATCTACAACGTCGGCTACCAGGGTTTCGTGCATCATCTGATGACGTACTACATCGGCGCCGGCTTCAGGGCCGAGCGCGCCGCTCTCATCCTCGGCCTGCTGACGCTGTTCACCACGGTCGGCGCGATCGCACTGGGCGGCTTTGCGGACAAGCGCGGCGTGCGCACCGTGCTGATCGCGTCGTTGGTGGGACTGGGCGGCGGCGTCGCCATCGTGCTGGGTGCGACGTCGAGAAACTTCGGCACGCTTTACGCCGCGGCTTCGATGGTGGGGGCGGGTTTGTGCGTCGGCGCGTCGGCCACGCTGCTGCCCGCGATCCTGGCCGAAGCGCTGGGACTCAAGCGCTACGGCACGCTGTGGGGGGTGATCCGGCTGCTTGGATGGATCGGCGGCGGACTCGGCCCGTTCATCACCGGCCGGATCTTTGACCGCACCGGAACCTACACGCTGGCCTTTGAATTCTGCGCCATCTGCATGTTGATCGGCGCCTGCACCGCGGCACTGATCAGACCGGCCGAGGGCGTGCTGCGCCAGCCCGTGGCGGCGGCGCAATAAGCCATCAGGGTTCAGTTATTCAGGCGGTCCAGCGATCGGTACTGGATCGCTTCGCTGATGTGATGGGGCGCGATGGCGCCGCCGCCGTCGAGGTCGGCGATGGTGCGGGCCACCTTGAGGATGCGGGTGTAGGCGCGGGCGCTCAGACCCAGGCGGTTGATCGCCATTTCCAGCAGCCGCTCGCCGTGGCTGTCCACCTCGCAGTAGGCGTTGATTTCACGCGCGCCCATCTGCGCGTTGCAGAAGATCCGTTTGCCCGTGAATCGATCCAGTTGCAGCTTGCGCGCCGCATCCACCCGCTCGCGAATCGCCGCCGACGGCTCGCCCGGCCGCCGATCCATCAGCTCCTTATACTTGACCGCCGGCACCTCGATATGGATGTCGATACGGTCCAGCAGCGGACCTGAAATGCGCGAGCGGTAGCGCTGAACCATCAGCGCCGAGCAATTGCATTCATGGGTCTGGTCGCCCACGAATCCGCATGGACACGGATTCATTGCCGCGATCAGCATGATGCTGGCCGGAAAAGTGAGAGTACCCATCACCCGCGATATCGTGATCTTCAGGTCCTCCAGCGGCTGGCGCAGCACTTCGAGCACGTTCTTGCGGAATTCGGGCAACTCATCGAGGAACAGCACGCCATGATGCGCCAGGCTGACTTCGCCCGGGCGCGGATAGGGACCGCCGCCGATCAGACCGGCGTCGGAGATCGTATGATGCGGCGATCTGAACGGACGCGTGCAGATCATCGCATGCCCGTTGAGCAGACCCATCACGCTGTGCACCTTGGTGGTTTCGATCGCCTCTTCGAACGTCATCTCGGGCAGGATAGTGGGCAGCCGCTTGGCCAGCATCGTTTTGCCCGAACCGGGCGGCCCGATCATCAGCACGTTATGTCCGCCGGCGGCGGCCACCTCCAGCGCGCGCTTGCATTGCTCCTGTCCGCGCACCTCGCTGAAATCGACCTCGTAAACATTGGCCGAACTGAAGACCTGGCTGATATCGGCGGTGACCGGCGTCAATTGACGCAGGTCTTCCAGAAACTCGACGGTTTCCTGCAGAGTCTCGACACCGTACACGGAAATTCCCTCGCCGGCGACCGCGGCTTCCATGGCGTTGTCGCGCGGCAGGATGACGCCGGCGAACTTCCGTGCGCGCGCCAGGATGGCGGTGGGCAAACCGCCCTTGATGCTCTTGACGCGTCCGTCCAGCGACAGTTCGCCCAGAATCAGGTACTCGTGCAGATGGTCGCGTTTGAGCGCGTTGAGGGCGGCGATGAACCCCAGCGCGATTGGCAGGTCGAACGCCGATCCCTCCTTGCGGGTGTCGGCGGGGGCGAGATTCACGGTCAGACGGCGATTGGGAAAATCGTAACCGGTGTTTTTTATCGCGGCCCTGACCCGATCCAGCGATTCGCGCGCGGCGCCCTCGGCCAGTCCGACCGTGGTACAACCGGGCAGGCCGTTGGCGATGTCGACTTCAACCTCGACCGGGAAAGCGTCCACGCCCGCAAGAGCGCTGGACATCACACTGGCGAGCAAACCGGTCTACCCCCTTCGCGCGGCCCAAAACCGCAGCCGCAGCGAAGAGGATAGACGCGGGAAGCGTCAATTTGCAATTGGAATCAGTAACCGTCAGGCGCCGACTTTGTGCACCAGCTTGATTCCCAACTGCTCGGCGGCGTTAACGCCCATCATCCGCGCGATAGTCGCCTCGTTCACGTTGGCCCGCGACAGCATCCCGATCGCGTCCCACGCGCTGGTGGTATCGTGCTGCGGGTAGCGCGATCCCCAGACCACCTTCTTTTCATAGTTCTGCGGCAGGCGCTGGATCATGCGCTCCTCGGCGTCGAACCCGAGCATCACGTGGCCCTCTTCCCACATCTCGTCGGCGTCGGTGCGCACTGGATAGTAATGCACCAGCGGTATGGTGCGGGTGGAGGATTCCATCTTCTCGATTACTTCCTCCATCCACGACGCCTTTCCGTGCGCCACGATCACGTTCATCTTCGGATACCGCTGCATCACGGTGAATCCGATCAGAGTCGAGGCGACGAACATGTGATTATCCAGCCATGGCGCCATTACGGGGGCAATCGGATGCCCCAGCGGGGGCGAAGCGGGGAACGTGCCCAGCGCCGGACCGCCGCCGGCAAACGGGCCGCCGCCGCTCACGCCGAGAAAACTATGCTGATGCAGCCGTCCCTTGATTTTCTCGGCAAACGGGCCGTGAGAGGTCCATTCGGGGTTCCACAGGCCGGCCGTGGGATGGACCGCGGCGGCGATTCCCAAACTCTCCAGCTCCGCCCACAGCGGATCGTAGTAAGGATGCGTGAAGTAGCGTCCCTCGATAAACATCGGACGGATGAAGGCGGCGCGGAAGCATGGAATCGCGGACACCCGCTTCAATTCCTCCAGCGCGTAGTCCATGTTCTGCAGCGGCACCATCGCGGCCGCATACAGCCGCTCCGGCGCGGCCGTGCAGAAATCCGCAATCCAGTTGTTGTAGGCGCGGGCCAGCGCGTAAGCGACGTCGGGGTCTTCCACCAGATGGAACCCCTCGGCGAACCAGGTCGGATACAGCAGCGTCTGGTCGACGCCCATCGCGTCCATGTCGCGCAGGCGCGCCTGGGGATTCCAGGCCGCCTCGTTCATCGGATGGCGCACGGCGGGGTCGAGTTCGCCCACCTGATCCCAGGTCATACCTGGCCGCCAGATAGCGTGGCGCGGGATGTTCGAGTTCATCGTGTCGCGGAACATCTTGCCGTTGACTTTGAGATAGCATCCGAGCTTGCCCTCTTCCCGCCACAGGGCGAATTTGCCCAGGGTACGGTATTCGGGTTCGAGGTATTTCTGCCACAACTCGGGCGGCTCCACGACGTGGGAATCGCCGTCGAACACGGCGAACTGTTTCCTGGCCATCTTCAACTCCGCAAAAACCGACAGAGCCGGCGCACGCCGGCGCAATGGACAAACAGGCGCCGCCGCCGCCAATGCGCTGCGGCGGCGCGGCAAACTTCAGCGCCGCAAAGCCGATTCCGGCTCCAGGGCGCGCTTGACTTCCTCGTCCGTGGGCCACCAGTCGGGCCGCTCGATCTCGGTGACGCGATCGCGAATGAACGTGGACGGCGGCTTGATGTTATACAGACGCCGTGCGTTATCGCCCAGGAACTTGGCCTGATGCGCTTCGGGCAGCTCGCTCTTGCGCATCGTCTCGATCGCCCGCCACGCGTCGTCGCCGTCGTGATGGTACACGTCGGATGACCAGGCCAGGATGTCGCCGTAAAACTCGGGCAGACGCGAGGGCGGCGCCTCATCGCCTTCGAACCCGGTCACGCAATGCTCGAAGAAGGTCTCGCTGGGCATGCGCTTGAGCGGATAGCGTTTGCGGTCGTTGCGATACAGCCGATGCGTCTTGTCGCATTCATCCAAAAGAAAGCTGAGCCAGGTGGACGACGCCTCGAACACCGCGGCCTTCAGTTTGGGAAAGCGCTCGAAGAATCCCGACATCAGGACCATCGTCACCCACAACGCGGCCTCGGCCTGAAAGTTCTGCACGTTGGTGAGGAACACGTGCGGCAGGCCGGCCGACGCCATGCTCCACTGGATCAGCTCGGCGCCCGAATGCTGCTCGGTGTAGCCCGGCGGCTTGAGCGATCCAAAGGCCGGAAACGGATGCATCCCGTAAACGACGCCGGTCTCTTCCATCGCGCGCCACAGCGGGTCGTACTTGGGCTGGATCGGATAATTGCCCATGGCGTCGATCGGCCGAATCAGCCCCACGCGGCATCCGCGGCCGGCCACACGATGCAACTCCTCGACCGCGAACTTCGGATTCTGCATCGGCAGCAGCGCGGCGAAGTACAGCCGCTCCGGGTTTTCCTGGCAGTATTCGTACGCCCAGTCGTTGTAGGCCTTGCAGATGGCCTTGGCGCCGACGTCGTTCTGCAGCCATGGATAGGTGTCGATGTCGGTGGGGATGATCATCACCTGGTCGATACCCTGGATGTCCATGTCGCGCAGGCGCGGCTTGGGTTCGTAGGATCCGCGATGGTCCAGGTAGGCGGCCTGCTCTTTGGTCAGCGCGGTCTTCGGATGGACGTTGCGGACGTTGAAGGTGCGCTGGATATCATGCTTGAGCCCGGGGCCCGCCAGCGACAACACGTTTACCATCCCGGGCGTGCCGCCGATACGCTGCGATCCGATGCCCATCCCCGCCTTGCCGTTGACAATCAGCTGGCGGCTTTCGGCGTCGAACCACATCGTCTCTTCCAATGCCTGCAGTTCGCGCCGGCTGAGATTGTCCTTGGCCCGGTCCCACAGCCATGGCGGTTCGGTGACGTGGGCGTCACAATCGAACGTGGCAAAATTTTTCGTCATCGGTGCAAACTTCTGAACGCGCATTGCACACCTCCGCGGAATTTTCCGATCTTCAGGCTGACGCGTACCACCCAACGCGGCAGGGTACTATATCACCAATAGCGCTGAAAAGCCCGCGATGCGGCTGCCTGGATTGCGATTGACGGCCCGCCGATCGCGGTCTATTTGATGCTTGCGCGGATATTCGGCCGCCGCAACCCATTCAACGCGGCCTTGGAGGTTTCCCATGCGGCAGTTCAAGACCCTGGTCGGCGGGTTCTGCTTCGGCGAAGGCCCCAGATGGCATGACGGCAGGCTCTTTTTCTCCGATATGCACGGGCATACGGTGAATGCCGTCGATTTGAACGGCCGCCTCGAAGTAATCACCCAAGTGGCCGCGTGGCCCTCGGGCTTGGGATGGCTGCCGGACGGCCGCATGCTGATCGTATCGATGACCGACCGCAAGCTGCTGCGGCTGGAAAACGGCGCGCTGAAGGTGCACGCCGACATCAGCGCGCTGGCGTCTTCGCTATGCAACGACATGGTGGTTGACGGCCGCGGCCGCGCCTACGTCGGCAATTTCGGCTACGACTTCTTCAAGGGCGAATCCGAGAAGTCCGCGGAAGTGGTGCTGGTCAATCCCGACGGATCGGCGCGGGTGGTCGCGCCCGATATGCATTTCCCCAACGGCAGCGTGATTCCGCCCGACGGCAAGACCCTGATCGTGGGCGAATCGGGAGCCCATCGGCTGACCCAGTTCGATATCGCGGCCGACGGATCGCTGACCAATCGGCGGGTATGGGCGGAACTGGGCGACGCGCTTCCCGACGGCATCGCGCTGGACGCCGACGGCGGCATCTGGGTCGCGGCGCCCTTTACGCACGAGTTGCTGCGCGTCAAGCAGGGCGGCGAGGTAACCGAGCGGATCAAGCGCGAGCAGTTGCCGATCGCATGCGCGCTGGGCGGTCCCGCCCGCCGCACGCTGTTTGTGCTCAGCGCCGATTCGGTCGATCCCGGCGAATGCCGCCACAAGCGCAGCGCCCAGGTCGAGATGACGGAGGTGGAAGTCCCCGGCGTCGGCTGGCCGTAAAATCGGCGACGCACAATGCCAAACCGTCCGTTTGAGCAATGGGAGCGCAACATGGCCAAAATCGATTTCAACCAACTGCCCAAATTCTCCCAACTGCCGATCAAGCCCGGCGCGCCCGACGGCTCGAACTGGGGCGTATTCGGCGACGACGACCAGATCGGATGCTTCAACTTCCTCACCCCGCAAGGAATCGTCGAGGCGGCGCGGCTGGTGCGCGAGGGCAAGGTCTTCCGGCTCGATAATCCCGTCAATTACGCCAGTCCGCCGCTGGGCGGACGCGCCACCACGGCCCATTCAGTAGTCAGCCACGAGAACCTCGGGATACTCGGATTCGACGACCTGCTGGACAACTACAACACCCAGGAAGGCAGTCAGTGGGACGGTCTCAAGCACGTCGGCCACACCCGTCTGCAGGCTTTTTACAACGGCGCCACCGTCGAGGACGTCAAGCAAAACCGCAAGCTCGGGGTGGAGAACTGGAAGGACCGGATCATCGGCCGCGGACTCCTGATCGACGTTTACCGCTATTGCACGGAAAACGGGCGCTCGATCAATCCGCTCCAGCCCGAAAAGTACACCGTCGATGAGCTGAAAGCGGCGCTCACGGCGCAGGGCGCGGAGCTCAAGCCCGGCAGCGTCGTGCTGGTGCGCACCGGATGGATGCAGGCCTATCTGAACGCGCCCGCCCAGGTGAAGCAGGCGATGGGCGCGCTGGAGAACGTGCGCGCGTGCGGACTGGATGCGAGCCGCGCAATGGTGGAATGGCTGTGGGACAACCGCGTCGCCGCGATCGGATCGGACACTTTCGCGGTCGAGGCGTTTCCCTTCGATTTCCAGGACGAAGGCGCGCTGCACATCCGCGCGCTGCCGCTGCTGGGTTTGTCGCTGGGCGAGCAGTTCAATTTGGAGGATCTGGCGGCCGATTGCGCGCGCGACCGCCGCTACGAGTTCATGCTGGTATCCGTGCCGCTGCACGTGATCGGCGGCTACGCCTCGCCGCCCAACGCAGTCGCAATCAAATAGGCGGGCGCGCCGAAATGAACCATCACCGAAGCTCATCGGTTCGGTTGCGATGATTCCGCGCATACGCGATGTATCCGCCAGTCACCACCGCAACGCTTGGCATTTTCGCGCTGCTGCTGATCTTCCTGTTCGCGTTCATCGAGGTCGGTGTAATCCGCCTCGCCTACCAGCGTCTGGGAATCTCGCCGCGCACGGTAACGCTGCTGCTGTTCGGAATGATCCTGGGGAGCTATATCAATGTCCCGATCGCGGCTATTTCGGCGCCGCGGATCATGCACGATCAGATCATATCGTTCTGGGGAGTTCCCTACGTGGTGCCGGAAATCATCTACCCGGGCCGCACCGAGATTGCGCTTAACATCGGCGGCGCGGCAATTCCCGCCATCACCTCGATTTATGTGCTGGTGCGTTTCGGCGCGTACGCGCGCTCAGCGCTGGCGACTTTAATCGTTGCCCTGGCGGTTTACTGCACGTCGAAAGTCGTTCCCGGCGTGGGCGTCGCGGTGCCCACGCTGGTCCCCGGCGTGGTCGCCGCCGCCGCCGCCTACCTGCTCAAGCCGCGCTACTCGCCGGCGATCGGCATCGCTTACGTGGCCGGAACCCTGGGATGTCTGATCGGCGCCGATATCCTCAACCTGCCGCTGGTGGCGCAGATGCGCGCGCCGGTGGTTTCGATCGGCGGCGCGGGCACGTTTGACGGCGTGTTTGTCTCGGGCCTGATCGCCGCCCTGCTCACCTGAACAATCTCAAGACCCGGACCATCTCATCCCGACTTTTTGAAGCGCGGCAGGGCAATCTCCGCCGCCGCGTCTTCAAACACGACCTCCACCGGCATTCCGATCCGCAACGCCTCAGGCGCCGTGTCCTGGAGCATCGCCACCATCCGCACCCCTTCCTCCATATCCACCAGGACAACGGAATACGGTACGGCGTCGTTGAACGCTGGCAGCAGCGGCTGAACAACGGTAATCCAGGAATACACCGTGCCGCGACCCGAGGATCGGGCCCATTGGTAATCGAACGAACCGCATTCGCCGCACATCGGACGCGGCAGATGACGCCACGCGCCGCATCCGGTACAGCGCTGGAAGCGCAGTTCGTGCTCCTTGCAATAGCGGTAGAATTCCGCCGCCAGGCCGATGCGGGCCGGCAGCGGAAGCTTATATTGCGGACTTTGGCTGGCCACTTATCTATCTCCTCAGGATTGCGATACTGCCGTCGCCGAAATCGCCCCATCCCGTCACCACGCCCACTTCGGCGTCCTTGACCTGACGCTCGCCGCATTCGTGGCGCAGTTGCCGGACCGCCTCCACGATGTGCGAGGCACCCGCCAGATGCGCCTCCGACAGCAATCCGCCATGGGTCAGGATTGGCAGGTCGCCGCCAAGTTCGATGCGTCCGCCGCGCACGAAGTCGCCGGCCTCGCCGCGTCCGCAAACGCCCAGCGCTTCCAGCTCGATCAGCACCACGTAGGTGAAGCAGTCATAGACCTGGGCAAAGTCGAGATCGGCGGGCCGGACCTGCGCCATCTCGAACGCCTTGGGCGCCGCGTCAGTCAGTCCGATATGCAACAGGTCGGTGCGGGCGCCGAAATCGTCGTCAGGATACGGATGCCCTTCGGCGCATCCGGAAATATATACCGGGGTTTTGGGCAAATCCCGCGCCCGCTGCGCCGACGTCATTACGATGGCGCAGGCGCCGTCGGTTTCAAGGCAGCAGTCGTTGAGCCGGAACGGATAGGAGACGATGCGCGAGTTGAGATAATCCTCCAGGGTCAGCGTGCGTCCGCGCATGTAGGCGAGCGGATTGAGATGAGCATGGCGGCGCGCGGCCAGCGCCACCGCGCCGGCCGCTTCGGGCCGGACGCCGTACTCCTGAACGTAGCGCGTTGCCATCCAGCCGTAAAAATGCGCCGGCACAAACGCCCCCTGCGGCATGTAGAAATCCGCGATCGTCGCGCCGATTGGTCCCGGCACCGTGGCCAGATCGACTTCGCTGCCGAGCTTGCGCACGCGCAGGCCCGAGTAGCTGTGCCATCCCACCGGCATCAGCACGTTGCGCGCAAGCCCGCAGGCGATCGCGGTGGCGGCGATCTGCAATCCGGCACACGCGCCGGCGCCGCCGCCGACCGTGTTGCCGACGGCGAATCTCAGCTCGCGGACGCCCAAATTGGCGGCCAGCGTTTCCGGCGCGGGCGCCAATCCCGCGTTGGATACGATGCCGTCAATGTCGTGCGGTTTGAGTCCCGCGTCGGCCAGCGCCCTGGCCGACGCCTGCAATGCGTCCTGCAGCGTGGTGGTATCGGTCCCGCGCGTATAGCGGGTCTCGCCGACTCCCACCACGCAAGCCTTGTCTTTGAGGAAATGAGCCAAGCGCCGGTCCTCCATGGTCAAGGATTGCGCGAGTGCCGCAGTATAACGGAAGCGGCGCCCGGCCTGCCACGGCCATCAGCCCAATGGGAACTACGGATCGCCGTTTACCGGCGGGATTTGCGGCGCGAACGTCGAGGGCGCGGACGATCGCTTTCGTGTTGCGGCCGGGGAAATGCGCCGGTCAGGCGGAAATGCGAGACCTCGGGCCGGCAGTTGATCCGCACTCGCAGCCAGAACGTCCCCAACCCTCTGTTGGTGTAGATGTAGAAGTCGCGATAGCGGTTGAGCCCGGCGTAAAACTGCTTGCCCAGCTTCAGTATCGATTTGAGCGGACTGCCATAATACGGCAGCCGCACCACCCCGCCGTGTGTATGTCCGCTGAGCATCACGCCGGGATTAAGATGCCGCGTATAGAGCGCGGTGTCAGGGTTATGCGCCAGCACCAGCGTGCAGTCCTCGGGTTTCACATGGCGGAAGGCGCGCGCCGGATCGGCCCGGCGGGTCCATAAGTCGTCGATCCCGACAATCGTCAATGCTTCGCCGTTGAGGATCACGCGCCGGCTTTCGTTGCTCAGCACCTCGATTCCGGCTGCCGTCAGCGTCCGCGCGATATCGTCAAACGAGGCCCAATGGTCGTGATTGCCGGCAATCGCGAACACGCCGACCGCGGGATCGAGCTGGCGCAACTCGCGGCCGAACGGCGCCAGATAGCGGCGCATGGTCTCGCGTCCGGAAAAATAGTCGCCGGTAAGAAATACCAAAGCCGGCTGCTGGCGGTTGATCAGTTCGACCGCGCGGCCCAGCCGCACCAGGTCCTCGTCCCGATCGACGTGGAAATCGCTGATCTGGCAGGCGGCCACGCCTTCGAAAGCGGCCGGCAGCAGCCGCACCGGCAGCGTCACCTTGCGCACCTCTATGTCGTCAATCGTACGGCGCCACAGGCGATGCAGCGGCCGCAGCGGAAGAGGCGGCTGACGGCGGCGCCTCAGGCTTGCGGTTCTACGCGCGGTGACATCAGCGGTGAGACTGGCGGTGCTCATTCCACGAGTTTAATTGTAGGAAGTTTCGATCACGGATGGAAGCGGCGAACCCGTCGCCCGATGCGTGGCCGGCGAAAATTTCCTTCCCGCGGCTTGATTGCGTCCTGCTGAGCTGGCCGCATTGTCCGCCGCGGTTCGCTTGACTGAAGCAACGAATCAATACATTGATCGGGTGACATCGGAAGGTGATGGAGTTCACCGAAACCGCTCGCTTCCATTGAGCTGATAACTCCTACTTGTGTGAACACGGGTAGGGCTATTCTTCATCGGACCTTGCCCGCCTGGGTGAGGCCGTTAATGGCGAAAAGTCAGGTTTATCTTTTGCGGCTCCGCCGTGAGTTGCCTGCCGCTGAGGCGCGCGCGTGATGTTCACCGGCAAGGCCAGACAGCTCACGATCTTCTTTGGCGAATCCGATCAGTATCACCATCAGGCGCTTTACACCGCGATGCTTGAGATGCTGCGGCGGCAGGGCTGCAGCGGCGCCACCATTACCCGCGGCATCGCCGGCTTCGGCGCCTCCAGCGTGATTCACACCTCGGCCATTTTGCGTCTTTCGATGGATCTGCCGATCGTCGTCACGGTCGTCGATCGCCCCGAGCGCATCGAACGCGTCATCGGCCCGGTGCGCGAAATGGCTCCCCACGCGCTGATCACGGTTGAAGACGTCGAGGTTATCCAGTCGGGCGCGCCATTCAGGGAAGGCCTGCCCGACGTCAAGGTATCCGAAGTGATGCGGCGCGAGGTGGTAACCGTCCGGCCCGACAGTCCCGTCACCGAAGTGGTCCGCCTGCTGCTGGACAAGGACTACACCGCGCTGCCGGTGGTCGATGCCGACGGCACAGTGGTCGGGATGGTCAGCGACAACGACCTGCTTCAGCGCGCCGGCGTCAGGGTGGCGCTCAGCCTCAAGCGGGCGGCGGATCCGGCTTTCGTCCAGGAGCTCCATAAATCGCTGCGGGATCCGCAGCGCAAGGTGTCCGAAGTGATGACCACGGAGGTGATCACCATCGGGCCGGACGCGATTTTGGGTCAGGCCGCCCGTCTGATGGTGGACCGGCAGCTCAAACGTCTGCCGGTGGTGGACAAGGACGGCAAGCTGATCGGAATCCTGGGCCGCATCGATATCCTCAATACGATTGCCGCGGTGCATCTGCCGCAATGGCATCCCGAAGCCCCTCCCGCGGGTACTCAAGCCACGGTCGCCGACGTGATGTCGCGCGAAGTGCCGGCGGTGAATGAATCGGCGACTTTGGAGGAAATCTTCCAGCTTCTGGTTTCGTCCTCGCACAAGCGGGTCGTGGTGGTTGACAATGAGCGCCGCGTCGTCGGCATTATCGCCGATTCCGACCTGATCTCCCGCGTCAGCCGGGAAAACTGGCCGGGCATAATCGAAATCCTGGCCGCCAAAGTGCCGATCGAGAAAATCAGCGGCCCCGCCCGTCAGCACGTGCAAAAGCTGCGCGCCCGTTCGGCCCGCGAGCTGATGACGCCCAACCCGATTACGGTGCGCGCGGAGATGCCGGTGGCGAGCGCCCTGGTCAAATCCGCCGAGACCCGGACCAAGCGCCTCCCCGTGGTCGACGCCGAGGGCCGCCTGGTCGGCATTGTCGGGCGCACCGAGATGATGCGCGCGCTGCTGGGTTGAGCGCGCAGGGAGGAGCGCGGTGGCGGTCTTGATGGTGGCGCTGGGCGGCGCGCTGGGTTCGGTTACGCGATATCTGGTCGGCGGATGGGTCGCGGAGCGCCTGGGCGTGTCATTTCCTTACGGAACTCTGATTATAAATATCACCGCCAGCTTCATCATCGGATTCTTTCTGGCCTTCGCGCAGGAGAGATCCCGCCTGAGCCCTTACTGGCGGCTGTTTATCGCGGTCGGATTCATCGGCGGCTACTCGACCTTTTCCACCTACGAATATGAATCGATCCGCCTGCTTCAGGACGGGGAGATGCTGCTGGGCGGAGTGTACATGCTGGGCAGCGTGGCCGGCGGCGCCGCCGCCGCGATTGGCGGAATCGCCCTGGGCAGCCTGGTCTGATTGCGGCAACTCGCCGCAATTTCGGGAACTGCTCAGGAACGCAGCACGTACTCGCTGCAAAACAGCGGATAGGAGTCGGCTACGAAACGCGCCGCATCCTTGGCAATCTCGATCTCGCCCTCAATCGTTCCGCCGACGAAACGCTGCTCCAGGTCCTCCAGCGTCGGGTAGAACAGCTCCGCGCATCCGTGCCACACCGGCGCGTCGGGCGTGAGCGCCGCGATCACTCCGTTTTGAACGTAGCGGGTCGCATAGTTGTGATACTTCTGCGCCGCGATGCGATGCTCGCGCCAGGCTTTTTCCGCCGCCTTGATGTCGAGGTTCTCATAGCGCCGCGAAATGAACATCGCCTTGACGCCGGGCGTGCGCTCGCCTAAAGCCGCCGGCGCAACCCGATCCCACTGCACCACCGGCGAGATCAGGTAATCGTAGGTGCGCGCGCCCATCTCCTTCAGGTCGTCGTTGATTAATTCTTCACCCGCCGGGGTTGCGTAACGCCGCGCCGGATCCTTGAAGTCGTCGAAGCTGTCGAACCACATCTCGGTGATGACGTCGAAGGGAGGCGGGTCCAGCTCGCGATGCGGAGGCCTTTCTCTGCCGCGGAACACCACCTTGGCCTTGACGTCCACCAGGTTCACCACGTAGCGCCGTATCCGCGGGCAATGCAGCAGAACCAGTTCCGCATGGCGATGGAGAAAGCGGTCGCGGAACGCGGCCCGGTCGCTCCCCTGGCAGGCAATGAGTGACATGACTTTTCTGCGCTTTACTTGATCGCTCATCGCGGCGGCACCTCCCATTCGAATCCCTTAACGGCAGAGCAATACCAGAACCCCGCGCGCATGGCTACGGAAATTGACGGATGCGGACGTTTGCCGCCCGCCGCCGCGCCATGATAGCGAGTTCCAGCGCCGGCCAACCCGCCGCTCCTCTTGGTGCCGGCCGCATGGAGGTGAGACCGTGACTTCATCCAAAATAAGCTTTGGGGTGTGGTTGGATTTTCGCAATCCGCCGCAATGGCGCCGCTCGTATGACGACATTTACGCCGAGACTATCGATCAGGTCCAATGGGCCGAAAGCCTGGGCTACGACAGTGTCTGGCTGAGCGAACATCATTTCGCGCCCGACGGCTATTCGCCCTCACCGGTGGTGATCGCCGCCGCCTTGGCGATGAGGACGAAACGAATGCGCATCGGCACCAACGTGCTGCTGATGCCGCTGTATAATCCGGTGCGTCTGGCCGAGGATTGCGCCACGGTCGACGTTCTGTCGCGCGGGCGTTTCGAACTGGGCGTGGGGCTGGGCTATCGGGTCAATGAATTCGAAAGCTACGGCGTCCCCTACCAGGAGCGCGCCGGCCGCACCAACGAGGGCCTGGAGATCGTCCGGCGCCTGTGGGAAGGCGAAACCGTCACCTTTCGCGGCAAGTACTATCAGGTCGAGAACGCGCGGATTGAGCCGCCGCCGACGCAGCGCCCGCGTCCTCCGATCTGGATTGGCGGACTTAAACCGTCCGCGTCCAAACGCGTGGCGCGCTATGGCGACGGTTTGATCGGCTCCGGAATTCGGGCGATCTACGAGGCCAGCCGCGCCAAAATGTCCGAATCGGGCCGGAACCCCGATCAACTCAGGGTTATCGAGGGGCAACTGTGGCTGGTGGTTTCCAACGACCCCGATAAGACCTGGCGCGAACTGGGCCCCCACATCCTGCACACCTTTCAGGATTACGCGCCCGGACTGGAGAAAGCCGGCCTCGCCGGCCTGATGCCGTATCCCAAAAACGTGGAAGATCTCCGCTCGATGCGTTACGCGAACATCGTGACGCCCGACGCCGCCGTGCGGATCATCAAGGAGCAGATCGCGGGGATGCCGGTGGAGCATTTCTGCTGCATGACCGTGCCGCCGGGACTACCGCCGTCGGCGATGAATCCATACCTGGAACTGTTCGCACAAAAGGTGATGCCGCATTTTCGCTAGGAATGCGGGTTGTGGAACAGTCCTCGGCGGAGCAAACTTATCGGTAGTCTCTGGCCGCATCCGAAGACCAGGTCTTTCACCGAAGGAGATTCGTCATGACGCCTCTGATCAAACGCGCCATCCTGGTGCTCGCAGTCTTTGCCCTGGCGGTTTTTGCCTCGGTCCGCAGCGGCGACAGCCAGATGCAGCAGCAGGCGGCCGTCGCTCAGCAATCCAAAGCTCCGGGTCCGGGAGCGCGGGAGATGGAATCATGTCCCTGCCGCGCAATGATGGGCCGGATGGGCGGCATGATGGGCATGGGCGGGATGCATCCGGGCATGGAGATGCCGCCCGGCGCCATGGGCATGGAAATGGGCGGAATGCCGATGATGATGATGCATGAGCATATGACGCGGATGATGGCGCGCAACCCCAGGCTGGCGGGCAAGATGATGCAGATGCGCGCGGACATGATGCGCGCGGTCGCCGACGTCATGACCAAGTACGGCAAGGAGATGGAATCGGGCCAATGGCCTGCCGCCCAGGGCAAAGACGACGGCGAGTGACGGTTCTCAAGCTCGTCGCCGCGCGCACGCCACCTGCGGTTCCGCGCGCGCTCATTCCGGCGCGGCTTTGTCGGCTTCAGCGTTGGAAGGGGCGGCAATCAGAACGGCGACGCCAGCTGGTTGGCTGACGGCTTGGCCCTCAGCGATTCCGCCAGTCAGTCGATGATCCGCTTCTCCCTGAGCCGCGCGATCTCATCCCAGTCATGCCCCAGCTCGAGCAGAATCTCCTCCGTATGCTGCCCCAATTCCGGCGCCGGGGCGCGGATACTCCATGGGGTTTCTTCGAAATCGATCGGGGCAGGGACGATCTCGATCTGGTTGCCCTGCGCCGTGGGCAGCCGCGTCAGACCGCCCGCCGCGCGCATCTGCGGGTCATTGAGCAAATCGTCGCCGGTATTGACCGGAGTCCACCAGATGTCTTCGCGCTCGAAAATCGGTTCCCATTGCGCCAGCGGGCGGCGCGCAAAAGCCTCATCCAGAATCGGCATCAGCTCGGCCACGTTTTGCCCCCGCGCCTCAAGTGAATTGAAGCGGGGGTCGTGCTCCAGTTCCGGACGGCCGATGATACGGGTGACCGCCGGCCACATCCGATCGCCCTGCAAACCCAGTAGCCAGAACCATTTCCCATTCGCGTCGCGATAGCAGTTGTTCATGGGATTGAGTATTTCCATCCGCGACTTGACCGCGCGCGGCGGCGAGCCCTGCGCGATCCGATCCAGATGCGCGCTGATCGCGTACGCTCCGGTGCGCAGCAGCGACGCCGCCACGCGCTGACCGCGGCCGGTGCGCTGGCGCGCGACAATTGCCGCGCACACGCCGCCCGCCGCCGACATCGCGGTGTAGTAGTCGCCGAACGCCCCGCAGCGCATCATCGGCTCGTCGCCCTCGGGCAACAGCGTCGCCGCGACGCCCGCGCGCGCATAGAATGCACCCACGTCATAGGCCGCCCGGTCGCGCCATTCGCCGCGCAGCCCGTACCCGGTGACATGGCAATAGATCAGCGCGGGTTCCATTGCGTGCACAGTGTCGTAATCCAGGCGCATCCGCTCCAGCGCGTTGGAGCGCAGGTTGGTCAGGAAGATGTCGGCGTCGTGAATCAGTTCCAGCGCGATACGGCGGCCCTCTTCAGTGCGCACGTCGAGCACGATACTGCGCTTGGCGCGGTTGTTGACCAAAAACTCGATACTGGTTTCGGTCACGACTTCCTTGCCGGGCCGCAGGTTGAGCGCGCGGAACGGGTCGCCGTCGGCCGGCTCGATCTTGATTACGTCGGCGCCCCAGTCGGCCAGAATCCCGCCGACCATCGGCCCCGCCGCCCACATCGCCAGCTCCACGACCTTGTATCCCGCCAGCGGCCCCTCGGCCGGTTTGTTTTCTGCCATGGCACTCCCAATCCTGTTTTCAGGGTAATTGGCGGATGCAAATCACCGCGGATGCAGAAGCAGGTCTGAAATGAATGGTTTGGCTAACGCACCAGGCGCCATTGCAGCAGCGTGTAGCCGCGTTCCTTGTGATCCTCGAACACCGCTTCCACCGGCGCGCCAATCACCACTTCCTGATTCGGATCGCCCAGCAGATTGCCGGCGATTCTGAGTCCGTTGGCGTCGGGCAGCTCCACCAGCACGACCAGGAATGGACAGGAGTCCTTAAGCGCCTGCGGCACCGGATGCCAGATGCGCACCCAACTGTAGATGCGCCCCTTGCCCGACACTTCCTGCCATCCGCGGTCCAGCGAATGGCATTTGTAGCAGATGTATTCCGGCTCCATCTGCAGATTGCCGCACGCGTTGCAGCGCTGGACGACAATCCGGTGCTGGTTGAGCGCTTGCCAGTATTCCAAATCGCGGCCGTCGGGTGCCGGTCCGGCGGGCGGCAGCACTTCGGGCAGATAAAACTTGGTCGTGGTCTCGATTGCCATGATGCTCGCTCCTAGCGATGCAGGATCAGGTTGCTGGCCGGGGTGGTCACCGAGCCGGAAATCATCATCGAGATTTCCGCGTCCTTGACCTGGCAGGTTGAATCGCCGCGGATTTGGCGCGCCGCTTCGTTCACCAGTTGCATCCCGATTACGTAGCATTCGGCCAGATTGCCGCCGGCGGTGTTGAGCGGCAGCTTGCCGTTGGGCCAGGTGAGGTTTTCCAGCGTACAGAACTCCATCAGCTCGTCGGGATGGCAAAAGCCATGCTCGGCCAGCGTGATCACGACGCCGCCGCTGAAATGGTCGTAGGACTGCACCACGTCGACGTCTTTGGGCGCGATGCCGGCCATGTCGTACAAGCGGCGCGCCAGATGTTTGTAGTTGGCGCTGGAGAAGTCCGGGACGTTTTCCGAGTCGTGCACGTCGCGATAATCCGAGCCTTGCGCCGCCGCCATGATGTAGGCCGGCTTCTGTTTCAGATCGCGCGCCCGCTCCGCCGTCGTCACGATCACCGCCGACGCCCCGTCATTTTCCATGCAGCAGTCGTACAGATGGAACGGCTCCACGATCCAGCGCGACTGGTCGTAGGCCTCGCGCGTCAGCGGGCGCCCGTACATCACCGCGCGCGGATTGAACTGCGCATGATGGTAAGACGCCAGCGACACCGCCGCGAGCGCGTCCTGCGTGACGCGGTGCTCGTGCATGTAGCGCCGCACGCGCATCGCGATTTTCTGCGCCGGCGTCGTGAGGCCGTAGGGCACCGTAAAGCCCATCAGCCCGGCCATTCCGGGACCCGTGGTGCCCTGGCCGAAGCGGAAGCTGCGTCCCTGCGCCAATGCGCGAAACACGGCGACGTATCGGGCGTATCCGCACGCGACCGCCGCGGCGGCATTGGCCACGGCCGCGGCGACGCCGCCTCCGCCGGTCCATGCCATGTTGCAGAAATTGAGCTCGGCCAGCCCCAACCCTCCGGCCACGCGGCTGGGCTCGTTCTGCTCCATCGCGAATGACGCCAGCCCGTCGATTTCCGTCACCTTGATGCCGGCATCTTCGGCGGCGGCGATAATCGCCTGACAGGCCAGCGCGAATTCGCTGACCGGCGATCCGCCGCGCTTGTAGTATTTGCTCTCGCCCACGCCGACGATCGCCGCCTTGCCCTTGATCGTGTTTTGTTCCATTGGCCCACTCCGTTGGTGAACTCATACCACAGGCGCGGGCGCGGCCGCACGCTCTTGCGGTAATCCGCCGCGCGGACTACAGGTCAGCCTTCGCTAACCAGCCTGACGGAGGCCGGCCGATGGCACGAATGCCTTATTTGAATCCCGAGGATGTTCCCGCCGAGTATCGCGCGGTTTTCGAACAACAGCTCAAGGTGCCGGGCAGAAAAGCGATTCATATAATGAAGGTGCTGGCCAACGCGCCGGCGCTGATGCCGAAATTCAGCGCGCTGGGCACCGCGCTGCTGGCGGGAACCGCGCTGGACCCGAAACTGCGCGAGCTGGCCCTGGAGGCGGTGGGAATCGCCAGCGGATGCGAATACGAGTACGTCCATCATTGGAACATGGCGCAGGAGCGGGCGGGAGTTCCGCGCGATCAGTTGGTGCATCTGCGCGAGTTCGAAACCTCGCCGCTGTTCAATGCCGGCGAGCGCGCCGTAATCCGATACGCGCTGGAGGCCACCGGCAGCGTCAAGGTCAGCGATAAGACCTTCGCCGCCGTGCGCGAACTGCTCAACGACGCGCAGCTGATGGAACTGGTGCTGGTGGTTGCGTTCTACAACATGGTGGTGCGAATTTTGGAGCCGCTTAAAGTGGAGCTCGAACCGGGCGTGGTGAAAAACTGAGTTTCGGGGACATAACGCCGTTGCGGCGCGGCCTCCGCTTCGAATCGACCGGTGGAGAATTCACGCCTGTTTTGTTAAAGCTGGGCGTGGTTCGGCCGCCAGGCATGGCGGACCTGTTCTCGAATCCTGTGAGGGTTTGGCGGGAAGAATTCGATGGCAAACGGGTTTTTGTTCGACGTCAAGGTAATCGAACTGGGCGATGAGAAGGGCGAGTTCTGCGGCAAGCTGTTCGCCGGCGCCGGCGCCGACGTGATCAAAATTGAACCGCCCGGCGGCGGACCGACGCGCGCGTTCGGCCCCTTTTACAAGGACCAGCCCGATCCCGACCGCAGCCTTTATTTCTGGAACTACAATCTCGCCAAACGCGGCGTCACGCTGGATATCGCGCGCACCGAAGGCGCCGCCATCCTGCGCAAGCTGCTGGTGGGCGCGGCGGTCCTGCTCGACAGCACCCCGCTGGACACGCTGGAAAATCTCGGCCTTGACTGGGCGGCGCTGCAGCAGCTCAATCCCGGTCTGGTCTACGTGCGCATAACGCCATTCGGACGCAGCGGACCATGGCGCGACCTCAAGGGGTCGGACCTGGTGCATCTGGCGCTGGGCGGCGAGATGATGTTGTGCGGATACGACCCCCAACCCGACGGCACCTACGACACGCCGCCGATCGCGCCGCAGATGTGGCATGCGTCGCACATCACCGGCAACCAGGCCTTTATCGCGGCCCTCGGCGCGCTGATTGCCCGCGCCGAAACCGGCGAAGGCGATATGATCGACGTCCCGGTGCATCAAGCGGTCAGCGTATGCACCGAAGTGGACATCCCCTACTGGATCTACTCGCACACGCCCTGCCTGCGTCAGACCGGACGCCATGGCTTTCCGCAGATCGGCCCGCCCTCGCAGCATAAGGCGAAAGACGGGCGCTACTGCAACGTGGTCGCCAATCCGTTTCCGGGTGGACGTGAAACCATGATTGCGTTCCTCAAGGAACTGGGACATGCCGGCGATCTCGAAGACGAGAAGTACAAAGATCCGGCCAACCTGATCGGCTTCGAGTTCGTGCATCACTTTGCCAGAATTCAAGCCGAAGCCGTGGCCGCGTTTCCCGCCGAAGAGCTGTGGCGCAAGGCGCAGGACCGCGGTATCCCCTGGGTTCCCGTGCGCCATCCGGAGGAAAATCTCGACGAGGAGCAATGGAAGGTACGCGGCACCTTCGGCGACGTGCATCATCCGGAGCTCGGCGAGACGCTGCGCTACGGCATCGCTCCGACCCGGGCCGAGGAATGCCCATGGCGGATGGGTCCGCGTGCGCCGCTGGTCGGCGAGCATAATGAAGCCGTGTTCTGCGGCGAACTGGGGCTGACGCGGGAGGAACTGCGCCGCCTCAAAGACGCCCGCATCATCTGATCCCAGCGGAGGAGCTAAGCTGTGAGACCACTTCAGGGAGTGCGAATTCTGGACCTCACCTGGCTGCTGGCGGGCGCCGGCGGCCCCCGTCTGCTGGCCGCGCTCGGCGCCGAAGTGATTCGCCTGGAATGGCGCGACCGGCTGGATTTTCTCCGCTACAGCCCGCCCGTGGTGCCGATCGAAGGAGCTACGGAATCGCGCCGCGAGATGAAAAGCGTCAATCGCGGCGGCCTGTTCAACGACAACAATCCGGGCAAACGCAGCTTCAGCCTCAACATGGCGCATCCCAAGGGGCGCGAGGTGTTCAAGCGCCTTTTGAAGGTCAGCGACGTGATAGTGGAATCCTTCCGCGCCGACGCGATGACCAAGTGGGGGCTGGGCTACGACGTGCTGCGCTCGATCAAGCCCGACATCATCTACGTGCAGCAATCCGGATGGGGCCACAAGGGTCCCTACTGGAAGTACGCATCCTACGGTCCGATCGCCCAGGGTATCAGCGGGCTGACGGACCAGTCGGGGCTGCCCGAACCGTATCCGCCGGCTGGATGGGGCTACTCGTACATGGACTGGAGCGGCGCCTACTACACGGCGATCGCGATGCTGCTGGCGCTGTACTACAAAAAACGCACCGGCAAGGGGCAGTACATCGACGGCTCGCAGATCGAACCGGGCATTTTCATGACCGGCACCGCGATTGTGGACTACCTGGTCAACGGACGGCATTGGGAGCGCACCGGCAATCGTTCGCCGTACAAACCCGCCGCGCCGCATGGGGCGTATCGATGCGCGGGGGCCGATCGATGGATCGCGATCGCGGTTTTCACCGATCAGGAATGGCGCGCGCTGCTCGGTGAGATGGGCAATCCGGCGTGGGCGCGCGATGCCAGATTCGCCACCCTCGCCGCGCGCATCATCAATCAGGACGAGCTTGACGCGCGCCTCAGCGAATGGACGCGCGACCAGGAGCCGTTCGCCTTGCAGGACCGGCTGCAGAAGGCGGGCGTCGCGGCCGGCGTATGCCAGACCAGCGAGGATCGCGTCGAGCGCGACCCCCAGCTCAAGCATCTCAAATGGCTGATTCCGCTGCGCAATTCCGAGTCCGGCACTTGGCCGATCAAGGACGTCCCGTTCCATTTCGTCAGGGCCACCGTGGATCAGGGCGGACCGGTC
The DNA here is from genome assembly GCA_021324455.1 of Pseudomonadota bacterium. Taxonomy (GTDB): domain Bacteria; phylum Desulfobacterota; class Binatia; order Binatales; family Binataceae; genus JAJPJA01. The sequence continues at coordinate 11,474 of JAJPJA010000035.1, read as the reverse complement.
GGACGCGCGTCGCCATGCTATGGCGAGGACAACGATTACGTTTACGGCGAGCTGCTCAGGATGCCGGCGCAGGAACGCGCGGAGCTGGAAAAAGAGGGCGTTATCTGACCGGCCGCCTCTCGCCAGCCCGCTCCTGGGTGCACCCGGCTGCAGTCCCCTCTGCTTGATTAGCGAGAGCGTAAGCGGTGAGGGTTCCACTCACCGACAACGGGGGCGCAAGCCGAGGTGGGCAATGTAAATATCAAGCGTATCGGTCACCCTCATCCCGCCCCCGGAAGATGGTCGGAGATGGAGAAAAACCGGCGGCACAGGTAAACATCCGATTTCCACAACTGGTGGACGCGCGCAGTCGGCCAGGGGTCTTATGACGCACACGTCTGATGGCAGGAGTAGCTGATGGAATTCGAAAAACTGGCGTCGGGCTTCGGCATGACCGAAGGACCGCGCGTGGACGAACAAAACCGGATTTACTTCAGCGACGCCAAATTCGGCGGCGTCTTCCGGCTCAACCCCGACGGCAAAATCCAAACGCTGCTCTCAGGGCGCAATCATGTCGGCGGGATGGCCTTCAACGAGGGCGGCGGCCTGATCATGACCGGCCCCAGCGTCGCCTTGTGGGATGAGCGCACCGGCACAACCCGCGACCTGCTTACAGAGTTCGACGGCAAGCCGATCAGCCGCTTCAACGATATGACGGTCGACGCGCAGGGCAGCGTGCTGGCCGGCTCGCTGCTGTGGGATCCCGGTCCGGGCGCCGAATGCGTGCCGGGCGCGCTGTACCGGATCGACCCGCCAAACAAGGCCACGCTGCTGTGGGAGCCGATCGAAATCAACAACGGCCTGGGCTTCAGTCCTGACGGCAAGCTGCTGTATCACGCCGATTCGATGACCGGAGTGTGGGTCTACGATGTGATGCCGGACCGCAGCCTCAAGGACCGGCGCATGTTCGCGAAGATGCCCAGGGGCGTGCCTGACGGGCTGGCGGTTGACGCGGCGGGCAACGTGCTGGTGGCGGCGCCGATGAGCGATGAAGTCGTGCGATTCCGTCCCGACGGCACCATCGATAAACGCATCGCGGTTCCGGGCAGGCTGGTGCTGAGCCTGGTATTCGCCGGTCCCGATCTATGCGACTTGTACGTGGTGACCGGAGATCCCGGCGGCAGGAATAACGGCGCGATTTTCAAAACCCGCAGCGACATCCCGGGCCTGCCAGTGCCGAAAGCGCGCTTTTAGCCCGCGCCGCGACCGGATTATCGCGGCGCCTGTCCCCTTGGGGCGAACGCCCTTCGCTATTTCGATCGCTGCGAGGGTCCGGCTTTTTCGGCGCGGGCAAGGCCGCGGGTGATCGACTTTTCGCCAAAGCGTCTGGTGACCTGATCCAGAGCCTGGTTGAGCCGCGCATGCTTGTTGGCCGCGGCGCGGTCGGCGCCGAACAGGCCCATCTGGGCGCTCTGCGCGCGCTCCAGATTATGCACCTGCACGCCCGCCAGGCGGATTTTCTCCTCGCCACCGGCCTGCGCCAGCAGCCGCAGCGCCGCGCGCGTAATTTCCGCGCCGTCATCGGTGGCGCCTTTGAGCGACCAGCTGCGCGTGATCAGCGGGTAGCGTCCGCCGCCCAGCGGGCGGGCCAGTTTCAACTTGAGCGTAATGGTCCGCGCCCGCACCTGGTCCGCGCGCAACCGCCGCGCCAATGCCTCGCCGTGCGCGATGAGCGCGTTGCGCAGCGTCTGCGCGTCCGGCGTTAGGTCGTGCTCGAAAGTGTTTTCCTCGCCGTAGGATTTGCGCTGCCAGTCAGCCACGACGGATCGCGCATCGCGGCCCTGGGCAAGCTGCGCCAGATGAGCACCGAGCGATCCGAAGCGGCCGGCGAGCAGGGCGGGATCGGCGCGGGCAAGGTCGCCGATTGTACGGATACCGGCCTCATTGAGGCGCGCCAGCGTCACCCGTCCAACGCCCCACAGCCGCTCCACCGGCAGCGGTTGGAGGAACTGCCGAACCATCCCGGGACCCAGTACGAGCAGGCCGTCGGGTTTGGACATGTCGCTGAGAATCTTGGCCGCCATCTTGACCGGCGCGATTCCCACCGAAACCACCAGCCCGGTTTCGCGATAGACTTCGCGTTTGAGCGCGCGTCCGGTCTCCAGCGGCGAACCGAACAGGCGCTGGGTGCCGGTCAGATCCAGAAACGCTTCGTCCAGCGAGAGCGGCTCGACAATCGGCGTAAAGGATTCGAACACGGCGCGGATGCGGCGCGAGATTTCGCTGTAGCGATGCATCCGGCCGTGCACGAAGACCGCGTGGGGGCATAGCTTATGCGCCTGCGCCGTGGGCATCGCGGCACGCACCCCGTAAGCGCGCGCCTGATAGGACGCGGAAGTTACCACGCCTCTGCGGCTGCTGCCGCCGACAATCACCGCCTTGTCTCTCAATTCGGGATTGTCCAGCTGTTCCACCGACGCATAGAACGCGTCCATGTCGGCGTGAGCGATGATCGCGGGCCAATCGGAAGCGGCGCCGCTGCTGGACCAACCGCCGGCGCCCATCGCGATCGCCCTTAAGCGGCGCTCTGGCGCAGGGTGGAATGCAGATAGGACCAGACCGCGTCGGCCGCCTGCTCGCCGCTGCGGATGCAGTCGGGGAGGCCGACGCCGCGATAGGCCGCGCCCGCCAGCGCAAAGCCGGAAAGCTTCGCGGCGCGCTGCTCGATTTCGGACACCAGATTGAGATGGCCGACGGCATATTGCGGCATCGAATCGCTCCAGCGCGCGACCCGGGTCAGGATGGGAGCGGCGTTGACGCCGAGCAGAGCGGCGATTTCGTGGCGCGCGGCCGCGATCAGCTGCTCGTCGCCGCGCTCCATCATCCGCCGCTGCAGCACGCCGCCCATAAACACCCGCATCAGGATAAATCCGTCGGGAGCGCGCCCGGGGAATTTCAGGCTGGAAAAGGACCCGGCGATGATCTCGCGGCCCTCGGCGGCCGGAACCACGAAGCCGAAGCACTGCGGCATCCGCGGGAAATCCGACATTTTGTAGGCAAGATTCACGGTGGCGGCGGAGGAGTAGCCGATCCGCCGCAGGCTGCGGGCAAGATCCGCCTCGAACGATTCGACCAGCGCGGCGGCGTCAGGCGCGCGGGCCGCGCAGACGATCGCGTCGGCCTCGATTGCGCCGGCGCCGGTGCGCACGCGCCACTTCGCGTCCGCCGCCGGCGCGATCAGCGATTGCGCGCCGGTCTCCAGCCGAATCGAGTTCCCCAGCGCATGCGCCAGCGCGTCAACCAGCGTCCGCATCCCGTGCCTGAAGCTCAGGAACAGGCTCCATCGGGCGCCGCTGGCGCTGCGCGCCGCGGTTTTCTTCTGCACCGCCTTAAGCCCGCGGATGACGCTGCCATAATGGCTTTCCAGTTCGGCGAAGCGCGGCAGCGTGGCCTCGATACTCAACACCGCCGGGTCGCCGGTATAGATACCGGCGGCCAGCGGCTGCGCCAGCCGTTCCAGCACCTCGCGGCCCATCCGCCGGGTGACAAACGCGGCGATACTCTCGTCCTCGGCGGCGACGCGCCGCGGCAGCATCGGCTCGATCGCCAGCCGCAGCTTGCCGCGCAGGCTCAGGATCGGACTTCTCAGAACGGGCATCAGGTTGACCGGCGCCATCAGGTTGAAGCCCTGCGGCACTTCGGTCAGACGGCCGCGGCATACCACCATGGTGCGGCGCGACTCGCCGGTGGGAATCAGTTCGGAATCGATCCCGAGGCGCCGCGCCAGTTCGACCGCCCAGGGCTTTTCGGAGATAAAGGAATCGGCGCCGCACTCGATAACGAATCCGTCCTCGTGGACCGTCTGGATCGGTCCGCCCAGACGGCGCGACCGCTCCAGCAGCGTGACGCCGATTGGTTGGTTGTGTTCGCGCGCCAGTTCAGTCAGGCGATACGCCGCAGCCAGTCCGGCAATTCCCCCGCCTATGACAACGACCTGTTTCATTCCGCCGACGCGGTGTTGACGTCCTGATGCGATCCTAGGCGGACCGCAGCAGTTCGGCAATCATACGGATGAACAGCGGATGGGCGCCGACGGTCGCCGCCCGCTGCAATGCAGCGCCGCCGGCGCGCGCGATTGCCGCCGCCTCAAGGTCCAGATCGTACAGCACCTCGACGTGATCGCAGATGAATCCGATCGGCATCACAACCACCGCCGTCCCGCCCGGCAGCGCGCGCAGGACCTGCCCGATGTCGGGTTCCAGCCACGGGTCGTGCGGATTACCGCTGCGGCTCTGATACGCGATAGTCCAGCGGTCGAGGCCCAGTTCACGCGCAGCCAGCCGGCACGATTCGGCAAACTGGATCGAATAACCGCTGCCGGCGTCCATCGCCGTTGGGATGCTGTGGGCGGTGAAGATGAGATGGACGCCATCGCGCTCGGGCGCCGCCAACGCGGCGATCGCGCCGCGCACCCGCGAAGCCACCGCGGCGATGAACAGCGGATGGTCATGCCATGGCGGCGGGTAAACGACGGCCGGCGCGTGCGGGCCTATCGCGGAAATCGCTTCGGCGACGGTCTGCCGGTAGCGATCCCAACTGGCTTCGCTGCGATGCGGCGCGAGGGGAAAGCAGAAGATGCGCCGCGCGCCGCGCGCCGCAATCTCGCGCATCACGTCCCTGACGTAAGGCGCCCAGTTGCGCATCCCGACGTGCACCGGAAGCGGCGCTCCCTCCTGCCGCAGCAGCGCGCGCAGGGCTTGGGCCTGTTGCAGCGTCAGATCGTTGTAGGGTGAGCGGCCGCCGATGAGTTCATAATGATGCGCCACTTCCTGCAGACGCGAGGGCGGGATCGGCCGGCCCCGCGCGACGTTGTGCAAAAAGGGACGAATCTCCTCGGGGCGCGTGGGGCCGCCGAAACCCACCAGCAGCACAGCGTCGCAGCGCGAGTTCATACCCGCAAGCCGATCGCTATCGGGCGCTCATTTCGTGGACCATCTCGACCAGCGCGATAACATGATCGACCGGCGTTTCGGGCAGGATGCCGTGGCCCAGGTTGAAGATATGCCCGGGACGCGCGGCGGCCTGATCCAGAATCGCCCGGGCGCGCGCGCGAATCTCGTCGACGCCGGCGAACAGCGCGATGGGATCGAGATTGCCCTGCACCGCGACGCGGTGATTGAGGCGCGCCCAGGCCTCGCCCAGATTGACGCGCCAATCCAGTCCGATTACGTCGCCGCCCGCCTCGCGCATCAGTTCGAGCAGATTGCCGGTGATGGTGCCAAAATGAATCACCGGCACGGACGCCGGGATTCTCCGGATTATCTCCGCCGTGTAGGGAAGTACGAACTGGCGGTAATCGTCGGGGCCGAGGCTGCCGACCCAACTATCGAAGAGCTGAACCAAATCGGCGCCCGCCTCGATCTGCATCAGGAGGTAATCCGCCGTAATTCGCGCCAGCATCCGCATCAGCGCGCCCCACACCTCGGGATGGTTGTACATCAGACGCTTGGTGGCGAGGTATTGGCGCGATCCGCCGCCCTCGATCATGTAAGAGGCAAGTGTGAACGGAGCGCCGGCAAAGCCAATCAGCGGCACTTTGCCCGACAGCGCTCTGCGGGCCAGTCCGATCGCGTCGGCCACGAAACCCAGCGTGGCCGCGGCGTCAACTGGACCGATCCGCTCCAAATCGCCCAGGCTGCGCACCGGCCGATCGATTACGGGGCCGTCGCCCTTCTCATAATGCAGTCCCACGCCCATCGGCAGCAGCGGCAGCAGGATGTCGGCGAAGATGATCGCGGCGTCCACGTGAAGGCGCTCAACCGCCGTAACCGTGACCTCGGCGGAAATTTCCGGCCGCTGACACATCTCAAGAAAAGGCAGGCGGTCGCGCACCTGCCGGTATTCGGGCATGTAGCGCCCCGCCTGACGCATCAGCCACACAGGGGTGTAGGGGACCGGCTGCATCCGGCATGCCCGCATCATCGGATGATTGTCGAACTGAGCCGATGTGGACGAAGCGGCGGGGGGGCGGCCGCCGGCCGGCGCCACAACCGGACGGCGTTTGGAAGCGAGTATCACGGCGGCGCGCGCAGCCGCTTCTTTTATAAGATGACCGAGCTTGGGATGGGCGGGTTCGAGATCGACCTCCAAACCATGCTCGCGCAGCGCGGCGGTGCATACGGGTCCGATCGAACCCACCGCCATCGCGCGCAAGCCGCGCCGAACCTGCTCCGCACAGCCCTCCGCCTCCGCCATCTGCAATACATGGCTGACCTGGGTGGCGCTGGTAAACAATGCGACGTCGGCCTGAGAGGAGGCGATCGCGGCCAGCGCGCGGCGCAGCGGTTCGCGATCCTCCGGCAGCGCCCATCGATAAACCGGCACGCGCATCACGGCGGCGCCGCGCGCTTCCAATCCGGCAATCAGATCGCGATTGGACACGCCGTATTCCTGCACGGCGACGCGCTTTGCCGCCAGGTTTGTGTGCCGGGCCAATTCCGACAGCACTTCGCGCCAGGTGTTCGGCTCCGCGATTTCAATTGCCGGTTCGACGCCGATTGCGCGCAGCGCGCGGGCTGGCTTGGGTCCGCGTACGACAGTAGTCAGGCCGCGCAGAGCCTGCGCGATGTCAGGTTGCGGATGCACCGCGGCGAGCACTTCGAACAGCGCCCTGGCGCCGACGCCGGTAAGAAAGATGACCACATCCAATTCGCCGGCCATCAGCGCGCGGCCGAACTCCAAAGCGGCGGGATTCTCCGTCAGCGGCACCTCGCGCATCGAGGGCGCGACCAGCGCGACTCCACCGTGGCGTTGGATAAGCCCGCGCGCCTCCTGCGCCATCCGGCTTTCGAACGCGGCCACGCGCAGCCCGGCAAATCCAACTGTGGATGGGCTTTCATGCTTCTCGGATGGCGGTTGCATTGGCGGGCGTCGAACGGGCGGCGCTGCCTAATCTTGCCGCGCCGCGCTGTCCGGAGTCCAGATCCGCCTTGCCGCAGAATCGACCAAGCCCCGGGGCCGGGCCGGTCTAACGATAGCTGCGCGCCGCTTCGATCAGGCGCTCATTGTCGGCGCGGGAGCGAACCCCGGCACGGTAGAGTCCCGGTCCGGCGCCGGGCATCGAAGCGAGATCGCGCACCGCGATTCCATGCTGGCGCAGATGATTGGGAAAAGCACCTGAGCCGGGCGGCGCGGCGAACATCAGGAAATTGGCGCTGGAGGCAAATACTTCGAAGCCGGGCACCGCGCCGAGACCCTCCTGCAGACGCGCGCGCTCGCGGCGAAGCTCCTCGCTCAGTTCCCTGCGCCAGCTATCCGGCAGCGCAAGGCAGGCCAGACCGGCAGCGGCGGCCGGTCCGCTGACCGACCACGGCTCGAGCGCCCGCCGCAGCCCGGCGACGACACTTTCAGTCGCGGCCAAATAGCCCAACCGCAGACCGGGGATCGCGTACAACTTGGTCATCGAGCGCAGCACGATCAGGCGGTCGTATTCCAACACGAGCGCGGCGGCAGAAGCCGGATCGTCGGCGAAATCGATAAAGGCCTCGTCGACAACGCACCAGCATCGCTGCTCGGCGCATCGGCGGGCGATCGCCGACATCTGCCGCAGGTCCAGCATGGTGCCGGTGGGATTGTTGGGACGGCCCAGGAACAGCGCGTCGGCGCCCGCGGCGATCGCGGCGGCAATCGCGTCGACATCGAAATGAAAACCATCCGCGCGCCGCAGGAGAATTGGCGCGGGTGCAACCGGCAGGGTGAGCAGGCTGTTGGCCATTTCGCTGAACGCCGGAATAACCACAAAAGGGCGCGACGGACGCAGTACCCGCGCGGCCAGATAGATCAGCTGCGTCGAGCCGTTGCCAGCCAGGATGTTGCCGGGCGCCAGACCGAGATGCGCGGCAATCGCGGCGCACAACCGCGTTGCATAGGGCTCGGGATAGCGCGCGATGGCGGCCGCGGCGCGATGGTACGCGTCGAGCACCGCCGGCGGCGGGCCGAACGGATTGATGCTGACGCTGAAGTCAAGCGGCGCATCGGCGGCGCCGCCGTGAGAGCGGTCGAATGCTATATTGCCCATAGCGGCTTCAGGATCAGGCGCGCAGCCCACATCAGGCCCAATGCCAGCGCCGACGCGACCCACATCAGCTGGCGCGCCGCCGCAATATCGTCCACCCGCGGCGCGCGGCGCGCCACCCCGATCAACGCACGCATCTCGACTTCGCCGCCGTACACCGCGGGTCCGCCAAGTTGAAGTCCCAACGCGCCGGCCATCGCCGCTTCGGGAAAGCCGGCGTTGGGACTGGGATGGCGCCGGGCGTCGGCGCGGCAGGTGCTCAGTGCGTCATGCGGACTGCGGCGCAGGATGGCCGCCGCCGCGATCAGGCATCCGGCGCTAAGCCGCGCGGGAATCAGATTGGCCAGATCGTCCATCCGCGCGGCCCAGCGTCCGAAATAAAGATAGCGTGCGCTGGTATGGCCGATCATCGAATCCAAAGTGTTGATCGCTTTGTACGCGATCGCCGCCGCCGGTCCGCCGACGAACAGATACAAGAGCGGCGCGACGACTGCATCCGACGAACTTTCGGCCACGGATTCAATCGCGGCGCGAATCATGCCGTCGCGATCCAGACTGTGCGGATCGCGCCCGACCAGGGCCGGCATCGCGCCGCGGGCGGCGCACAGGTTGTCTTCTTCCAAGGCATGCTGCGCCGACGCCGCGGCCTGGTCGAGGCTGCGGATCGCAATCGTCGTCCACGCCGCCAAAACCGCGCCAGCGGCGCCCAAAGCAGGCGCAATCGACTCCGCCGTCGAGATGAGGATCCAGCTTATGCACACTGCCGCGCCGGCCACGCCGATCGCGACCGCGGCGCCGCGGCGCAGATCGCGATCCGGATCCCCGCTCCACGCCGCGCTTTCGCCCAACTCTATCGCGCGCCCGATGAGCCGCACCGGATGCGGCAGCCATCCGGGGTCGCCCAACAGCAGGTCCATACCCACGGCGAGTGCGATCAGGCCCGCCGGCAGATGCCAGGCGTAGCTCACGGACAGCAGCGGCGCAAAGCCCGTGCGCAAGCGCGCATCGCCGCTTTGCCGATCAGTTCGCCGGCAACCGTATGCTTGCCGCAGTAGGCGTGAGCCGGTGCGCGCGCCGGCGACGCAATCACGATGCAATCGGTGCCGGTTCCGGTGGCGGGCAGTCCGGTGCGGGTACTGGCGATGCCGGCTTCATACATGGCCGCGACCCGCGCTTCGGCCGCGATCGCGACCGCTTCGACCATCGCGGACTCTGACAGCGGCTGACTGACGGCCACCGCCAGGTTGATGGTGCCGGCGCGCGGCTGACGCCTCGCGGCCGGATCGCCGACGCGCAGCGCGTTGGAACATCCCGCCGTGCACCATGCGCCGGCCATAAGGCCGCCGCGGCGGGCCATGGCGTAACCTGCCCGGGCGACGTCGGCGCCGGTCATCATCGCCGCCGCAGTCGCGGGAGCGACTTTGCATCGGCGCACCAACCCTTCCAAATAAGGATGCGGGTTTTCGCTGGCGGCGCGGTCGTCAGGCGCGATCTGATGATTGATGATAACGCAGGCGCGGCGCGCTCCGCCGCCAAACGGCGCCCAACTCAGAAGCTGGTAAGTTTCGGGCAGCCGGATGATCAGGCTGCGCCGCTGGATCGACCATCGCCAGGGTGCCCGCGCCGCGGCGCCGGGGAGCTTCAGCATGGCGGGCGTCCCCGAGACGACCTCCGCTGCGGGCAGGGACGTCCGCCCCATGGCAGGCTCAGGCCGCCTTGCGTGCCGCGTCGAGAGCCGCGTCGTAATTGGGATGCTCGCGGATCTCCTTGACGTACTCGCTGTAAACCACCTGGTCGTTCTTGTCCACGACAAACACCGCGCGGCACAGCAATCCGTTCTCCTTCATCAGCGTGCCGTACTTCTGACCGAAGTCGCGGTCCTTGAAATCGCTGATGGTGGTCACCTTGTCGACGCCCGCCGCGCCGCACCATCGCGCCTGCGCGAACGGCAGGTCCATCGAGACCGACAGGATCTGCACGTCGCCCGGCAGCCTGGCGGCTTCTTCATTGAATCGGCGCGTCTCCGCGTCGCATACCGGAGTGTCAAGCGAAGGAACGGTGGTGATGACTTTGACCTTGCCTTTGAACTTGTCGAGACTGACGGGAGCAAGCCCTTTGCCGACGGCGGAGAAATCGGGCGCTTTCTGTCCCGGCTTGATTTCGGGGCCGATCAGGGTAACCGGATTCCCGCCCATCGTGACTGCGCCTTTGCGTTCTTCTGCCATGATCAATCTCCTTCTGAAGTAAAAAAGTGTAACGCGCAGGAGACGCCAAGCGCCGCCCGGCGTTGGATAAAGCGCGGACGCCTTAAGTCTCAAAGAAACGCCGCGGCCATGCAACACTCTCCGTCGCCCCGTTCCGGGCGGCGCTCATCTGATGAACGGCATTACCTCGGTGCCGAACCGCTCCAGCGATCGCATCGCCAGCGCCGGATCCAATCCCGGCAACTGGGTGTTGATTATCAGGTCGGTCAGCTGGTCGTCGGCGATGATCTGCCGCAGGCGGCGGCGAACCTCGGCCGGCGTTCCCAGCACGCTGGTGCGCCGCAACCGCTCGGGCTCGGGCCGGATCGGCGCTTTGGAAATGTCGGTCCCGGCATGCTGCGACAGCCATTTGCCGTAATGCTGCGCCCAGTACATCGACGGGCCTTCGATTTCCTTCCATGCCTGCTCCGCCGACTCCGCGATATAGACCGTGCGGCTGCCGACCACGCTGAAGTTCGCCGGCTCCTTGCCGCGGGCGCGCAGCGCGTCGTGATAAATCCGGACGGCGCTGGCGGTGCCCACGGTGGCGAAGCCCAACCCCATCTCGGCCGCGCGCTGAATTCCTTTGGGAGCGCCCACACCCCACAGCAGCTCCGGATGCGGCCGGCTTAGCGGACGCGGCAGCACGCGGACGTCGTTGAGCTCGAAGTACTTGCCCTTGAAGCTGAAGCGTTCGCCGGTCCACGCCTGTTTGAGAATTTCCACGGTCTCCAAAGTGCGGCCCAGGCGCTGCTTCTTGTCGATGCCGAAGGCGGCGAATTCCTCGGCCCGATACGCCTGCCCGACGCCGATACGCAGACGGCCGCCGGAAATCACGTCAACCACGGCAATATCCTCGGCCAGCTTGATCGGATGATAGAAGGGGAACAGCAGCACGTAGGTGCCAATCTGTACGCGTCTGGTGCGCGCGGCGATCGCGGCCGCCATCGGCATCAGCGAGGGCAGATAGCCGTCGTCGGTCAGATGATGCTCGGTCAGCCAGATTGAATCGAAGCCGAGTTGCTCGGCGCGTTCGATCTGCCGGAACATCGCATGGTAGAGGTCGGTGAAGCTGCGCCCCGATGCGGGCGGGTTGCGAAAATCGATCTGGTAGCCGAATTTGATCTGGGCCATCTCAATACCTTCCTGCGGGAGTACGGACTGTCGGATTAACTGAT
>JAJPJA010000043.1 GCA_021324455.1 Pseudomonadota bacterium | reverse complement strand
AGATCGGGTCGTAATGCGGATTCTCGTACCCTTGGCCGGCGTCTTGGCTGATACTGATCATGGCCGCGCGCAGTCCCATTTTGCGGCATCGCGCCATCTCCGCCGCCGCACTTTCGATCGGATCGGTCGGAATCATCGCCACGCCGAACAGGCGCTGCGGCGCGCCGGCGCTGTACTCGGCCAGCCAGTCGTTGAAGGCGCGGAAGCAGGCGAGTTGAAATTCCGGGTCGGGAATCGAAAACATGCTGAGACCGAAGCTGGTGTAGAGGATTTCCGCCTCCACACCGTCGCGATCCATGTCGGCCAGGCGCGCCGCCGGGTCCCACGCCCCTTGGCGCACGTTGGCGAAGCGGCCGATCATGCTGACCTCGTTGTCGGGCGCCTCGGTGCATACCGTCAGCCCTATGGGATGCTTGTAGGTGAGGCCGCCCTCGCATACCAGGTAGTCCGAATCCGGTTCGCTGACGATGCGCGGGGCGCGTTCGCGAAAGCGCGCGTCCACCCGTTCAACCCACAGATTGGGCGGCTCCACGACGTGAGAATCGGCGGAAACCATTTTGAAGGACGGCTGCTTTTCCATCGCGCTTTCTCCCGCGGCCGAGGTGGATTGCGAATCGTTCGGTTTCGATCTTCGGTCGGGGTGCGCGAAACTGTCAAGTTGAACCCCGAACGCAGCGGTGCCTGCCGGTACAGTTGGGCCAGGCTGAAGAAACTTGCGCAATCCAAAGGGCGGCGCTTAATTACTGACGGAACCCGGGTGCTGAGATGCTGCCCAATTTGATCGGCGGAAAATGGCGCCAGCCGCGCGGTTGCCCCGCCCTCCCGCTCTACAATCCGGCAACCGGCGAGGTCATCGAACATGCTCCGCTCAGCCCTGAGGCTGATGTGGCCGAAGCCGTTGCCGCCGCCGCCCACGCCGGCTCCCGATGGGCCGCGACTCCGGTGATGGAGCGCACCCGCCTGATGTTCAACTACAAGGCCCTGCTGGAGCGGCATTTCGAGGAACTGGCCGCGATCGTCACCCGCAACCACGGCAAGACGCTGGAGGAAGCGCGCGGCGAGGTCCGGCGCGGAATCGAGATGGTGGATTTCGCCTGCGCCGCGCCCACCCTGCTGCAGGGCCGCACGCTGCGCGCCGTCAATACTGCGATCGACCAGGACTACTACCGCTATCCGTTGGGTGTGGTTGGCGGAATCGTGCCGTTCAACTTTCCCGTCATGATTCCGCTGTGGATGTTCCCGCTCGCCGTCGTCAGCGGCAACACCTTCGTGCTCAAGCCGTCGGAGCGCACGCCGCTGGGGGCGATTCGTCTGGCACAGTTGTTTGCCGAAGCCGGTTTCCCCGACGGCGTGCTCAACCTGGTGCATGGCGCGGCCGACACCGTGAACGCCTTGCTGGCGGCGCCTGAAGTGCGCGGCATTTCTTTCGTCGGTTCGGAACCCGCGGCGCGGCATGTCTACCAGGAGGCGGCGCGCCACGGCAAGCGGGTCCAGGCCGCCGGCGGCGCCAAGAATCATATTTTCGTCCTGCCCGACGCCGACTGGGAGTTGGCCACATCCGCAATTATCGCTTCGGCTTTCGGCAACGCCGGCGAGCGCTGCCTTGCGGGCAGCGTCGCGGTGGGCGTGGGCGGCGCCGCCGCGCAGCTGACCGCCCGTCTGGAGCAGGCCGCGCGCAAGCTTAGGCTGGGTTGCGGGACGGACCCGGGCGTGGACATGGGGCCGGTGGTCGCGGACGACCATCGCCGGCGCGTTCTGGGTCACATCGAGCGGGCCGCGGATCAGGGCGCGCATATCGTCGTGGACGGGCGCCGGCCGGAATACGTCGATCGACCCGGATTTTTTGTCGGCCCCACCATTGTGGACCGGGTGACTCCGGCGATGGCGGCCGGGCGCGAGGAAATCTTCGGTCCGGTGCTGGCCCTGAGCCAGGTGGACGATGTGCGCCAGGCGATCGATTTGGTCAATCGTCTGCCCCTGGGCAACATGGCCGCGGTGTTCACCGGATCGGGCAGTACGGCGCGCCAGTTCCGCGACCAGGTCGAATGCGGCATGATCGGGATCAACGTCGGCGTGGCGCAGCCGCTGGCGTTTTATCCGTTCAGCGGGTGGAAGAGTTCGTTTTACGGCGATTTGCATCTGCAGGGCAGCGACGGAATCGATTTTTACACGCGCAAGAAGATTGTGGTTTCGCGCTGGTGATTGGGCGGGCGCGGGACTTTGCGCACCCGATAGGCTATTGATGGAATAACTAAAAACATCGGCGGGGGTAGGTAAAAAATGAGCCTCTCTTTCAAACCCATTTCGGCGGATTCCCACGTGGTCGAGCCACCCGATCTGTGGACCAAACGGATCGACCGCAAATTCCTCGACCGCGCCCCGCGGCTGGTACATGAAAAAGACCAGGACATGTTCTGGTGCCCGGGCGGACGCCAGGACAAGCGCGGAATCGGCACCTCCTCTTCCGTCACCAAGGACGCCAAGGACATCTCGATGGCCGAGCGCTGGGAAAACGTGCTGCCCGGCTCCTACGACCCCTTCGAGCGGCTGAAGGATCAGGAGCGCGACGGCGTGGAGGCCGAGGTCCTCTATACCACCTTCGGCACCACCTTCTATCCGATGACCGACCTGGACTTTCAGTTCGCCTGCATGCAGGCGTTCAACGACTGGCTGGCGAATTTCTGTTCCACCGCGCCCAAGCGGCTGTTCGGCGTCGCGATGATTCCCACCGAACCGCTCGATCGCGCGGTCAAGGAAATGGAGCGATGCCGCAAGATGGGAATGGTGTCGGCGCAGATCAGCGTGCAGCAGGAAATCGGCGAGGGCTATCATCACGCCAAATGGGCGCCGCTGTGGGACGCCTCATCCGATCTGAACATGCCGGTCAGCCTGCACGTGGCGGGCGATAAGAAATGGTTCACGCTCACCAACAACATGCTGGTGGATTTTTCCCTCGCGTTCACCCCGGTGATGTACTCCATCTGCACGATGATCATGGGCGGGACTTTCGATCGGCATCCCAAACTGAAAGTGCTGAGCGTGGAGAATGACGCGTCGTGGCCGGCGCCGGCGCTGGAGCGGATGGACTATCATTATTTCCGCGACCAGGGATGGGCGGGCTCGGGCGGAATCACCTCGGGGCGCACGCCCAGCCAGATTTTCCACGACCAGGTGATCTGCACCTTCATGCGCGACAAGACCGCCGTGCGATGCCGCGATATTATCGGCATCAGGAACATGATGTGGGGATCGGACTTTCCGCATTATGACGGCACCTGGCCCAAATCGATCCCCAACCTGGAAGAGCATTTTCCCGGCGTGCCGCTGGAGGATCAGAAACGCATCGCGCGCACCAATGTGATCGAGCTGTACAACCTGCCAATCGAACCCTAGCGGCAGTCTGGCGGCGGGCCGCCGGCGCGGGCCGGGTGTGCAACAATGGCGGTCACGGACGCCCGCGCCGCTGTCGGAAGCCTTTGCGGGAGGCTACAATCGCGGCTGTGTCCGACGATACCGCAGAATCGATGCGACGGTGGGCCGCGCAAATCGCGGCGCAAAAATGGCCGCGGGCGCGGCTTACGCGTTGGTGTGCACTCACGGGCGACGCGTCGATGCGCCGGTTCTGGCGCGGGTTTATCTCCGCCCCCGGCTCGGAGGCGCCCTCCTCCATCGTCGCGATAGATCTGGGGCCCGACGATCTTCCGCTGTACGCGCGCGCGCTGAAGCTGGCGCCGCAGCCGCTTGCGGAGCCGCCGTTTGTGAACGTGCATCGCCTGATGCGTCAAATCGGCGCGGCGGTTCCTGAGCTCTACGCCGCCGATCCCGCGCAGCGCAGGCTCATGGTTGAAGATGTCGGCGAAATCTCGCTGTACGCCGCGGTGAAGCACGATCCTCGCCGGGCATTCGATCTGTATCGCCTCGCCATCGATGAATTGATCAGGATTCACCAGGGCACCTCTTTCCCCACCCGCAAGTGCATGGCGTATTCCATCGCATACGATCGGCGCCTGTTCCGGTGGGAGATGGACCAATTCGTCGAATACGGCTTGCCGGCAATCGCGCCCGGCGCCGATTCGAGCGGGCTCGGGTACGAATTGGATCGGCTGGCGCACAATCTCGGCGCGCTGCCGCGCGTGTTGTCGCATCGCGATTACCACTTCCAGAACCTGTTCATCCAGATTATCGGCGCGGCGCCGCGCATCCGGGTAATCGATTTTCAGGACGCGCTGATGGCGCCGGCGGCGCAGGATTTATCCGTCCTGCTGACCACGCGCGACACCGCCCGGTTCATCACGCCGGCTCTGGAAGCCGAACTGCTCGACTACTATTTCGCCGCCGCCAGTTCCAGCGGGCTGCCCGGACTTGAGCGCGCCGCGTTCCTGCAGAGCTATCGCTGGTGCGTGCTGCAGCACGCGCTGAAAGTGATCGGACGTTTTGTGTACCTGGAACGGACCGGCAAATCCGGTTACAGCGCCTATCTGCCCGCAACCATTGCGCAGGCGCGGCGGATGCTTGACGCCGGGCGTGAATTTCCCGCTTTGCGCGAAGCGTTGAGGGCGGCATGAAGGCGCTGGTTCTGGCCGCGGGCAAAGGCGAGCGGCTGCGTCCGCTTACCGAGAGCATCCCCAAGCCAATGCTGGAATTGGGCGGACAGCCGCTGATCCATTATGCGCTGCTGATGCTCAAGCGGGCCGGCATTACTCAGATCGCAATCAATGTTCATCACCTGGCCCATCGGATAGAAAGCGCACTGGGCGACGGACGCGGCCTCGGTCTGGAGATTACCTATGCGCCGGAAGCCGTGCTGTTGGGCACCGGCGGTCCCTTGTGCGGCTTGCGAAGCTTTTTCGGATCCGAACCGTTCGTGGTCGCGAACTCCGACACCATCATGGATCTCGACCTGCCCGCGATGCTTGCGGCGCATCGCGGGCGCGGCGCGCTGGCGTCATTCGCGCTGCATCGGCCGGCCAACCTGGACGCGTACAGTCAACTGGAAATCGACCGCGACGGGCGGCTGCGGCGCATCCGTCTGCTGAGGGCGCGCGGCGGCGGCTTCGAGGATTTTCCCGCCCAGCCGCCCTGCGTTGCGGTGGAGCCCTACATGTTCTGCGGCCTTTATATCTGCGAGCCCGGCGTTTATGAGCTGATGCCGCCGGCCGGGCCGTTCAGCAGCATGAAGGATCTGTTCGCGCCGATGGTTGCCCGCGGCCTGCCGCTGTTCGGCTATGTGCATCGCGGCATGTTCCGCACCGTGGACGACCTGCCGACGTATGAAAAGCTGAAACGCGAATTCGCGCCCAACCCGGCCGCGTGAGATTTATGGCCGCAACGCGTGCAGTCTGAGCGCGTTGTCCCACATGATTTTGCGCTTGCTTTCGATGCTCACGCCGGAGACTTCCATCAGTTCCTCGACGGCACGCGTGTATTTCCATCCTTCGGGATGGCCGAAGTCGGTGGACAGCACGATATTGTTGTCGCCCATCGCGTCGATTACCTGCTTGATGCCGGGGTCGTCGGTGTCGGCCGCGATGTAGCATTGGCGCTGGAAGTATTCCACCGGATGCAGCCGCAGGCCGGGAATATCCACCTCGCGGAACCCGCCCATCAGTCCGGCTTTGAGGCGATCGAGCCAGAACGCGGCCCATCCGGCGCCCGATTCCAGATGCACGACGCGCAGCTTCGGATGCCGCTCCAGCACGCCGCCCACGATAAACGCGGCGCTGGCAATCATGTTGCCGATGCTGAAGGCCATCACCGCCTGCGCCGAGGCCAGCCCCGGCAGGTAATCCTGCAGCATCGGATCGGCCGCGTTGTATGCACTGACGTGCACGCCGACGGGAACATCGAGGTCGGCAATCGTCGCCCACAGGCGGTCGTAGCAGGAATCGTACAGATGCTTTCCGCCAACCGGCGCCGGATTGATATGCAACGCCTTGAAGCCGTACTGCTCGACGCAGCGCACGGCCTCGCGCGCAGCTTCTTCGGGATCGCGCAGATCCAGCGAACCGGCGCCCAGCAGCCGCGGACCGGCATCTTTGCAGAAGTCATTCAGCCAGCGGTTGTAGGCGCGGCGATATGCGGCCGCGGTGGCGGCTTTGAGCGTCGGCGCGGCGGTCACATACAGCCCCACGGTAGGATACGCGACCATGTATTCCATCCCGACGCGCTCCATCGCCGCGCGGTAGATGTGCGGCGGAAAACCCTGGCGCGCGTATTCCGCGTAGGCAGCCGGCAGTCCCGGCAGCACGGTCAGCATGTGCGGCACGCCAATCGGCATGTCGTAGCCGCCGACCTCGATCTCGAACCCGAATCCCATCTGCTCGCCCTCGTACCAGCATCGCGTCCGCGGCATCTCGCCGCGGAATTCGGGATCGAGGTATTTCTCCCAGATGTCGTCAGGCTCCAGGATGTGCGCGTCGGAGTCGATGAATCCGTGCTGCTCGGTGTCCATGTCAACCTCGGTCAGATCTTTTAACTGCGACAGGATCCATTGTCCATCTACGGTTCGATTTCCGGCTCGGCGTCGGGAATGGCGCGGCGCGGCAGAAACATCGCCAGCACGATGCCCGGCAGGGTCAGGACCGAAACCAGAGTCAAGGTGTCATTGTAAGCCATCATGGTGGCGTGGCGGTTGATCAGGTCATCGATCATTTTGGATGAGGATTGCAGCGCAATGGTTGAATCCATTCCGCGGCGCATCAGCCCCAGCGCCAGGCCCTCATGGCGGCTGGTGTAAGTGATATTCAGCGGGCTCAGGTTGTGGATCAGCATCGCCCGATGAAACTGGCTGCGCCGCGCGATTAAAGTCGCGTCCAGGGCGTAGGCCACATTGCCCGCGATGCGGCGGAACAGCGTAAACAGGCTGGAGGCGGCGGTCATCCGCGGCTTGGGCACGGTGCTCAGCGCCGTCGTGCTGACCGTCACCATCCCGATCGCCATCCCCACGCCCATGATCGCCAGCATCGGGGTGAAGCTCCAGAAGCTGACGTTGAGCGGGAAATGGCCCAGACTCCAGGTCGTGAACACGAGCAGGCTCAGACCCGCCGACACCATGAAACGCGGATTGGTGTAATTGTACAAACGTCCCACGATCGGAATTACGGCGAACATCACCATCGTGCGCGGAATCAGCACCAGCCCGGCTTTGAAGGCGGGGTAGCCGAGCAGGGTCTGATTCCATTGCGGCAGGATGAAGGTGGTGCCGAACAGCGCGAAGCTCACGATCGACCCGATCACCGATCCGACGCTGAGCGGCACGTTGCGCATCACGCGAAAATCGATGATCGGGTCGCTGCAGGTGAATTCATTGGCGATCAGTCCCGCCAGCGCGCCGGCCGCGACGATCGTGCCCAGCACGATCCAGTTGGAGGAAAACCAGTCCACTTCCTCGCCGCGCTCCAGCACCAGCTGCATCGCGCTGAGGCCGATCGCCAGCAGGCTGATCCCGGTCCAGTCGATGCGGCCGATGTAGCGTTTCAAATAGGGCGGGTCGTTGACGAACACCGACACCATCAGGATGCCGAAAATGCAAATCGGCAGATTGATATAGAAAATCCATTGCCAGCCGAAGTTATCGACCAGCCATCCGCCCAGAGTCGGTCCCAGGGCCGGCGCCAAAAGGGTGCCGAGACTGAAGATCGCCATCGCCATCCCCTGTTCGGCGGGCGGAAAGGTTTCGCGCATGATGGCCTGCGACACCGGTATCAGTCCGCCGCCGCCGATGCCCTGGAGCACCCGCGCGAACATCATCTGGGTAAAGGTATGCGAGGCGCCCGCCAGAATTGAGCCGGCGATAAATACCACCATCGAACTCAGCAGATAATGCTTGCGGCCGATCAGCGTCGACCACCATCCGGTCATGGTGATCATGATGATTTCGGCGATACTGTAGGCGGTCGATACCCAGGTGATGGTCAGCAGGTCCTGGCCGAAGCTGCCCATCATATGCGGCAGCGCGACGTTGACCACGCTCACGTCCATGATCGACATGAACGTGCCGGTCATCACCGAGAGTCCGACCAGCCACTTGGTGGCGCCCGCCGGCGCCGCCGACGGGCGGGGGGTGTTATCCTGGCGGGCAGCGGCTGCGCCGGGTTGAGTCATACCAGGGCGGAACTCCGTCGCGGGTTCGCGAATCGCCCAACCGTTACGACAAATCGACGCGCCAGCGCAACCGTTTGATGCCTGCGGCGCCTCAGCGCGGAGCGCGATAGGAAATCGGCTCGCCGGGGCCGCCGAGATTCTCGACCAGGAAATGCTCCAGCACGAAATCGGGCGAATAGATCACTTTACCATTGAAAATCAGCGGGTTCGGACAGGTGCACAGATAGCGCACGGCTATCCCCGGAACGTCCGGCGAATGCCCCGCTTCCAGGCCGATTCCGCCGCGCGACGCCGTCTGCGCCTGCATCCGTTCGGTGACCGAAAACCCCGGGTCCAGAATGATGCTCGCGACGTTGTGCAGTTTGGTTTCCTTGGCGAGGTTGTGGGTGAAGCGATGCAGCGCGGCCTTGGTGGTGCCGTAGGTCGCGGCCACGCCGCCCTTGCCCGGCAAGCCGGGCGCGGAAGTATCGGAATATCCCACCGGCGAAGTCAGGTTGACGATAATTCCCTGGCGCCGCTCCATCATCTGCGGCAGCAGCATCCTGCACGCGATAATCGGCGACAGCACATTGCCGATCCAGCATTTCTCCCACGTATCGAGGTCGATATCGAGAAACATGTTGTAATGCTGGTCGTTGTTGTAAAAGGCGTTGTTGATCAGAAAGTCGACGCGTCCGAACTTCTCCATCGCGGCGCGGCAGAGGTTTTCCGTATCGCCCGGCACGCTCAGGTCGCATTTGACGGCCAGCGGCTCCCCGCCGCGCTGGCGCACTTCCTGCGCGGTTTCCTCGATCGAGCCGGGAAAGCTGCCCTGCCCTGCGCCCACCGTGCGCGCCGCCAGCACCGTCGCAGCGCCCTCTTCGGCCAATTGCAGGGCGATGCGCTTGCCAACCCCGCGGCTGGCGCCCGTTATCAACGCTACTCGACCCCGCAGACGCATCGTTTGCTCCTGAGCGGAGGGTACAACAAAACCCGCCCCGCAGGTTAGCGAATCATTGCGCGCAAGGTTAACAGAAAACGGCCCTCCGCCGGATGCTCCAGTGCGGCCAGCGAACCGGTGCGCGCCGCGATCGCCGCCGTCAGCGCCAGCACCTCCGCGTCGGCCTGATCGAGCGTCCGCGGCCCGGCGGCGCCGCTCAAGCCAAAGGATCGCCGCAGGCGTCCGATTATCCGGGCGCGCGCGCTCAACGCTTTTCCGCGCGCGCGTTTGGGCGGCAGCGCGCCGCGCGAATTCAATCTGAATTGCAGATCGGGATAAGCTTCCAGCGCCGGCACGCCCATCTCCCGCCATGCCCTGAAGCTAACAAAACCGGCCAGCATGAAACGCGTGAAGTTGCCGCCCGCGGCTGACGCTGAAACCCAGGGCGCACCGGCACAGGTGAAAAGCGCGCGGTACATCAAACGCAGATGCGGCTTGCAGCCTGACGCCGCGGCTCATCCGCTGAAATACGCGAGCTTCGGTGTGGGAAACATCGACAACCCAAGCGAGCGCGGCAGTATCGCGCGCAGCGCCCGATCCAGTCCGCGTCCGGCGGGCACCGGATCGCGCACCACCACCCCGGCTTTCGAGCAGTCCAAATCCCGCGGCCAGCGCGGCGAATCGATCAAAGCGAGCCAGCGCGAACTGGTATCGGGACAGCAGGCGCGCAGGCGCGAGGTCAGAGCCCGCACCGGATCGCCTTCGAGATCGGCCAATGCAAGGCGATGATGGGTCAGGACGGCCGACTTGATCCGCAGGACGGCGAGATCGAGAAAATCTTCGCCAACGTCGACTCCAACCGCGGCCTCGGGCGGAGCAAGCGAAGTGATCCGGCAGTGCGGCGCGCTGGCGCTCTCAACCGGGATCCGGGTCGCCGCACAGTTTCTCAAGTTCTTGCACCGCGCGCCGCAGTTCGGCGGCCAGCGCACGCGCGCGCCCCGCTCCCGCCGCCTGAGTCAGCACCTGGGCAACGGTGCGGTAATACCAGAGCTGATCCGCCTTGCCGGCGTTGAAACGCTCCCAGAGCTTATCTCCAACTTCGCGATAATCCTTCATCACGGCGCGCGCGTTGGCCAGCTTGTCCGCCGCCGATACCATCAGCACGGATTCGTTGGCGGTGCGCAGATGCTCGATATATTTCTCCTTGCGCGGACGCCACGGCGGCTTGGGAATCACGCTGGCGTCGCTGCAGCTCCTGACTATATCGGCCACCGCCGCGCCGAAGCGCCGGGCGATTTTCTCGAACGATACGACATCGGGATGGTCCTCGACGGAGTCGTGAAGCAGCCCGGCAATCGCTTCGTCCTCATTGCCGCCGAAGGACAGAACCGTGCCCGCGACCTCGAGCGGATGGGAAATATAGGGTACCGTACCACCCTTTTTGGTCTGCTCGCGATGCACCTCAAAGGCAAACCCGAGCGCGTCCGCGAAGCGCGATGTCAGTGACATGGATCAATTATAGCGCGCGGCGGTTTGTATGGTTAGGGAGGGGTAGAGCATGCGGTACTCGCGGATTCCGCCGATAACCTTCTTGACATAATTGCGGGTTTCGGCGAATTCGATGTTCTCCACCCATTCGTCGTCCGCACCGCCATAGCGTTCCACCCACCTGGCGACCGCTTCCTCGCCGCCGTTATAAGCCGCGATCGCCTTGAACTCGTCGCCCCCGAACATCGCCATCAGCTCCTTGAGCTTGGCGCTGCCCAGTTCGATGTTGATCGACGGGTCGTAGAGATCGATTCGATCCGGCGGTATCCCGGTGCGCGCCGCCACCTTCTGCGCGGTGGCCGGCAGCAGCTGCATCACGCCGCGCGCGTCGGCCGGCGAGCATGCGCTGGGATTGAACAGGCTTTCCTGCCGCGAGATCGAAAGCAGCAGGTAGGGATTGACGCCGGTGCGCGCGGCGGCCTGGGAGAACAGCGGCCAGTACGCGCGCGGATAGCGGATGCGCTCGGCCATCGCACTGGAGATCTCGCCCCGCGCCGCCATCTCCGTCGCCAGCGCGGTCGCGTCGTGGTAGCCGTCGGCCTGCGGATACTCCGCCAGCAGGAACATGCGCATCGCGCGGCTGCCCTGGCTGAGCGCGGCTATCCGTCTCAATTCACCCAGTTCGAGCCGCTGCAAGGCCAGCGACTTCAGCGCCAGCGCGCGCTGCAGATGGAACGCGACCGATCCGTCCGCGGTTGCCGGCGCGGGCGGTGCGATCAAGTCCACGGCCGACAGTTCGATGCGCGGCGCTCCGACCCGCCGGGCCGCCATCTCGGGGTAGTAATTGGTCGCGACGCTGGCGGCGAGGCCGGTAAAGATCTCTCTGGCGCGCTCGCCCTGACCCGACTGCTCCAGCGATCGCGCCTCCCAGTAGACGTACATCGAACGCTCGATCGGGTCGGCCGCCCGCGCTCTCATCGCTTCGAACTCGGCGGCGGCGTTGGCAAATTGATGGCGGCGGTAGAGCAGCCACGCGGAGCGGAAACGCGCGTCGGCCGCGGCGGCGCTGTGCGGATGCGCCGCGGCGGCGGCAAGATAGGCCGATCGCGCCTGATCGAAACGATCCTCGTCTTCATAAGTGCGCCCGATTCGCAGCATCGCGCCGGCTGCCAGGCTGGAGTCGGGGAAATCAGCCGTCAGCTCGCGCAAGTACATCCGGGCGCCGGCGGTGTCCTTGCGATGCCAGTAAATCCGCGCGATATCGAACAGCGCCTGGGGCGCTTTGGGTCCGCGCGGCGCGGCGGCCAGATACGATTTCAGCGCGCGCTCGCGGTTGGCGCGCGACGCTCTGGCCTGTGTCCAGAGCATCGCGGCGCGCACCGATGCCGGCGGCTGCAGCGCGAGGGCCGCGGATGCGGCGGCGTAGGCCGCGCCGGTCTGGCCTTCGCTCAGCAGCAGTTCCGCTTCGCCGGTCAGATAGGTGAGCGAGGACGTATCGGCCAGTTCCGGATGCGAAAGCAGCAGCGAGCGCTCGAGCGCGCGGGCGCCCGCATCGGACGCGCTGCGCGGATAGTTCCGGCGCACTTGCTGGAGCTGCTGATAGGCCGCGGACGCCTGGCCCAGTTCGATCAGCGCTTGTCCCAGCACCAGGCGGGCGGGCGCCTGCACGCCAGCGCTTTCGGATCGGTCCAGCGCGGCGAGGGCATATCCGCGCGCCGCGGCGGGCTGACTGCGCGTCATCGCGAGGTTGGCCAACGCCAGCTCGGCGCGGGCCGCGAAGATGCTCTGCGGATAGCGCGACACCAGCCGCGTGAAGCTCGCCGCCGCGCCGTTCAGATCCTGCTGCCGGAGCTGGGCCTGGCCCAGGTAGTAAAGTGTGTAATCGCCCAGGACGCCCGCGTCGCCCGCCGCCTGCAAACTCTGTATTGCGGATACCATGTCGCCGCGTTCATAGGCCTGGTAGCCGGCGGCAAAGGCGGACTGCCCCGGCGCATTGGCCGCGGCGACCGCGATCGATACGGCGCATACGGCGGCGCCCGCCAAACCCAACAACCACATCCTGACCGGTCGCGAATGTTTCATAATCGCTCATTGATCTGGTTAGCATTTGCCGCCGGCGCGCAAAACAGCCGCGCCCCGGCACTGCGGCTTGCGCCATCGCCGCGCCTGTGACAGGTGTTGGTATCCGGACATCAGAACCTGTTGATTTGACGGTGCCAGGCCAAAACCTAATCAACTCGCAATCCACCGCGCCGCTGGTGCTGGCATCGGGCTCGCCGCGCCGCCGTCAGTTGCTGTCGCAGGCGGGGCTGCGGTTCGAAATCGTTGAAAGCGGAGTGGACGAGCGTCAGCATCAGGGGGAGACCGGCCGCGATTTTGCCCAGCGCATGGCAGGTGAGAAAGCGATGGCGGTTTCGGCGCAGCGTCCCGGCGCGATAGTTCTCGGCGCCGATACCGTGGTCGAAATCGACGGCCAGGTTTTGGGCAAGCCGGAGAATCCGGCGCAGGCACGCACGATGCTGAACCTGCTGTCCGGCCGCACGCATCGCGTGCATACCGGATTCGCACTGGCCCGCGCCGGCGGCCTTATCGAGCGCGCCGTGATTACCAGCGAAGTCCGATTCAGACCTCTGTCAGACGCCGAGATCGAGCGTTACATCGCCACCGACGAGCCCTACGACAAGGCCGGCGGGTATGCGATCCAGGGCGATGGCGGGGACTTTATCGCCGGCGTCGAGGGCTCAAGCGCCAACGTGATGGGTCTGCCGATTGACGAGGTGCTCGATTCGCTGCGCCGTCATGGTATGGTCCGCTGACGCGGACGCCGTTCGGGCAAAATCAATTTATGGAAGCCGGTGAAATTGCCGCCCGATTCGACGCCGTTATCCAACGCGTTCAGGCGGCGGCGCGCCGTTGCGGACGCCGCCCCGATTCGGTGCGCCTGGTCGCGGCCAGCAAGATGCAGCCGTCAGAGGCGGTGCGCGCCGCATACCGGGCCGGCGCGCGCGACTTCGGCGAGAACTACGTGCAGGAAGCATTGGGCAAGATGGCCCAGCTCGCCGATCTGACGGACATCAGATGGCATCTCATCGGCCATCTGCAAACCAACAAGGCGAAGCAGGCGGTGGACGCGTTTTACCTGATCCAGAGTGTGGATTCGGTGCGCCTGGCCGCCGCGATCGCAAAAGCGCGCCCGGAGCGGAAGATGCCGGTGCTCATCGAAGTCAATCTTGGCGGCGAGGCGACCAAGTCCGGGGCCGCGCCCGACAGCCTTGAACGCCTGATCGATGCGGTGCGCGAGCGGGTCGATGTGCGCGGTCTGATGGCGATACCGCCGCCGGGCCGCGGTACGGAGGACAGCCGCCCTTACTTTGTTCAATTGCGCGAGCTGCGCGATCGTCTTGCCGCCGCCGCGGGACTTGGGCTAAGCGAACTTTCGATGGGAATGAGCGACGATTTCGAAGCCGCAATCGAGGAAGGAGCGACGATCGTGCGCGTGGGACGGGCGATCTTCGGCGAGCGAACGCGATGAAGAAGCTGGGTTTTATCGGCGCTGGCAACATGGCCCTGGCGCTGGCCAGGGGATTGGTCGAGAGCAGGGTCTTTAAAGCCGGCGACATGATCGCCTCCGACGTCGATTCGGCGCGCCGGCGCAAATTCACCCGCGCCACCAACATCGCCGCCGTGCGCCACAACCTTGACGTCGTGCGCCAGGCTGCCGCGATCGTGCTCGCGGTCAAGCCCCAGAGCATCGATGAGGTGCTCAGGGAGATCGGCCAGTGGCGGGCCGCGGAAGGCGCCGCCGCGCGCAAGCTGTTTATTTCGATTGCCGCCGGCGTGCCGATTGCCCGCATCCAGAAGCATCTGGGCGCCGGATGCCGGATCGTTCGCGTGATGCCCAACGCGCCCGCGATGGTTGGTGAAGGGATGGCGGCGCTGGTGCGCGGCGCCGCCGCGACCAAAGCCGACGAGGCGTTCGCGCTCAAGCTGTTTCGCGCTGTCGGACACGCGGTCGCGCTTTCCGACGAGCCGCTGCTCGACGCGGTCACGGCGCTGTCCGGCAGCGGTCCGGCCTACGTCTATCTGTTCGTCAAGTCGATGGCGGATGCGGGGGTGGAACAGGGGCTGCCGCCCAAGCTAGCCTATGAGATGGCGCTGCAGACGCTATGCGGCGCGGCGGCGCAGATGCGGCAGTCGAAACTGCCGGTCGAGGAGCTGATCAGAGTTGTCGCCTCGCCGGGCGGCACCACCGAAGCGGCCTTGCGCGCGTTTGCCGGCCACGGTTTTCCCGGCGTGGTCGCGCAGGCAATCAAGGCGGCGGCGGACCGCTCGCGCGAGCTGGGCGCGTGATTTAGAATCAATAACGTGTTCGTCTATACCAATTTCGTCATTACCGTCGCCTCGCTGCTCAGCAGCCTGCTCCAGGTTTACCTGTGGGTGGTGATAATTTCGGCCGTGATGAGCTGGATCGAACCCAATCCGTACAACCCCATCGTGCGCATCATCTATTCGATGACCGAGCCGGTATTCGATTGGGTGCGCCGGCGCCTGCCGGTATTTTTCGGCGGTTTGGATTTCTCGCCGATGATCGTGATGATTGCGATCTGGTTCGTGCAAGCCTACTTCATTCCGACCTTCGCCCGTCTCGCGATCAGCGGATTTAACTGAGCCAGAACACGACACCGGTCTGGATTCGCATTGGCGGCGGCCACCTCAGCGTGGAGTTGAGCGTGCGTGCGGCGGCCGGCCGGCGCGGCTGGTTGCGCATCCGGCCCACCGGTCCGGTGGTCGCGCTTAACTCGGCTGCGGAAAAAGGCCGCGCCAACCGCGAGCTGATACAGTTCCTGGCCGAGTTTCTGGACCTGCCGCCGTCCTCGATCAGCCTCATCAAAGGCAACACGAGCCGCAACAAGGTAATCCGCATCGAAACGCTGTCGCCGCAAACCGCGGCAGCGAAACTGCTCGCGCTGGAACAGCAGGTCAGGCGTTCCTGCCTGTAAATGGCGCGCGAGCGTCGGTTTGCTCGCGCCGCCCCTTATTTCGGCTGGCGGCTGCCGCTGCCGTCGGGAGCCTGGCGCAGGTCGGGCAGCGACATGAACGGAATCGGCGCCTGCGCCGCGCTGTACATCGGCACTTCGCCTTTCCATCGCTGGATCGCCAGATACCGGATCAGTTCCGGCGTCATACTGGCGGCAATCAGTTGATTGGCCTTGGCTTCGGCCTCTTTTTCGGTCAGCAACGCGTCGGCGCGCCCCTGCGCTTCGGCGCGCAAGGCGTTGGCGTTGCCCTCCGCGACGGCGACCTTCTGGCGCGCCTGCGCCTGCGCCACCGCCACCTGGTTCTGCGCGGTCTGCGCCTGCTGCGTGGCGGTCAGCGCCGCCTCG
Source organism: Pseudomonadota bacterium (assembly GCA_021324455.1). Taxonomy (GTDB): domain Bacteria; phylum Desulfobacterota; class Binatia; order Binatales; family Binataceae; genus JAJPJA01. Next base: position 41,056 of record JAJPJA010000043.1, on the reverse strand, counting down.
ATCGCGTCCTGAATCTGCTGCGGCAGACGCGGCTTGCCGATCACCGACACGTAGTCGAAGGTGATGCCGAGCGGCGCCATCTCGCGGTCCACCGCGTTCTTCACGTCGGCGTCGAGGTTGGAAATCCCGGCGCCGAGCACATCCATCGCGTTAAGTTCGGAGCCCATCCGCACGAACGCGTCGCGCACGCGCGAGCGGATATAGGTGTCGGCGATTACGTCGGGCGTCGCGCGGAATTTGATGAACAGCTCGGGCACCTTGTTGGGCATGAACTGATAGGCGACGGAGACGTCGACGTTGGCCTGGATGCGATCTTTGGTGACAAAGGTGATGCTCTCGTCGGTGCGGTTGCCCTCGTTGGGATTGGCGGTCCAGACCTTGTACTGAAGAAAGGTCGGGAAGTCGTAAATCTTCTCGGTCCACGGGTTGTACCATACGCGCCCGGTGACGATCGGGAGATCCTGCACGCCGCGCTCAGTCCCGTAGAGCTTGACCTTGATCCCGACATAGCCGGGCTGCACGTAGGTGTAGCCGACCACGTTGCGGGCGACGACAAAAATCACGATCGCGGCAATCGCGACCACTACGAGCTGCCGCCACATCTTATCCGTCACGCCGTCTTCTCCCCGTTTCAATGATCTTCCTCACGATTTGACCGATCAGCACCGCCGCTCCGAATATCGACGCCGCCACGGATGCCAGCCCCAGCGCGACCCTGACGCTGCTGGGTTCGCTGATCCAGTCGCATCCCTTGGTACCCAGCGCCAAAAACAGCGCGAATCCCCATGCGTAGCCGATTACGTACGCGCCGCGGCGCAGCCACATCGGAAAGGTATTGGGCCGGGTGATGGTGGAGTGTGGAGGCAGCTCGGTCATGGCAACTTTGAGGCGGGACCGGCGAATGAAAAGCGCCGCTGGAGCGGCAGCCAAATCTTCGCGCCTTTAGTTGAATCTAGCCATTAATGGCAACATGTCCAGAGCAAAGCGCCAACCTACGGCGGTTAGCTCCAGACGCCCGATGCGTTCCCATGCCCATGGCGCAACCGCGCAAGCGGCGCCGCCCGGCCCCCCGGTGAGCCATTCCCGGCCTGCTTACGGTTCTTTTTTTCCGCCGCGGAAGATTAGCGCAAACACAGGCTCACAAATCGCCAGGCGGCTTGTGCCCCGGCTCGTTGACAGCTCTCCTCAGATGGTTATTTTCTGCATGTGAGCGGCTTTTCGCCTGCTCCGATGGACTACGTCCGTCATGCGGGCTAAAGTAGGGGCTGTAAGGTATGCCAATCTACGAATACCAGTGCGACCAATGCGGGCTTTTCGAATACAGTCAGCGGATTACCGAAGATCCGCTGAAGAAGTGTCCGACGTGCAAGGGTAAGGTGCGGCGGCTGATCTCCAATACGTCGTTCATGCTCAAAGGCAGCGGATGGTACGCGACCGATTACGGCCGCTCACGCAGCTCATCCAGCATTGATTCGTCCTCTTCGACCAACGGCAAAACCAGCGAGTCCAGTTCTTCGAGCGAGAAAAGCACCAGTTCCAGCGAAAAGAGTTCCGGCAGCGGCGACAAACCCGCCAGCAGCTCTTAAGTCGCATTCCGCCCAAGCTTTCCTGACCGCTTAACTGCGCATACGATGCCCCTGGGCCTTGGACTTTGGTCCGCACGGCAGAGCATGCGCGCATTGGTCCTGAATCAATCGATCTCATCCGCCGCACAGCGGCTGGTCCTGCGCCCCGATTATCCCACTCCGGAGCCGGCCCGCGGCGAAAGCCTCGTTCGGGTCCGGGTCGCCGGAATCTGCGGCACCGACCTCGAGATGCTGCGCGGCTACATGGGATTCAGCGGCGTTCCCGGGCATGAGTTTGTGGGCGAAGTGGTCAGCGCGCAAAATCCCGATCTGGCGGGCCGGCGCGTGGTGGGCGAGATCAACGCTGCCTGCGGGCAATGCGCATGGTGCAACGCCGGCATGGGGCGGCATTGCCCCAACCGCACCGTGCTGGGAATCCTCGGCCGCGACGGCGCCTTTGCCGAATACCTGTGCCTGCCCGACAGGAACCTGATTCCGATCAGCAGCCGTATCCCGGACGAGGTCGCCGTGTTCACCGAACCGCTGGCGGCAGCGCTGGAAATTTTCGAGCAGACCCGCGTCGCGGATTCGGATCGGGTCGCGATTCTGGGCGACGGACGGCTCGGCGCGATGGTCGCGATCGCGTTCAGATCGCGCGGAATCGATCCGGTAATCGGCGGCCATCATCAGGACAAGCTCAGCCGTCTGCGCGAACTCGGTCTCACCGCGTATCCGGAATCGGCGCTCGCGCCCGCATACGATATGGTCGTGGACTGCACCGGCTCGGCCTCGGGCCTCGCCCGCGCCATCGAACTGACCCGCCCGCGCGGCAAGCTGGTGCTGAAGACCACAGCGGCGGACTCGGCCGGAATCAACCTGGCTGCGGTGGTCATCAACGAAATCGAAGTAATCGGCTCTCGATGCGGCCGCTTGGCTCCCGCGCTCGAGGCGTTGGAACGCGGTCTGGTCAATCCGGCGCCGCTCATCTGCGGCGTCTTTGGTCTGGAGGATGGGGCGGCGGCGTTCGCGCGCGCGGCCGATCCTTCGGTGTTCAAAATCCTGCTGAAAGCAAACTGAGGTGGCCACCGCGCGGCGTATCGGTTCCCGGCACGATCCGATTGTCATCGGGGTGGACACGGGCGGCACTTTCACCGACGTCGCCGCGGTAATCGACGGCGAGCTGCGCATCCACAAGCTGCTTTCCACTCCGCACGATCCTGCCGCCGCCGTCCTCCAAGGGGTTCGCGCGCTGATCGGCGATCGCAGCGCGCACACCCTTACCTACAGTTCAACCGTCGCCACCAACGCTTTGCTGGAGCGGCGCGGCGCCCGTGTGGCGCTGTTCACCAACGCCGGATTCGAGGACCTGATCGAAATCGGACGCCAGAACCGCAGCGACATTTATGCGCTGGCGCCCGCGCGGCCCGAACCGCTGGTCGAGCGCGCGATGCGCTTCGGGGTCGCCGAGCGCACGCTGTTCGACGGCCAAATCGCGCTGGAGCTGAGTCCGGCGCAACGCCAACGCATCGCCAGACTCGCCGCCTCCAGCAAGGCGCATTCGTTCGCCGTCTGCCTGCTGCATAGCTATGCCAACCCGCGCGGCGAGCGGGCGATCGCCGCAATCCTGGAGCGCACAAAGCGGCCGGTCTCGGTCTCGCATCGCCTATTGCCCGAATACCGCGAGTTCGAGCGCCTCTCCACCACCGTGGTAAACGCCTATGTCGCCCCGCTGATGGTGGAGCATCTGCACCGTCTGGAGCGCGAACTGCCAACCCGCCGCCTGCGCATCATGCAGTCCGACGGCAACGCCATCGGCGTCGAGCTGGCGCGCGCGGAGCCGGTCAGAACGATTCTCTCGGGCCCCGCGGCCGGCGTTATCGGCGCCGCCAGCCTGGCCCGCGTCTTCGGTGTCGATCGCTTCATCACCTTCGATATGGGCGGCACCTCGACTGACGTGTCGCTGTTCGACCGGCGCGCCAACCTCCGCTCGCTCAGCTACCCGGCGGGCTATGCGGTGCGCACGCCGGTTATCGACATCCACACCGTCGGCGCGGGCGGCGGGTCGATCGCGCGGATCGACGAGGGGGGATCGCTCAAGGTTGGCCCCCAGAGCGCCGGCGCAGATCCCGGTCCGGCCTGCTACGGACGCGGCCAGCAGCCCGCGGTGACCGACGCCGATCTGGTCGCGGGGCGGCTGATGGCCGCGAATTTTCTGGGCGGCCGGATGCGCCTGTTTGCGGACCGCGCCGAACGTGCAATCGGCCGCCTCGCGCGCGCGATGCGATGCGGCGTGGACGAGGCCGCGCGCGGTGTGCTGCGCGTGGTCAACGCCAACATGGCCCGCGCGGTGCGCCTGATCACGGTGGAGCGCGGCTTCGACCCGCGCCACTTTGCGCTGCTCGCGTTCGGCGGCGCCGGCCCGATGCATGCCTGCGAGCTGGCCGCCGAACTGGGCATCGGACACGTGATTTTGCCGCGCGATCCGGGGATGGCGTGCGCGTATGGCGCGCTTAACGCCGCGCTGGGCCGCGAGTATTCGCTGACCGTGATGCGCGCGGCGCCGTCTTTTGCCGAACTGGGCCGCCTGATCGGTCCGCTGATGAAACGCGCGCACGCCGAGATGGCGGCGCAGGGGTTCAGTCGAGAGCAAATCGAATCCGAATCGTGGGTCGATATGCGCTACCGCGGCCAGTCCTTCGAGCTCAAGCTCCCGCTCACGCGCAATTTTTTGGCCGATTTCCATCGCGCCCACGAACGCGCCTTCGGCTACGCCGCGCCGCACGCCGCCGTGGAAGTGGTCAACGTACGCCTGCAGGCGCGCGCCCGGGAGTATGGACATAGGCCGCGCCCTATCCGCCGCGCCGCGGGTAAACCGCAAGCCGCCGCGCGCATCAGCGCTATCGCGGACGGACGGCGGCGGACGATTCCCGTCTATCAACGCGACCAACTGGGCGCGGGCCTCCGGCTGCGCGGTCCGCTGCTGATACTGGAACTCAGCGCCACCGCCTACGTCGCGCCCGACTTCAGCTTGCGCGTGGACGACTTCGGCAATATCCACCTGGAGGCGCGCGCGTGAAACTCGACCCGGTCACGCTCGAAGTGATGAACAATCGGCTGGCCGCAATCGCCGAGGAGATGGGCGTGGTGCTGGGTCAGACCGGCTATTCGCCCAATATCAAGGAGCGGCGCGACTACTCCTGCGCGCTGTTCGACGGCGCGGGCGAGATGGCGGCGCAGGCGGCGCATCTGCCGGTGCATCTGGGATCCACTCCGCTCTCGGTGCGCGCCGCCATCCAGCGTCTGAAGCTGGGCCCCGGTGACGTCGCCGCAGTCAACGATCCATTCGCCGGCGGTACTCATCTTCCGGACGTGACCATGGTCGCGCCGGTGTTCATCGCGGGCCACCGCGCGCCGCTGGGCTTCGTCGCCAACCGCGCCCATCACGCGGATATCGGCGGGATGGCACCCGGGTCGATGGCGCTCTCCAGCGAGATTTACCAGGAAGGTTTCCGTCTGCCGCCGGTCAAGCTGGTCGCCGCGGGCGAGCCGGTGCGCGACGTGTTCGAATTGTTCTTCGCCAACACCCGCGTGCGCGAGGAGCGCGAGGGCGACCTGCGCGCGCAAATCGGCGCCTTGACCGTGGGGCGCCGCCGGATGCTGGATCTGGCCCGCACCCTGGGCGAGCCGCTGGTGCGGGCCGCGATGCAGGATCTGAAGGATTACTCGGCGCGCCTGATGAGAGCGGCTTTGTCCAGGCTCAGGCCCGGCACTTATCGCGCGCAGGATTTCCTTGACGACGACGGCTTCGGCAACGGGCCGATACCGATTCGCGTCGCGATCCGCATCCGGGGCGGACGCGCCGTGGTGGACTTTACCGGATCGGCGCCGCAGGTCCGCGGCCCGGTCAACGCCAACTACGCCATCACGCTCTCAGCCGTCTTCTATGTCATGAAATGCCTGGGCGCGGCGGCGGTTCCGCCCAATGAAGGCCTGATGCGCGCGGTCGAGGTGATTGCGCCGGCCGCCTCCGTGGTCAACGCCAACGAACCCGCCGCGGTGGCTGGCGGCAATGTCGAAACTTCGCAGCGTCTGGTCGACGTGCTGTTCAAGGCGATGGCACAGGCGGCGCCCGATCGAATCCCCGCCGCCAGTTCGGGGTCGATGTCGAATCTGACGGTGGGCGGCTACGATGGTTTCCGGCATCGCTCATTCTCCTACTATGAGACGATCGCGGGCGGGGCCGGCGCAGCTTCAGGATGCCCCGGAGCGTCGGGCATTCATACCCATATGACCAACACGCTCAACACCCCGATCGAAGCGCTGGAGGCGTACTATCCGATGCGGGTGACGGAGTATCGCATCCGGCGCGGTTCCGGCGGCAAGGGCAAGTTCGACGGCGGCGACGGATTGGTGCGCGAACTGCAATGCCTGGTCGAATCCAACGTCAGCGTGCTGAGCGAACGCCGTGTGCTGGCGCCGTATGGGCTGCACGGTGGTGGTGCGGGCAGGCCGGGGGCCAACTACGTGGTTAGCAACGGCCGCCGCGGGCGAATTCCCGGCAAAACCAGCGCCCGTCTTAAAGCCGGCGACCGCATCCGCATCGAAACCCCGGGCGGCGGCGCCTGGGGCCGCAAATAGCCGCCTATCACGGCGGCCGAATCTGTTTCCTCTCGCACGTTTCCGACCCCGCCGGCTCCCGCCATCTATCGGCCGGGCGAGCGCGCCGGGCGGTAAACGAATAGCCCGAATCAAGCGTCGATATTATCGGAGGCCTGAGAGCGGTCTCAGGAGATCGGATGATTACCAATATATGCCGCTCCGGTCGCACGGGCGGTTTTCGGCTGAAGAAGACGATGGCGGCAATTGTGGGCGCCGCGGCGGTCGCGATGGCTCTCAGCGGATGCGTCGGGCCGGGGCTGACTCCGCGTGAAACCGGTACTTTGGCCGGCGGCGCGCTGGGTGCCGGGGGCGGCGCTTTGATTGGTTCGACCATGGGAGCGCCGGGCACGGGGGCCATAATCGGCGGCGTCGGCGGCGCGCTGGGCGGATACCTGATTGGCAACGAGATCCAGCGCCGCGATTACTATCGCTATCCGTACTATTACTGATGCCGCACCGCTGCGGTTTCTCCTGCGCCGCGAGGCCGAGGCCGCTTCAGTTATCCACCGGCAGTTCCAGATACTCGCGGTAGATGAAGTCGCGATGCTCGTACAGCAGCGGCGAGACGGCCGCGGCGATCTCCGGGTCTCGGTTGGTATAGGCGCTGCGGTATTGCGGCGCCATCGGACAAAGCTCATCGGGCAGCGGATTGATAATCGCGCAGAAGGCAGCCCAGTAGATATCCAACGCCGACAGGCGCTCGCCGATGAGATAGCGGCTGCCGCGCCGGCGCTGCTCCTGGACCAGTTCCGACAGCGCGCGCAGGATTTCCACGATTCGCGCTCGCGAGGCGTCAACCAGCGCCGGATCGTAGCCGTATTTGCCGGCCAGCGCGCGGGTCAGGCCAAGTACCTCTTCGCTCACCCCGGGCGTGGTCAGGCTGGAATGAAACAGCAGCAGCCGCTTGCACCATGCGAATCCGTTCTCGCCGCACAGTTCATTGCAATGGCCGAACATGAGGACGCGATCGCCGATCTCGCCCGGGATTAGAGCGGGCTGGGGCGCGAGCCGTTCGGCCAGATAAAGCTGTTCGATCCAGGTTGAGCGGGGGCGCTCGTCGTTGTAGATCGCAACCGGCGCGCTGTCCTGCGCGGTCCACTCCCTGAGCGCCGGATCGCCGCCCATTTTCTGGCGCACCGCAATGCAGGGAATCTTCTTGACGTGGAAAATGCCCTTGGCGGCCTCGCTCCACGGTCCGGGAACTCCCGGCGACAACACCAATCGCAGTCCGGACATGGTGCGCGCCTGTTCGACTTCGACATAATTCGGCATCGCGAATACCTTTGTGACCGGAGGGTTACAAAACTCCGCCGCCGGCGCGCAGTCGGGCGATTTCCTCGCTGCTGTAGCCGAGCAGCTCGCTCAGCACCTGGTCGGTATGCTCGCCGATAGCCGGGCCGCCGTAGTAATTGGGCGTGAAGCCGGAAAAGCTGACCGGCAGCACCGGGATAACGCGGCGGCCGGCTTCCTTATGATCGAGTTCGATGTTCATGCCCGATTCCACCATCGCCGCATCCGCCATCACTTCCGCCGTGTTATACATGGGGCCGGCCGCGATTCCCTTCGCGCGCAGCTTCGCCACCAACTCATCGCGATCCAATCTGCGCGTCAGTTCGCCCAGCTCGCGCTCCAGCGCATCCACGTTTTGCAGCCGCGCGGCCATGGTGCTGAAGCGCGCGTCGGCGGCTGTTGCGGGCGCTTCCAGCACTTCGCACAGAGCGGTGAATTCGGCGTCGGACACGGTCACGATCGCGACCCATCGATCGTCGCCCGCGGTGGGAAACACCCCATGCGGCGCGATATCCGGGTCGCGATTTCCGATCGGCCCGTGCTCGCGGCCGTTGAGGAAAAAATCCATCATCGCTTCGGGAATCATCCCGGTGACCATCTCGGCAATCGACAGATCGATATACTGGCCCTCGCCGGTGCGGTCGCGATGATGCAGCGCGGCCAGCGCGCCCATCGCCATGACGACGCCGACCACGAAATCCGGCCAGGTGCCGCCGATTCCGCTGGGCTCGCCGCCGGGATAGCCGGTCAGATGCGAAATGCCGGAAAACGCCAGACTGTTGGGGCCGTAGCCGATCGCGCCGGCGTACGGACCGGTCTGCCCCAGCGGCGTGCCCGACATCATCACCACGTCGGGTTTAAGCGCGCGCAGATGCTCGTAATCAAGGCCGAACCTGGCCATCACGCCGGTGCCGAAATTCTCCACCACGATATCGCTCATCGAGATCAGACGCCGCGCCACCCCGGCGCCCGCCTGGGTGTTGAGATCGAGCGCGATGCTGCGCTTGGAGAAATTGATTGAATGAAACAAGCCGCTGCGGTTGATGCCGGGCTTGCCTTCGGTGGCGCCGAGGAAGCGCACCAGGTCGGGGCGCTTGGGGCTTTCGATCCGGATTACGTCGGCGCCCAGCGCGCCCAGCCAGCTGGTGGTGTGGGGCACTGCGAAAATCCATCCGAAATCGGCCACCCGGACTCCGGCCAGGGGAAGATCGCTCATCTCAGATCACTCCCTCCAATTGCAGGGCTTCGAATTGATCGCGCGGCATTTTCAGCCGCTCGCAGAAGATGATGGCGTTGTGCTCGCCCAGGCGCGGGGCCGGACGTCTGATCGCGGCGGGCGTGCGGCTCATCCGGTAGGGCGGACCGGGCATGGTGAAACGTCCGGCCACCGGATGTTCGCATTGCTGGAAAAAGCCGCGCGCCTTGTATTGTTCATTCTCCGCGACCTCGCGGATGTCGTAGAGCGGAAAGCAGGGCACGCCCTGCGCCTGCGCGCGCTCGAAGATCTCCTGCTTGGTATGTTCCATGAACCAACTGGTGAGGAGCGCGTCCAGTGCGTCGGAGTTTTTGAGCCGCAAGGTCTCGGTTTCAAACAGCGGGTCGCGGGTCCATTCCGGGCTGTCCATCATCCGCACCGCTCCCTCCCAGAAATTACCCGGACTGCTGCGGAAGCTGATGAACCCGTCGCGGCATGGATAGATCCATCCGGCGTTGGTTTTGCGCCGCACGAACAGCCGCCGATGCATCCCGGCGCGCGGCGAATCGTGCGACAGTTCGCCCACGTTGATCCGGATCGTGCTGACCATCGCGAGCCATTGGCTGACGTCCACATGCTGGCCCTTGCCGCTGCGCTTGCGTCCCTCAATCGCGGCCATCGCGGCGGCCGCCGCGGTGTAGCCGGTCATGTAATCGGCCTGGCGTTCGGCGGCTCTGAGCGGAGGATGGTTGGGAGGATCGGTGACCTGGTTGAACGGAGTTTCATAACCGACGCCGCTCATCTGCGTCGCGACCAGATCGCCGCCGCGGAAATCGCGATAGCGCGAATCGGTGCCGAAAAAGGTCGTGGAAACCGCAATTAGACGCGGGAACCGGGCGCACAGCGTGCGCCAACTCAGCTCCATGCGATCGTTGAGGGCGGGCGGATTGGGATTGAACAGCACGTCGGCGCCGTCGAGCAGACGCATCAGCAGGTCGCGGCCGCGGCGGTCGTTCAAGTCGAGCGTGGCGCTCAGCTTGTTGCAGTCGAGATAAAGATGGAGCGCGCGGGTTTCCGCGTCGGACCCGCCGCGTCCGATTGGGCCGTAGCGCCGATCCTGCGCTCCGATTTTCGGCGGCTCGATCTTAAGGACTTCGGCCCCCAGTTCGGCCATCGTCTTGCCTGCCCACGACGCGGCGAAAAACGGCATCGCATCGAGCATCGGCAACTCAATGATCTTCAGATCCTCCAGCGCGCCGGGACTGGGATGATTATCCACGCAACAATTCCCTCGGCAGTTGGAATCTCAGGCCGGTCAGGACATCCCGCTTTCTCTCACCGGTGGCTGGGAGCCTGGCTCTCGCTGGGAATGATCGGTGGAATTCCCGTATGCGCGGTCTGGCCGCCGTCCGCCACGTAAGCCGCGCCGGTGACGAACGCGGCCAAATCCGAGGCCAAAAACAGGACCACGTTGGCGATGTCCTCGGGGCGCCCCAGTCTGCCCAGTGGAATTTTGCTTTCGATGCGTTTGCGCGTTTCCGGGTCGGTGCCACCGCTCCCGATGAGCGGCGTATCGATAACGCCGGGGCACACGCAATTGGCGCGGATGCCCAAGGGGCCGTATTCGAGCGCGAAGGCGCGCGTCAGATTGATCAGGCCGGCCTTGATGGTGTTGTAAGCGGCGACGCCATAGTCGGCAAACAGTCCTGAAATCGAAGCGGTGTTTACGATCGCGCCGGACTTCTGTTCGCTCATCACCGGCACGGCATATTTCATTGCGCGGAAGCATGCGGTCAGGCCGACGTTGAGTGTATGTTCCCAGGCTTCGTCGCGGATTTCGCCCACGCGCGAAGGGCGCCAATGCGGCGGCATCGCGAAGGCGTTGTTGTGCAGAAAATCAAGGCGGCCGAACCTGCTGCGGGCAAAGTCGATGGCCGCCTGAAGGTCGGAAGGCTTGCTGACGTCGGTGCGAATCGCCGCCGCCTTGCCGCCCTCGCGGGTGATTTCGGCAACGACCTTGGCGGCGGCCTCCTGGTTGAACTCGGCAATCACCACCGAGCCGCCGCGCTGGGCGAATCCAATCGCGGTCGCGCGGCCGATACCCGAGCCGCCGCCGGTTACCACGCCGACCTTGCCGTCAAATCGCATAGCGGAACCTCCTCGGCATCCGCTTTTCCATAACACAGCCGGATGGATCGGAGTAGGGCTGCTCCGCCGCGCCGAACGAAGTGGAGTACGAGGGAGGATGCCGTTTCAAGGATGCGGAAATTCCAGATGTTCGCGGCTCCTGAAAAAAACCGCTTCAGGAGCCGGCCTTGAGTTGTTCCAGCAGCCGGGTGACGAGGTCCTTGCGTTTCTTCAGCCCCTCACGAAATTCCTGCGATTCGGTATCGACGATCTCCATGCGCAGGTCCGAGAGATAGTTTTCCAGGATTCCCGACAGTTCCTCGGCCTCCGGCGCGGACAGTTCGATCCTGATCATGAGCAACCTCATTTCCGGCGGCGGCACGTTTCTCCGCTGCGCTCGGAGATAGCATCGTCATAACATAGAACGCCGTCAGGAGTATCCCAAGCGGCCGGGAGCGGGCCTTTGACGGCAATCGCCCGGCGTCGTATTGATTCAGGTGAGAGAAGTTTCCAGAGGACGCGGCACAGATGAAAGCCATCGCCAAGACCCGCCCCGCTTTTGGAGCCGAACTGGTCGATATCCCCGTGCCGCGGCCGGGCCGCGCCGAGTTGCTGGTCAGGATTGCCGCGTGCGGAATCTGCGGCTCCGACCTGCACATCTATGAATGGGAGCTGGGAGCCGAGCGCTTCGCGCCGCGCCTGCCGATGGTGCTGGGGCATGAGCCGGCCGGCGAGGTGGTGGAAGTGGGGCCCGAAGCCGGCCGCTTCAAACCGGGCGACCGCGTCGCACTCGACCCGTTCGGGCATTGCGGCCGATGCGCCACCTGTCTGTCGGGCAGATTCAACCTGTGCACCTCGCCGACCACGCTGAGCGGCGCCTTCGCGGAGTACACCATCGCGCCGATCGCGAATTCCTACCGCGTGCCTGCGGACATGGATCTGGAGCATGCCGCGCTGCTGGAGCCGTTCGCTACCGGGTTGCACGGCGTGGAGCAGTCAAACGTCAAGGCCGGCGACCGCGTGGTGATCGAAGGACCGGGACCGATCGGGCTGTGCACGGCGCTGTCCGCCCGCGCGATGGGCGCCGCGACAATCGTGATCACGGGGCTGCGCGCGGACACTGAACGGCTGCAACTGGCGCGGCGATGCGGCTTCGAGACCGTGTGCGCGGAGGACGAAGACTGGATCGCGCAGGTCGCCCAGCGCGTCGGCGAGGACGGCGCCGACGTGGTGTTCGACGCCGCCGGGATGATGCAGAGCGTGCGTCAACTGGTCAAACGCGGCGGGCAGCTGGTGCTGCTGGGATGGCCGGCGCGCGATCTTCCGTCGGCCGAGATGCGCGCGCTGTTTTTTCACGGCGTGAACATAATCAGCTCCAGGGTAAGATCGCCGCAGACCTGGCGGCGCGCGATTGCGCTGGTCGCCGGCGGGCAGGTGGATTTGGCCCCGATGGTGACGCATCGGGTGGATCTGGCCAACGGACTGGAAGCATTCGAACTGCTGCGCAGAAAGCAGGGGGTAAAAGTTTTAGTCAATCCGGCGCGCTGAACTTTCGGAGGTATTACGATGCGAAACGGCTGTAAGGTCGTCGATACCGACACTCATCAGATGGAACCCACCCGAATCTGGGAGCAATACATCGATACCCGCTTCAAGAGCGCCGCACCCCGCCTGGGACGCACCCGCAGCGGCCGTTCCACCATGATGGTCGAGGGCGAATCGCTCACCGCCGAGGAGGGCAAGTATCCGATGGACTCGCCCGAGTTTCTGGCCGCGGGCGAGCGCGCGATGAAGCGCTTTGAGCGCACGCGCAAGGCCGGATACAGTCCGCAGGCGCGGCTGGCCGACATGGACGAGGAAGGGGTTGACGTTCAGATCATCTATCCCACCGTCGGCGGGCAACTGCTGGGACGCGAATTTCAGGATACCGAACTGCTGGCCGCATGCTGCCGTGCCTACAACGACTGGAGCGCGGAGTACTGCAGCGCGGCGCCCCAGCGGCTGCGCTGGGCCGCGATGCTGCCGATGCAGGACGTGGACAAGGCGATCGAAGAAGCGCGCCGGGCGGTAAACAACGGCGCCGTATGCATCTACCTGCGGCCCAATCCGGTCAAGGGCCGCAATCTGCACCATCGCGACTACTGGCCGCTGTATCGCGAAATCGAAGCGATGGACCGCGCCATTTCGATCCATGATTCCGGGTCGCCCCGTATTCCTTCATACGGCGACCGCATGGAGACGCATACCAGCGGCCACATTTTGGCGCATCCGTTCGAGGCGATGTCCGCGATGGCGGGGCTGGTCTGGTTCGGCGTGCTGGAACATTTCCCGCGGCTGACCATCGTGCACGTCGAGGCCGACGCCGGATGGGCGCCGTACTGGGTGCAGCGCATGGAGCAGCATTGGGAGTTCAGCGGCAACGCGGAGCATCCGGATATGAAGCTGCGTCCGACGGAGTACTTCAAGCGCAACATCTACGTGGCGTGCCGCGCCGACGAGATGACGCTGAAGGCGGCGGTTGAGTTGCTGGGCGAGGATAATTTCGTGTGGAATTCCGATTATCCGCATCCCGACGGCACCTGGCCGTGGGCGCTTAAGAAACTGGACCAGCAGCCGATTGCGCCGAGCGCCAAACGCAAGATCCTGTGGGACAATCCCGCGCGCGCGTTTCGTCTGAATTGAACGCGCAACACTTCGCGATTACCTTTCGATTCGCGCAAATCAGCAGGACCGGCGTCCCTGTCTGTCATATGCGCGCTGGGGGAATTGGAGCGATGGCGGCCGAAGAACACCCCGGTCTGGAACATCGGACCCGCGTCAAATGGCAGGCGGCGTACGCGGCCGAATTGTGCCGCCGCGCCGTGGGGCGTCTGTTTGCCGGTGCCTCCGCTCACGCGGTTGACCAAAGCAGTCCGCTCCAGGCGGCTTTTCGCAACGTCAACGCCGGCGCGCAGCACGCCAGTATCGACTTCGACAGCGCGGCCGAGCAGTTCGCCCGTTTGCGGCTGGAGGAAAAGGACTGACAGCGCGGCGGCGGAACAGGGCGCCTTGACCTCGCCGTGCGCTGATATACTCTGGCAGGGATTGCACTATTCGGAACTTTCCCTGATGATTTCAGCTGTGGGCGGTAGTCTCCGCCTCAATCCTGCTTTTCCCGCCAACTATCTCCAATCCTGCCGGACGCTTGAGGCTGGAAAAGTCGCGTCTTCAGTCCGGGAGGGATGCCGGCGAACTTTGGGCGGAATAATCCGACGGTCAAAAACGTCCAAAGGCTGGAGCCGGGCACGGGCGGATATGGATTGGACCGCTGAAACCGGAGCGCCGCGAGAGAACCTTCAGTGCTGTGCAAATTGAAATACGGACCCGTTAAGGACGGCACCCTCCATTTGATCCGGGCGCTGATGCTGGCCGGATGCTTATTCGGCGCGGCGATTATGCCGACCGCGTGCGAGCAGGACCACAGCACCGAGGCGGCCGCGCCCCAGCCTGCCAGTCAGATCCCGGCGCTCGTGCGCCAGTCCGACGGTACCGAAGTGATGCAGCTCCCCCCGCATATGCCGGGGCTGAAAATGACTACGGTGCGGCCGGTGGAGTTATCGGGCGTGATTGAAACCAGCGGCAAAATCAGTTTCGACGACCGCCGCGTGGCCAGGATCATCTCGCGGGTGGCGGGACGGGTGGAGGATGTCGCGGTGCTGCAATGGGACACGGTCCGCAGGGGACAGCCGGTGGTGACGCTGTACAGCCCCGACTACATGACCGGCGAAGCCGAATACCTGCAGGCCCGGGCGACCGCGAAACTCAACCTCGGCCCCGGATCGGACCAATCCAATCTGGCCGCGTCGATGGTCGCGGCGGCGCGGCGCAAGCTGGAATTGCTGGGATTGGACGACAGTGAAATCGACGCGCTGCACGAACCCAGCGCCAGCACCACGCTGCGGGCGCCGATCGGCGGAACAATTATCGACCGCCAGGTAATCAGAGGCGCCCAGGTCAATCCCGGCGACGTCCTGTTTACGGTCGCGGTGCTCGACCCAATCTGGATCACCGCCGACATTTATGAGGACGATCTGGCGCGGATTCGTCCCGGCCAGGAACTCCAAGCCGAGACTCCGGCCTTTCCCGGACGCATCTTCAAAGGCGTCATCAGCCGCTTGAGCCCGGCCTTCGATCCCGCCAGCCATACCGCGCAGGTGCGATGCCAGGTGAGAAATCCGGGATTGGAACTGAAGCCGGATATGCTGGCGCGGGTCCGCATCCTGACCGCGCCCGGCACTGTGCTCGTGGTGCCGCAGGACGCGCTGATTTTCGAAGTCGACGCGTATTACGCCTTTGTCGAAGTGGCGCCCGGACGGGTGACGCGGCGCAAAGTCACCATCGCCTCGTGGACCAGCGAAGGGCTGACGCGCGTCATTTCCGGACTGGCCGCCGGCGAACGCGTGGTCAAGGACGAATCGATCCAGGTCAACGCGCTGTGGCATCAAGCGCACGGCGAAAGTTCCTGAAGCAGGCGCAGGGCGATGATTCGCGCATTGATGGAGCTGGCGCTCAACCAGCGCGTGGTGGTAATTGGCCTGGCTTTGGTGCTGGTTGCGGCGGGGCTTTATTCGTTCCACGAACTGGACATCGAGGCCTATCCCGACCCGGTCCAGCCGATGGTCGAAGTGCTGACCTTGCCCAACGGACTGAGCGCCGAGGAAGTGGAGCAGCTGGTGACGGTGCCGCTGGAAGTGGGGCTGTCGGGGATGCGCGACCTGACCGCGATGCGATCGATCTCGCTGTTCGGCCTCTCCGACATCCGCTGCTACTTCAGTTGGGACAGCGACTACCAGATCGATCGCACTGAAACCATAAACCGCCTGCCGTTCATCACGCTGCCCGCGGGCGTTATCGCCGGCATCTCGCCGGAAAACCCGATCGGCGAGATCTACCGCTATACGGTGGAAAGCCGCGACCACAACCTGACGCGCCAGAAGGAGATCGAGGATTGGGTGCTGGAGAAGCAGCTCAAGCAGGTTGACGGCGTGATCGACGTGTCGGGCTTCGGCGGACTGACCAAGGAATATCACGTCGACGTCGATCCGCAGAAACTGGCGCATTACCAGATCCCGCTGTCCACGCTGACCGCGTCGCTGGCCAATTCAAACATCAACGTCGGCGGCAATTACCTCAAAGTCGGCGAGCAATCCTTCGACATCCGCGGCATCGGCTTCATCCATTCGCTCGACGACATCCGCAACGTGGTGCTGAGCGCGCATAACGCCACCCCGATCCGGGTCGCCGACGTGGCCCAGGTCGATGTCGGCTACGCGCCCCGCTTGGGCATCGTCGGCATGAACGACCGCGACGACGTCGTCACCGGAATCGTGCTGATGCGCAAGTACGGCAACACGCTCAAGACGCTCAAGGGGGTCGAGGCCAAGGTCCACGAGCTCAACACCTCGGGCATCCTGCCCAAAGGCTACCAGGTGGTGCCGTACTACGACCGCACGCAGCTGGTGGATATCACGCTGCACACGGTGTTCGAAAACCTAAGCGTCGGGATGGCGCTGGTGTTTGTCGTGCTGCTGTTCTTCCTCGGCAACCTGCGTGCGGCGCTGATCGCGGCGGTCAACATACCGCTGGCGCTGCTGGGTGCGTTCACACTGATGAACGCGAGCGGCACACCGGCCAACCTGATTTCGCTGGGCGCGGTGGACTTCGGCATTATCATCGACACCACCGTAATCGTGATCGAGAACATCCATCGGCATCTGACGTCGGGCGAGGCGCCGCACGAAAGCAACCGCAGTTCGATTCTGCGCGCGGCGCAGGAAGTGGGCGGGCCGATGTTCTTCTCCACCATCATCTTCGTGATCGCGTTTCTGCCGCTGTTCACGATGCGCGGGGTGGAGGGGGCGATCTTCTCGCCGATGTCGCACACCTACGCTTACGCGCTGGGCACCGCGATCCTGCTGGCCGTGACATTATCGCCGGTGCTCGCCTCGCTCCTGCTGAGCAAGGACATGGGCGAGTTGCCCAATCCAATCTGGCGCCTGCTCCAGCGCATCTATCACGGGGTCTTCGTGCGCGTGCTGGAATGGCCGCGGCTCACCCTGATCGTGGTGCTGGCGATTATCGTCGCGGTGCTGTCGCTGTTCCCGCGTTTGGGCGGCGAGTTCCTGCCCAAGCTCGAAGAGGGAAACATATGGCTGCGGGCGACGATGCCGTTGACGATCTCGCTGGAAGACGCCGACCGGATCGCGAACCGGATGCGGGCCGCGCTGCGCACCTTTCCCGAAGTGACCACGATTGTCTCGCAGGTCGGCCGTCCCGACAGCGGCACCGAGACCACCGGGTTTTTCAACACCGAAGTATCGGTGGACCTCAAACCGCATCGCCGCTGGCCCCGCGGCCTGACCAAAGCCGGGCTGATCGCGCAGATCGACCGCAGGTTGACCAGCGAATTTCCCGGAGTGGATTTCGAGTACTCGCAGAATATCGAGGACAACATCAACGAGGCGCTGTCCGGCGTTAAGGGTTCCAATTCGGTCAAGGTATTCGGCCCCGATCTGTCCGTCGATGAAAATATCGCCAATCAGATCATGGCGGTGATGAGCCAGGTGGCGGGCATCACGGAACTGGCGGTCTATCGCTCGCTGGGGCAGCCCAACGTCCTGATTACGCCCGACCGCGTCGCCTGCGCGCGCTACGGCCTGAATGTCGGCGATGTCAACGCCGTGGTGCAGGCCGCAATCGGCGGTCAGGCGGTGACCCAGGTGCTGGAAGGCGACCGCCGCTTCGATCTGGTGGTGCGCTGGATGTCTCGATACCGCCAAAGCCTTGACGCGATCCGGCAGATCCGCGTCGCGCTTCCCGCCGGCGGTTACGTCCCGCTGGGACAGGTCGCGCGGGTAACCAGCGCCGAGGGAGCCTCCTTTATCTATCGCGAAGGATCGCGCCGCTATGTTCCGGTACGGTTCGCCGTTCGCGGCCGCGACCTGCAAAGCGCGATTCAGGACGCCAGAAGACAGGTCGCCGCGCGGGTCAGGATGCCCGAGGGGGTCAGCCTGGAATGGGCCGGCGAATACGGCGAATTGCAGGCCGCCAATCGCCGCTTGATGGTGGTGGTTCCCTTCGCCCTGCTCCTGATCATGGGCGTGCTGTACGCCGCCACCAGGTCGCTGATCGACACCTCGATAATCATGGCCCAGATCCCGGTCGCATGTCTGGGGGGTGTGCTGGGATTGTTCATCACCGGAACTCCGTTCAGCGTTTCGGCCGCGGTCGGATTCATCTCGATCTTCGGTATCGCCACCATGGACGGGATCCTGCTGAGCTTCTACATCCGCCAGCTCTGGCGCGAGGGACATCCGTTCAAGGAATCGATCATTCTGGGATCGGATCGGCGGCTGCGTGCGACCATGATGACCGATTTGGTGGACGCGTTCGGCCTGCTTCCGGCGGCGATCTCCACCCGGATCGGCGCGCAGACCCAGCGTCCGCTGGCCATCGTTGTGATCGGCGGCGCGCTCGCGATCATGGTGCTGACGCGCGTGCTGCAGCCGGTGCTGATCTACCTGGGCCATCGGCGGCTGCGGCTGGCGGACCAGGCGCGCAACGGCGCCGCTTTACTGCCCGAGGATTGACCGGCCATGGCCGGCACAACGGCTGGACCCATGTTTTTTCGCGCGCGACAGCTTCAAAATCATGGCCTATAATCAGATCCGCATGGATCGTATCGTCGAACAGATTGCGCCCAAACGGCGCGCTTCGCTGGTGTTTATCGAACAGCACAAGGGCGACCTGACCCTGGCCCTCTCGCTGGTTTTTTACGGCGCGAGCTGGGCCGTGCTGCTGATGAGCCCGTGGCATAGCGCGGGATCCTTCATGAATTCGATGGGCGAGGCGGCGCTGGTGGGCGGGCTGTGCGACTATATCGCGCTCAAGATGATCTTCGAGCGCCGCTGGTATCTGCCCAACTCGGGCGTGCTGCCGCGCAACCGGCAGAAGCTGATCGATGGAATTTCCAATACCATAGAAACCCAATGGCTGACTCCCGAGATGATCGATCGCAAGCTGCGCGACCTCGATCTGGTCAAGCGCCTCGGACGCTACCTGGAAAGCGTCTCGCTTGAGGCTATCATCGACCGCACCCATTTGGCGGCGATGTGCCGGAGTATCGCGGACTACGTCGACTCGCCGCAATTGACCGAATTTCTCGAACAGCGGCTCGAAGCCTCGGCGCCGCGTTCGATCAGGATCGCCAACGCGCTGGGACTGGTCACTTACCACAAGCTGAGCGAGCGCATCGGCCAGGAGCTGCGCGAGATGCTGCTGACGCTGCCCGCCAACGCCGATCTCATAAAGGCCCTGGAGGAACGGATCCATTCAGTGGGCGAGGAGCTGCAGCAGCGCAACAGTGCCACGCGCGAAGCCGCCTATCGCATCATGGATATGCTGGTGGAGCACGCCGTCACCGCCAGCCGCGGCGAGATCGCCCGAATGGTCAAGCACAATCTCATGAGCCTGTCGGACGACGAAATCCGCCGCCAGATCGAGAGCCGCACCCGCACGCATCTGGACTGGATCCGCGTCAACGGGGGTATGTTCGGCGCCCTGTTCGGCGCGCTGTTCGGCCTGCTCAATTATGCCGTCGCGCACGGCGATGGTTTGATCGCTCTGATCCGCAGTTTCTGACCCGGCTCGCAATGGCGCCGGTCTCCATGATAGATGAGCGCTGACAAGCCACAGGAGCACGACAGCGATGGACATCGAAACTCTGGCCAGCGGCTTCGGTTTGATCGAGGGTCCGCGGGTTGACCGGCACGGACGGCTTTATTTCACCGACCACGGCAGCGCCAGCGTAAAGCGGCTGAGCCCCGGCGGCCGCATCGAGACGCTGCTATCCAACCGCCGCAGTATCGGCGGACTGGCGCTGTGCCACAGCGGCAAGCTGCTGATGTCGGGTCCGTCGCTGGCGCTGTTCGACGAATCCACCGGCCGGATTGACGACGTGTTCTCGAGTTTCCCGGGGCACACCATCAACAGTCTCAACGACCTGACGGTGGATGCGCAGGGCAGCGTGTACGTCGGCGCGATGAATTACAACGCGCTGGATCGCAGCGCCAAGCCGGTTCCGGGCGACCTCTACCGCGTCGATCCTGACGGCCGCGCAACGCTGGTCGGCGAGGGCTACCAGGTCAGCAACGGCCTGGGCTTCAGCCCCGACGGCAAGCTGCTGTACCATGCCGATTCGCCGCCCAACGCGATCTATGCCTACGACGTGACCGCGGACCGGCGCCTGACTGATCGGCGCGTATTCGCCAAACTGCCTGAGGGATTTCCCGACGGTCTGGCGGTCGATGCCGAAGGCGGAGTTTGGGTGGCGGCGATTTTTGCCTACGAGCTGGTGCGCTTCAAACCTGACGGCACCGTGGATCGGCGGATCCGGATGCCATCGCGGATGGTGGTCAGCGTGGCGTTCGGCGGCGCGGATATGTGCGATTTGTACGTGGTCAGCGCAGACAATGTGGATCGCCCGCTCAAGGGGACCATCTTCAGGATGCGATCGGATATCCCCGGACTGCCGGTACCGGAAGCGAAGTTCTAACCCGTCCCCGGCGCCGCGGCGGCGGCCGAAGACGTCATTCCTGCGGGCCTTCGAAGCCCAAATCCTCGAGCAGCTTGAGCGCCTCCTCGCGCGCCTGCGCATGCACCATCAGGCGGGCGGGAACCGCGGCGGTGCTTCCCAGCATCCGTGAGGACTCCTCGTCGAAGATGAAAGATTCGATACCGTTGGAAGCGAGCATGTCACGCGCCATCCGCGCCTGCATCGGATCTATGCTTGCCAGGACCTCGACCAGTTCGGCGGGATCGCGCTCTTGATCGGTCATCATTGAGTCCTTTTGGTTCGGAGTTCGATTCCGATTGTATCACGGCATGGCGGAATTTGCCGATTTACGAACCAAGCAGATTGCTGCGGGCGGGAGTTCCGGTCCGGCCGCGCAATCTGCCGTAAAGAAAAATCGCGGCCGCCAGCACCAGCACCAGCGCGATTAGATTGTCGAATCGATGGAAGTACGGCGCCAGATCGCGCCAATGCTGACCCAGTTTCATCCCCGCATACGCCAGCGCCAGGCACCATGGGTAGGAGCCCAAAATCGTATAGATCGAGAAGCGCCATAACTGCATCCGCGCCAATCCCGCCGGAAACGCGATGAAAGTCCGTATCACCGGCAGCAGGCGCGCGGCGAATACGGTGACGGAACCCCAGCGTTCGAAGAAGCGGTCGGCAATCTCCAGTTCGTGATGGGAAACCAGCACGTAGCGGCCGTAGCGCTCGAAGGCCTGCCGCCCGCCGGTAGCGCCGACCAGATAGGCGACATAGGAACCCAACAGGCATCCTATGGTTCCGGCGATCGCCACCGCCTGCAGGCTGAAGCGGCCGGTCGAGACCAAATAGCCGGCAAACGGCATGATCACTTCCGAGGGCAGCGGGATGCAGGCGCTCTCCACCGCCATCAGCAATACCACGCCGCCATAGCCCATCCCGGAAATGGCCGAGATAATCAGCGCCGAAATCCCGGCCAGCAGTTTTTCAACCATAATCCGCCTTCCGCGCAGCCGCGCCAGCAATCACGACAGGATAGCCGCGGTAACGCGCCGGTTCTATCCCGCCCAAGGCGCGCGGCGGCTCAGAAGCGCGCTTTTGGAACCGGCAGGCCGGGGATCGACGTACGCGTGCGGAAAATGGCGCCGCGCGGCGGCGGTTCCACCGGATCGTCGCCGAAATATCGTTCGTCGCCGGTCGCGATGTAGAGGTCGAGCAGGTCGCGTCCGCCGAAGACCACGCTGGATGGAAAGTTGAGCGGAACCTCGATGGTCTGCGCCACAACGCCGTCGCGCGTGAAGCGAAACACCTTGCCTCCCATCGCGCCCGCCACCCAGACACCGCCTTCGACGTCCACCGCAAGACCGTCGGGCACGCCCTGCGGCAGCTTTGCGAACGGGCGGCGATGCCTGAGCGTGCGATCGGGCTGGACATCGTAGACAAAAACGGTATCGCCGCCGGAATCGGAATGATAAAGCAGGCTGCCGTCGGGACTGAAGCCCAGCCCGTTGCTCAATTCGATCCCGTCCCACAGCGCAACGATATTACCCGGAGGATCGATCCTGAACAGCGCGCCTGGAGCGGGATCGGGGCGCGGATGCGCGAACACGTCGTAGCCGAATGATCCAATCCACACGCTGCCCTGGTTATCGGCGGTCATATCGTTGAATTGCAGCGGCTTGCCCTGCCAGGTGGTTACGATATCGCGCGCGGCGCCGGTCGTCTCGTCCCAGGCCTTGAGCCCGCCCTTGCCGCAGAACAGAAGCCCGCCGCGGTTGAAGACGATACCGCCGATGTACTTGAGGCCCGCAATCAGGGTTTCCATCGCTCCGTCGGGAGCGCGCCGGTAAAGCCCGCCCAATTGCACGTCGACGAAATACAGGCGATCCCGCTCGTCGACTCGCGGTCCTTCGACCAGACCGTAGCCCGATGCCAGCAGCTCGAGTTGCATAGGATGTTCCTCGTCCATCGCTCGCGGAAACCTCTGCAAAAGGCCCGCGCGGCGCGAAACCTGACTGTTCAGGACTCGCCGTTCATTATGTTCCTGGCGTGGGAGATTATTGCGATGAAGCGCGCTTGACAACGGGAATGGAAACGGGCTTGTAGAAACCAGCCGAAACGGATTCGCGTCGGGCCAATCGAACGATGCAAAGCGTTGAAATCGGATCCTCCCGGGCCTCTTCCACGCTCGCGTCCGCCGGGCACTGGCTTTGGGAGGAGGTGTGGCGCATCGTTCCCATCGCGTTATTTTTCCTGGTCGGCTTCCTGCTCGTGCTGTTGATTATCAAGCTTACGCTGGCGCAGTATTCGATCGAGGTCAGCACGGTGTCCCGCGCGGTGCTGGGCGCGCTGATCGCCGCCAAAGTCGTGCTGATTCTCAACCGCACGCCGCTGGCGCGCAGGATGAAAAATTACCCGCGCATCGTGCCCGTGCTGTGGCGCACGTTCTTTTACGGCTTCTGCTTCATCCTGCTTGCGCTGGCCGAACGTGCGTTCGACCAGCGCCGCGATCACGGCGGTTTCGCCGCTTCCTTCAATTACGTGATCGCGCATACCGACGTCCATCGCCTGATGGCGATGGCGATCGGGGTGGCGCTGGTCTTCTGCGTCTATTTTATTCTCGCCGAGGTGGCCGACTTCCTCGGGCCGGGCGTGCTGATCGGTCTGTTCTTCAAGCCGGGAACAGCGCCGGGCGCGGCGCGTCCGATGCGTTGATTTGCGGCTATCCGGTCGATCGGAGGGGTGGAGGCGAGGGTCCGAACGCCCGTCTGACCTGCCAGAAGCCGCGCTCCACGATGCCGCCCTGCAGGCAGATGTATGAGCCGCCGCCGGCTTCGTCGGTAAACGTGCCGGTAAAGATGCAGCTCGAGACATCCTCGAACATCACGCGCAGCGCAACGCCCGGACCTCTGATCTCGCCCGCCGCGATCCGTCCGTTGGTGTCCATGCCGCGGCACATCGAAAACCCGCTGGCGCATCGATACATCCCTGAAATCGACGATTCGTTCTGAATCATCGAAAGCGAAATCTGAACCATCCCGCCGCAGCGCGCCATCCGCGCGGCGCACGACGCCACCGAGCGGCCCTCCCAGAAGCCGGTAACGTCAAGCGCGGGAGCTTTGGGCGGCGCCGAGAGCAGCGCGCATCCGCCAGCGATAAGCAATGCCGCCAGACCGATCGCCGCGCGCGCCAACGCCGCGCGCCGGCGCGGCAGGTAAAGGCCGGGCCTTTCGGCTCGTGCAATCATAGACCGAAAGCGCTGCGCGACGGCGGATCACGCAGGGTCGCGCTGTTGCCATTCCGCAGACAGTGTCGGCGGCACAAATACGTTTCAACGCGGCCGTTCAGGACGCGATCGGCAGATTGTAGAACTCGATCGCGTTGCTGCGGCCGATGCGAATCTGATCCTCCAGCGGCACGCCCTCCAACTGTGCGGCCAGGATGCCGGCGGAATCGGGCCAGGCGCCGTCGAAATGCGGATAATCCGATCCCCACATCAGGTTTTTACGTCCGATAATGGAACGGCAGAAAATCGCCGTCCGATCGTGCATGAAAGAGCATCCGACGTGCTCATGGAAAATCTCGCTGGGCTTGCGCCCCGAGGTGATGCCGTTGAACATGCCGGCCCATCCCTGGTCGCGCGCGAAACGATCGTCCGCCCGCTCCAGCATCGCCGCCGCCCACGCTGCGTCGTTCTCCACCGACGCCACGCGCAGTCCGCGATGACGGTCGAAGACGCCGGAGAAGATCATCGAGGTTATCGCGTACATGGTCGGCGTGAACGCAAGCGAGAAATCCGCCAGCGCGTTGGCGGTGTACAGGAAACTCTTCTTGCTGGCGGCGACGTGCAGGCTGAGCGGGAGCCGGTTCGCCTCGGCCGCGGCCCACAGCGGCTCCCATTGCGGACGGTCGTAACCGTGCCCCTCCTCCTGCTGAATACTGATCATGGCGCCGCGCAGTCCGAGTTTGGCGGCGCGATCCAGTTCCGCCGCGCCGTATTCGATTGGATCGGTCGGCACCATCGCCACCCCGAACAACCGTTTGGGCGCCGCCGAGCAGTACTCGGCCAGCCAGTCGTTGAACGCGCGCAGGATCGCGTACTGGAAATCGAGATCCTTGATCGTGAACATCTGCAGGCCGAAGCTGGTGTAGAGCAGTTCCGCCTCGACCCCTTCGGCGTCCATCTCCTTCTGCCGCGCGGCGGGATCGTAACCGCCCGCGACCACGTCTGAATAATGGCCGTAAAAGGTAAACTCGCGCGACTGGGCGCCGCTGTACTTGCCTTTGGTGGCGACCAGTCCGACTCCCTGGCGCGCTTCGCCGGCGATTTCCGGCGTCAGGTAGAAATCCGTCTTTTTGGTGCATACCAGGCGCGGCGCCCGATCCTGGTACTTGCGGTCGAGCCGCTTGAGCCAAAGATCGGGGGGCTCGACCACGTGCGAGTCAGCCGACACCAGCTTAAACGGCAAGGGCATGGAAGGGTCCTCCCGGGAATATTGCGCCGGAGATTTTATCCCCGGTCAGTCTGATTCAACTCCTAGCGCAGGCGCCGCCCGATAACAAACAGTCTTGACTGATCGGAACTTAAAGCGCTAGAAGTGGGCCGTTCGCGAAGGGAGCGTCCGAGGGGATTTCAAGAGCAACGCCATACCAGTCCGGCCAGTCAGATGCCGCAGCAGCGGGAACCAAACCGCGCCACTATCAACGCCATAGAGAACCCAACGGGAGCCATAACACCGGCAACGAAAGATCCGGGAACAGGAACGCGCAGAAAACCCGCCGCAGCTTGATCGGCGCCGCGGATTTCCTGTGCCAAACGCGGTCGTGGCGGCCTTGCCCACCGCCGACCTGTTCGGGGTGCCCGCCTTGCCGCGGGGTCCCTGCCGCGGAATTTCAATTCGCCGCCACAAGCGCAATCTCCCATTCAATGGAGATCCGGCGCCATCAGCAATTTGCTCAGCCGCTCACGGCGTCGGACCAGGTCGGCCAGCGAGTACCGGTCGAGCGTGGCGAGGAAGTTGTCGCACGCCTCTTGTATGACATCGGCCAGACCGCAAACGTTCGCAATGACGCACCGGTTCCTTCGAGCATCGAAGCATTCGACCGGCTGCAGCGGCCCTTCGGTATAACGCACGACCTCGCCAATATTGATTTCGGCAGGCTCACCGGCCAGTTCGATACCCCCGCCCTTGCCGCGATGGCTTTTGATAAACCCGCCCTGAGCGAGGCCGTGAACCACCTTGACCAGATGATTGCGCGAGATCCGGTAACGCTGTGCGATTTCGGAAATGTTGGCGATTCTGCCGCGATGAATCGCCAGATACATCAGCACGCGCAGCGAATAATCGGTGTAGTACGTGAGCTGCATACAACCTCGTTCTCACACCCCTGGATCGGCCCATAGGCTCCTTTGCCGCCCGGTCGAAGGCTATTTCCATCAGAGGACGTTTCGAAATTTGCACAAAATCGTCCCCGCTCCACGGCCAGGCCAGGCTCCACAAAGCTCGCTCCGCTTGATCTCGTCGTGATTCCAGCCGCGCCGCCGCCCATCCCGATTCCAGCCTGAATCTCCGGCAATGGGAAGACAATCGGGTTTTCGATCGACGCGGTTGACCGCCGGCGCTTAAGATGTATATTAAATATATCTTTAACGCGCCGTTCCGTCAACGCCGCCCGGCGTCCGTTGGAACGGGAATGGAAGGCGAGCATGACCACACTGACCGACGCAATCCGAAAACATCATCAATCGCTGGCGCGGACGCTCAAGGCGCATGCGCAAGGCGCCAATGGGGACGAAACGCAGGCTGAGCGCAGCGCCTTGCTGTCATTTCTCAAGGGTGACCTGCTGCCGCATGCGCGTGGCGAAGAGCGCCATCTCTACGCCTGGGTCGACGGCGTTGTCCGCGAGCACGGAAGGCCGACGGCGACCATGATGGTCGACCACGAATTCATCAACGATTACGCCGCCAGGATCGAAGTCGCGGCACGGCGGCTAGAGACCGCAAGCGGCGACGAACGGGTGCGGCTGATGCGAGAGATGCGCGAACTGGCGCTGCGGCTCGACGCGATCGTGGAACTGCATTTGGCCAAGGAAGAACGCGTCTATCTGCCCCTTATCGAACGGCATCTCGACCAGGAGCATCAGCGCCAGATTCTGGCAGCGATTCACGAATCATACGAGCAGGAAAAGAAAATGCCCGGCGATCATGCGCTGGATGTCCGCAACGTCGTACCCCGCGAGCGGCATCCGCTGATTTTCGACACCTATGCGTCGCTCCAGCCCGGAGAAGCCTTCGTTTTGATCAACGACCACGATCCGCGGCCGCTTTTTTACCAGTTCCAGGCCGAGCATAGCGGCCAATTCTCATGGGATTATCTGGAACAGGGGCCCGAGGTCTGGCGTGTGCGCATCGGGCGCCCCGCGGCGTGAAACGGCGATGCGGACTGCTGGAGTCCATCCTGGAGAACACCGATGCCGACCGAGAATGAGCTTCTGGAAGCGCTGCGCACGGTTAACGATCCCGAGGTCGGCGTTAATATCGTCGATCTGGGTCTCGTCTACAGCACGGAAATAAGCGATGGCAAGGTGCGCATCGTGATGACGATGACCACGCCCGCCTGCCCGATGCACTCCTATCTGAGCCAGGAGGTGCGCAAGGCGATTTTGGTCCGATTCGCGGAGGTCGAAGATGTCGGCGTCGAACTGGTCTGGGATCCGCCATGGTCGCCGCAAATGATTTCGGAAAAAGGCAAACGGCAACTCGGATGGCAATAGACGTCTGCAGGGATTGCCGATAGTCATGGACGCGGCAGCTCAATGGTTGGCGGACTTGCGTGGAAATCTTCCCAACCAGGCGGCGGTGGCGTCCGCGCGGCAGGCGGCGGTTGCGGGAAACCGGCCTCTGCCGCCGCTGGCCGCTTGCGAGCTTGAGGCGTTGCGGAAAACGCCGCCGCGCTTATCACCTCCGATCGGCGAGTGAGGGAGAGATGGATTTGGCAGGCAAACCGCAGGCGTCTGTCAGCGGGAGGGGCGCCCCCCAGGCCGCGGGGCAATCGATGCAATACATCCGGCCGCCGTTGCTGGCGCTGTCAATGCTCGCGCTGATGGCCGCCTTGTGGGCGGGGCTTCAGCGGCTGGGTTGGCGCGTGCCAGCGGTTCAACCCGGACTTTACGCGGACCACGCGCCGCTGATGGTGTGTGGCTTTCTCGGCACGCTGATAAGTCTCGAACGCGCCGTGGCTCTTGGCCGGAGCTGGAGTTATGCGGCTGCCATGCTGAGCGCGGCCGGCGCATTGGCGCTGATCGTTGGCGCCCCGGATCCGATCGGAGCGGCTCTCGTTACTTTGGGGAGCCTCGCCCTGGTCGCGAACTTTGGCGCGATTGTTTACCGCCAGAGGGCGCCGTTCACAATCACGATGGCGCTGGGCGCGGTTGCGTGGTTCGTGGGCAACTGCGCCTGGCTGGCGGGGATACCGATCCTCGAGATGTTCTACTGGTGGACGGCATTTCTGGTGCTCACCATTGTCGGCGAACGGTTGGAGCTGAACCGGCTGACCGGAGTGTCCGAACAACATCAGCTGGCGCTCCTGCTGAGTGCCGGCGCATTTATCGCGGGTCTCATTATCGCGTGCCGGATTCCGGCAGTCGGACTCCGGCTGGCCGGTCTCGCAATGTCCGCGATGGCGCTTTGGCTGGCCAGATATGATCTGGCGCGCAGAACGGTGAAAAACAAGGGGCTGACGCGTTTCATCGCCCTGAATCTGCTCGCCGGATATTTCTGGCTCGGGGTTGGCGGAGCGGCGTGGCTGTGGTTTGGCAATGATCTGACCACCTTCCACTACGACATCATGTTGCATGCGATCTTTCTGGGCTTCGTCTTCTCGATGATCTTCGCGCATGCGCCGGTGATCTTTCCGTCCGTGCTGCAGCGACCGCTGCCGTACACGGGCGTATTCTATGCCCACTTTGTGCTCCTTCACCTGTCGCTGGCGCTGCGGATCGGAGGCGGTCTCTGCGGCTCGTATGCGGTCTACCAATGGGGCGGACTGCTCAACGTACTGGCCGTGTTGATGTTTGTCGGCAATAGCGCACGCGCAATCGCGGCGGCGCGATCTCGACGCCCGCCGCGCGCGGCCCGAACCGGCCTTTGACAACCAACAGTCTTGACTGATCGGAACTTGAGGGGCTAGAAGTGTGCCGGGCGCGAAGGGACCCCGCCAGCGGGGATGGTGGATTAACTCAAACCCAGTCCGGCCAGTCAGATGTCTGAACTACCGCAAACCAAGCGCGGCGCCGCAATCAACCCCGAAAAGATCAGGGGGAGCGAAAAGCTGGGCGGAGAAAAACGCACGAAGAGAAACGCGCAGGAAACCCGCCGCAAGTTGATGGGCGCCACTGTGGCGTCCCTGTACGAGCGCGGGTATGGCGGCCTCAGCACGGTCGACGTGGCCCGGCGCG
Organism: Pseudomonadota bacterium; assembly: GCA_021324455.1. Classification (GTDB taxonomy): domain Bacteria; phylum Desulfobacterota; class Binatia; order Binatales; family Binataceae; genus JAJPJA01. The sequence continues at coordinate 12,170 of JAJPJA010000043.1, read as the reverse complement.
CGCGGGTCTCGCGCGGCGGCCAACTCCATCATTTTCCCCATAAGCAGGCGCTGCTGGCCGAAACCGTGGCGCATCTGTTCGAACGCCGTCTGGCGCAGTTGCGCGTCAGTATCTGCAAGCTGCCCGCGGGCGGTCCCGAGCAGCGGCTGGCCGCCTTTATCGACGCAAGCTGGCCCGCATTCAATTTGCCTACCTTCTACGCCTGGCTGGAACTGGTGGTCGCCAGCCGCACCGACGACAAGCTGCGCCGGGCCAGCGGCGATCTGGTCGCCCGTTTCCGCGGCGCCGGCGCCAGGCTGATCGAAGCCGCAGTCGGGCCCGAGACCGCGCGCCTGAGCCTCGATTTCGGCGCGCTCGCCGCGCTGGTTTTCGGCAATATGGAAGCGTTCGCGGTCAATCGCGTGGCCAGCGGCGCACGCGGCAAGGATCACCGGATGCTGCCCCGGCTGGAGAGCCTGAAGACGGCCAGCGCGCTCTACCTGCGCCATCTGATCGATGAAGCCGCCAGCGCCGCCGCTCAACGGTAGCTGTTCAGGCTTCGTATTCCCGCCCCGCTGCGGCATAATCGCGATCAGCTTATGAGCGAACCTCGATTGCCGATTCCCGCCCTGCTGCCGGATACCGAACACTTCTGGCGCGCATGCCACGACGGGCGGCTCGAAATCAACCGATGTCAGTCCTGCCGATGGTACATACATCCGCCGCGGCCGGTCTGTCCCCGATGCCACAGCCGCGACGTCAAGCCGCGGCAGCTCAGCGGCGAGGGCGTGGTGTTCAGCTACACGGTCAACTACCAGCCGTGGATTGCGAACATGCAGGTACCCTTCGTAATCGCGCTGGTGGAGCTGGTCGAGCAGAAGGACCTGCGCCTTACCACCAACCTGATCAATTGCCCGGTCGAAGCGGTGCGCATCGGGATGCCGGTCAGGGTGGTGTTCCGGCAGGTCAGCGGCGAGGTTGGCTTGCCGCTGTTCGAACCCGCCCCGCAGACGCATGAGAGCGCGGCCGCGGCGCCGGCGCGCAGCGCGCCGGACAAAATAACGGATACGGCCTACGTCGCGGCGCATCCGCTGCGCCGTGTGAGCGAAGTCGATCGGCTGGAGCGCAGGGCGATCATCTCGGGGGTCGGCCAGTCGGCGGTCGGACGGCGCTTGCTGACGCGCGGCGATGTCGATCTGACGGCGGAAGCGGCGCTGGCGGCAATCGCCGACGCCGGATTGCGCATGGACGAAATCGACGGGCTGGCCTGCTATCCGGGCGGCGGTGTCGGCGGCCCCGGCTTCGCGGGTCCCGGTGTCGCCGAGATGGCCGACGCCCTGGGATTGTCGCTGTCGTGGCATCTGGGCGCCGGCGAGGGTCCGGGCCAGTTGACTCCGGTCTACGCCGCCTGCCTGGCGGTCGCGGCGGGCTTCTGCCGCCATTGCCTGGTCTATCGCACGGTGAGCGAAGGCAGCGCGCAGGCGCGCGCCGGACGCGGACGTGCGGGAATCGGCGCAGGCGCGCATGAAGTCAGCGGTCCGTTTTCGTTCCTGCTGCCGTTCGGCGCGATGTCGGCCGGCAACTGGCTGGCGGTATACGCCGCCCGCCATATGCATCAGTACGGCACCCGCCGCGAGCATCTGGGGGCGATTGCGCTGGCCGGCCGCCGTCATGCCGCATTCAATCCGAAAGCGATCTATCGCGATCCGATCACCATGGACGACTACCTCAACGCCCGGATGGTGAGCTGGCCGTTCGGGCTGTTCGACTGCGACGTGCCGTGCGACGGCTCGACGGCGATAATCGTGTCGCACGCCGAGTGCGCGCGCGATCGGCCCAAACCGCCGGCGCGGGTCAACGCAATCGGCACCGCGATGCGCTCGCGGCCCAACTGGGATCAATGGGAGGACATCACCACCGGTCCGCAGCGCGACGCCGCCGCGCATCTGTGGTCGCGCACCGATTTGAAACCGTCCGACGTGGATTGCGCGCAGCTCTACGACGGCTTCAGCTTTCTGACCCTGGTCTGGCTGGAAGCGTTGGGCTTCTGCAAACAGGGCGAAGGCGGCCCGTTCATGGAAGGCGGCCGGATCGAGTTGGGCGGCCAGTTGCCAATCAACACCTGGGGCGGGCAATTGTCGGGTGGACGGCTGCATGGCTTCGGTTTTCTGGCCGAAGCGGTGCGCCAGGTGCGGCGCGAGGCCGGGGCGCGCCAGGTGCCGGATTGTGAAGTGGCCGCCGTCGGCGTTGGCGGCGGCACCTATTGCGGCTGTATGCTGCTGACGCGCTGACGCCGCCCTATCCATCGAGGACACCCGCGATGCTGAAGGTACGCAACCTGATCCATCTCACCCACGTGCTGGCCGACAACCAACAGCGGTGCGCGGCCGAGCGCTTTTATCTCGACGTCTTCGCCGCGCAGACGTTTTTCGACGCCCGTCCGATGCCCGGGCTTGAGCGCGACGAAACCCTCACTCTGATTGGCAAGACGCAGATCATTCCGATGGCGCCGGTGGACGAAACCTCGGTGATGGCCAGGGACCTGCGCAATTACGCCGGCGGCTTCATGGGGATTGCGCTCAAGGTCGAGGCCACGCGGCCGGTGATCAAGCATCTGGAGGAACACGGACTGCATCCGATCTGGGCGCCCGGTTACGAAGACGTTTTCGTGCTGACGCGGCGGCGCGAAACCTGCAACATCCCCTACGAGTTCTGCGCCGTCGAAATGCCCAACGATTTGCGCCTGCGTCCCGGCTGGTCGCCGGACTGGTGGCGCGACGTTCATCCGCTGGGGATTGAAGGATTGGCCAGCGTGGGCACGGCGGTCGCCGACCTGGACGCCGCGGAGAAGTTCTATCGCGAGGTATTCAATTTCGAGGTCGTCGGCCGCGGTGAAATCGCCGCCGAACAGGCTCAAGTGGCAGTTGTACGCACCGCCGATCTGAATCTGGAACTGATGCGCCCGAAAAAATCCGGCACTCCATTGGCGGATTTCCTCGAACGCAAGCGCGCGGGCTTCTACTCCATCAACTGGAAAGTCAAATCGCGCGTTCGGGCGCTGGCGTACCTCAGGTCCAAGGGGCTCAACGTCATTGAGGGACACGAGCGCGCCACGCTCGACCCCAACGCCATCTTTGGCGCCCGCTACACTTTTACCGACGGCGCGCCCGCATCGCGCTAGAGCCGTCAACCTGGCAACCGGTAAGGTATATAGTTGTAGTAATTGTCATATATCAATTTGATTCCGGCCAGCGGATCCCCGGTGCTTATAAGCGGCGGGACGATCGCAACCATGTCGCGGTGTGGGCAACACCTGCCGGACGGCCTGCGAACTTACGCAATCGCCGCCAAATGCTCGATTTTTTCAGCTCAGATAAAAGCCGGCGGAGGTTTTGACGGGCGTTCCGTTCAGGCTCCGAGTGCGCGCTCGGCCGCCGGCTGCAGGCCCGCGTCGGCCTGCAGCGCCGAAGTACAGAACGCGCAGCGCCGGGCCTGGATCGGGATCTCGCTGGCGCATTCCGGACACTTTTTGGTAGTGGGGTCGGCCGGCGGCTGTTTGCGCGCATGGGCAACCAGGGTATTAATCGGCAACACGACCGCGAAATACACCGCCGCCGCAATCAGAATAAAGGAAACCACCGCGTTGGCAAAATCGCCGATTAGAAACTTGCTGCCGTTAATCTCGAATGCAATCGTGGAGAAATTCGGTTTGCGCACGATCGCGGCGATGAACGGCGTAAGCAGATCCTTGACGAACGACGACACCACCGTGCCGAAAGCCGCGCCGACGACAATGCCTACCGCCATATCGACCACGTTGCCGCGCAACAAGAACTGCTTGAATCCCTGCATGGCTGCTCCTTTTTGGAAAATCCCGCAGCGTTTCAGACAGGCTTACCGCATCGCAATCCGCCCACCGGCCTGCAATGTGCGATTCTCGCCAATCCGCCATGGTTGTCAATGCGCGATGCGGCCGATCGATGCGGCGGTATTCGAAGCCGGTCATAGCCAATTCGGCCGCTAACCGCGCCGGATTACCGCCGAACGTCCCCGCCCGATCCGCATGGATACACTTTCGGTCTACTGAGCCCAAGGCGAACTCCAGATCGAATTGAGCAGCGCGGCGAGGCGGTAGCCGCCGAGGGCAAGCCGCTGCGCCACCAGGGTCGACTCCTGGTCCAGGTAATCCTTGCCGATCCTGAGCGGCGGCAGCTTGACGCACGCGGCAGGTTCGCACGGCTGCATCGGTATTGCCAGCTTCCGGTAAGCTTCATTTTCGGCTATTCGATGAGATTCCCAGGCAATATCGGAAATCCGGGCCGGCAGTGCGACATCGTCGGGAATCCGCCGCTGTAAAACGGCGGCGGTCTCAGCCGGAGTGTGAGTATCGAGTTGGCGCTCCAGATGACTGACCATCCGCTCGCCCCACAGCGAATGGAGGGCGTTGGCGGGCTCGGGCGCGATTACCCCCTGGCATTTGCCGCCCATATCGGCGTTGGTAATCGCGTGCAGCGGCTGATGTATCTCGCCCATAAAGTTGATCAGGAATGCGAGCTGATCGGACGCCGCCCATTTTCCGTCCTTCTTCCCGCTTCTCAAATCGTCAACGAATCGATCGATGCGTGCGGTCAAGCAGTTGCCGGCTGGACATCGCGCCCGCTCATCCGCGGCCGTATCCTGACGGCACAGGTTCATGAAATGCCAGTCCAGCGTTTCCGGCGCTGAAGTTCTGAATTCGATATCGGGCCGGATCGCGGCTTGAGCCATCGCCTGCGCCACATCGACGGGATCGTCTTTTACGCCGAGAATACGCGCCACCTTGCCGCGGGCCTGGGCGGTCAGATGATCGGCCGCGATATACGCCGTTATCTGATGGCCGTCGCCGCCCCATGCCCGGCATTGAGGGGCGGAGCCAAAGGCCGCGACCAGCAACACCGTGAAGCCGGCGGCCAGCCGCTGGAGAAACCCGGTCCGGATGGCGCAGCGATTGTTGTTCAAGTTTTTCCCTCCCGGCTTAATCGGCGGCTCCCGCCGCGCCTGCCGCTTTCCAGCTGATGATTTGGATCGTGCGCGAATCGACTGGTGAACACGGTTCGCAGGAATCAACCGGTTTTTCCCGGCGTTTCAGGCACAGCTTCGCGGGGCGCGGCCCGCTCAAAGCCGTGGACGCAAAATTGCCGCGATGTGAGCTCTTATTCGAGAACGATCCTGATATTCTTTATGATTATCGGTCCGCCATGATGATCCGGCAAGCAAAAATCGAATGCTAACTGATACGATCTGAGTATTTTGCCTCATTTCCATTGAAGACGGCCATCGCGACGAAGTCCGCCAGATGCATCACCTTGATACGGGCGCCGCGGCGCCTGAGCTCGGCGGCGATTTGAAACTGACATCCCGGATTGGCCAGCACCACGTAATCCACGCCGGTGGCCGCGATGGCGTCGGCTTTGCGCTGGGCGAGTTCGCGCGCGGCCTGCGGATGAGTCAGGTTGTAGGTGCCCGCGGACCCGCAGCAGAGGTCGGGCATTTCCATCTCGACCAGCTTCACGCCGGGAATCGATCGGAGCAGCGCGCGCGGCTGCTCGCGGATACCCATTCCGTGCGCAAGATGGCACGCGTCGTGGTAGGTAACGACGCATTCGAAGCGCCGGGTCGCCGGCTGGCGTTCCCCCGCCAGCAGCAGACTGAGTTCCTTCACCCGCGCCGAGACATCCCTGGCGCTTTGCGCCAGTTCGGGATCGTCCTTGAGCAACTCGCCGTACTCGGCCATCGCGGTGGAGCATCCTGAGGCGGTGGAAATGACGTATTCGGCGCCGCTTTGCTCGATCGCGCGGACGTTGGCGCGGGCGAACTCCAGCGCCCGCCTGCGATTGCCGCTATGCAGGTCCAGCGCCCCGCAGCATACGGTGCGCGGCAGCGGCACGACTTTGTAGCCGGCCGCGCCCAAAAGCCTCTCCGCACTGCGATTGGCTGAGTCCGCCAGCACCTGCGCGACGCATCCGTGATGAACCGCCACCGGGCCGCGGCCGTCCGGTGCCGGCGCCGTGGACGACCTGGCGCCGTTGCCGGTCAGCGCAGGCACCAGTTCGATCCATTCGCGCAGTCCGCGCGGCATCGCGCGCTGCAGCAGGGGCCTGAGCCCGGCGCGCTCGATAATTGCCAGCGGCGTCAATGCGGCTCTGAGGCGGGAGGGATAAGGAAACAGCGCGCCGATCAGCCATCGCCGAACGCGATCGGACAGCGGGCGGCGGTAATTGTTCTCAATCCATGCGCGCGTCTGTTCGATCAAGGCGCCGTAACGGACGCCGGAAGGGCATGCCGTCTCGCATCCGCGGCATCCGAGGCAGAAATCCAGATGGCGCACGACGTCGGCGTCGGCGTCAAGGCGGGCTTCGGCGAGCGCCTTCATCTGGTAGATACGTCCGCGCGGCGAATCCATTTCGGCGCGGGTCAGGATGTAAGTCGGACAGGCCTCCAGGCACAGGCCGCAATGCACGCAGTCGAACAGCAGCTCGTAATCGACCACGTCCCGCGCCGGCCCGCGCTTTTGTTGCGGTTGGTTGGATTGCATCTAAATGCCGCCGACGAAACAGCCGGGGTTGAAAATTCCGGCAGGGTCGAACGCCGCCTTAAGCCGGCGCATCAGCTTGAGCGCGCCCGAGGGCGGCTGGTCGAAAATCGGAATCAGGCCGCGCAGCGCCGGTTGCAGCGACAGCACCCGCGCGTGCCCCCGTGCGTCAGCCGCGGCGCGCCGGATGCCGGCGGCAGTTTCGGCGTCATCCAGAGCAAGCTGCGCCACTCCCGCAGCGGCATGGGCGCGGAACTGCAAGCCGGGCCGGTCAAGACATGATGGCAGCTGGCGCGGCAGCGCCGCGATCTGCATCCGCAGCGGCGCCTGAGGCAGCTCCGCGTCGCGCAGCACGCGATAGAATCGCCGCGCGTCGGCGCCTTCCAGAATCAGCGTGCCGGGCTGCAGCCTGCGGATCTCTTCGAGCTGATAATCGGCGTCCTTGCGATTGCCGCCGACGCCGGCTGCGAGAAGATACTGCCCCTCGCGTGTCAATGGCGTCCTTATCCCCGGACTGAGCAACTCCAGGTGAAGCAGGGCAAGCGCGTCATGCAGGCGAAAGCCGGTCTCGAACGCTTCGGCCGGAGCGCAATGATATCCAATCGCGATCGCATACAGCTCGGGCAACGGTCTGAGCTTGAAAGTCGCCTCGGTAATGATTCCCAGCGTGCCGAAGGAGCCGATCATCACTTTCATCAAATCATAGCCGGCGACGTTTTTGACCACCCTGCCGCCGCCGCGGACGGCCTTGCCGCCGTGGCCGACAAACTGCACGCCAATCAGGAAGTCGCGCACGGTGCCGGCGGACAGACGTGTCAGACCGCTATGCGCCGCGCCCAACATCGCGCCGACGGTGGTCTGGTCGGGAAACGGCGGATCGACCGGCAGATGCTGGCCGTGCCGCGCCAATACCGCTTCGAGCGCGGCCAGCGTAGCTCCCGCTCCAACCACGACGGTCATATCGTCGGGCTCGTGCGCAATTACCCCGGCCATCTGAATCAGCGAAACGCCGGCACTGACCGGCGCCGAACGCAGGCAGCGCAGCGTCCGGCAGGCACCGATTGGCGCCACGCAGATGCGGTCGCGCTCGCATTTGCGCACCAGCTCCCCGATTTCATCCAGCGACGCCGGCTCCACCACAACCTCGGCGGCCGCGCTTTCGAATCCACGCGGTTCGCGCAAGCGGCCGGCGTCGAACAACCGGCCAAGCTCGGTCTGGAGGACGGAACTCACTTTGGAAGCTGTACCATTGCCCGCCGTATGACAAAAGCCGCTCCGGTCTATGGCGGTTCCGGGGGTGGCGTGGCCTGAACCGCCGGCTACAACGGAACCTGGCGGCGGGGGGCTGAGACTTCCACGCACGAACCCGGACGCGGCAGAACCTTGCCCGGATTGGAGCGGTTGTCCGGGTCGAACACCGCGCGCAATTCCGCCATCACACGCAAATCGTCGGGGCTGAACAACAGCGGCATCTCGGCCAGCTTCTCGACCCCGATACCGTGCTCTCCGGTCAGACTCCCGCCCATCGCAAGGCAGGCCTTGAGAATCTCCCGTCCCGCTTCGATTGCGCGCCGCGTCTCGTCGGCGTCGCGCTCCTCGTAAAGCACAATGGGATGGATGTTGCCGTCGCCGGCATGGAAGACGTTGCCGATCCGCAGCCGGTAGCGCGCCGCGATAGCGGTAATCTCGCGCAGAATATCCGGCAGACGCGTGCGCGGCACCACGCCGTCCTGGGTGGCATAGTTGGACGCCAACCGCCCGACGGCGCCGAACGCCCGCTTGCGCGCCTTCCATAGCAGCTGGCGCTGGGCCTCGTCGCGGGCCAGTTCAACCGAACGCGCGCCGCACGATCGCATCAGCTCGGCGGCGCGCGACGCGTGATCGTCCAGCCCCGCGGCAAGGCCGTCGAGCTCGACGATCAACGCCGCCCCGGCGCCGGGCGGAAAGCCGACGTGAAAGGCGGCCTCGACCGCGCCAATGATCAGGCGATCCATCATCTCAATTGCCCCCGGCACCATCCCGTCCGCGATGATCTTCGATACCGCGCGGGTCGCCGTATCGACGTCATCGAACAGCGCCAGCATCGTGCGATAGCTCTGCGGCGCGCGCATCAGCCGCAAGGTCGCGCGGGTCACGATACCGACGGTGCCCTCGGAGCCGACCACCGCGCCGGCCAGATCGTAGCCCAGCTTCTCCTCGGCCGGGCCGCCCAGTTCGACTACTTCGCCGTCGGGCAGCACCAGTTCAACGCCCAGCACATGGTTGGCGGTGACGCCGTACTTGAGGGTGTGCGGACCGCCGGAATTCTCCGCGATATTGCCGCCGATGGTGCAGGCGCTCTGCGAGGACGGGTCAGGCGCGTAGAAGTAGCCCTGAGGCCGGACCGCGTCGGTCACATGCAGGTTGACCACGCCGGGCTGTACTTCAACCCGCCGGTTGGACAGGTCGATCGACACGATGCGATTCATGCGCGAGGTGCAGATCATGACCGGAGCGGCCAGCGGCAGGCATCCGCCGGACAGCCCGGTTCCCGCGCCGCGCGGCACGAAGGCGACGCCGCGCCGATGGAGCAGCCGCAAAATCGCGCTGACCTGTTCGGTGGATCGCGGCATCACCAGCAGATCGGGCGCGTTCTTCTCGATCGTCCAGCCGTCGCATTCGTATACTTTAAGTTCGCTGCGGCGCGAGACCACCGCGTCCGCGCCGACCAGCGCTTCGAGATCGGCGCGCAGCCCCGAATCGATCCCGCTGCCGCGTAACCCGTCTTCCATCGAGGACACTCTATCACGCAGCCCCGGCAGCGCGAGCGGGCCGCGCCCTTCTTTGACGGACCTTATCCGGTAATAATGGGACGTTCGGCCGCGGGTCGCCGGGAAGGTTTCGCCGGGCCGCAGCGATGCCGAGGACAAAAGGAGCCGCCGACCAGTGCAGCAGTTCGCCCAATTCAATCCCCAGGCCCGGATTCTGCTCGGACCCGGACCCTCCAACGTAAATCCGCGCGTGCTCAATGCGATGGCGGCGCCGATGCTGGGGCATCTGGATCCCGACTACGTCGGACTGATGGAAGAAATCAAGAAGCTGCTCCGGATCGTGTTTCAAACCGCCAACGACGTTACCTTTCCGGTTTCGGGAACCGGATCGGCCGGGATGGAATCCGCGCTGGCCAACCTGATCGAAGAGGGCGACGAGGCGGTGGTCGGCGTCAACGGCGTGTTCGGCGCACGCGCGGCCGAGTGCGCGGAGCGGATGGGCGCCCGGGTGCATCGGGTGGAGGCCGAATGGGGCCGGATCGTGGAACCGGAAAAGATCGAAGCCGCGCTCAAGTCCTGCCAGCGGCCCAAGCTGGTCGCCGTCGTGCATGCGGAGACTTCCACCGGCGTGCTGCAGCCGGTCGAGGAAATCGCCCAAATGGCGCATCGCTACGGCGCGCTGATGGTGCTGGACGCGGTGACCTCGCTGGCCTGCATCCCGGTGCCGATCGATCGATGGCAAATCGACGCCTGCTACAGCTGCACGCAGAAGGGGATCAGCGCGCCGCCGGGACTGTCCCCCTTTACCTTGAGCGAACGCGCGATGGCGGTGATTCGCGGGCGCAGGACCAAATGCCGTTCCTGGTATCTGGACGTTTCAATGATCGCGCAGTACTGGGGCGCCGAGCGCGCCTATCATCATACCGCCCCCATCAGCATGAATTACGCGCTGTACGAGGCGCTGCGCATCGTGGTCGAAGAGGGGCTGGAGGCGCGCTGGCAGCGGCACCGGCGCAACGCCGCCGCATTGCAGGCCGGGGTTGCGGCAATGGGACTTAAGTTCGTGGCCCAGGAGGGGCATCGGCTGCCGCAGCTGACCGCGGTCCAGGCGCCCGCGGGAATCGACGAAGCCGCGATTCGGACCGCGTTGCTGCGCACCTACAACATGGAGATCGGCGCCGGACTGGGGCCGTTCAAGGGCAAGGTCTGGCGCATCGGGTTGATGGGTGAATCATCCCAGCGCAACAACGTGGTGCTGGTGCTCAACGCTCTGGAGCAGTTGCTGAGCGCGGCGGGAATCGAAATCGCGCGCGGACGGGCGCAGGCCGCCGCCGACGCGGTCTACGCGCAATCCGCCTAGAGCAATGCTCTTGCGCCGCGATGCGCGCTGGCGCAAGCTGGCGTCGCGGAACAAACGCTCAGGCAACCTACACCGCCAACGGGGGTCATCGCGATGAGCACCGCCACCAGCATCGGCCGCGAACACTTGTCAGCTGACGTCGACCTGTCCCTGCGGCTGAAGTTCGATCCCGGCAGCCCGGATTTTCACAACCATCCCATTGCTTACTACAAGGCGCTGCTGGCGGGACCGCCGGTGCAGCGCGAGATCGGCACGTTGACCACGATCGTGGCGCGCTACGACGACCTGATCGCGGTGATCCGCGACAATCAGCGCTTCTCGATTGAAAATCCGGTGGTGGCGGGAACCGAGCGCTTCAACGTGTTCTGGGACACGCCGACCCTGGCCCATCGCGACCCGCCGGTGCATACGCGGCTGCGGCGGATGGTGGCGCCGTCGTTCGCGCCGCGCAAAATCGACGAGATGGAACCGGCGGTGCGCGCGATGGTCGGGCGGCTGCTGGACACGGCCGCGGGGCAGGCCGAGTTCGACCTCGTCAAGGTGCTCGGCGATCAGTTGCCGATGATGGTGTTCGGCCACATGCTGAACGTGCCCGAAAAAGATTTCAGTTCGATACGGCGGCTGGAAGACGTAACGCATCAGATCGGCGCGCTCAAGCCGGGCAAACCGATCCCGCCCGAGTTTGTGAAGAACCTGGAGGATTTGCGCACCTTCTTCTTCGATTACATCGAACGCCGGCGCGCCAATCCGGGCAACGATCTGCTGAGCGCGATCATCGCTGCGCACGACGACAAGGGATCGCTCAACCGTCAGGAATTGCTCGGGATGGTGTGGGTGCTGCTGCTGGGCGGGCTCAGCACCACTGCCGACATGATCTCCTATATCATCTACGACCTCCTGACGCATCCCGACCAGCTGGAGCTGGTGCGCCGCGATCCCGCGCTGATACCCGGCGCGGTCGAGGAGAGTCTGCGCTTCGATCCGCCGGTCCATACGCACATCAGATTCGCCGCCGGAGATACGGAGCTTGCGGGGGTCAGGATTCCGCGCGGCACGCCGGTGTACGTGGTGCTGGGCGCAGGCAACTACGATCCGGCCCGATTCAGGGATCCGGAGACCTTCGACATCCGCCGCACGCCCAACGACCATCTGTCCTTCGGCGAGGGCATCCATTTCTGCATCGGGGCGGCGCCGGCGCGGCTGCAGGGACGCGTGATGCTGAGCGAGATGCTGCGCCGGTTTCCGCGTCTGCGTCTGGCGCCGGATTTCGTCCCGCGCTACGCCGGCAGCGTCTTCTCGCGCGGCCTGCGCGAGTTGCGCGTGCGCGTGGATTGAAGGCGATCTCTGAGCGGCGTCTTTCTCGGACCTAACCCCCGGCCCCTTCCCTGCGAGGGAAGGGGTGACGGAAGGGTTACGGCAACACCAGTCGCCTTGATAATTCCGGCCGCCGCGTCAGGACAGAAGGATTGCCGCAGCCTCAGCCCGCTTCAATACATTTCCCCTTCCCTTT